>LFSR01000002.1 GCA_001513155.1 Syntrophomonas sp. DTU018
GAAGCAGGGTGGGATGACATCTGGATCAACCACCTGCCTACTAACCATGTGGGCGGCGCCACCGAGATAGGAGCGACGGCTATTATTGCTAATTCCACTCAGGTTTTGGAACCTTTCAACCCGGCCAAGACATTGGAATTAATTGAAAAACATAAAATAACCATCCTGGGCCAGGTACCCACCATGTATGCCATGGAATTTGCCCTGCCGGATTTCGATAAATATGATTTTTCATCTCTGCGGACATTAGTGATCAGCGGGTCAGCCGCTCCTATGGAAACCCTGCGCAAGATGAAGGAAACCATGTGCGATAACGTCTATAACTGTTTAGGACTGACGGAAGTGTCCGGGTTGATCACCTATACGGAAAAGGGCGCCAGCCTGGAAACCCTGCACCTGACCGTAGGCAAAGTGGCGCCCGAGTTTGAAATGAAGATAGTAGATGAAAACCGTCAGGTAGTACCACCCGGGCAGATCGGCGAGATTGCTTACCGGGGCACTTCGGTTATTAAGGAATACTTTAAGCTTCCGGAAATCACGGCAGCTTCCTTCGATGATGAAGGCTGGTTTTATTCCGGGGATATGGGCTTCATAGACGAAGACGGCAACTTGCGTATGGTGGGACGTTCCAAAGATATGTACATTACCAACGGAGAAAACATTTATCCTGCCGAAGTTGAGGACGCCATCATGCGCTATCCGGGAGTATTGCTGTGTGCGGTAGTAGGTGTGCCCCATGAGATAGCCGGTCATATAGGGCGAGCCTATATTGTCCCCATACCCGGCCACCAGATTGATATTGAAGACCTGAAAGAATTCCTGAAGGAGTACCTGGCTACTTACAAGATCCCCAGGGAGTATGTGTTCAGAGAATCCTTGCCCATGACCCTGCTGGGAAAAATCGAAAAGAAGCTGCTGCGCCAGGAGATTGAAGAAGAGCTGAAGCAAAAGGGTCAGGCTTGATAGCTCTCAATCTCATTATTAGGGGGGATACTAATGAGATTAAAGGATAAAGTAGCCATAGTAACCGGGGCCGGCAAAGGTATCGGAGCTGCCATTGCCAAGCGCTTTGCCGAGGAGGGAGCCAAGGTAATTCTAGTGGACCGGGATGAAAACACCGTCCGGGAGACCGCCGCGGCCATAACTGAAACCGGTGGCATAGCCGCAGCTTATACTGCTGATGTGACGGATCGTGCTGCTATTAACAAGTTGATTGAAGATGTGATAGCCAAATATGAGACCATAGATATCCTGGTGAACAATGCGGGCATTGTCCGGGATGCCATGTTCCATAAGATGAAAGAAGAGGACTGGGATTTGGTAATGAATGTCAACCTGAAAGGTGCCTTCAACATGGTGCAGTCCGTTATCGGCATCATGCGGGAAAAGAACTACGGCAAAATCATAAATGTATCCTCAGCCAGCCGTTTTGGCAATGTAGGGCAGACCAATTATTCCGCCTCCAAAGAAGCCTTGGTGGGATTTACCAGGTCACTGGCCAAAGAAGCAGGGAGCAAAGGAATAAATGTCAATGCCATAGCTCCCGGCACTATTGAGACTGACATGTATTACGGCATTCCGGAAAACATCCGCAGCATGATGAATCTCATGACTCCTCTGGGCCGACCCGGAAAACCGGAAGAGGTGGCCAATCTCTGTCTGTTCCTGGCCAGTGATGAGTCATCCTATATAACCGGTCAGGTCATCCATTGTGATGGAGGCATATTCATGCCCTAACGGGAATAAGCAAAGGGTGACGGATCCGTCACCCTTGGAGAGTGTCAAAAAATTAGCTAAAAGAGATCGCCACGTCGCTTCGCTCCTCGCGATGACACATCAAAAGGCCATCTTATGTGTCATTGCGAGCCCCGGAGGGGCGTGGCAATCTCGAACGTCTAACCGCTAAAAGACTTCTTTGATAGGCTGAAAGGCTCCCGATGGGGGGCTTTTCAGTTTATTTTTAACTCCCGCAAATTAGGCGTTTCCAATTTGCGGGGGTAGTGATTTAATAGACTAAGGAATGTTTTTCATACATATGGGATCGGCTCAATTTCAGGTCCAAGGAGGAGGAGAATATGAACATGCCTTTGGAGCCTCAGGAACAGATGACCGTGGGGCAGCGTATAGTTGGGATTCTCTTTAATCCCCGGCTGGCTTTTGCCGATATTGAGAAACAGACCAAATGGGTGCCGCCTTTGCTGATAATCATGGCGGTAAGCTTTCTGTGTTCCTTGGCATCTGTTTCCAAGCTTAAGGAATATACCCGTTACACCCTGGAACTGCAGGCGCAAAATATACCGGAATTAGCTAATGAAGCTACGATGGCTATGGCTGTCAACAGCGCAGCAGTATTTGCCTTGATAGGCAGTATGCTGTCCCCGGTTGTTGTGTGCCTGTTGTGTGCCGGACTGCTCAAGCTGTTCAATTTGTTTGCCGGCGAGCCTGCCCGGTTTCGCCAGTTCTTCGCAGTAACCGTTTACTCTTATTTTCCTCTTTTGATAGGTTCGGTCATAGCTGCCATTATGATCGTTATGAGCCCTGCCACTCACCTGGAAGAGGTGTCAACCAGCCTGTACCTGTTATTTCCCCCGGGTTCCAAGGGTTTTGCCGCCAGTTTAGCCCGGCAGGTGGATCCCTTTTACCTGTGGAGTCTGGGGCTGATGGCTCTGGGTAGTTCCGTTATCAGCAGGGTGCAGTTCAGAACCTATGCTGCCTATGTATTTGCGATTTGGCTAATATTTGCTCTGGGGACCGCCTTGTTAGCTCAGGGGGTATAGTTCATTCACAGTAATGAACTGATTTGACTATTTGAGGAGGACTTATGCATGCCAGCCATTGTACCCCGTGTGTCAATGGGAAGGAAAACCCTGATTATTGTAATCGCAGCAGTATTGATTGTAAGCATAGTGGGTTTGAACCTCTACCGGTCCCGCCAGCAGGTGCCGGTGGAAGTGTCCACTGCCACAGCGCAGATTGAGAAAATGGGGGCAACCATTCTTACCAGCGGCAATATCGAACTGGTGGAAAAACAGGAAGTGTATGCTCCCAGCGACCGCCTGGTGCGGGAAGTGCCGGTCCAGGTGGGGGATCAAGTTAAGGCAGGCCAAATTCTGGTGGTCCTGGAGGCTGACAGTGAATCCTTGAGTCTCCTGGAAGCCCAGGCAAGGTTGGCCGAACAGGAAGTCACCTACCAGAAGTATTTTAATCCCGCCCCGGAAGATCTGAAGATTGCGGAAGCTGAGTATAAACAGGCTCAGCTTAAATATGAAAGCAGTCTAAGAAATGCCGACAGTTATGAAAAACTTTATGCAGCCGGAGCGGTATCCCTGCAGGAACTGGAAACAGCACGCACTCAGCTGGCGGCAGATGAGGCTGCTTATCTCAAAGCTGAAAGGGAATGGAATAAGATCCGGAATGGTTTGCAGGGAGCCGAACGCCGCAGCCAGGAAGTGGCTTATCATCGTGCCCGGGAGGCGGTCCAGCTGGCTGAACAAAACCTGACTCAATTTGTAGTCCCAGCCCGGATTGATGGTCAGGTTATGGCCGTAGAAGTAAGTCCTGGGGATGTAACCAAAGCCGGTCAGCACCTGGTGACCATTGGCGATCCCCGCCGGCTGGAGGTAAAGGTGGGAATTGGGGAATATGATGCCGCCCGGGTTAAAAAGGGGCAGGAAGTGCTGATAGAAGCCTCTGCTTTTCCGGAAAAACAATTTAAAGGCCAGGTAGTGGAAGTTTCCCAGAGAGCGTTTGTGAACAAAAACACCCAGTCCCAGCAGGTGGAAATACCTGTGCGCATTGCCGTAGATAGTGAACAGGAAGGCCTTCTCCCCGGCTTTACGGTGAAGGTAAAGATAATTACCGTGCCGGAAAAAGAACGGTTAGTGGTCCCTTATGAAGCAGTAGTGGACAAGGATGGCCAGAAATATGTGTATGTAGTCTCCCAGGGGAAGGCCAAGCAGGCAGCGGTAGAGATCGGACTGGAAGGAGATTTGAACATAGAGATAACTAAGGGAATAAAAGAGGGGGATGTGGTGATATTGAATCCCCCTGACGATCTGAAAGACGGGCAGGCAGTAAAGCCTGTTGAAGGACCAGCCCAGGAAGCAAGAGGGTAACCAGCCATGATTCAGGTTAAAGATCTGGTAAAAATATATCGTCCCGAACTTAATCCGGTGCATGCCCTGCGGGGAATCAGCGTTTCTATTGAACCTGGCGAATTTGTAGCGATAATGGGCCCTTCCGGCTCTGGCAAGTCCACCTTCATGAACCTGCTGGGTTGCCTGGATACTCCAACCTCCGGGTCATATATTCTTGACGGACAGGAAGTCAGTACCATGACCGGAGATCAATTGGCTGAGATTCGCAACAAAAAGATCGGCTTTGTTTTCCAGAGTTTTAACCTGCTTCCCCGCATGAGTGCCCTGCGTAATGTGGAACTGCCTCTGGTATATGCTGGGGTAGGCAAGAAGGAGCGCCGCCAGCGGGCTTTGGAAGCTCTGGAAAAAGTGGGTATGCAGGATCGAATTGATCACCGACCGGCTGAGCTCTCCGGAGGGCAAAACCAGCGGGTAGCTATCGCCCGTGCTCTGGTGAATAATCCAGCCATACTCCTGGCCGATGAACCTACCGGCAATCTGGACAGCCGTACCAGTGAAGAAATTATGAACATATTCTGTTCCCTGCATAAAGAAAAAACCACTATCGTACTGGTCACCCATGAAAGGGAAATAGCCCTGTACAGCAGCCGGATTTTGCATTTTCGTGACGGCCTGCTGGACAAAGAAGAAGCATCTGTTGGTAACACTCCTGCTGTACCGGAGGAGAAAATATGAACTTATTGGAAAGCATACAAGCCGCTCTGGATTCCATTCGCGCCAACAAGTTTCGTTCCATACTGACCACTCTGGGGATAGTTATAGGGATTGCCGCAGTCATAGCTGTCATAGCCATTGGACAGGGAGGACGGCAGACCATACTGTCGGAGATAGAGAAAATCGGCAGCAATCTTTTCTACGTCGGATTGGATTGGCGCCGGGAAGATCCCCCCACCGGTCAGGAGTTCAACCTAATGGACATCCAGGTGATAAAGGAGCAGGTGCCGGAAATAAAGTACCTGTGTGCTGAATCCTATGGATATGAACAGGTCCGGGGAAAACAGACCACAAAGATGGCTCAGATACTGGGAACCAATGCCGATTATGGGCCTATGTACAATTTTGTGATGAAGGAAGGGCGCTTTTTCAGCCAGGCTGATGAGCAGGGGAGACGCCGCATAGCAGCCTTGGATGAAGGTATCGCTGACGAGCTGTTTCCCAAAGGAACAGTGGGAGAGCAGATAGTCATTGCCGGAACTTCCTTTACCATAGTGGGGGTTGTGAAAAGCCAGGCTTCCCTGTTCAATTTAGAGGGGTCCAAAATGATCTACATACCCATCAGCACCTGGCTGGATATAAGTCCCTACGCTACTATAAGTTACCTTGAGGGAAGCACTTATGATGTAAAGGATGTGCAGAAAGCTGCCGACCAGGCTGTCAAAATACTGGAACGCCGTCATCGTGCCGAAGGCATTTATATAAACGAGACCCTGGAACAACAGATGGAAATGATCAGTGAGGTCACCGGAGTTTTAACCCTGATCATAGGCTCCATTGCAGCTATCTCCCTACTGGTAGGCGGAATAGGGGTTATGAACATAATGCTGGTATCGGTTACGGAGCGTACCAGGGAAATTGGTATACGTATGGCTTTAGGAGCCCGGCGCCGTGATATATTGCTGCAGTTTCTCATAGAAGCCATAGTCCTGTGCCTGATCGGGGGAATTATCGGCACAGCCCTGGGGGTAGGCGGTGCCTTTCTGGTGGCTAAACTGGCCCAATGGCCGCCTCTTATATCCTGGAGTACCATCTTACTGGCCTTTCTCTTTTCCGCCGGTGTCGGGATAGTATTTGGACTATTGCCGGCTAACAAGGCATCCCAACTGGATCCTATCGAAGCTTTGCGTTACGAGTAAAACTTGAGCGGCCATCGGGGAAGCAAACCTGCTTCCCCTTTAGTTTTTTAAATGAATCAGTTGGCAATGAATCGAAATTCCTTGCTGGCATTAACGATTATGTCAATAAGCGATATATTCCGGCTAAATCGTGCTAACGGTTATGCAATAAAGCTATAGCCGAAAGAATCCTGAACCCCTTGCATACATAGAATAATAGGTTTTGCTGCCATAAAAAATATGCTGTTCATAACCACGGTTTGTGATACAATATATTGCATAATAAAAATTTCTAATCCCATATTATAATTTAACGTAATTTTCAGATTTGTTAGAAAATTATTTGGAGGTGTGTGTGTTGCCCGCAAAGTTTTCCTACAATGAAGAAGCATTGGAAAACCTTCGTATTGACGATCCGAGTATACTGGACCGTCTGATCGATCATGAATCATTTCGGGAGAGCAACTTAAAGAAATGCCGCGAAAAAGTCGACAAACGTATGACACTGCAGGAAGCAGTAGCCAAGTTCGTTGAAGATGGAGATGTCGTAGCTGACTCCGGATTTTCCTATGTACGTACTCCCCTGCAGGCTCAATTTGAGATCTGGCGTCAGGGGAAGAAGAACCTGCAATATATCGGCTCTCCTAACACATTGAGTTCCTTTGCTATCTTTGCCGGTGCTGCCAAGTATGCTCATAATTCTTATGTGGGAGCGGAAATGCGCGGTACCGATCGCGCCTTTGACCGGTCACTTAAAGATGGCAGAGGAAAGATTCTATCCGAGTGGGGACATGGCTCAATGGGATTAGGATTTAAAGCTGCCCAATACGGGATGCCTTATGTGGCTTCACGCCAACTGCTCGGATCGGACATGCTGAAATACAATCCTTATGTGAAGGTCACCCGCGATCCCTGGAATAATGACCCCGTAGTATTGATACCCGCTCTGCATCCTGATGTGGTGTTTATCCACGCCCAGCAGGCGGATATGTATGGAAATGCCAAAATTTTCGGGCCGGCGGTTAATGATATTGCGGAGGCCTTTGCGTCCCGCAAAGTCATTATTACCTGTGAAGAAGTAGTACCCGAACTGGCCATCCGTTTTGACAACAGTTTTGTAGTTATCCCCTTCATGGTTGTTGATGCTGTAGTCGAACTTCCCTACGGATGTCTGCCTGGTTGCTGTCCCGGCTATTATTACTGGGCCAGAGAATGGTGGGAGTGGCTGATGCGTATAGCCACCAGGGATGAAGAGGCTATGCAGGACTTCTTTAAAGAATGGGTCTTGGACTGCAAAGACCAGTATGAGTTAATCGACAAGTTAGCCAAGCACTTGGGCGGTTCCCGCTATATAGATCACCTGCGCCGCATGCAGAAAGCTGAAGAATATTTGCTTGAAGACAAGGGTGTTGACTTTACCTATACCCAGGTTATACCCAAGAGGGATTAGTTGGAAGGAGGCGAGCACGTTGTCAATTGCACCGGCAAACCCTTTTGAACAGTTAGCTTATAATGTGTCTTTGCAGATAGAAGACGGCATGATAGTCTATGTAGGTACCGGTCTGCCCATGGTTGGAGCTATTTTAGCCAAATATACCCACGCTCCTCACATTACCCTGGTGTATGAGAGCGGCGGGCAGGATCCCTGGGAAGGTCCCATGCCCTGGTCAGTAGGAGGAGCAGCCACTTATCGCCGGGCCCCCATGAGCCTGGAAATGGCCCATTCATTTGCCATGGCAGCCAATGGCTTTGTGGATATAGCCTTCCAGGGTGCTGCGCAAATCGATATGTACGGAAACCTTAACACCCACTTCATAGGCGAAAGCTATCACAATTTCAAATCCCGCCTGACCGGCAGCGGGGGAGGAAATGACCTGAGTTCTCTTGTGGAACGTATCGTCTTGGTCGGTCTGCAGGATCCCACCAGATTCCCAGCAAAACTGGACTTTTTAACCAGTCCCGGTCATTTATATGGCGGAAACAGCCGCAAAGAAGCAGGCTTGCCCGGACTGGGGCCGGTAGCCTGTGTCACCCAGCTGGGTGTTATGGATTTTGAGCCGGAAAGCAAGCGCATGCGCATTAAGGGCTTGAACCCGGGTATAACGGTAGAAATTGCCCAGGCCTGCACGGGATTTGAACTGCTCGTACCGGATAAAATCGAAGAAATTCCCGCTCCCCCGGAAGATATCCTGAGGGTACTGCGGGAAGAAGTGGATCCCCATGCTATCTTTATAGCATTCCCGCCACGGGTAAAATAAACAAGCATTTTCATTCGGGAGGGCCGCTCAGGTCCTCCCTTTTTTTATGACCAATTATGAAACTAAAACCCTGCTAGGTAACAGGCATATTCCATAGGCTTTAGGATAGTTAAATGGCGCAGATTCTTATCAATCTGGCCGAAGGAAGCCCGGGCCGGTTTGGGGTTGGCTTCCAGAAACCACACTTTGCCCCGGCTGTCGACAATAAAATCCAGCCCCAGTTCTCCCAGCAGAGGTATTCTTCGGCTGAGACACTCAGCAATCTGCAGGGCCAGCATCTCCATCTCTTCCTTAATAGCGGCTGTTTGCTGCCAACTGAAACCCCGGCTGGAAAGAATCTGGCTCAGACTTACTGCCTGGCCGCCGGTATGCAAATTGGTGGTTATTTTGGAACTTGCTCCAATGCGAGCGGCGATACCGGTTACTGACCAAGTATTGCGGCGATCCTTTTGAATGAGCAGGCGGAAGTCGAAATGGGGTTTGCCGCTCACCTGAATGGCCTGCTGAATAATAAGCTGTCGCCCCGGAGAGGCTGCCCGTATGGCCTTCCAGGCATCTGCCAGAGAAGTATACAGGTTTTCCGCCTGGTGGTCGTTGGTTTTAACTGCGTAATACTTGTTTCTTTTGCTTACCTTAATGATGCCTGCTCCCCGGGATCCGTTTATAGGCTTTATATATACGGCCCTGTACCTGTTAAGCATGGCTCTTAGCTGGTTAACAGAAGAAAACAAGCGGGTATCGGGGAGATGGGGAGCAATACTGGGTTCCTGAGCCAGCTGTTTATGTACCTTCAGCTTGCTGCCGATATGAGTATTGAAAGTTTTTACCCGGCTTTGCAGCCGGGCCCTGGTAACGGTAGTGTCCGGCAGCTTAGCATAGCTGTGTTTGAAGAAACGGTTGTAACAAACATCAGGGAGGGGGAACCAGTTTCTTTTCCAGTGGCGCTGTCCGGGCAAGAGATAGTATCCATGAATGCGGTTTTTCTGCCAGTTGATGTCCTGGGGAGTAAATACATAGGCCAGTCCATGTAGATCATACATACTGTTTACCAGACTGCGGAAAAAGTTTTCCTGACTGCCGAAAGTACCCCGTTGCTCTAGATAAGCATCGGTGAGAATACCTATCAGGGGGCCGATGCGCAGCTTGTCACCGTCCCGGCGGATATTCATCTCCAAACCTTCCGGTATGGCCAGGGCTGCAGATAATTCAGGAGTTATGGTGATAAGAAACTCGCTGTCTTCGACTATGTCCACCATAGCCTCAATAGATTTATTGCCCAGGGCCAGCCTGCAGACAGCATTTGGCTTCAGCCCCAATTGTACGGCTTGTTCAGAAGAAAGATGCAATTCTGGGTAATCTTTGCCCATAGAAGCCTCTTTAGCATACACAGTATTTACTTATATATGTATGCTAAATACTTTCCGGCAGTGCCGCCTGAAGATTACCACAGAATTGCCATAATGATCTATTTAGCGACAATACGTTATGCCCATATAAAAGTAAGTAAAGCGGCTACACTGGTAAAGACAATAGATATGACTACGGCAACCTTGATCACCTTGGATTCTATCCCCAGGGCATCTATAGTAGCAGCTGCATTCTGCAGCTTAGCCGGGGAAATAACACTGGCCAGCCCACCGGCTATAGCGGTTCCCGCAGCCACTGTCAGGAAATCAAATTTCAACAGGTCGGAAATAATCTCATTATATTTGGTAAACAGGGCAATAGTAGATGCTTCAGAACCAGAGACAAATCCGCCCAGCAATCCCAGGTAGGCAGCTATTGCCGAGTACACCCCGTTAAACACCTCAGCAGATCCCAAAGCCAAGACTGAGATCATATTAGTCTCCAAACCAGGCGGGTTCCATACTCCGTTTTGGGGGGTATAGCCCGAGTACATCATAACATAAGCAATGGAGAAGAAAACTGCTGCCGAAAAGAAGGGCCGGGGAGCCCGTTTCAGCCACTTGGTGAGAATTTCCTTCCATTGAGCTTTGGTGGGCTTTAACAGGGGGACCGCTATCAATGTGCTGATAATCACCCAGGTATAGGCGTTCCACAACATACGAGTGTTAAGGGGTTTGCCGCCGGGAATTATTTCTACAGCCATGGCCAGTTCTTTAAATAAGAAGTTGTACAGGGGCGGCCAGAAGTTGATAATCAAACAGCATGATACCAGAATGATCCAGGGCGCCAGGGCTGTAAGCAGGGGCATGGACTGCTCCGTGGCAATATCCTGGGGAGTAAGCTGGGATCGGTCCAAAATCGGGTGCTTATTTAGCTTCAGGTAAAGCATCATCACTATAATAGTGGCCATGCCGGCTATTACACCGGTCAGCACCACGCCGTGACCGATGTGGGCTACGGCCATAGCTGTCAAGCCCATGGTGGAACCAGCCAGCAGGCAGGGTACAAATCCCTCCCGCATCTTGGCCCAGCCGCCCACTATAAACAGCATGCCGAAGCCAATCATAGTGGAAATGATTGGCATAAATTTAGAAAATACTAAAGCAGCTTCATTTAAGGGGGTGCCGGTCATGTCGGAGAAGATTACCAAAGCACCGCCCAGCAGGGCATAAGTACACAGAGCATCGTAGCCCAGCGCCGGCAGAGCTACCGCCACAAAGGTAGAATATCCCAGAGCCAGCATAATGGGGGGAAGTATGGATACCGGCGTAGCTCCCACTGCTACCAGCAGCGTGCCTATCCCCATATTTATTATCATGATCTGCACGGTTTGATCCCGGAGAGCAATAGTTTTTACAAAGACGACAATGCGTTTTAATGCGCCGGTACATTCCAGAAAAGTAATTTGGAATATGGAAGTAACTACCATAAGGGAAACCGGAAAGGAAGCAATGAGTCCAGCCAAGGAAGCAGTAAGGCCTACTTCCAAAGAAGTGTTGAAAAACAGGTAGGCAATAGCAATAGTAACAATCCAGCCTGCCAGTCCGCTCAGGTCAGCAGGCCAACGGGCTATAATAAGCAAGCCCAATACCAGCAAAACGGGTACGAGAGTCAGCAGAATATCCAATTGTCATCCATCCTCCTGTCCTACAATGCAAAATGTCCAGGTCCTTCCGCCCTTCCTTACTACTGTACTACTTCACTGTCAGGAAGACCCGAAAGAAAGAACCATAGAAAAATAATATCACAAAATAATCAGTAAGCGTAAAAAAATTTTGCTCTGGACGGGCAAATTATTTATCCTCCAGTTCCTGCCAGTCATCCTCCTTAGCTTTTCGGAAACTTTTAATAGCCTTGCCCATAGACTCAGCTAGCTGGGGAAGTTTGCCGGGACCAAAAATTATTAAAACAATTACCAGAATAAAGACTAATTCCCAGGGACCGAAATTACCTATCAAGCCAAACATATAACCTGCCTCCTTAATGGCCTGTGCCCGTTAATAAGAATGATCGATCTTTTTGCTCCTTCTTTGCAACAATAACGTCGATTGATTATATAATACCAGATTCGTTCCCAGAAGACATTATATTTAACAGTTAAGCCCGGATCAGCTTTAAATTGACTTCTATTGCTACAATGGTATGGGGCTACGGCAAATTGCTCATACTGCAAAAAAAACAGTGATAGGAGGATTCAATGAGCGAGTACATTAACAACCGGGAGTTTAGGCAGCAGAAGTTAAAAGAGATGATCTTGAAGCTGCATGACGGGGAAAGTGTGGAGAAAGTTAAAGAGGAGTTTAAAAAGGTATTCAGCGGGGTTCAAGCCAAAGAAATCGCTGATCTGGAACAAAGCCTGGTAGCCGAAGGGATGCCTGTGGAGGAAGTCCAGAGGCTATGCGATGTACATGCCGCCGTATTCAAGGGATCCATTGAAGATATTCACCGGGAGGACAGAGGACCGGAAACCCCTGGTCATCCGGTGCATACTTTTAAGCTGGAGAACCAGGCTCTGAAAGATTTGATTGATCATAAACTAGCCCCGGCAGTAACTGCTCTCCGGGAATCCGACAGCCAGGAGAATATTCTAAAGGCTATTGCAGCGGTTAACGAACTGGCAGATATAGACAAGCACTACAGCCGTAAAGAGAATTTGCTGTTTCCTTACCTGGAAAAGTACGGCATATACGCACCCCCCAAAGTCATGTGGGGGGTGGATGACGAAATACGGGAGGAAATAACGAAGCTCAAAGATATGCTCACTGATTACCAGGGCAACCCTGAGAGCGTATTATCTCAGTTTAAGGTAGTCGCAGACCGGGTAAAGGACATGATCTTCAAAGAAGAGAAGATTTTGTTGCCAATGGCCTTGGAAAACCTGGCGGAAGATGAATGGATTCAGATTCGCGATGCCAGTCCGGAAATAGGTTTTTGCCTGGTGGAACCAGGCACGGAGTGGAACCCGCCCCGCCAGGAATTGGAGCAAGGCGGAGCCCATGATAAATCAATTCATTTTCCCACTGGAGTTCTCAAGCCGGAGGAAATCAATCTGATATTCAATCACCTGCCCGTAGATATAACCTATGTGGATAAGGACGATATTGTTAAGTATTTTTCCGGGTCCCCCGAGAGAATATTTGCCCGGCCTAAAACCATTACCGGCCGCAAGGTGCAAAACTGCCATCCTCCAGCCAGTATCAACATTGTGGAGAAAATCCTGGACGATTTTAAGCAAGGTCGAAAGGACAGTGAGTCATTCTGGATAAACCTGGGGGATAAATATGTGTATATAAGGTATTTTGCTGTACGGGATGAAGAGGGCAATTATGTAGGAACCATGGAGGTAACTCAGGATATTCGGCCTTTGCAGGCTATAAAAGGAGAAAAAAGGCTGCTCAGCGAGTAGCAACCCATTATTGAAGCAAAAGAAGAAGGGTGACAGTTTTTCTGCCACCCTTTTATATTGAGGAAGATTATAGCAACCAGGTTTAATTTCTCCGGGCAGTTTTTGTCAATACTATTGACTCAATTCACCGGCAGAACTATCGATAGATTGACTAAGGCTGCGGCCGGCAAAAAACTGCCTGTAGATGACCCCGATATAGAACAGCACTATGGGTACCCCGATGATCGCCAGGATTAACATGACTTTCAGGGTTAACAGTGATGATGAGGAATTATATAAGGTCAGACTGGCAGCAGGGTCAGCAGCATTAGGAACCAGCGCCGGGAACATAGCCCCACCTATAACACCCCACAAGCTCAGGATAAGGAGGCTGGAAACCAGCATAGGAATATAGGCAGCCATCTTTTTCAGGACTACCGGATAAATCCCGTAACAGGCTACCAACAGAGCCGGGATAACATACAGCAGCGGATAATGATAATAGTTGGCAAATACCTGGGGCTCATTAATAAAGCAATATACGCTCAGCAAAAGGAACAGCACCAGGGAAACCAGCCAATAGCGGAATGCGATTTGGCTGGCTTTTTCCCTCAACTGGTCCGGACCCACCGCCATGAGAAAGCCCGCTCCCTGGAGAGCGAAAAGGCTTACGCTGAAAAGACCGGTACCTATGGCGAAAAGGTTCAGGAGATCCCAAAAACCTCCGGTATAATTGCCCTTCACGTCCAAGGGTATGCCGGCCAACAGGTTCCCCATGGCTACTCCCAGCAGCAGGCAGACCAGAGCACTGCCGATAAAATAGGCTTCATCCCAGAAACGTATCCAGCGGGCACTGTTTACCTCAGGCTTTATCTCTATGGCTACCGCTCGTAAGACCAGGACCAGGAGCAGCAGCATTAGTGCCAGGTAGAAGCCGGAAAAGACGCCGGCATAAACCTTGGGGAAAGCGGCAAACAATGCTCCCCCGCCGGTCAGCAGCCACACTTGGTTGACTCCCCAGATCGGTCTTAAATTATAGGATATAGCTTCCCGCTCTTCTGCACTTCGGAAGCGATAGAACAGGTAACCGGCACCCAGGTCAAAACCTGCCAGAACTGTATATCCGGCCATGAGAATCCCTATCAGGATAAACCAGGTAATCTGCAATGCTACCATGCCGATGCTACCTCCTTCCCATTGACATTGGCATCAGACACGGACTTTAGCTCTTTAGCGATGAGGAAAATCCACAAGCCCAGCAAGAGGATGTAAATCAATACGAACATCACCAGGGAAGCAAGAATCTGGGCTGCCGGCACATTTACCGATGCCGCATCTGCCGTGCGCAGCAGCCCATAGACGATCCAGGGCTGGCGCCCTACTTCGGCAGTAATCCAGCCTAACTGATTGACTATGAAGGGAAGAGGAAGAGCGATCATAGCTAAACGCAGGAACAACCGGTTGTTGTACACAGTGCCTCCCTTGAGCAGCCACAAACCCCATAGGGTAAATAAAATGAAAGCACCTCCCAGTATGATCATGGGACGATAAGAATAGAAAACAACTTTAACCGGCGGCCAGTCAGTTTCCGGAAAGCTGTTTAAGCCTTTAATCTCTGCGTGAGGCTCTCCGGTAATAAGCCAACTCAGTAAATAGGGGACGGCAATCTTATTGTTGACAGTGCGGTTTTCGGGGTCAACCAGCCCGAAGAGCAGCAGAGATGCTCCTTGCTCATCTTCAAACACAGCCTCCATGGCGGCCAGTTTGGCGGGCTGGGTATTGGCTACCTGCACGGCGTGGTAATGGCCCAGGAACAGCTGTACGACACAGGCTATAACCGCAACAACCAAACCAATGCGCAGGGATTTCCCGGCCATCTCCGCCTGCCGGTTTTTTAGCAGCATCCAGGCAGAGATTCCCACCACGAAGAAAGCTCCGGTAATAAAAGAGGCGTCAATGGTATGCAGGTAGCGGGGAAGGGTAGAAGGATTGAATACTGCTTGGAAGAAATTGGTGAGTTCCGCCCGACTGCCTACGATGTGATAGCCTGCCGGAGTTTGCATCCAGGAATTGGCCACGATGATCCAAAAAGCGGACAGGGTAGATTTTACAACGCCTGACCAGCAATGGATCTAGTTTATGCTGGCGGAAAAGGGAATGAGAAAGAATATACCTGGAAATAATAACCTCAAAAGGATGCAGGGGAACCAGGAAAGAAACTCGATAAAATTTTCCGAAGGATGATGATAGGATGGGAACCAGAATAGCTCAAATTGTTGATTCAGCAGGGAGCATACCCCGGGATATTCTCGATAGATACCGGATAAAAGAGGTGGCTTTTAATATCTTGCTGGGAGATCAACAGTACAAGGAGAATATTACCATTACCGGTGAGGAACTTTATGAGAGGATGATAAAACAGCCTCAGCTGATTCCCAAGACTGCGGTTCCCGCAGTATTAGACTGGATCCGTGCGTTTAAGGAGAAATACGAAGAAGGATACCGCCATTTTATAGTCACCACTATTGCTGAACCCCTTTCTGCCAGTTTGCAATCGGCCAATATGGCGGCCCGGCAATTTTTGCAGGCTCATCCGGAGGCTAAAATATATGTTCTTTCCTCCAATACCTGTGCCTGCGGCCAAGCTGCCCTGGAAATAAAAATAGCCCAACTCATAGAGCAGGGCCAGTTATCCGCAGAACAATTGCTGAAACAGGTTAAAGAATATTTGCCGCGCATAATTTCCCTTTTCTCAGTGAATGAACTTACCTATATGCATGCCGGCGGCCGTATAGGAGGAGCAACGGCCTTTCTAGGCAAGCTGATTAACATCAAACCAGTATGTGAATTTGTGGACGGTATTGTGCAGCCCATAAAACCGGTACGCTGCCGGAGCAAAGCCCTGATAACCATGGCGGATGAAGCAGTAAAAAGGGTGAAACATGCTGAAGATAAAATAATCTGTGTGCAGCATGCCCTCTGCCCCCAGGATGCCGACTTTCTCATCACCCAACTGCGGGAAAAACTGAATTATACCCAGCCCATCTATCTCAGCTCGGTGGGGGCAGTGGTAGGAGCCCATTCCGGACCAGGAGCAATTGGCATCGGGATTGTTTAAGAATAATCAGAATACTGCCCATAAAGCTGCTGTATTGTCATTGTTGTGAAAATGACTTTCACGTCAGTAAAAAGGCAACCATTGTGTCATCGCGAGCGCGTAGCGCGTGGCGATCTCAATCGTTAAGACAGATAGACGAATGAGATTGCCGCGCCCCTTTCAGGGGCTCGCAATGACACATAAGAGGACCTTTCATTCATCGTGGCCTGTGCTTCAGGTGATAATTGCGAGCGGAGCGAAGCAATCTCAAACGAGGTACGCAGATTGCGAAAAAGAGATCGCCACGTCGCTTCTCTCCTCGCGATGACACGAAGAGAGCTCTTTTCACAGCAATGACACTTAAGAGGGCTTTTCATTTATCGGGTGTGTTCTAAAGGTGAAAATTGCGAGCTTCCTAAGGAACTCGCAATTTCTATGCCGATATGCATTAACCACCACTGCAGCAGGAGTATTAGCTGGCGAGGAAGTCCGGAGCGAGCTGGCTAATACTCCTGCAACCCGGCATTAAAAGAGTTTTCCCTCGTCATGTACTGTTCTGCAGGTGACTATTGCCGGTTCATACCGGTATAGACCAGAACAGCATCTCGCAAGAATTTAGCTGCCCCAGGCTTAATCCGGTCGTAATAAGCGGCAAATCTCTCATCATTTACATACATCTGGGCCAGGCCCGCATGAGCTTCCTTGCTGTAATTATCCCAGGTAAAACACAGCCACTGGCGATGCAGATCAGCAGCTTTCTGGGCCAGCTCACTGGCGGGGTCGCCGGCAGCCATAGCTTCCTTCAGAGTATCCAGAACCATTTGGCCCAGTTTTTCGAATTCAGCATACTGTTCCTGGGTCATTTCTTTCATTTTCCGGTAGGATTTGTCCACGGCTTCATCGCCGTATTTTTCTCGAACTTCTTTGCCATACTTGGCTTCGTTCTCATCAATCAACTTCTGCTTAAAGCCTTCAAATTTCTCTTGGTCAGTCATGATAATTCTCCCTTCATATTGCGCTATAGTCTTTTCCACATTGTTAATCAGTAGTTCTAATTGCTGCTTTTTTTCCAGGAGTTTGACCCGGTGTTCTCTCAGAGCAGTCAAGCTGTCAAAGGAAGGATCATTTATAATCTCCCGGATTTGCTCCAGGCCTACTCCCAGTTCCCGGAAAAACAGTATCTGCTGCAGCCTGTCAACCTCCTTGGGACCGTATATCCGGTATCCGGAAGAAGTAAGCCGGGCTGGTTTCAGCAGTCCGATCTCGTCATAATAGCGCAGAGTGCGGCTGCTGATACCTGCTGTTTTAGCCAGCTGCTGAACTGTGTATTCCATAAGGCAGCGCTCCCTTCAGGAACAATAGTAAACCTTTACGCAACGTTAAGGTCAATATTTATTTACCGGGAAAAGTAGGGGGCGATGCCCACATCGCCCCGCTAGTAATATTTGCTTTTGAGAGGATATCCCCAGCTAAATCCGGGAACAAAAAGCTTTGCCAAATTCTACTCCCTTGGCATAGCCTTCATCATCGGGATTCCATAATACCTTGAGGCCGGGTTCTATAACCTCCAGCTTGGCTTCTTTAAGGCGGGACTCGATAATACCTACTGCTTCTCCGCTCCATCCATAGGAGCCAAAGGCAGCGGCTTTTTTGTTCTTGAACCCCAAGCCGGCTATCATTTCTATAATACTGGCGGCACCGGAAAGGATGCCCCGATTTATGGTGGATGAACCTACCAGGAAGGCCTTGGACTTGAAGATTTCGGTAATAACATCATTTTTGTCGGAAAGACCCACATTGAAAAGTTTGACGGCTACACTGCTGTCTGCCTCTTTGATGCCTTCAGCGATGGCCTCCGCTAGTCTCTTGGTACTGTTCCACATGGTGTCATAGACAATGGTAATCTGGTTTTCCTGGTAACTATCAGCCCACTCCAGGTACTTGTGAATAATCTGGGCAGGGTTGTCCCGCCAGATTACCCCATGACTGGGGGCAATAATATCCACGGGCAGATTAAGGCTGAGCACTTCCTGAATTTTTTTGGTTACCAGGGGACTGAAGGGAGTAAGAATATTGGCATAGTATTTCAGGGCTTCCTGATATAACTCGGCCTGGTCAACCAGATCGTTATACATCAACCTGGTTGCATAGTGCTGCCCAAAGGCATCGTTGCTGAACAGGATGTTGTCCCCGGTCATATAGGTGAAGGAACTGTCAGGCCAGTGAAGCATTCTGGCTTCTATGAATATGAGCTGGCATGATCCGATGTCAAGAGTATCCCCGGTCTTGAAGGTGACAAAGTTCCAATCCTGGTGATAGTGGCCTTTCAGGCTCTTGACCCCGTTAGAGGTACAATATATGGGGTATCCGGGATCTCCTTCATCAGCAGAGGCAGGGCACCGCTATGGTCAATCTCGGCATGATGAGCAATAATATAATCTATTTGCTGCAGATCCACTTCTTTTTTTAAGTTCTCTACATATTCCTCTGCAAAAGGTTCCCACACCGTGTCAATTAATACTGTTTTCTTGTCTCTGACTAAATAAGAGTTATAGGAACTGCCCCGGTGGGTGGAATACTCATGGCCGTGGAATCTTCTCAGTTCCCAATCAATTTTGCCTACCCAGCTAACCCTATCAGTGACAGCAAAACTCATAAAGCCACCTTCTTTCGTAAGTTATATACCACATAAGCATTCGTAGTATCTCCAATTCTAGCATATGCCATCGTTACGCACATCTTTTGATTAATGTTTTCCAAAATGCTGTTATACATGCGAATGGCAACTATCAGAAGCAATGACCCCCGAGCCCGCCTTGGCTTCTTTCCGAGTAATATATTTACAATAGAGAAACATTGTGTTAAACTAACAATTAATATGAAAGTCATGAAGACTTTCAGTTAAATACATACCCAGACAAAATGAACTTCATATTAAGGGAAACCACGAAGGTAAATCCGCAGGAAGCGGAGATATATACCTTCGTTTTTTTATGGGAAAGGAGCCGAGTTATGAACAAAGAATGGTGGGAACGAGCGGTTCAGTTTCACGGCCATGAATGCCCTGGACTGGCTATTGGCTGCAAAGCCTGTGAAGCAGCGATGGAGGAACTGGGCTTTATGTTTTCGGCTGACGAAGAGATAGTTTGTGTAACCGAGAACGATGCCTGCGGAGTTGATGCCATTCAGGTTATTACCGGATGTACTTTTGGCAAGGGTAATCTGATCTATCGAGGAACTGGCAAAATGGCTTTTACTTTCTTTGCTCGTGACCTTGGGAAAAGCCTGCGCTTAGTTTTCAAACCCCTGCCGCCGGAAATGGATCGCGGCCAGCGTCAACAGTATATTCTCCACGCGGCGGTTAAGGATCTGTTCGAGTTTAAGCATCCTAACTATCAATTGCCGGAGAAGGCCCGCATATTTAACTCAATGGTATGTGAAAAATGCGGGGAGGCAGCAGCGGAACATAAAATGCGCTTGCAGGATCACAAAACCGTTTGTCTGGACTGTTTTGAGGAATACACGCGAGGATGGTAAGTAACGAGTACAGCCGATATATAGGCCGCAAACGGGGCGTTATTTTTATACTGGTGCTGTTGCTTATTATTACGGCGCTTTGGGCACTTAATACCGGCTCAATAGCGTTGAATCCGGTTCAAGTTTTGAAAACTTTAATAACCGGCGGAAATCAGGTCGAAAATGTCGCCATTTGGAACATTCGCCTGCCCAGGATTCTGGCAGGTTTAGTGGCCGGTGCCGGGTTGTCGGTAGCCGGGTGCGTAATGCAGAACAATTTGCGCAACCCCCTGGCATCGCCTTCTACCCTGGGAATATCTAATGCGGCTGCCTTTGGGGCGAATGTGGCTATCATCCTTCTGGGCGCAGGTACTATTGCCAATACCGGTGCTGGACAAGTAATAATAAACAACCCTTATATGGTAACCATATTAGCTTTCCTGTTTGCTATGTTGGCAGCCCTTCTTATTGTGTGCCTGGCTAAGTTTGGAGGGTTCACTCCCGAGGCCATCGTCCTGGCCGGAGTTGCCCTGGGGTCTTTATTCACCGCCGGCACTACCATCATCCAGTATTTCGCCGAGGATGTTAAAGTGGCGGCGGTAGTATTCTGGACTTTTGGAGATTTAGGCCGGGCTGCCTGGAATGAAGTATTCATAATGCTGGTCCTGGTAACCATGGCGTTAGGGTATTTCTTCTTAAAAAGCTGGGATTACAATGCCATCAGCAGCGGCGAGGAAACCGCCCGGGGATTGGGAGTGAATGTTGACCGGGTACGTATGGCAGGTATGCTGGTTGCTTCGCTAATTACAGCCGTAGCTGTGTCGTTTCTGGGGATTATTGCCTTCATAGGATTAATAGGACCCCAGATAATGCGCAGGATTATTGGTGATGATCACCGCTTTCTGATTCCCTCCTCAGCTTTGTTAGGCTCCTTGATCCTGCTGGCAGCCGATACCGTGGCCAAGACGGTGATTGCACCGGTAGTACTTCCAGTGGGAGCGGTTACTTCATTTTTAGGGGCTCCGCTGTTTCTGTATTTATTAGTAAGGGGGTATAACAGGAAATGATTCTTTCAGTGAAAGACCTGGCTTTTAAGTATCCTGGCCGTTCAGTGTTACAGGATATTGCCTTTGACGTGGCGCCCGGAGAATGCTGGGCTGTTCTGGGTATCAATGGTGCCGGTAAATCCACCCTATTAAAATGCCTGAATCGCATCTTAAAACCCCAAAAAGGAGTTGTGTATATTCGCGAAAATGAGGTACTAAAACTCAGTAATCTGGAACTGGCTCAGAAAATGGGATATGTCTCCCAGCACCAGGAAAGAAATCGCATCACGGTATTTGATGCCATATTGCTGGGCCGCAGGCCTCACATTAAGTGGGATGCTTCCAAACATGACCGGCAGGTAGTAAGGCAAGTTATGGAGATGCTGGATTTAGAGGATTATGCCATGAGGTACCTGGATGAACTGAGCGGGGGTGAATTGCAAAAGGTAGTGATTGCCCGGGCTTTAGCCCAGCAACCGGATGTCCTGCTTTTGGATGAACCCACCAGCAGCCTGGATTTAAAAAATCAAATGGAAGTAGTCCGTTTAATTAAGAAGGTGGTCACCCATAACCATATTGCAGCTGTAGTTACTATGCACGACTTGAACCTGGCCCTGAGATTTGCTGATAGGTTTGTCATGTTAAAAAACGGCACTATATTTGCCACGGGAGGACGGGAGATTATAACAGCAGAGAATATCGAGAGTGTTTATTCTTTGCCGGTGGAGATAAAAACCTTTGACACTATACCACTGGTAATACCCAGGTAAATAATAGGGGGGAAGCATGGTGAAAAAAGTATTAATAGGTTTATTGGCTCTGATGCTGGTAGGGACCGCATTGCTGGCCGGGTGTGGAGGGAGCCCGGATAACTTGGATGAGAATGTGGGGATTACTATAACAGATATGGCTAACCGCACAGTTACTATTAAAGGACCGGTAGAAAGAGCAGTAGCCATTGGCCCAGGTGCCCTGAGATTGTATACATATATAAATGGCACAGACAAACTGGTGGGAGTGGAACAGATCGAAGTAGATAGTGCCGTCGGCCGGCCTTATAACCTGGCACATCCTGAGTTGGCTGATTTACCGGTAATTGGGCAGGGAGGGCCGCAGAATGTCCCTGATCCGGAAAAAATCCTGGCGGTTTCTCCGGATGTTATCTTTAGTACTTATGGAGAGGAACTGGCCGACATTGATAATCTGCAGGCCCAAACCGGCATTCCGGTAGTAGAACTCAGCTATGGGGAAGTTGCAGTATTCGATCCGGCAGTTTATGATTCACTAAAGTTAATAGGGCAAATCATGAATAAGGAACAGAGAGCCCAGGAAGTGGTTGATTATATGCTGGGATGCCATGCTGATCTGAACCGCCGTACGCAAGATATACCTGAGCAGGACAAACCCCGGGTCTATATAGGAGCACTGGGATCCCGGGGAAGTCATGGAATAGAAAGTACCCGGGGAAACAATACTTTACTCAATGCTATTAATGCCGTTAATGTAGCTGATGAAACAGGCAGAACCGGTTCTTTTATGATTGATAAAGAAAAGCTGTTGGCTTGGGATCCAGATATCCTTATTATCGATGCAGGCGGTCTGGCTATGGTACAGGAAGATTATAAGAAAAATCCTGGTTTTTACCGGGCTTTAACCGCTGTTAAGAACGGCCGGATATACCGGCAGCTGCCGTACAACTACTATACTACTAATCTTGATACAGCTATGGCGGATGCTTACTTTCTGGGTAAAACCATTTATCCTGAGAGTTTTGCAGATATTGACCCCGCAGCCAAAGCCGATGAAATATATAGCTTTTTATTAGGCAAGCCTCTATACCAGCGAATGTGCCAGGACTTTGGCGAATTTGCCCAGATTAGACTGGATTAAGCACAACTGAGAGCCAGGGTGTGGCTGTGCCAACTGGTAATAGAAAGTAAAAGGAGCAACAGGTACGAACCTTTGCTCCTTTTTCAGTTAAGCATTTTTATCTTCCGGCAATTGGGGATCATCCTGCTGGGCTTTCCTGAATCCTTTAATGGCTTTGCCCATAGATTCAGCCAACTGGGGCAGTTTGCCCGGTCCAAAAATGATTAATACAATAACCAGTATGAGAACCAGTTCCCAGGGGCCAAAATTTCCGATTAAGCCAAACATATAATTCCTCCCTCTGCTTTAATTTGCTATCATAAAGCACCGCTCTATCAAGCGTAGCTATGCAATCCGGGCAACAGGTAGTTGACTCCGAAGAAGGTAAACAGTACCAGCCCAAAGCCAATTATGACCATCCAGCGGGTTGTATTGGCCGGCCAATCCCGGCTGCGGTAAACATGCAGGTAAATGGCATAGATTATCCAGGTTATCAAAGCCCAGGTTTCTTTGGGATCCCAGGACCAGTACCTGCCCCAGGCCTGTTCTGCCCAGACAGCTCCCAGTACAATGGACAGTGACAGCAGGGCAAAACCTCCCCCTACCAGTAGATAGATGTAATCGTCTTTAATCGACTGACCCGCGGGGAAAAACTGTACCGCAGCCAGACCTGCCGCCAGAGCAAAGGCAGCATAAGCTACCGCCGCCGTAATAACATGCACGGTCAGCCAGGGACTCTTCAGGGCAGGCATCAGGGGAGCTACAGCACTTAGCTGATCTCTCATCAAAATTACTACCAAAGATACCAGCAAGGCCGATATCAACATCACCGCACCCGCAGCTGGCTGTATAGGGTAGCGGGTCTGCATGAGCAAGTACAGCAAGACGGTTACCCAGCTAAAGCTCAACAGGAATTCCAGACCGTTAGTTAACGGCAGTACACCGGTTAATGCTGTGCGCATAACCAGTATAGCCAGGTGCAGTATGCATCCCAATATGGCCAAGCCTAAAGCAGCTTTCGCAGCCATGCTATTATGGAACTTGCCGCCCCCCCAGTAGAGCAGGGCAGAGGCAAAATAGCAAAACAGCACCACATAAATAAAAATGTCCATCAATGTTTCCATCAGTACCTCTCCCTAACCTAGATTGTATTTGCTAGAGATCACCCCGAGCTGCACCCTAGCGATGACCGGCTAATTATTATCATGCTTCAAACCATGTTTTTTTTCCTGCGCGGCGTTGCCAGCATAGCCAGGCATACCCCGAGCATCAGAGCACAACCGCCGATCAAAACCAGAGGCAATCCCGGATCGGACTTAACTTCGAGAATAGTGTAAGGCTCAACCCCGGTAAAGGTAACATATACATTTTCATCAATCTGGGCAGGTTCATTCAGTTTGGCAGCACCTATACCCAGGAGCTTGTCATTCTCATATACCGAAAAAACAATATGAGGGTTGTCCGGGCGCAAGGTAACTGAGCGCATGCCGTAGGCGGGGTTGAAGTTGGGAATATACTTGTAAATTCTTACCCGGCGGTTAGTTCCGTCGGGATCCAACCATTCCCCTTCAAAGAAACGACCTTCTTTGTTTTCGCCATTCTCAGCAATGTAAGCAGCTTTGACCAAATAACCAAAACTAGTTTGATAAGCCTTGACTCCCTGGTAATTTAGCGGGTGGTTTACACTGATGGCTATTTGATCTGTTACCTGGCCATTTTCCAGGACTGTAACTTCAGATATATATTGGGACGGAGAGCCGTCTTCATTGAATTCAATTCGGAACTCGTCCAGCTGCAGCGTAAATGGGTGCCTGATATCCAGGACTTTGGCAATATCCACCCTATCACCAGCCAGCAGGTGAATCCTGTCATTCTGCCCAGAGACAGAATATATCAACCCGCCTACCAGAACCAGTATTATTCCCAAATGAAGGGTAAAGATGCCTAGTTGCCTGTACCAGACCCTTCTGCCAAATCTTTTCAGCAACACCCGAAAGGTTAATTTAATCCGGTTAAAGGTGCAAAGAATCATATTTATCAACAACAGAAGCAGGAGAAGCTTGAATACGGGAATTTGGTAGAAGCTGCCGGGAAGCACAGAACTGCCTACTGCTGCTGTCACACCTATCAGAAACAGCAGAAACAAACCGGTTTTCATGGAAGAAACCAAGCTGTAAAACCTATTGAAGCCTTGCATATATCTGACCTCACAAGATAAAAGATTTCCGGCTATAAATGAAATCCAGGAAAACCACAAAAACATGGATGGGTTTATTTTACTTGAAAAATAACCTTTTGGATATTGGGTATATTATACAGTACTCCCTTTTCCTAAAAAGATAAAGGGAGTGAAAACCCCCTTCATCAAAGCTATATTTGTATGTCTAGCATGTTTACCAGGCATTGGTCCAGGCTTCTTCATCCAGATCGTCTATCCAGTTGAAAATATGACATTCGGAACAAAAAACATAGGAAGGCTCATGCATTTGATGACATACATTACATTCCTGCTCCCCGTGATGGGAATCATGCGGGTTTGATTCCTCAAAATCGGTGGCGGCTTGTATCTCATCCCAGCTAATCCCTTCTCCTTCGGGAGAATGGCATTCCAGGCAGAATTCTCGACTGGTATCTGGCCCTCCTTCCAGAGGCAGGGTGTAATTTCCGGTGATAAAGTTAATGCCTTCCATAGCCTTTTCCGGGATGCTGTTGTGATGGCATTCCTGACAGGTTACATCTTCGGCTGCATGTTTGTGATCTAGTAAAGCGCTTTCACTCCAAGATTCGTAATAGGGCTTAATGATATGGCATGTGGCACAGAAGGAAGGATTTTCACTAGCTTTCAGCAATCCTACGCCGGTACCAGCACCTATTATAATTACAGTGACCAGAACTATCAGAATAACTTTCCTATTTAAAAATCTCTCCCGAAAACTCTTGCGTTCCATTTAAAACCTCCCCATTATATGTTTAGTGCTGTGTTGGTTAGGAAGACCTGCACCGTACTCTTAGAACTTATGCATTTATTCTACAATATTCAGCTTCTCCTGCCATTGGATTCCCCTACAGTGTTTTCAAGCCAATCCTCGTGATAGGCTCCAAAGAAAAACACTCCTTTCCAGAAGTGTTCATTTGGATTTTTCTACAGTGTAATCCTCCAAAGGTTCGTAATTCCTAACGATGTGTGTTAATAACGGTAATGATAGACTGACACTAGAGACTGTACTAACATCAAACGATTTAGCCCGGTGGCTACTCTAATTCAAATAAGGAAAGTAATTATTTGGGAAAGGAGTAGAGATCTGATGAGTTTTGAGGACAATCAGGAAAAAGGCTTTACGAGGCGAACCTTCATAAAAGGGGCCGCTCTGGGTACAGTAGGTCTTGCCTCTGCTGGTTTGCTGGCAGGCTGTGGTGCATCGGAAGAGGCTCCCCCGGCGGAAACACCAACCGGTGAAGCGGAAAACATCCCCAGCTTCTTAAAACCCCCTCCGCCCATACCTGATTCAGAAATTACCGAAACTATTACTGCCGATGTTATCGTAGTGGGAGGCGGAATGTCCGGGCTTTGTGCGGCCATGTCTGCTGCTGAGGAAGGTGCCAAGGTTATTCTCTTGGAAAAAACCGGCCAAGTTAACTTCCGCGGCAACGATTATGGCGCTATCGGTTCCAAGATGCAGAAGCAGATTGGCAATGAAATCAATAAGATGGAAGCTGTCCAGGAAATCCTGCGCTACAGTGCCTATAAAGCCGACCAGAGGGTGATATCTTTATGGGCAAATTACAGCGGCATGGTAGCCGACTGGATAATGGAAAAAGCCGAACGCTATGGCTGCAAGCCCAAACCAGTACCCCTGGATGAGACTGTGACCCCGGGAACTACGGTACGAGGCTTTCCTACTTTAAGCTTCAGAATGGATCCCAGCGAAGTAGCTTTGAATGATGCCCCCAAGGGAACTGATCCCTGGACAGCATCCATGCGGTATACCTTGAAACAAGGCTGTATAGATGCTGGCGTTGATATTCGCTACAATTCTCCTGCAGTCCGGTTGATACGGGAAAATGATAACAAGGGAAGAGTTACAGCAGTTATAGCCGGTGAACAAGGCGCTTACAAAAAATATGTGGGAACCAAAGGTATCATCTTATGTACCGGTGACTACAATGCTGATAAGGAAATGCGGGAATATTTTATACCCTCCACTAAATACATCCATATGAACATGTATGAAATGGTAAATGGACCTATCTGTACCGGTGACGGCCACAAGATGGCTATGTGGATAGGGGCGGCTATAGATGAATTCCCCCATGCTCCCATGTATTTCGACTTTGCTGTTCCGGGCGCCCCTATTCTGGCCGATGCGCTGATGCGCCAGCCCTGGCTGAGTGTTAATGAACGCGGCTTGCGCTACTGCAATGAAGAACTGCCTTATGCCTACCTGTGTAATGCTCAGCGCCAGCAACCCGGCAATGTGCGCTGGTCGGTATGGGATTCCAAGTGGCCGGAGGAGGCACCTTCCTTTAAGGTGGTTGCCTGTAAGGACATGAGAACCAATTTCCATAATCCCGAGAATGTGAAACAGTATATAGAAAAAGGCTATATTAGAAGTGCTGAAACCCTGGAAGAACTGGCAGAAAAGATGCAAGTGCCCAAGGATAATTTCCTGGCTACAGTAGCCCGCTATAACGAACTGGCCCGGAAGGGCGTGGATGAGGATTTCGGTAAACGGGCAGCCTGTTTGACCACCATAGAAAAGCCGACCTTCTATGCAGCTCCTCTGGGAATTGCCTTGTTGGTTACTCTGGGCGGACTGAAGATAAACGATAAGCTGCAAGTTTTGGATACCGAGCACAATGTTATCCCTGGACTATATGCTGCTGGTAATGCTTCGGGAAGCTATTATGGCAACGACTACTGCGTAAATCTGCCTGGCAACAGCCATGGTCGTGCTTTCACCTTTGGTTATCTGGCTGGTAAGAGTGTAGTTCAAAATGGTTGATCAACATCAGTAGGCAAATGCTCTCCCTCCACTGAGCGAGCCTGAACTGACCAGGCTCGCTTCAGTTTTTGGGCGAATTACAGCTGTTTTAGCTCTTGACCAGTTGGTATTCCTTGATCTTGCGGTATAGGGTGGAGCGACTCATGCCCAACAGAGCCGCTGCTTCAGATATATTTTGATTAGTCTGCTCGAGAGTTTGCTCTATCATAATACGCTCGATTTCTTTCATAGACAGATTGCTGTCTGCTCGGCCCAGAAGCGGTGTTTTTTCACCGGCAGGCAAGCTCAGGTTAATCCCGGCGGTTATCTCTTCAGGCAGGTCGCGAGGGCGAATTACTCCATCTTCGCATATATTCACTGCATAAAGCATGGCATTCTCTAACTGACGGACATTTCCTGGCCAATGGTAGTGCAATAAACACAGAACAGCCGGATCACTGAGAACTGGTTCGGAAATTTGCTGCTGGCGGGCTATTTTGCTTATAAAGTAACGGGCTAATTCAATGATGTCGTTGCCTCGTTCTCTTAAGGGGGGAATATCAATCTGCAGTACTTTCAGACGGTAGTACAAATCCTGGCGAAATTGGCCCTTTTCTACCAGCTCCCTCAGATCTTTATTGGTGGCCGTTATAAGGCGGAAGTTTACAGGTATATAGCGACTGCCGCCCAGGCGCATTATTTTTCTTTCCTCCAGTACCCGGAGCAAAACGGGTTGGAGTTCCAGGGGCATATCTCCGATCTCATCCAAAAACAGGGTACCTCCGTTGGCCAGTTCCAGTTTCCCCGCCCGTCCCTGCCGGTTAGCTCCGGTAAATGTGCCGCCTTCATAACCAAATAACTCGCTCTCAATCAAGGTGCTGGGTATTGCTGCACAGTTCACAGCTACAAAAGGTCCCTCCGGCCGGCTAAGGTCATGTATAGCCTGGGCGAACATTTCCTTGCCGGTGCCGCTTTCTCCTTGCAGCAAAATATTAGCCTCCAAAGTAGCAAATTTACGGGCCATTTCCACAGCTTTTAACAATTTTGGAGATCTTCCTTTGATGGCCTGAAAGCTAAACCTTGTCTCCTGCTCGGACCGGTGAGCTTGTGTGGTCTTTTTCCGGGTAATTTTTTTCAGCTTGATTACATAGCCAAAGTTATTGCCCGAATGGTCATTGAGGGGAAGGGCTGAGCTAATCAGCAGGCGCTGGTTAAGACGCTCAATTCTCATTTCTGCATCCCGGATCGGCCGGCCGGAGCTCAATAACGATTTGATCAGGGGTTGTTCGCCTAACACATGTTCGATCGGGGTACCAATTATATGGGCTTCCGGGAGGAGTATTTGCTGGGCAACCCGATTAGCATTGGTAATGATACCGTTTTTATTTAGAGTAAGGAGAGCTTCGTCAGTTACTTGCAGGGTATGGTTAACCAGTTCATGATATAAAGCTAGCTGAAATTGATTTTGGATAGCCCAGGCTACCGAGACTACCAACCCCAGGGACTGGGTGCTTTGCTTGGAGAAGCTGGACGTTACTATACTTAACGAACCTGCCAGGTTGTAGTTAAAATCGAAAATGGGGGCCGATGAGCATGATATTTCTTCATATTTCTCGAAATAATGCTCCGGTCCGCATATTTGCATGGGCGTGCCTTCAACCAGGCTTATGCAGTGGGCACAGGTGCCTACGGTGGATTCATTCCAAATTGAACCATGAACCAGATTGAAACGTTCGTTCTGCTGGCGCAGGGCGTCATTCCCTTCAATTACCCGTAACATGGTACCTTCTTCATCGGATAGCAGAATGATGGCATCGGAGAGCATGGCTTCCAGTTGACATATATAGGGATCGGCAGCTTTGAGGAGCAATTCTTTTTGATGTACCAGTTCCCGAAAAGCCAGTTTGTCCAAAACCGGACCGTAATTGTACAGGTTATGGTCCATTCCATACTGGTAAGACCTCAGCCACGAGTTGAGCACCTTGGGTCTGATTAAGCTATCCTCAGGGATATCGAGACGTTGGCTAAGCAGGGCAGCCTTTTGCTGGCGGATTTTTTCCATAAGTATAAGATCATTTTTGTTAAGGGGCTGCACATCCAGACGGTTTTTAGTCATGGGACTAATTAACTCATCCATAGGATTCTTCACAAATACCCCTCCTTAAGAGATGGTCCACCTGCTCACTACACAGGACAACCCATATCTCATTTTAACACATATAGTGATCTTTCACAGTTATACTAATGTTTCATTTTGAGACAGTACTTGGTTAAGCAACAGGGCTGTTGGGCTTCTGTTCTTGATTGATAAAACTGGCCGGCAGTTGGTATGTTTTTTGCTATGAGAAAAAGCAGCACTATTTTGAGAGAGGTGAGGCATAATGTCTATGGCAGCCCCTAATCAGGTCTACCATTTGGTAGACGGAGTGCTGGATGAAGGACTGGCTTTTGTAGCCAGGTATGTTGAGGACCGTATCCAACGTCCCGTACTTATTGCCGACCATGACGGGCGTCTGCATTATCCTGAAGTCACCGGTGGTCCCGCTGACATTGACGATTTGTTTGTCTCACTCCCTTCCCATCTCCGCGGCAAAGATTTTTACTACCAACCGGAGAAAAACTGCCTGTATTACCGGGTACGTTATAACGACAGCAGTGCTTATATAATTGCCTGCTACCTGCCTGCAGAACAGATATCCCAAGCCCTGTCAGTAATGATTGACAGCAAGTTAGCCATCAAATGCTATTTTTCCAAGCTGCATAAGAATAGTGATTGCTTGGAGCGGGAATTGGCTGAATACCTTTTCAGTAACAGCAATGCCAGTATCCGAGATATTGCCAGACTGAGCGATAACCGGCTGGAAATGGACCGGTCCTATTTCGTGACTTTGGTTGAAGCTGAGGGATTGTCTGACTGGACGAATCTCCAGGTGATCCGTTCTTATTTCTGTGAATATTTCCATCAGCATAAGTTTAAAGTCGTGCCGGTTTCCTGGGAAAATTCCCTGACCATGATAATTCCCACCTGTGTAAACCGGGAACAGTTGGATGAAGCCTTTGACTGGCCGTCTATGCTGAAGTTTAAAGAGTTTTTGGAAAAACAGTTTAACCTTAAGCTGTCCCAGGGTATCGGCCGGGTTTATCCTCTGGCGGATGTGCGCAAAAGTTTTTATGAAGCCCGGGTAGCTTTGACCCTGCCCCGGCTGCTGGGGAAGAAAAATTTCGTACAAAAATTTCCTGAGCTGGGCCTTTATTACCCCATCTTTGCTCAGGATCCCCAGGACATTATAGACTTTTGCCGGCAATCTCTGGGCAAAATTATTGAATATGACGAAAAAACCGATGGAGAGCTCCTATTAACCTTGCGAAAACTCCTGGATTCCAGTTTTAATATGAAAAGCACCGCCGACAGCTTGTTTATTCATGTAAATACCCTCTACTACCGGGTCAATAAAATAGAAGAACTGCTGGGAATCGATTTCAACAATATGGATAGCCGGGTGAATTTGTTCATTGCTCTTAAAGTATGGGATACTTTGACCATCAATGGTTTGGTTTAACTATGGTTAGATCCAACTCCGGCTCAGGTGGAAATACGGATAAAATGCCGGGATGCATATAAAGCTGATATTGAATGCCAGGGAACCCCGTTAACGGTGAGGATCGTTAACGGGCATTTTTTGTTCTGGAAGAAAAAAATCAGAGAAATAAGATCTTGACGAGTAAACGGGTTTTTTATAAAGTAAGTTAGAATTCTAATAATAATAAATCTAACTTTCTTTTGAGGTGTAATTATGGATAAGGAACAGGCCCTGGAGCTGCATGTCCTGCTTTTTTCGTTTATGGGGCGGTTTCATGACAAGTTTTTTATGAACTACCGCCAACATTTGGATACGGTCTTTCCCCTGAAGAAGAACCAGACTAAGATCATCAGCGTGCTTTATCATCGTAATGGCCTTACCTCAACCGAACTGGCCAGAATGCTGGATATTGAAAAGGGCGGGCTGACCAGTATTATTGATCAACTGGAACAGATGAACCTGGTTGTTCGCCGCCCTGATGCCCATGACCGTCGTAAGCAACTGCTTAGTTTAAGCGAGCAGGGACGGAGATTAATGGAGCAGGTAATGGAGTGTTATACCGAAAGCATTCAGGAGCAGTTTAAGCTGGTAGATCAGCAGGAACTGGATCAATTCATAAACAGCTTGCGCTGTGTAGTTGATTTTATGGAGAAAATTTGACAAGGAGACCCACTATGGACAGAACTGACGCATTGAGATACCAAAAAGTTACCAGTTTGCTCTGGAGTTTTTCCCTGCCCGCCATTGTGGGCATGGTGGTAAATGCCCTCTACAATATTGTGGACAGGATATTTTTAGGCCGGGGTATTGGCACACTGGCTATTGCCGCTACTACCGTAGCCTTCCCCATGATGATCATACTCATGGCGGTATCGGTTTTGATCGGTGTGGGGGCCACCGCATTGATATCTATTCGCCTGGGAGAAGGAAAGCAGGAGGAAGCGGAAGTAGTTGCAGGCAATGCCATGACCATGCTGGTATTATTGCCGGCGGTATTTGCTTTGATTTTCTTTTTATATACTGAGCCTATTTTGACCCTGTTCGGAGCCAGCCAGGAAGTAATGCCTTATGCCAAAGATTTTATGAAAATTATTATGCTGGGTGCTGCTTTCAGCTCTTTAGGCCTGGGCGCCAACAATTTTATTCGCGCCGAAGGCAACCCCCGTATGGCCATGTACACCCAGCTGCTGGGCGGGAGCATCAATGTGGTTTTAAATTATATTTTCATTTTCCAGTTTGGCTGGGGAATGAAAGGTTCGGCTTTTGCCACGGTTCTGGCTCAATTAGCCACTTGCCTGTGGGTAATGAGTTACTTTCTGGGCGGGCGCAGTTTGGTGAAGATTCGCTGGAAGAATTTGCTTCCCAAACGGTCTGTGCTGGCCGGCATCATGGCTATAGGATTTGCCCCCTTTGCTATGCAGGTGGCCAACAGTGTGCAGCAGCTGATTTTAAATAAGACTATTATACATTACAGCGGTGACATTGCTCTCTCTGCGGTAGGAATAATGATGAGCATAGCTACTATTATGTTCATGCCTATCTTAGGTCTTGCTCAGGGTGCTCAGCCTATCATCGGCTTCAATTATGGAGCCCGCCAGTATGGCAGGGTAAAAGAAACATTTAAAATTGCTGTCATGGCAGGAACGGCCATTGCTGTAACCGGCTGGCTGGCAGTCCATATATGGCCATCCCAGATAATCGGGCTGTTTACCCGGGATGACCAGGAGCTTATTAATCTGACCACCCATGCTATAAAAATCTATTTTCTCATGTTCCCGGTAATAGGCTTTCAGATTATAGGTTCCAACTACTTCCAGGCAGTGGGCAAGGCGCTGCAGGCAACTATTCTCAGTCTGTCCCGGCAGGTACTGATATTCATTCCCATGCTGCTCATACTGCCCCGCTTGTGGGGTATTGAAGGAGTCTGGAGAACCCCTCCTATATCAGATTTTCTGTCCGTGCTCCTCACAGGAACCTTTATCTTTTTTGAAATGAGAAAAATAAGCCGGCTGGAGAAGAGGGGCCGGGAATGGGAGGATGAGGATGACCTGGCCAGTGCCTGTACTGATACTCCCTAACGGTTTTCATGCCTCATAAAAAGGTCTAGCTGTGAAAGCAACAGGTGCTTTTGTTTGGGAGGTTTCTGCAAATATTTCTAGGCCCTATTGCAAGGGTTTGGGCAATAGTAATAATAACGGAACAAGACCTACAACAGTAAAAGGCAGGCGATGCAGATGAGTTACAACAGGGTAAGTGCGGAAATTGTAGCTGAGCTGACCAGTATTGTGGGCCCTAGGAATGTTGTAGTTGATCCGGACCAGCTGTATTGCTATTCATATGACGAAGCAACCGAGTCCAAATGGCAGCATCTTCCCGAGGTTGCAGTAAAACCGGAAAATACCCAGCAGGTTTCCCGCGTTATGCAGTTGGCTAACCGGGAAAGGATACCCGTTACTCCCCGGGGGGCCGGAACCGGTTTGGCTGCCGGGGCAGTTCCTTTTTATGGCGGGATTGTCCTGTCTTTGGAAAGAATGAACAAAATAATCGAGCTTGACCAAGCCAATATGTTCATGGTGGTGGAACCAGGTGTAACTACCGCTGAGGTACAGCGCTGCGCCCAGGAGGCTGGATTGTTCTATGCCGGTGATCCCTGCAGTGCCGACAGTTCTTTTATCGGCGGGAACATCGCCACCAATGCCGGCGGCAACAAAGCTATCAGATATGGAGTTACCGGCCAGCATGTTTTCGGGCTGGAAGTAGTTTTAGCCAATGGTGAGGTATTGAACTTAGGCGGTAAGATTATTAAGGAAGTTTCCGGCTATAACTTAATCCAGCTGATTACTGGTTCGGAAGGCACCCTGGGGATCATAACCAGGATATATTTAAAACTGCAGCCCCGACCGAAGTTTAATGGGGTTATTATGGCTCCCTTCGACAGCATTCCCGCTGCCATTCAGTTGGTACCCAAGATGATCACTGAGAGCGGGATTGTGCCCACCTCCATCGAGTTCATGGATAATGTGTGTATAAAAGCAGCGGAACGGTTCCTGGAACGCCAGCTCATGTTCAACCAGGCAGCAGCTTTCGTAATTATTGAATTGGACGGCAACAGTGAAGTCCAGTTAATGACTGAAATGGAGATGCTGGCGGATCAATGCTATCAGAATAACGCTCTGGATGTTCTGGTAGGGGATAATGCCTCTACTCGGGAAAGAATTTGGAAACCGCGCCGGGTTCTGGCCGAAGCCCTGCGGGTGATCAGCCCGGTTTACTCCATGGAAGATATTGTAGTTCCTATCAGTCAGATTCCCGACACCGTCCTGGCCATAAATAAGCTATCGGCAAAATACGGCATCAGAATAGCCAATTTCGGCCATGCCGGAGACGGCAACATCCATACCACTCTCCTGAAGGATAACCTGACTGACCAGGCCTGGGAAGAGGGCAAAGAGAAACTTCTGGACGAACTTTATAGGGAGGTTTATGCCCGGGGAGGCAAGATCTCCGGTGAACACGGCATAGGTGCCAAACGCAAGGATGCTTTGGCCCGCTATGTGGATCCCATTGCCTTGCAGACCATGAAAGCCATCAAGAAAGCTCTGGATCCTAATAATATTCTTAATCCGGGGAAAATATTTGACCTTGAATAAGCAGGAGCGTTAGCCAGGAGGCAGTAGTATTAGCCAGGCGAATGACTTACGACAAGCCGTGGCAACCCACGGCGCAACTGAGGGCTGCGAAGGGGAGCGAGAATCAGGATGTTTCGAGCAGCGAGTACTGAGTGCATGGATGCCGAATTACGAGCGGTCCCCTTCGCACTTAAAGTTTGCCGATGTGTTGCAGGCGAGGAGTACCGGAGCGAGCCGACTAATACTCCTGCCGAGCAATAAATCTACATAGGGATTACTACACCTCTTGTGTGGCTCGCGAAGACACTTCTTGTGGGCATTGACTGATGGTTGGTTAACCCAATAATAAGCGGTCATTATCCAGTTCCTGGCCGCTGCGGCGACCGAACAGCTCAATCAGCTTGTCCACCGTCATCTTCCGGCGCTCCTCGCCGGAGATATCCAGGATAATACGGCCGTCGTGCATCATGATAGTACGGGTCCCGTATTCCAAGGCGGCTTTCATATTATGGGTAACCATCAGGGTACACAACTGGTGCTGCTCCACCAGTTCCTTGGTTAAATACAGTACCTGACGGGCTGCTGAGGGATCCAGAGCTGCGGTGTGCTCATCCAGCAAAAGCAGCTTTGGTTTGACAATGGTAGCCATGAGCAGAGTTAAAGCCTGCCGCTGGCCTCCGGAGAGCAAACCTACCTTTTGTTTCATGCGATTTTCCAGCCCCAGTCCCAGACGGGCCAGGTGCTCCCGGAACAAGGCCAGGTCAGCTTTACGTATTCCCCACTGGAGACCATGGGGTTTACCTTTGGCGTACGCCATAGCCAGGTTTTCTTCAATGGTCATATCAAAGGCGGTTCCTTTGAGAGGATCCTGAAACACCCGGCCAATGTACTGAGATCTTTTATATTCAGGCCAATAGGTTATATCCATGCCGTCCAGAACAATACTGCCTTTATCTGGCTCATAAACCCCGGCTATGCAGTTCAGCAGGGTAGACTTGCCGGCACCATTTCCCCCGATAACGGTTACAAATTCCCCGGCTTCCAAAGTCAGGTCTACCTCATCCACAGCCAATTTTTCATTAATACTGCCCATAGAAAAGGTCTTGCTCAAACTACGGATTTCCAGCATTATCTTTAACCTCCTTGTGGGCATAGGAACGGGAGCGTTTCTGCCGGGACATGAGACCTTCTTTTATTACCGGGCTGGAAAGAGCGATGGTTACTATTATAGCCGAGACCAGCTTGAGGTCGGTGGGCGGCATGCCCAGGTGCAGAGCGATGGCAATTACCAGGCGGTACAGCATGGCTCCCAGTACCACCGCAAGCAGGCGGCGCAGCAGGGAACTGGTGCCAAAGAGCACTTCTCCGATAATTACCGAGGCCAGGCCGATTATGACCATCCCAACGCCCATGCTGATATCAGCAAAGGACTGGTACTGGGCAATCATAGCTCCCGACAGGGCTACCAGGGTGTTGGCCAGCCCCAGTCCGAACAGTATGGTGATATTGGTATTTACACCTACTGCCCGCACCATTTGATCATTGTCACCGGTAGCTCTCAAGACCAAACCAAAGCGGGTCTGCAGGAACAAATACAGTAAGAGTATTACTGCCAGCAGCAAGACTAAAGGAAGCAGCCAGTGAGTCTGGGCTTCCACAGGGGTCCCTTGCAGGGAATTGAAAACCGTAGGCTGATTCAGCAAAGGGATGTTAGCACGGTTAGCCATAACCCGCAAGTTTATAGAATAAAGACCCAGCATCACCAGTATACCTGCCAGCAGGGGCTGGATTTTCAGCTTGGTGTACAGCAAAGCCGTTACATTGCCCGCCAGCCATCCCGCCACCATAGCTGCCGGTAAAGCCAGGAAAGGATGACCCATAGTACATAGCATAGCTGAGACAGCAGCCCCCAGCGTGAAGCTGCTGTCTACAGTCAGATCAGGCATATTAAGAGTGCGAAAGGAGATAAATACTCCCAGAGCCATAATGGCATAAATTATGCCCAGCTCCAGTGAACCCTGCAAAGCTAGTAGACTCATTGGCCCAATGCCCCTTTAGTATATAAATTGGTAACTCGACAGCTATAATGACATTGCTGTAAAAACGACTGCGCTTTGTCATCGGAGCGCGTAGCGCGTGGCGATCTCGTTCACATACTTGCAGGCACCGTTTCAGATTGCTTCGCTGTGCTCGCAATGACACCATGAGGGCCTTTTCTATTCAAATATTTCCACCGCTTCATTAAGAACATCTTCGGGTATAGTAACGCCGATAGCATCAGCGGTGGTTTTGTTCAGGTATATTTGCATATCCTTCATGGTCTTGACCGGAATGTCCCCCGGGTTTGCACCTTCGAGTATCTGGGCGGCTATATTGGCAGTCTCCTGGCCTAGTTCAACGTAATTGATACCGCAGGTGGCCAAGCCTCCATCCTTAACCATGGAATCAGCCCCTACGTAAACCGGTATTTTAGCCTGATTGGCTACCTGAGCTACCACTGGCATAGCCGAGGCAATAGTATTGTCTATGGGAGAGAATATAGCATCAGCTTTGCCCGCCAGAGATGCGGTGGCCTGCTGTACCTCCGAAGAGTTCGAAACCGTCGCCTCAACCACAGTTAGGCCGTTTTTGGCGGCATATTCTTTAAGGTCGTTAATAACCGATATGGAATTGGTTTCCCCGGAGTTGTACAGTGCTCCTATGGTTTTGACATTCGGGGTAATGCGCATGGCCAATTCCATAATTTGCTCCGCTGAGACTGCATCCGAGGTGCCGGTTACATTGCCGCCCGGTTTTTCCAGGCTGTCAACCAGTCCCGAACCTACTGGATCAGTGCAGGCGGAAAATACCACCGGTATTTCCTTGGTCTCACCCACCGCTGCCTGGGCGGAAGGAGTAGCAATAGCCACAATCATGTCATAGCGGTTGTTGGAAAACTTCTGGCATATGGTTTTAAGGTTAGTCTGGTCATTTTGGGCATTTTGATAATCGATGATAATATTTTCCCCGTCTTTGTAACCCAATTCTGCCAGGTGATCAATGAAGGCTTCACGAATGGTGTTAAGGGAAGGATGCTCCACAATCTGGACAATACCGATTTTGATTTGCTCCTCAGCAGGGGACTGACTGGCATTGTCACCAGCGGAAGAACACCCCGCTGCGGATACCAGCAGCATAACCGCAAGCAACAGAGATACCGTAATCGACACAGCTCTTTTCATTCCAATTCCTCCTTTAATATTTGTATTATTAATTTATCTGGGGTGCTCAACTCTGCTCAGCTCATCTCAACTCCACTCCACTCATCTTAGATGGAGGTTTTGGAATGGCCGGCAAATAAAAAACACCTATCCTTAAGTATAAGGACAGATGTACTATCTGCGGTGCCACCTTATTTGGTACCGAAGTACCCGCTCACAGAGTGCTGACACACCCATAGCCCTTTAACGCAGGCCAAGCGTTGCAAGCTACTGCAGTCCAGGGGGACTGGTTCACTCCACCCTCCGAGGCCCATTTATCCACTCCATATCCCGCCGGGATTCCAGCTTGCCCCGACTCTCTGTAGGGCTGGCAGTGGTTTTACTCCCTCATCATCAGTTTGTCAACATAATAACCAGAGCCCCGACCAATTGTCAATCCTATTTAATGGCCAGGGAAGTTATCTTTGCCAATTAATATTGAAAGTTGACGTAAGCTTCCCCCACTTCCCGGGCATAAGCCTCCAACTGCTGGCGGTCCATGGGCGGAAGTATCTTCACGGGCATAGTTTCATGGCAGCGGGGGCAAACCACCTTAAAGTTCTCCCATTGCTGGGGATGGTCGGCAAGCTGCAGCAGCACGTAAATAAGGGTGGGAGTAGACTTGCCGTTTTCCGAGAACTTGGAGGCGGTCTCCAGGGTCCAGTTATACTCATTAACATAGTTCCCGCACCGGGGACAATAGATCATCAACTGGGCTGTTTCACTAAGGCGCATACTGGTTTCACTTCTTTTCCTAATTAGATGCCGGCATTGATTATAATATAATAAAAAGCTGATTAGCAAAAGTAACTGTCGAAATAGCATAAGGAGAGGTTTGCATGGGTCTGAGACAACAGCCTGCCGAATTAATGATACGCTGTCCGGAATGCAAAAGACTGTCCAATGAATACAACTGGACTCTCAAAACCGCAGCTCATTTTTCCATAGGAGAGGAAACCTGTCCCTCCGTTCTGCAGGTAATACTGGCTACTCTGGAAGGGCAGGGCGATATGTTCGATGGGTACCGTATGATTTGCCCTCGTTGTAATTATGGAATAGATTTTTCCCGTATTGATCTTCCTGACTATGATGCGGTTATGAACTATGCCCAGCTGGTGGGAGAGGATTACTGCCAGGGATGGTATTGATTGATGCCGCAAGTTAGGGATGTTCTAAGCAAATCCAAGATTCAATTAACATGACGGCAGTTCCGGGCGGAATGGTTTGCTTGTTTGGACAACATCAGTTAAAATTTACCGATTCATGCTTGTGATGGAACATCATCCCCTGCTCGATTAGCCCAGTCTTGGGAAGTAAGGGAAAAAGGCGCTTCCCCTGGCATGGGATAATTGAGGAGGGCTTTTTAATGTACTATGAAAAAACTTTTGATTTTGCGCAGATTTGCACTGCAAATGACTCTTTACAGAACCAACTCTTCCGGAGAAAAGAGATTTGTATGGCATAGTATCCATCATAACATTGATCTCTCGCTAATGGCTTCTACGTCCAGCGCATGTTTCCTGACCGCTGTTTTAAGGTATTTTTTCCGCTACGCTTGTCTATTGCTTTGATCCTGCCCGGCTCTTCCCGCAGAGCATGGACTTTATGAAGTATACCCATTTTTGTTGGCATTTATCCAAGGGCCAACTGTAAAACTCAAGAAAAATCAAAAAAATTCATTTTACGACAAGGAGTCAAAATTTGGTGTTATAATTGATATTACAAAAACAAAAATGTTTGTGCTCTTTTACGACAGTTTTTGCGCATCATTTGACAGCATGGTTTCTTTTCCCGTTATATCATTCTTCAAAGATAAATCTCTGCTAAAGAAGAATGAAGGGAGTGATAATTACTTTAGGGAGGATTAGAGGTAACAAGTGGTTTTTCCCCATAATCTTTGAGAGGAGGACAATGAATTGCACAGAGTTGGAAAGAAACTAGCCTGTCTTTTAGTGTTCGTGATGCTGTTTACTGTGGTAGGATGCGGAGGATCAGGTTCAAAAAGCGGTGAGCAGCCCGGAGGTCAATCTGATGTTCTTACCAAGGAAGCTGATGTGGTAGTAATTGGTGCCGGTACTTCCGGCATGTCCGCTGCTATTGAAGCAGCCAGTGAAGGTGCCAAAGTTATTCTTTTAGAAAAAATGGGTAAAGTGGGAGGAAGCAGCCGCTTTGCTGAGGGTATATTTGGTGCCGAAAGCCCGCTGCAAAAAGAGTTAGGTATTAATGTCAGCAAGATGGAAATACTGCGTAAATAGATGGAGTTCCACAATTACCGGGTTTCCGGTCCCCAATGGAAAGCCTTGATCGATGCCTCGGGTGATAATATTCAATGGCTTTTAGATTTGGGAGTGAAGTTTGCCATGGTAAGCAGCCCCGGTAAAGGGGAAAAAACCTGGCATGTTTATGATGGTTTCGGAGATGCTCTTTTCGATCAACATTTCTTGCCCAAAGCTGAAGAACTGGGGGTAGAGATATTACTCAACACTCCCGGAAAAGAATTGGTCATGGAAGATGGACGTATTGTGGGAGTGAAAGCGACAACCCCAGATAAAAAGGAACTGCTTATTAAATGCAAGGCTGCCATAATAGCAACTGGCGGATTTTCCGATGATCCGGAATTGGTGGCAGAATTAACTACCGACGATATGAGTCAGGTGGTTAATGGTGGAACCCCTGGCCATACCGGAGATGGAATTAAAATGGCCCGGGCAGTTGGCGCAGCCTCCAACGGTTGGGCTATATTCAGTAAAATAGGTCTCACCTTGGAGAATCATTCAGTTCATTCCCATATCAACACAGCCGCTGCTATGGAACCAAGCCTGTGGGTCAATAAATTTGGTGAACGCTACGTTAATGAGGATGTAATTTTCCATTATACCCGGGCTGCCAATGCAGTAGGAACTCAACCCACTACCTATTCTATTATCGACAGCAATCTCCTGAATAAAATGGTGAACGAAGGTTGTTACAATGGTTTTGGAGCTTATGTGCTGCCTGGAACCAAGCTGGTTGACCTGCCTGGCGAGTTGGAAGAAGCTCTGGCCAGAGGTGGCAAAAATGTTTTCAAAGCTGATACTCTAGAGGAATTAGCTGATAAACTGGGAATTGATCGGGATACCTTCCTGGCCACTATCGACCGTTATAATGAATTCTGTGCTATGGGGCAGGATTTAGATTACGGCAAAGATCCTCAGTACCTTAATGAAGTGAAACCGGTCCCTTCTATGCCTTCCATATCAAAGTCCTCAACCTCAACTCCATGGGCGGCATAAGAGTAAATCTTAAAAACGAAGTCCTCGATAAAGATTATAAGCCCATCCCAGGTTTGTATGCGGCAGGAATGGACTGTGACGGCTATACCGGAGATACATACGGTTTGAATATCCCCGGATCTTGTCAGGGTATTGCATTGTTCACGGGCAGAAATAGTGCCATTCATGCCGTAGAGTATATTAAAAGCCTATAGTTTTAAATAATAAAAAGACATGAAGGGAACCTTTTCATAGATTACTATGAACGGTTTCCTTCATGTCCCTTAATAGCTTACAGGGAATAACTGGGGCAATATGTGCACGGAAATTCGTTGATACATTTGTTGGTTCCTAGGACCAAGATCGTCTGCTGCACCTTTATAGTGATCGGTATAGGAAATCGTTGATTGCAGAGGCAAACAGCCCTCGCCCGACGCTAATAAACTATTCCTGATGCAGGTAGGTAATTGGGGATGAAGAAGAATGATATCTTATTGATCGTAATAGTTGCATTAATCAGCCTGGCTTTCTTATTTTTTTTGTATATACAGGGAAAAGGCGAGCGGCTAACTGCCGTTATTGTTCATAAGAATCAGGTTATTGAACGCATCGATCTGAGTAAAGTGGAAGAACCTCGAACCATAACGGTTTCCGGGTACTATACCAATATCATAAGAGTAGAAAAAGATCGGATAAGATTTGAACGCTCAGATTGCCCCGAACAGATCTGTGTTCATACCGGGTGGCTGAGCAAATTCGGTGATATTGCGGTATGTATGCCCAATCAAACCATTATCGATATCCAGAAAGATTAATTGCAGGAAATTGTTTAAATAAAGAACGGCAAAAAGATTGAAGATCTCATCTTTGATCCGGATGGATACGATGAATTCACCCCAGAAAAGACAACTCCCCGGAGGAGATAATCTTCCGGGGAGTTTCAGACTGTCAAAGAAGTCTTTTAGCGGTTAGACATTCGAGATTGCCACGCCCCTCCGGGGCTCGCAATGACACATAAGATGGCCTTTTGGTATGTCATCGCGAGGAGCGTAGCGACGTGGCGATCTCTTTTAGCTAATTTTTTGACACTCTCCAACTCCCCGGAGGAGATAATCTTCCGGGGAGTTTTTTTGTTATGTAAATGGCTATTTGGAAGGTGGCAAGATCATGTAGTTGGTTACAGCGGTTGCAATCAGTTTATCCTCGTTGTTAAACGCTTCTCCGATCAGGTGGATGGTGGTTTTCCCTTTAGACTGGACCCGGGCTACGGTTTTTAAGGTATCGCCCAAGAAAATGGGACGATGGAAGGTGGTGCTGATATCAATGGTAGCGATAGGGACTTTGTCGGTTATTAAATAGCACAAATGGCCAAAGGTGTTATCCAATGCTGCACATATCAGCCCACCTTGCATGGATCCGGCCAGATTCAAAAATTCTTCTTTGACAGGATATATAACGGTAAGACTTTTTTCCGGAACATATTCCACTGTTTTTTGCTGCAGCAAAAAAGAACATCCTGGTCTTCTGTCTACCTTATTAAAGGTTCGCTTCAAAATTTCCTCACGATCGGTAATTGCTTCCTCCATTTCCAGCCCCCCTTTGTTCCATTTTAATCTCATTTTACTCTTTTTTTAGAAATAAACCCACAACAATTGGCAAATGAGTGCAAAGGGCAAATTTACTGTCTCCCGCTCCCCTTCGCAGCCCTCAGTTTCACCGTGGGTTGCAACGGCTCGTCGTAAGTCCCTCGCCCTGCTAATACTCCTGCACAAGCAGTAGTTAGCGTAAATTTCGTAGTGATTGTCATGCCCCTTAAAAGGATGCAGCTATCCCATATATCTATTATCCCCAGTTGAGATCGCCACGTTATTAGTTCCCTGACGGGGATGCAGCAAAAGCTATTCTCACTAGCTATTACCCATTAGGAAGTCATTTTCTCAGCAATGCCTGTTAAAATAGTATCGTGCTGTTATACTGTCTTTATGAAATATAAAGTGGAGATGGATAAATTGGCCAAAGGCAGCCTGTTCAAAACAACATCCGCACTATCGGTTCACCCCAGCCTGTATTTGCTCCTTACCATAATAATCTGGGCCAGCACTTTCATTAACTTAAAGATATTGCTGCCCCACATACCGGCTAATACTCTAGCATTTGCCCGCTTTCTCATAGCCAGCCTGGTATTTGTTCCTTGGTTCATTACCATGGGAAAGCCCCGGATAAGGAAAAGGGACTATCCAAGAGTGATAGTATGCGGATCCACGGGAGTAACCCTGTACAATTTCCTGCAAAATCAAGGCTTGACCACTGCCGGAGCAATCGATGGATCTATATTGGCTTCCATGGCACCGGTTTTTATTGCCTTACTGGCAGTAACTGTATTACGGGAGAAAATTTCCGGAATTCAAGTACTGGGTATCGTGCTAGCCTTGCTTGGTTCGGCGGTGGTTGTAACCAATGGTTCTATGGATTTGGGTCACATGGATGCCGGGCGTATGGCGGGGGATATCCTGATACTTCTCACCGGAGTGTGCTGGGCAATATACAGTACCGTGCTGAAAGGTCTGCTGCTGCGCTACGACCCTTCAGTTTTACTGGTGTATACCACCTGGATAGGAACTTTGCTGCTGCCCTTGGCAATGCTGGAGCCTTCACCAGATTGGGCTGCTCTTTCCCTCAGCGGATGGCTGCACCTTTTTTATCTGGGATTGTTTGCATCAGGTTTGGCCTATTTGCTGTGGAACAAAGCTTTAAGCCAAGTGCCGGCAGCTACTGCAGGAGCTTTCCTTTATTTAATACCGCTGTTTGCTTCTCTAATGGCGGCGGTTTTTCTTCACGAACGACTGGGAGTATTTACTGTCCTGGGAGGGCTGGCAGTGCTCTTCGGCACTTATTTGGCCAACCTGTCTCCGGCACAGGAAGTGACCAATAGCATGCAGGCATCAGACCCGGCGGGAAAACAGCCTCGAGCTAATGATATGTAAATCGTAAGGAAACTGGGATATACTGGATTATATGACAGCTAGTTTTAAAGGAGGTTTTGCCATGGATTGCTTCGAAGCCATAAAAGTCCGGCGCAGTATCCGCAGTTTTACTAAGGAACCTGTTCCCCAGGAAGATATACTGAAAATTTTGGAGGCAGGACGCCTGGCTCCGTCGGCGGGCAATCTTCAGCCCTGCTATTTTATTGTAGTGACAGACCCCCAACAAATCCAGCGCCTGCAAGAGGCAGCCCTGGGACAGGCTCATGTAGGCCAGGCACCCTGCATCATAGCAGTATGTGTAGATCCGGAGCGCTCATCTTACTATGGTGATGTAGGCCGTTATCATCTGTGCCTGCTGGATGCGGCTAATGCTACCCAGAACATGCTGCTGGCAGCTACCGCCCTTGGTTATGGATCCTGCTGGGTAGGGGGATTCAGCGAAAGAAAAGTGAAAAGTGTTCTGGAGTTACCCCAAACTTTTAGGGTAATATCCCTGATTCCCATAGGAAAATCTGCCGTAACGCCGGAAATGCCGCCCCGCAGACCTCTGGAGGACATAGTATACTGGCAGAAATGGTCAGATTAAAAGAAGAAAACCCCTGCTGGCAGGCAGGGGTAGTAAGGGGGGAGATATATAGGAATTTCAGCTGTTAGGCAAAATAACGTTTGAGCAGGCCGGCAAAGGCTGCACCATGGCGGGCTTCATCCTTGCACATCTCATGGACTGTGTCATGGATGGCATCGTAACCCAGCTCTTTGGCCCTGGCAGCCAGGTCTTTTTTGCCTTTGCAGGCACCATGTTCGGCTTCCACTCTCATTTGCAGATTGGTGCGGGTATCAGCCACCAGGACCTCTCCCAGGAGCTCGGCAAATTTGGCAGCGTGTTCAGCTTCTTCAAAGGCAATCCGTTTATAAGCTTCGGCTACTTCCGGATAACCCTCCCGGTCAGCCTGGCGGCTCATAGCTAAGTACATGCCCACTTCGGTGCACTCGCCCATAAAGTTGGCTTTCAAACCCTCTATAACTTCGGGATCCAATCCCTTGGCAATACCTACCCGGTGCTCATCAGCCCAGGTCAAATTGGCAATACCGGCTTTTGCCTCCTCAAATTTGCTGCTGTCTGCACCGCACTGGGGGCAAGCGTCGGGAGCTTTTTCCCCTTCGTAAACATAACCGCAGATTGAACAAACCCATTTTTTCATTTATGTCTTCCTCCTTTTAATTAAGTATTTATTTATCTCCTGCTTCTGCAAGGCAGTTGCCGCATAAACCTTTGAAATACAGGTGACTTTCATCCACCCGGAAATTGTCCATATTCTCAAACTCCAAAGCGGAGCCTTTCAAGCGCAGGTCATAAATCTTGCCGCAGCGGTGGCAGCGAAAGTGTCCGTGCAGGGAAGTATCTGCATCATAGCGCATTTCATTTTCGGCTATAGTTATCAGACTAACCAAACCCTTTTCGACAAACAGGTTAAGGGTATTGTATATGGTGGTTCTTGACAGGGTAGGAATTTCGGTGGAGAGTTCCCGGTAAATCATATCCACGTTGGGATGATTACGGTTTTCCACCAAGTATTGATAAACCTTTATGCGATGATGAGATGGTTTTACATCATGGGTTTCCAAGTGATTTCTGATCTGGGCAATGTTCATTTGAAATCCTCCTAAGTTGCAATTAATACAACTTTGTAATGATTACAATTTCATAGTAAACACAGAGAACCTGAATGTCAATCCCTAAATCAGGAAAAATTTTTGTTTATAACTGTTGAAGTGTTCATTTTCTCAAAATACAATGCCAACTACCCGCATTTTTTAAGTTATGCTATAATTTAGATACCCTTACAAAAGTGAGGGATTTTTTTAGAAAAAGGGGTGGGTGGAATGACGGAAGAAATGCGTAAACATAGAGGGCAGATAGCCAAAGAGGTACTGCAGAAACACGGGCTGAAGGTAGCCTATGACGGTGACATGGTGGATGGACGTCCCCAGGGTTATGGCATTGCTTATTACCGGGATGGACGCGTTTATGAAGGTGAGTGGTACAAAGGCCGGCCTCACGGTCAGGGAAAACTGTATTATGATAATATGAATCTGTGGTATGAAGGCCAGTGGGTTAAAGGAAAAAGAGAAGGTTACGGAAAATCCTATTACGAAGATGGTACTTTAGCTTACGAAGGGGAATGGAAAGACGGCAAGCCAGTAAATAAATAATGATTGATTTATAGAACCCAGGTATGTGTACCTGGGTTTTATTAGTATTTCATGGCGTAACCTTTCTGCCCTTATTTTTTTGTTTGTCCAACTTTGGTAGAATATTGAAAAATACATAGAAAGGGAAGGGTGAGGATGTCCTACGAGTACACAGTGGAAAACGACATTGTTATTTTTAAGCTGAAAAGCGGGAAAACCAATCCAATTTCTACCGAGACCTTACGGGGACTGAATGAAGTTGTAAAGCGGGTGAACCAGGAAGAACAGCTTAAAGGTATCGTTATTACCGGGGAAGGCCGTTACCTTTCCAGCGGATTTGATCTCCAGACTTTTACTACTTTTGAGAGCCCTCAGGCTATAATTGACTGGTTTGAGTACGAGGAAGAGACATTGTACAATTTGTTCACCTGCAGCAAACCGGTAGTGGCTGCTATCAACGGCCATGCTACCGCTGCTGGTTTGATTGTTTCCATGGCCTGTGACTACCGCATCTGTGTAAACCATCCTAAAATCAAACTGGGCATGACGGAAATAAAGATCGGGCTCGCCTTAACTCCTGCCGAGGCTGAGATAATGAGGTTCGGTTTGGCTACTGATGTAAATTACCGGGATGTTATTTTCAAAGGGGAACTGTTTGATCCGGTATGGGCATTGGAGCGCCGGATTGTTGATGAACTGGCCGACAATGTCGATGACCTGTTGGAGAAGGCTAAAGCCAAGGTATCTGCCTTGATTGATACTCCCGGGCGCCCATTTATCCTGCTGAAGAACATGCAAAAAAGACATGCTGCCCGGGCAATTCGGGAGGGTATTGAAGAATATGACTTCCAACTGCTGGTGGACACCTTCACCAATGAATCGGTAATAGCTACTCTGAGAAGTGTTCTCCAGGCCATTAGCTGATATTTGCCTATAAGCATAAAAAGAGGCCCTTTACGGGCCTCTTGGCGTTTAAAGGAGCAGTTATCGCTTGTTGGAACGGCGCCAGATGTTTTGCTTTTGGGCGGCTTTTATCAGGTCATCGCGAAAATCAGGATGAGCAAGATTTATCAGACCTTCAGCCCGTTGCCAGGTGGTTTTGCCTTTCAGATTAAACAGGCCGTACTCGGTAACAATATACTGGGCTACGGTGCGGGAGTCGGTAACAATTGCTCCAGGGGTTAAGATGGGCACTATGCGGGACTTTATATTACCGCCAGCATCTGTATAGGTGGAAGGCAGACAAATGAAGGATTTGCCTCCCCGGGATTCATAGGCAGCCAAAACGAAATCCAGCTGACCTCCCGTACCGCTTATATGGCGTGTTCCAACTGATTCAGCGCATACCTGACCATAAATATCTACTTCCAAGGCATTGTTTACGCTTATCAGATTATCATTGGCTGAGGCTATGCGTACGTTGTTGGTGTAGTCAACCGGATAGCTGCAGCACATGGGGTTGTCGTGCAGGAAATCGTACAAACGCTGAGTACCCAAAGCAAAAGTATAAGCCAGTTTGCCCGGATCCGTGGTTTTGTAACGCCCGGTTATTTTACCGGCTTCCACCATGTCCACATAGGAGTCCACCATCATCTCCGTATGGCAGCCTAGATCTTTAAGATCAGACTGGGCTATCATCTTTCCCACGATAAGTGGCATAGGACCAATACCCAACTGCAGGCAGCAGCCGTCTTTTATTTCATTAACAATATATTCGGCTACTTTTTTGTCAGCGGCAGTGGCTTCACCGGGGACCAATTCGGGCAGCTTAGGGTTGCTTCCTTCGATAATGTAGTCAACTTCCGAGATATGAACGGCTTCATGGTAACCACCCAGACATCGGGGTATGTTCTGATTGACTTCCACAATTACTATGCGAGCCCGGTCACATACCGCCTTGCTGTGGGAGTTCTGGGGTCCAAAGTTAAAGAAGCCGTGCTCATCCATGGGAGCCACTTGGCGAACGGAAATATCAATAGGTTCCACATTCTCCCGGATGTAACGGGGCAGTTCTGAATAACGGATGGGTGCGTAATACACCGGACGCTGCTGCTGGGCAGCTTTGCGGTCCCATTTGGAAAAATGCCAGGAATTCCATACAAATGAATTCCCTTCAGGGTCAGCTTCCATAACCTGGGGTGTATACTGAGGCAGGATAGTACTTATTTTTACATCAGTCAACTCGTGAACCCTGCGGGCCAAGGCTTGGTCAAAGGCTATGGTTTGGCCGGTGAGATTGCCGTAATCGATCCAATCATGAGATTTGACCAGACTGGCAGCATACTCTGCTGTAACCAACTTTTGCTGGCACTCCTTGGAAAATCTCGGCAAGAACAGTCCCCCCTAGTATCCATTACTATTGTTGTTACTTAACATCTTAATATATTTTTGTTAAAAAGGAATACGGTTAGTTCTCGACCATATTTTCATTTCTTTGGCGGCCTTCAGCAGGTCATCACGGAAATCGGGATGAGCCAGGTTGATCAGGGCTTCTGCTCTTCCCCATATAGATAGAGCTTTCATGTTAACCATTCCATATTCGGTTACCAAATAATGAACCTGGGTGCGGGGAACCGTTACTATTGCCCCCGGGGTAAGCAAGGGTTTGATTCGCGAATGCAGTTTACCTTCGGAATCGGTGTAGGTAGAAGAAAAGGCCAGGAAACTCTTGCCGCCTTTGGAGTGGAATGCTCCCACGACAAAATCCAGCTGACCGCCGGTTCCTGAAATTTGCCGCAATCCGTGACTTTCAGAACATACCTGGCACAGCAGGTCTATTTCCAAAATATTGTTTATAGAAACAACATTATCGTTGCGGGCTATTGCTTCGGGGCTGTTGGTATCATAAACAGCCACTGATGCGCAGCGGGGGTTATCGTTCAGGAAATCATAAGTTTCCTGGGTTCCCAGACTGAAGGAGTAGGTGCTCTTGTTAATATCTTTAGCCTTGCGCATATTGGTTATTTTGCCGGCTTCGTACATTTTTACAAAAGCGTCACAGAACATTTCACTCTGAATGCCCAGGTCCTTCAGATCAGATTCAGCAATCATATTGCCGATCAAGTTAGGAAGAGCCCCTATACCCAACTGCAGGCAGGCACCGTCCACAATCTCGCTTACTATTTGCTCGGCTATGCGCCTTTCGGCCTCGGTAGGTTCAGCAGCAGGAGGAAGAGTGAACACAGGCGGGTTGCTGCCTTCTATAATGTAGTCGATTTCACTTATATGGACATATTCATCACTGCCGCCCAGGCAGCGGGGCATATTTTCATTAACCTCCACAATAGCCACCCGGCTGTTCAAAGCCATACCCCGGTTATGGGAATTACCCAGGCCAAAGTTGAAACAACCGTTCCGGTCCATGGGAGTTACCTGAGCACACCATACATCAGCCCAGAAATGTTTGAAATCCGGGTTGTAAGCCAGCATGGTGGCCTCATGATAATTAAAGGGACAATGACAGACCAGTCCCAGGTCAGCAGCTTTGCGATCCAGGGCGGTAAAATACCAGCTGAAATACTGGAAGGATTTCTGCTCCGGATCGCATTTAATAACTTCCGGTATGGGTAATATTGTTCCAGTAGCCCGGATGGAAACATTTTTCAATTCTCCCGCCCGTTGGGCCAAAGCTTTGTCAAATTCAATGGGCTTGGTGGCAAACATACCGTACTCCACGATATCGTTGTCCTGAACCAGTTTGGCGGCTTCCTCGGCACTTATTAATTTACGTCGATACTCTTCCATATAAGTCCTCATGATAATACCCCCATTCTTTAAGTCAACCACTATTTGCACAATTAAGAATATTCAAACATTAACTTTACGCAAGATATGTACCAGCAAGTCAAAGTTGCGATAATATTTAAATAACAGAGGGGAATTAACCGGGATGTGTGTAGCAAATACTGTACAATGATAGGGGAAAAACGATATATTGATAACATTAAATATGTTTGTATAGCCGTTCAGATATTTGGACATTTGTATTAGATTTTGGACAAAATGGGGAAATAATTCTTTCCGGCTAGCACCGGTACTCTGTCTCTTGCAAACCTGTAGTATAATAAAAAGTACCTGGGATTTGCGCAAGATTAGCTGCCCGGAAACGTATTAATGGTTAAACTAGGGTTGAAAAACATAAGGAGGATTACTATATGAAATTAAGGAAAGTATTAGGCCTGATATTAATTATCGGCTTGATAGCCGGTATGATGATAGGCTGTAGCCAGTCAGGAACCGGGGAGCAGGAGAAGGAACAGACTCCTCCTCCAATCGAGGAACCGGTGAATTCTGACAGTATTGAAGCTACAGCTACCTATACTGGTCGTATTGACAACAACTCGGTGGAAATGGTTTTGCAGGGTGATCCTCAAGCTTTCCAGCTGACCGACGAATTGATAGAATCCTGGGATAGCCTGGGATTTGCAGAAGGAGATCAGCTGAAGATTCAGTATCAGGAACGAGAGAACGACCGACCCTTACTTCTTAATGCCCAAAAATTATAAACACCATTAACAGGAGGCCTTCCTCAATAATGAGGAAAGCCTCCATTTTTATTTAACGAATACTACATTTATAGCCTTGATCAAGGCGGTTACCTGGTGTCCGGGCTTGAACCCGGCTTTTTCCAAGGATTCGCGTGTCATCACGAACCAGATTTCGGTGTCTCCCATTCACATACTGACCTGGGCCATAACACCATCTGCTTTGATGTCTCAAATTTGGCCGGTTAACCGGTTCCGTACTCCAGCTTCTATACCCTCCTTGTGGTAAGATCATGATTGCCAGTATTATTATGCCAAGATTACTATTTATATACATAAAGTATTAAATATTGGAAGCAGTTGGATTATCGCTGCAGATATTTTTGGGCCAGGGAGGATAACCATAAGACTGCTAGAATTTTAACACGTAAACGATCTCAATTTATAAGGGGAAGGAGAGGGAATAAGTGCCTGAAGGGAACCAAGCATACTATAAGCGACCTGAAATAGTTCAATCTCCGGAAGAAGCTCTGACTCTATTAAAGGAAGGCAACCAGCGCTTTGTTGCCGGCCAGACTCTGCCGCAGGATGTAAGTGAGGAAAAACGAAACTCGTTAGTGGCCAAAGGGCAGAAACCCTTCGCGGTTATTGTATCCTGTTCTGATTCGCGCCTGCCGCCGGAACTGATTTTTGACCAGGGACTGGGGGACCTGTTTGTAGTACGTGTGGCCGGCAATGTGTTAGGACCGGTGGCTATGGGCAGCGTAGAGTATGGGGTGGAACACTTGCACGCACCTCTGCTGGTCATTTTGGGGCATAACCATTGCGGTGCGGTAAAGGCCAGTGTGGATGGCGGAGAAATCCCGGGGAGCATCGGGGCTATAGTGGCCAAGATCAAACCTTCTGTGGACCTGGTGCGATCCAGTGGGATAACAGGAGATTCCATCTATGAACATGTTGAAGATATGAATGTAAAGGCTATGGTGAATGAAGTACAATCCAGCCCTATTGTCAAAGAGCTTCTGCATGAAGGTAAGCTGCGCATTATAGGGGCTAAATACTGCCAGGAAACCGGAAAGGTTACCTTTTTTGAATAGAGATTAGTTCAAACTGGAGCTGATACTCGCCAGGTATCAGCTTTTTTATATTTGAGCTGACTTTTTTTCCCGTTGTTAACAGGGCTTTTCCATATCTGATAGCCCACGTGGAATAAGCGATACTTACAGCGTGAAGAAAGCAATTAGAGGTATATTAAAAGTATAATCTCCGTAACAAAACACAACTTTACTGCGAAACAAGGTATCTAATCTATGGAAGGGTCTATTTGAAAAAAGCAAATGTAATGCTTTTGGAAAAGGGGAACACAAATGGAATACAAGATAATGCTGATTGAAGACGATGATTCCATAGCCCAGCTGCTTAGCTCGCATCTTGAGAAATTTGGGTATAAATCCATAGTAGTGAAGGATTTTGATAATATTTTGGATATGTTTATTCATATGAATCCGCATCTAGTTTTGCTTGATATCAATTTACCAAAATACGATGGCTATTATTGGTGCAGGAAAATAAGACAGGTCTCTACGAATCCGATCATACTTATTTCTGCCCGGGATAGTGAAATGGATCAGGTGATGGGGATAGAAAGCGGTGCAGATGATTATATAACCAAGCCATTTTATTACGATGTGGTTATTGCCAAAATTAAAAGCCAGTTAAGACGTTGTTATGGCGAGTTTGCCCCCGATTTATCGGCAGAAAGAAGGGTTGATCTGGAAGGACTCATTTTATACCCCGAAAGGCCGGAACTGCATTTTAACGGCAATTCCACGGTACTGACCAAGAAAGAAGCTGAACTTGCCGAGGTGCTGATGAGTATGTCTCCCAGGACAGTAAGCCGGGACATACTTATGGAAAAACTCTGGGACGACCAGGCTTTTATAGATGAAAATACACTAAATGTGAATATAGCACGTCTCAGAAAAAAGCTGCAAGAAATTGGTGTTGACAAGGCCCTGGAAACCATAAGGGGACACGGATACAGACTGAATGTAACCTGGAGGCACAAGTGAATGAAAATTTTTCTGCTGGACCATATGCCCTTCGTATTATTATATCTCTTCAATATGATCTTCCTATTTGTCTTTTATAGAAGGCTAGGTGGATTTGAAACTTTAGCAAATGTTTATTACTTCATATTCTTAAGCAGCTTCCTTCTGGCAATATTTTTGTTATACCGTTATCTTTCCGGCAAAGGTCTATATGAAAAATTGAGCAGGAGGCCTACTGACCTTGAGGATACTCTGTCTATACCTGGAAGTGCTCCTCTTGCAGAAAGAGTCAGCCAGCTGCTTCATGAGCAATATAATCTGTTTCAAGAACAAATCCAGATATATAAACGGAAACAAGCAGAACATCTGAACTTTATTCATCAATGGGTTCATCAGATGAAAACACCTATATCAGTTATTCACTTAATTCTTCAGGAAAACGAAGGTGAACCTTATGCAGAGAATATCCGGCAGGAGCTGGAGGGTATCACCAGAGGGTTAAACATGGCTATGAATATGGCCAGGTTAGGCAGTTTTCAACATGATTTTACCGTTGAAAGGGTTTCGCTGCATGCCCTTGTTTCCGGAGTTATAAATGAGCAAAAAAGGTATTTCATAAGAAAAAAGGTTTACCCTGAAGTAAAAGTTGATCCAGACATATCAGTAAGATCCGACCGGAAGTGGCTGAAGTTCATAATAGAACAGTTGCTGGTAAATGCCATTAAATACACGGAAGGGGAAAGTAAAAAAGTCATTGTATCGGCTTATGAGAACGGACAAGGCAAGGTTTTGGAAGTGAAAGATCAGGGCGTAGGAATACCTTCACATGATATCCGGCGAGTTTTTGAACCTTTTTACACGGGTGAAAATGGGCGAAAATTTGGTGAATCTACTGGTATGGGGTTATACCTGGTACATGAAGTATGTAAAAAATTGGACCATAAAATTGAAATAGAGTCAGAATTAGGAGATGGAACTTCGGTTAGGATTATTTTTTGTAATTGAAGCACCGTCTCCCAAAATCAACCCAAAAACTGCTCCCTCTTGGGAGTTCTGTTCTTCTTCACGGTTCCTTAATTGCTTCTAGCTTTTCTCACCTTGGTCAATTTGGCTTTATCAGTACCTGACAAAAGCAATTTGAATCAAGAAAAGCCTTGTTCGTCAGCTGGGGTATTAAAACCTTAACCTGAACCAGGTTATACCGGATTTTGTCCTTCCCAGCTTTTTTTTGGGCTGGCTTTGGAATGCATTATTACAGCAGTGTAAGGTTAATGTAATGATAATCGATAGCAGAGAAAACAGGGGTATATAAAATAAAAGTATCACAAATACGAAAGGATGCTTGAAATTGGAGATTCTGAGATTAAAACATGTTTCTAAAATATACGGGACTAAGGTACAGTATACTGCCCTTAATGATATCAGCCTGAGTATCGAAAAGGGCGAATTTGTGGGAATAATGGGACCTTCCGGGAGCGGAAAGACCACTCTCCTTAATGTAATTTCCACCATTGATCCTCCCACCTCCGGAGAGGTATTGATAGACGGGGAAAATCCCTATAAGTCAGATAGCTCAAAGCTGGCACTATTCAGGCGCAGGAAGCTGGGCTTTGTTTTTCAGGATTTCAATCTGATTGATACCTTAACCATTGGTGAAAATATTATGCTTCCTTTAACCCTGGATGGGCACAAAGTTTCTGTTATGGAGGAAAAGCTGAAGGATGTGGCTGCAAGGCTAGATATAGAAAACATCCTCACGAAAAGGACCTTTGAAGTATCTGGCGGGCAGGCCCAGCGAACTGCCATCGCCAGGGCTGTTATTCATTCGCCTTTGCTTTTGCTGGCCGATGAACCTACGGGAAATCTTGACTCCAAAGCAGCGAAAGACGTGATGGAGCTATTCGAAAGCATTAACCGGGATACTGGGGTAACTACGGTGATGGTAACCCACGATCCTAAGTCAGCCAGCTACTGCCGGCGCGTGATATTTATTAAAGATGGCCAGTTTTTTAATGAAATTCATCGTGGTGACAGCCGGCAGAAGTTTTACCAGCAAATTATTGATGTTCTTGCCCTGCTGGGAGGTGAGGCCAATGACCTTGACACAATTCGCCTTTAACAATGTGAGACGCAATACCAGGGTGTATCTGGCTTATTTTCTGAGCAGTGTTTTTACTATTATGGTTTTCTTCTCTTTTGCCGTTAATTTGTTTCATCCGGTAATAGCAAGCAGAAAGGGCGGGACAATCGAAATAATAATGGGGCAAACCGAGGCGGCAATCCTTGTTTTTTCGTTTTTATTTGTGCTTATCTCGGTGAATGCCTTTTTGAAAGTGAGAAGCAAGGAATTCGGAATCCTGATGCTGCTAGGTATGACTAAAGAGCAGCTCAGACGGCTGGTTTTCCTGGAAAATATGATGATAGGATGCCTGGCAATTATTGTAGGTATCTCCCTTGGCTTGGTGTTTTCCAAGCTCTTTTTAATGATTCTGAGCAGTATCCTGGTTTATGAGGATCTATCGTTTTATTTTCCGTATAAAGCAATACTGTTGACTACAGGCTTCTTTATCTTAATATTCCTGGGTATTTCAGCTTTGACTCCCTTTATAATCCGTATCAACAGCATTATCGAACTTTTACAGGGAAGCAAAAGACCTAACCGGGAGATAGAGTTTTCTGCAGTACAATCTATAGCTGCCCTTTTGTTGCTAGGTGCAGGCTATTTTATGGCCTTATCTTTTCAATTGTATGGTATAAATCATTTTTTGGACAGGATTGTTTTATTAATTGAAAACCTGCCCTATGTGGAGGTTATTTTAACCGCTTCGGTAGTTATAGGAACTTATTTGTTTTTCACCCAGTTCAGTATTTTTATACTGCACAGATTAAAGGGGAATAAAAGTTTCTACCTGCATAAGACCAATATGCTGTGGATTTCCGATCTTATTTACCGGATCAGAGATAATGCCCGTATGCTTTTTTTAGTTACCATTCTGTCGGCGGTTGCTTTTACGGCGGTAACGGGAGTATATGCACTAAGTTCAGTAGTAAAGGATGAGGCCCTTCAGGATAACCCTTTCGCTCTTACTTACACATCCTATTGCAGCAATAAAAATGAGCAGCAGCAAGTCAGAATAATTGAGGACATGCTTGAGGCCCATGGCTTTAACTACGCAAGAGTTCAAAGCGAGGTTATAAAGCAGGTTTCCAACCATCGAACCATCCATATCATGAAGCTTTCGGATTATAACCGCCGGGTGTCTGCTTTAGAATTGGAGCAGGCGGTACTGGGTGAAGACCAGGCATTATTAGTTCCTGTCTATGTAAGATTCGATCCCAAAAGAGATAAAACCCTAAGCCAGCAAAGCATTTCCTTGGATAACGGAGCAATAAACCTGGAAGTGGTTGGAGTAGCCCCTAAAGTAATCTTCTATTCTGGCTTATTTCCCAACCTGGTTGTGGTGAATAATGAAACGTATGACAAGATAACAGGTATACAGGAAAAATACCACTCTTACTCCTATGATATTCCCGACTGGCTGAACACCAGGGAAGTAACTGAAAAACTGAGAGATCAGCTGGGGGTAGGAGAACATGGCCAATATTTCTGGTCAACCAGGATAGAAGGGTATACTGTGGAAAATCAAAACAAGAAATTATTTTTATATGTAGGATTCTTCCTTGGGGCCATATTTTTCCTGGGGGCTGGCAGCTTCCTTTATTTTAGGCTATATACCGACCTGAATCAGGAAAAAAGTAAATATATCGGCATATCAAAACTAGGCTTAAGCTTTCGGGAAATGAAAAAGGTGGCAAGTATGCAAATCGCAGTCCTGTTTTTTGTCCCTTATGTTCTGGCAAGTATTCATACTTATTTTGCCATAAATGTGCTGCAAACCGTATTGTATTCGTCTGTTTTCCAGCAGTTCCTGACAGTTTTAGGGGCATTTTTGATCTTGAACATTATTTATTATCTTTCCGTCCGCTCCCGGTATATTAATTATTTAAAGCAGTTTATTGTGCCATAATTGGGCTTCAATAGCTGGTCTTGCTATTGCTGCCCGGGAAAAAGATGGTTTCCCCTGCTTCCCGGAACCTAATACTGTCATCTTCAGCCCACCCTGTGTTTTACGGTGTGGGTTTTTATTTATATGTATATATTTTCTTGTTAAGCCAGGAGTATAGATATTTTTCTATATAATGTGAGGAATTTTTGCGGAACAAGTTGGAATCAGGCAGATAAGCGGAAGGGAGCAAATGATATGCAAGGATTTTGTAAATGACTAATAATAAGTCGGGTCAAGTAGATGCAGGAGGATGATGTACAGGAGGACGAGCTTTGCATTGATTTATAAAAACCCAGTACAATCGGGTAGTGAAAGGAGTGATACTATCAATATTCTCAGATCACGATTTGTTGCGATCATTATTGTAGCAGTTATTATAGTTACTGTACCTGTACAACCGGTATTGGCATTGCTGGGAGATCGTACGCTAAAGATGGGGGATCAGGGGTACGATGTTCAGCAGCTCCAGCGCGACCTGGGCTATTTAGGCTATCCGGTTGGTCAAGCGGATGGTATATATGGCTGGAATACTTTTCAAGCTGTAAAGAGCTTTCAGGCAGATCATGGACTGGCAGCGGACGGAGTTACTGGTAAGGCCACCGCTCAGGAAGTTATCAAGCAGGTAAGCAAGCCGGCTAATACCAATTCCGGTACTGCTGACGCTGCTGGCAATGATGCGGTTAATCCTTCCCGGGGAGGTTCTTATTGGAATCTATCTCAGGGTGACATCTATAATCTGGCCAGATTGGTACATGGCGAAGCCCGGGGTGAACCTTTCGAAGGTAAAGTAGCTATAGTAGCTGTGGTACTTAACCGGTTAAGATCAGACAAGTTTGGCAACAGTGTAAATCAGATTATTTTTGAACCAGGTGCCTTCACGGCTGTCAGTGACGGGCAGTTTTGGCTGGAACCGGACGAGAGCAGTTACCAGGCTGTTCAGGCGGCCTTACGCGGATGGGATCCCACTGGCGGAGCCATATACTACTGGAATCCAGCTACAGCCACCAATAAGTGGGTTTGGAGCCGTCCAATTATTAACCAAATCGGCAAACACGTATTTGCCAGGTAAACCAGGAGAAGTAAAACAATGCAAGAGGGATGGTTCTCTCTGTCATTTGTCTAAATGCATGTTAGCGGCATTTATTACTGGAGAATGACAGAATTAACCGTCCCCTTTGCACTCGTGGTGACAGAACAGGTGAGAAGGACAAACCTGCTGGTTACTGTAAATTGGCTTTGTCCCACTGCTGGACTTCCCAGAAAACATAGCCTCCGCTGATATTTACCGCCCGGTAACCCAGTTGTTTGAGAATGCGAGACGCTACATAGCTGCGCAAACCTGAATGACAATAAATCAGGATTTCTTTGTCCGCGGGTATTTCTTCCCGGCGGAGACGAATCTCATCCAGGGGTATGTGATAAGAACCTGGTACTTTACCCCGGGATGCTTCTCTGAAGGTACGGACATCCAGCAAAAAAGCCCCCTCGGAAACCCGGGCGGGTACTTCCGGCCAGTGGATAACTTCCACATCTCCATTTACCAGGTTGCCTGCGGCATAACCGGTCATGTTAACCGGATCCTTGGCTGATGAAAAAGGCGGCGCGTAAGCCAATTCCAATTCCTGCAGGTCAAATACCGTCATACCAGCCCTCAGCGCCGTGGCAATCACGTCAATGCGTTTGTCAACTCCCTCATATCCCACTATCTGGGCTCCCAGCAATTTTCCATCCCCGGGAGCAAAGAGCAGTTTTATAGCCATAGGCATGGCACCGGGGTAATAGGCAGCATGAGAACTGGGATAGGTATGAACAGCCAGGTAAGGCTGTTCCAAAGCCCGCAGGCGTTTTTCATTCAAACCGGTTACCCCGGCAGCCATCCTGCCAAATTTCACAATAGCTGTTCCCTGGGCACCTTTATAAGGGATTTTGCGCCCGCATATATTATTGGCTATTACCCATCCCTGCCGGTTGGCGGGACCCGCCAGGGGCAGCAGCATTTCCTGACCGGTTTGGAAATTCTTGATCTCTATGGCATCCCCGCCGGCATAGATAAAGGGATCGGAAGTCTGCAGGTATTCGTTCACCAGTATGCCGCCGGTGGAACCAATAGCCAGTCCGGCTTCCCGGGCCAAGGTTGTCTCCGGTTTCACCCCCACACCCAGGATAACCAGATCAGCGGCTACGATGCTGTTGTCATCCAGAACCACTTCTTCAACCTTATCTTTCCCTTTCAGTCCAACCACCCGCCGGTTAAGAAGCAGGTCAATATCTGTGTCGATTATATAGCGATGCAGGAAGGCGGCCATTTCAGGATCCAGGGGCGGCATAACCTGGGATGAAGCTTCCACTATGGTGACATCGAGACCGAGATGGTTTAACATGTCGGCCATTTCCAGGCCGATAAACCCGCCTCCCACTACTACTGCCCGGGATGGGTGATGATCCTGCACATAAGCCCGGATAATATCGCTGTCGGGTATGTTGCGTACAGTAAAAATATTGGGTCTGTCCAGACCCTCCAGGGGAGGTGCAAAGGGAATGGAACCCGGTGCCAGTATCAGGTAGTCATAATTCTCCCGGTATGTTTCCCCGGATATCAAGTTACGGACGGTTACAATTCTCTCTTGGGGATGTATCCGGGTAACTTCGTTTGAGGTGCATACCTGGATGTTGAAGCGCTTTTGCATGTCCTGGGGAGAAAGCAGCAACAGGTTGCTGCGCTGGGGTATAACCCCTCCTACATAGTAGGGCAGACCGCAGTTGGCAAAGGATATATACTCTCCCTTTTCAAAGATAATGATCTCCGCGTGCTCATCCAAGCGGCGCAAGCGAGCAGCGGCACTGGCTCCGGCGGCAACCCCACCGATGATTACTACTTTTTTACCAGCCATATCACTGATTCCAGCTCTGGCAGCAATATTGCGCCGGGCTGAAATCTTTCACCTCCCCTGGTGTAATTTAATCGTTTTATACTTCCATTATATTTGGATAAGCCGAGGCAGGGGTAACATTTTGTCTAATTGGGGCAGTTCAAGCCGGCCTTAAAATAAATAGACGCTAGGGGGATAAGCCATGTATACAATGTTCATGAGCGTAATGTTTGAAAACGGATGAATAGTTTATTATACTGATAAGATAAGCTATGAATCGTCAGAAGGAGTAGAAAGAGTATGGGAAACATCACGATCGAGCGAACCCAATCACCTAAGCAAAAGCCCGATCAAAACAATTTGGGCTTTGGCAACTATTTTACGGACCACATGTTTGTAATGGATTACACTGCCGGCAAAGGGTGGCATGATCCCCGCATCATTCCTTACCAGCCTTTGCAGTTGGAACCGTCTGCCATGGTGCTTCATTACGGGCAGGCCATCTTTGAAGGTCTGAAAGCCTACAAAGCTAAAGATGGCAGGATACTGCTTTTCAGGCCACACCAAAACATGGCCCGTACCAACATTTCCAACGATAGGCTTTGCATTCCTCCCATTGACGTGGATTTTGGAGTAGAAGCCATTAAGACCCTGGTGAAGTTGGAAAAAGATTGGATTCCCGAAGCAGAAGGAACATCGCTATATATCAGGCCTTTTATCATTGCTACCGATCCTTACCTAGGAGTACGCCCTTCCAATACATACAAGTTTATCATCATCCTTTCACCAGTTGGTGCCTATTATCCTGAAGGAATTAATCCAGTTAAGATTTATGTGGAGAGCAAATATGTCCGGGCGGTCAAAGGCGGTATCGGTTATGCCAAGACTCCCGGCAATTATGCAGCCAGCCTCAAATCCCAGGTGGAAGCCCATGAAAAAGGCTATACCCAGGTATTATGGCTGGATGGAGTTGAACGCAAGTACATAGAAGAAGTCGGCACCATGAATGTATTCTTCAAAATCGACGGCAAAGTAATAACCCCTGCCCTGGAGGGAAGTATTCTGGCTGGCATTACCCGGGATTCAAGCATAGCCTTATTGAAACACTGGGGAATTCCGGTGGAAGAACGGCGTATCAGCATAGAAGAAGTATATCAGGCCCATGCGGAAGGACGGCTGGAGGAAGCTTTTGGTACCGGAACTGCTGCGGTTATTTCACCTATAGGTTCGTTAAACTGGAATGATCATATTATTACTATTAACAACGGAGAGACCGGTCCCATCGCCAAACGGCTTTATGATACCCTAACCGGCATTCAGTGGGGTGATTTGGAAGATCCCTTTGGTTGGGTGGTACCGGTTGAATAGAATAACTGACCTTTGCAGCCAGGATTTTAATTGATGAAACCTTCATACCCGGTACAGTGGGGAGGAAAACGGAAAGTCCTGCCGAATTACCATCTTCGGAGAGACTTTCACGGGTTGGAGGGAAAATTGATGACGGAATTCCGATTTGAAATCATCAAGGCAGAGCCTTTGAAAGGACAAAAACTTGCAGGCAGCAAGGATTATTTAACCCATGTTACGGTGATACGTGATGGGAAGACCATCATGGATGAGAATATTAGAGTAAGAAAGAACCCTGCCGGGATTTTTCCGGAACAGGATGTTATCCGGAAGAAGATAACCGCTCCATCGCTGCAGAAAGAGTTGAATGAAAAATTAAAAGCCTATATTAAGAAACAGAAATAAACAAGTTTGTGATCCGACCGGCCGTCTTCGGCCGGTTTTTTCATTTTGTATGTTCTTTTTAACAACACTTGTTTATTTTACAGCACCTTTCCAGATAAGGACATGAGCAATATGAGGTTTGCCATATCCCAATTTATAAAAAGCAGCATCTAAGCTGGCATATAAAAAGTAGGTTTTGTTCCAATCCCTGGCAGGAGAATTGTTATAAAGAGAGAATGGTTTTTTAAACGAACATAAAATTAAGGGGGATTTGGAATATGGAAAACTACAAGGGGAAAGAGTATAATACCATTTTGGCCTGGGTGGAGGACAATATTGGCTATGTTCAATTAAATCGGCCCAAGGCATTCAATGCGATCAATGAAACACTGCTGAATGAATCCTATGAGGTAATGAATCTTATGTCCGAGGATCCTGAGGTTCGGTGCATCATTATCCACGGGCACGAAAATGTATTTGCTGCTGGCGCAGATCTGAAGGCTGTAGCCAACTATAATGCCTTCCAGGCCCGCAACTTCCTGGATCTGGTTCACCGTACCATCTACGCTATTGAAGACAACCACAAACCAGTAATCGCTGCCGTTAATGGCCTGGCCTTAGGCGGAGGGCTGGAGTTAATGCTGGCTTGCGACATCCATATTGTAGCTGACAATGCCACTTTCGGACTGCCGGAGATAAATTTGGGTATATTCCCCGGTGGCGGAGGAACCCAGAGGATGCCGCGTCATACCTCCATCTGCATAGCCAAGCAGTATGTATTCACCGGTGATTTCTTTGATGCTCAGACCGCTTATCGGATCGGCCTGGTCAACATGGTCGTACCGGCTGCCGAGGTAATGGATACCGCCAAGAAGATGGCTCGCAAGATCAGCCGTAAGAGTCCTTTGGCCTTGCGGGAAGCCAAGCAGTCTGTCAACAATTCCATGAATATGGATATCAAGACCGGCTGCAGAGCAGAGCAGATAGCTTGGTCCATGCTGTTTAGTTCCGAAGACCAGAAAGAAGGCATGAAAGCCTTCTTGGAAAACCGCAAAGCAGAGTTCAAGGGCCGTTAATTTAAAACTTGAAACAGGCTAAAACTCAAGCCCCCTGCCTGACCCAAAGGCAGGGGGCTTCAGACTGTCAAAGAAGTCTTTTAGCGGTTAGACGTTCGAGATTGCCACGCCCCTCCGGGGCTCGCAATTATCACCTGAAGCACAGGCCACGATGAATGAAAAGTCCTCTTATGTGTCATTGCGAGCCCCTGAAAGGGGCGCGGCAATCTCATTCGTCTATCTGTCTCCCCGATTAAGATCGCCACGCGCTATGCGCTCGCGATGACACAATGGTTGCCTTTTTACTGACATGAAAGCCATTTTCACAGCAATGACAATCAAGAATTCCTTTCATAGCGATGACAGGCTTAAGTTTTCGTTTATCGTGGCCTGTTCTACTGGTGACAATTGCGAGACACGAAGTGCCGTGGCAATCTCAAAAGCAAAACCACTAATAGACTTTTCTGACGCTCTGAGAGCCTGCCTTCAACTGAGGGCAGGCTTTAAATACTTTGGCCGGGTCTGTTATTTACTTGCGGCCACGCCCCAGATTTTCCCGGGGGTTGTACATTTTGATACATATCCCATCTTCATCAACATAGGCTATTTCCGGGTAAGGACGGTTGGTTTGGTCTTCAGGTGCACGGGATATTCGATCAGCAATCCTTATCTGGCTGGGAACCAGATTCAGGGCAAATACTATGCTGCTGGTATCTCCATAATAACCGGCATGAGCTATTCCGCCCAGTTTGCCTAATACAATAATGTCACCGCCGGCAATGATTTCGGCGCTTTCATGTACGTCCCCCCACACCACTACAGTTCCTTCCGATTTAACTTTCTGACCGCTGCGCAAATTTTTGTGAATAAATAAATCGCCCGAAACCCGGGTATTGCTGGAACTAGAGGGAGGGGGAGCTGATCCGGTTGATTTGCGAACCGGCAGTTCGGTATTATTGAGGACCATACCGTAGTTCAGGCATAATTGCTGCAGAGCAGCTACTTCTTCCAAAGACAGATTAGCCAGACCGCTGCCGCTGAATACCACCCGGGACCCCTTGAATAATTGCTGGTTATTTTTTATTTTCTCGTCCAGTTCACGATACAAATCGCTGAAAGGAGCGGTATCAAATATCATCAACAGGTTGCCGTTGACACCTTTGATTTTAACCATTTTTGGGGTATTACCTGCCTTTTATCGGTATGCTGATGTCCAATGCAGTATTGCGTCCTTCTGTTATCAAACGTACTTCAGGAGTGCCATCAATATCCAAATGTTTGGATATAACCGCAATAATCTCTTCCTTGAGAGTGTTAAGGGTATTAGCATTTAAATTCAGGCGATCATGAGTCAAAACCACCCGCAGCCGGTTATTAGCCTGGTTACGGCTGGAAGTATCATCCCGCATGTAAATCTTTTTTATGAAGTCCAACATGACTGGGTCCTCCTTTACCGCGTTGAAAACAGGTTACGCCCCAGGCCTTTCAGCCTGTTCCAGAACGAGTCTTCCTCAAAAGTCGGGAACTCTACTTGTTCTCCCGTTATACGCCGGGCAATGTTATTAAAGGCCAACGCAGCTGTGGAGCGGTTGTTAAGGATGATCGGTTCACCACGGTTGGTGGAAACCACTACGCTTTTGTCCTCAGGTACCACCCCGATCAGGTCAATGCACAAATGCTCCAACAAGTCCTCAATACTCAGCATATCTCCATGGCGAACCATGTCTGGACGGATGCGGTTTACGATTAGTTTGATATCCTGAAATCCGGCTGATTCCAACATACCGATAATCCGGTCGGCATCCCGCACCGCCGATACTTCAGGATTGGTTACTACCAAGGCTCGATCCGCGGCAGCAATAGCATTGCGGAAGCCCTGTTCTATTCCCGCCGGACAATCAATAAACACAAAATCGAATTCCGGACGCATTTGATCACATAATTGCTTTACTTGTTCGGGGGTTATTTCATCTTTATTGCGAGTCTGAGCCGCAGGCAGCAAGTATAGTTCAGGGAAACGCTTGTCCTTGACCAGGGCCTGTCTAAGCGTACATTCACCTTCGATGACTTGCACGATATCATAAATAACACGGTTTTCCAGGCCTAGGATCAGATCTAATTTCTTCAGCCCGATATCCAGGTCCATTACCACTACCCGGTATCCCATTCTGGCCAGAGCAGTGCTCACATTGGCCACTGTAGTGGTCTTGCCGACGCCGCCTTTGCCGGATGTCACTACAATGACCTGGCACTCAGAGGTTTTCTTGTCCATAGAAAAAGGCCCTCCCTTACAAATTTCGCAGCGAAGAATATGAGAATGAACCTTATATGACAAAACTAGACATCTAGGATTATTGTAAAGCAAAAACGGTACTGAATAAACTGCTATTTATGGAAAATGTAAGTATGGGATAAAAAAAGAGAGTAATATGAGCCCTGGGCTGGGCTCATATTGGAGAGGGAATGTGATGGAATTTATGTTTCATTTGGGGGGTGAAGGTTACTATTAGTATTACATATATATCAACTAATGGCAATAGTCTGAATATTAAAAATTTTTATAGCCAACTTATAAAACTATTTATTACCCCAAATTGTGCCTGGAATTGTTGATCAACCCGGGTGGCTAATCTAAGCCTGGTACTGAAATAGCCACCCGGATCGATCTTCAAATGCATAACTGCTCTTCATAGTGAGGTAACCTGATTTTAATAATTTCCTATCGGCACATTTCAGCCATATCTTCAAATGCTCGACTAATTTCGCATTTTGGATAAAGCTGAGACAAACGCTGGTAAAGATCCCGTGCATACTCTTTGGTATGACCGACTACAGTTATGGTTTGTTCCCGAACAGTGGTTGCCGCAATTTCTTTTTCCAAAGTTTCCAGGTGAGCCCGGCAATTGTCCAGATTTCTCTGAATAAGCTGCCTGGTATCGGTGATGAGCTGAGCCATTTTGTCTTCTTCCAATACAGTTCCTCCGGAATTATAAAAGCGGCTCAGTTCACAGTTTAATGCGAATGCGAAGCCCTTTTCAAAGGCTGCAATTCGCTCCTGCTCCTGTTCGATCATTGCTTTGATTGTTTCTTGCTCGGATGCGGTACTGCATTTTTTAGCCAGGGCAGTGTAGATGTCAACGATGGCTGTGTGAAGGTTCACTCCCAATCTGTAAGCCTGGCTAGCGGAAAGAGGGCAGGAAAACGACCCCTGCGCCGTGGGAGTGACGTTCTTTTTCATCATGGGTGCTGCTTCCGTCATAATTCCGACCTCCTTTTTACAGTGATTCCCGATCCAATCATCTTTGTGGGTCACGATCACTTCTTCTGATGTGATTGTACTATCTTTCACAATATCCGCCAAGCAATGCATTTTTATAACCTGCATAAGGGTGCTTTATTTGGCTGCAAAGGACTATGCCGGGTTTTCAGCAATCCATCCCCAGGGTTGATCCCCTTTAGTAACCAAGAAACAAAAGATGGATAAGTGGGAGAATTTTTACGAAACAGATAGTTTGACTGCGTAATACCCCTGTGACATAATAACCGTAGAAGATTTTGTTATTATGGAGGGGAAGGAAATGCAGCTGCTAAATCCTAAACACTTTAATGACCCGTTTCCTGATGAAAAGACCAATCAGATATTTCGGAAAACCATCGAGTTTTTCGAAAACAAGGGCTTGGAGAGTATCAAAGAAGATGACCAGAATATGGTCTTCTGTGACGACTGGATAGCTTATAACAAAGAAATCGGCGCCTATGCCACTCTGCTGACTCCGGCCGGTTATGGTGATGCGGACTCTCGCTGGGATATGTATCGCATTGCTCAGTTTAATGAGATATTGGGCTTCTACGGGTTATCCTTCCAGTATAATTACCAGGTGAGTATTTTGGGCTTGGGGCCAATATGGATGGGTGATAATGAGGAAGTTAAGCACCGTACAGCTCAAATGCTCAAAGATGCGGGAATATTTGCGTTCGGACTATCAGAAAAACAGCATGGTGCTGACCTGTATTCCAATGAAGTCAAGCTGTATCCCCAGGGGGATGGCACTTATTTGGCCAGGGGTGACAAGTATTACATAGGCAATGGCAACAAAGCCTCTTATGTATCAACCTTCGGACGGTACGCAGATACAGATGATTATGTTTTCTTTGCGGTAGAAACCAGTCACCCCCGCTATGAATGCACAAAGAAGATCAATACCGCTGGTGTGCGGCCGGCTTATGTGGCGGCTTTTACGCTCCATGATTATCCTATCACCAAGAAAGAGATTATTTCCAGCGGCAATCTGGCCTGGGATTCCGCTCTTAACACTATTAATGTAGGAAAGTTCCAGCTGGGATTTGCCTCCATCGGCATTTGCACCCACGCACTTTATGAAGCTATTAATCACTCCCATAACCGTTGGTTATATGGCCACCGGGTAACAGATTTCCCCCACATAAAGAAACTTTTTACTGAGTCATATGTAAGGCTTATGGCCATGCGGTTATTTGCCATGAGAGCCATAGATTACTTCCGCTCGGCCAGTGATGATGACCGTCGCTACCTGTTATACAACCCGATTCAAAAAATGAAGGTAACCACCCAGGGCATGAAGGTAATTGAAATGCTCCTGGATGCCATAGCTGCCAAGGGTTATGAGCAGGATACTTTCTTTGAAATGGCTGTACGGGACATCGGTATGATTCCCAGACTGGAAGGAACAACCCACGTCAACATGAATCTGGTTGTAAAATTCCTGCAGAATTACTTCTTCAACCCGGTTGATTTCCCGGAGATTCCTACCCGGAGCGATATGGCCAATGATGATTACATCTTGAATCAGAAGGCCGGCAGTCTGCGTTCGGTACGCTTCCCGGATTATAAACGGCCCTATCAGGGAATTTCTACTCCCAATATTGAGGTCTTCAAGCAGCAAATTGAACTGTTAAGAGACTTCCTGGGAACCACTCCTCCTTCACCGGAACAGGCCAAGAATGTTGACTATATGCTGGCCTTGGGCGAGATTTTCACCATGGTAGCCTATGCTCAGCTGATTCTGGAGAACGCCAAGATTTATAAGGTGCCCACTGAGGTAATCGATGAGATGTTCAACTTCATAGTGCGGGATACTTCCTCCTATGCCCTGAATTTGATGATGAACTTTGCCAACTCACCGGATCAGGAAGCCATGCTGCGCAAGATGATTATGACTCCGGTCAATGACGAAGCTGTCACCAACAAGGTATGGACGGAACACGTACTGAGCCTGGAAGGTACCTACCAAATGGGCTACTAGAAGAGAAAATCTATCTACAGGACGGGAGCAATCCCGTCCTGACAGACTGTCGAAAAAGGCCATGATAAGAGATCGCCACGTCGCTGCGCTCCTCGCGATGACATAACCAAAAGCCCATCATTTGTGTCATTGCGAGGCACGGAGTGCCGTGGCAATCTCGAACGTCCAACTATTAATAAGCTTTATTGACACGCTGACAGGACGGGAGCGATCCCGTCCTGATTCTTTTAGAACAAAGTGGGCTGGACCATAACAGGAGTTGCCGGAATAAGGAAGGATTCATAACCCGGAGGAGTTGCCGGGGTAGTGACCACTTCGGCATGCCAGCGGGCCAGATTCCGCAGGGCATTGAGCTGTTCCCGGTTTCCCAGCCGGGCTTTTTTAACTGCCCGCCGCAGGACAGTATAAGAGTTGCTTATATCCTCCTCCCGAACCGGAAAGGGGAAGCCATCCTTCCCGCCATGGGCAAAGGAGTAACGCACCGGATCAGTATAGCTGGGCTTGACTCCATAAGCTACTTCTGCTACCAGGCACAGCGCCCTTAAGGTGGCGGGTCCCACTCCGCTGGTTTCCAATAAAGCGGCAAAGTTTTCCGGCTGCTGTTCATAGGCTGCCTGCAGGGAACGCTGCAGGAAACTGGTGCGGGGGATACTGTGCTGCCTGGGCAATGATAAATTCTTACTTCCTTGTATAGCTGACAGTTCTTTTAATAACCGATCCGGGGATTCACAGGCCAGCTGGGTTGACAGACTGCGTACCGGTTCATTTTGCAGGGAAACCAGATTGAGGGTTTCATTAATCTGATCACAGCAGATGGCATAGTGAGGTTCAACGGTGAAATCTGTGACCTGGGAACCCAGCCAGTGATAACGCCGGGCCTGGCGCAATTCCTCATTCATGCCCTGCTGGATTACGGCCCAGTTACCTGACTGGGTAAAGACGAAGAAATGGTGGTAGATCTGATAGCCGTCCTGTACTGCTGAGCTGTCCACCTTGGCTGCCATGCGGCTGGCATATATTAAATCCTCCGCCTTGCCATGGATAGGATAACGATCAGCCAGGTCAACAATTTCCTGGGGAGTACGGCGAGCAGCCCGGCCTTTTCCCCCAGCCAGGAACAGTCCGGCTTCAGGGCCTATTTCCGCCAAGCCTTCTTTCAAGGCACCGCATACGGTAGTGGTAACCCCGGAGGAATGCCAGTCAAACCCGATTACACAGCCTAAAGCCTGGAACCAGTAGGGGTCTGACAGGCGCCTGAGTACCTCATCGGTACCGAAATCCTCCACAATTACTTCGATAATCGCTGCTGACAGTGCTTTCATATGTTTAAAGAGCCAGGCCGGACATTTTCCTCCATGAAGTGGCAGATTAGCAGTTCCGGTACGCATGGTTGATCACCTGATTAATCAGTAATAATGTAATTATACCAGTTTATTGATTAATAGAACATGCGTTTGGGATAATATTATCAGATTTAGCTTTTGCTGGTTAGGTTGAAAAGGACAGTCAGGGGTAGAATTATAGCTGGTTACACAGCAGAAGGGGAGGCCTGAGGGAAAATGTTAAGAAAAATTGGCTGGACCCTGGCGGGAATAATATTGTTTGCGGTTTTCTTCCTGGTGGGTGTTTCCCTGACCCAGACTACTCCCCAGCTCATTCTGACTGTTACCGGTCTGGATGACTGGGAGTACTATCCAGCCCAGGCGACCACTATCTATTACCGGGATGGAGAGCCCATGGCTGAGGTCGGTTACCAGCGCACCAACGTGCAGGATTTTCCTCCTTTTCTGAAAGATGCTGTGGTAGCCGTGGAAGACCGGCGTTTTTACCAGCACAACGGTCTGGATACCAAGAGTATTGGCCGGGCTATATACATAAACCTGCTGGAAGGCAGCAAAGCCCAAGGGGGCAGTACCATTACCCAGCAACTTGCCCGCACCTTGTTCTTGACCCAGGAAAAGACCTTTACCCGCAAGATCAAGGAAGTTCTGCTGGCGGTTGCCCTGGAAGAAAAGTTTACTAAAGACGAGATTTTAGCCATGTATCTAAATGAGATTTATATGGGCCGGGGCTGTGCGGGCTTTGCTTGCGCAGCTAAAGCTTACTTTAACAAGGATGTATGGTCCCTTAACCAGGCGGAAATCTCCTTGCTGGTTGGGTTAATCCAGTCTCCGGAACACTATAATCCCGAAACCAATTGGGAAGGGCTGAAGCTGCGCCAGGATACGGTCGTAAATGTACTGGTGGAACAGGGTCTGCTGGATGCCGCCCAGGCTGAACAGATCAAAAACCAGCAAGTAACTATAGCGGACCCTCCCGCCCGGCAGAAACCTCATCCCTACCTGGTGAACTACGTGGTATGGAAAATGGGAAATATGGTGGGCAAAGAACGCTTGTATCAAGGGGGAATGTCCATTTATACAACCATTGATCGTACTATGCAAAATCAGGCAGAAACAGCTCTGATTAATAATATGCGCAGTATAGGCTGGCGGGGAATCAAAGCCCAAGACGGGGCTTTGATATCACTGGATCCGGCTACTGGGGCAATCCGGGCTTTGGTAGGGGGAGTTGATTTCAGCAAAAACCAGCTTAATATGGCAATGCTGCCCCGGCAGCCTGGTTCAGCCATTAAGCCCCTTTACTATGCGGCTGCGGTCAATGAAAAACTGATTACCTCCGATACGGTGATAAACAATAAGCCCCGGGATTTTGGGGGTTATCAGCCCACCAACAGCAATACCTGGGCTCCGGATGAGGTTACGGTCAGCGAGGCTTTGGCCCGTTCCTACAATGTGGCTTCCGTGGAGATATTGAATAGATTGGGTTTAGATAAAGCTTTTCAATACCTGCAGGATTTTGGCGTTACCAGTTTGCAAGAGGGCGATCGCCATTTGGCCCTCGGTCTGGGAGGAATGCAGCAGGGTATTTCCCCGGCAGAATTGGCTGCCGCCTATACTGCTTTTCCTGCCCAGGGTGTAGTTCATGATTATTATGTAATTGAGCAGGTGGTGGATAGGAACAATAAGGAGATATACACCCATAAGCCCACCGGCAGGCGGGTAATCAGCAAAAGAACCGCTCAGATCATGGACAAAATGCTGGGCGAAGTAGTATCCTGGGGGACGGGAACACCGGCGGCCATTCCCATAAGGTCGGCCGGAAAAACCGGAACCACCACCGACAGCAGGGATTTGTGGTATGTTGGGTATACCAATGATTTGGTAACCGCGGTTTGGATAGGCAACAGCGATGGCAGCCCGGTTACGGGAAGAGGGGTTTCCGGAGGAAGCCTGGCTGCTCCTGTATGGCGAAACTATATGAGTTCCCTTTATTACCGGGGATTATTGGAACAGAAACCGGTACGTTTGCCCCAGCAGGAACCGGCCCAGGAACCCGAGGACACTGAGGAAACCGAAACGGTCCAAGAGCCGGGTGAAGAACTGAATGATGAAGAGCAAACCGGAGAAGAAGAAATTCCTGAAGAAGAGCCGGTTAACCCATCGTTGCCGACCCCTGAACCAGGAGGAGAAACGGAAACTGATAATAATGTAGAGCCTGGTTCCACAACTGATACCCAGCCGGAGCCTAATAGACTAGATTCACAATCAGGATGATGCCCAGGTAAATCGTTTTGGTGTGACAGTAGATTTGCCGAAGGCACCTTGGTGCAGGAGTCCGATATAGCCGGCGAAGATGGGCAGACGAAGGGGGGCGAGAAACAGGATGTTTCGAGCAGCGAGTACTGAGTGCATGGATGCCGAATTACGAGCGGTCCCCTTCGCACCGAAGTAAGCCGATGTGTTGCAGGCGAGGAGTACCGGAGCGAGTCGGCTAATACTCCTGCCAAGCCGTGGTTAGCGTAAATCGGCATAGAGATTGCTGCGCTCCTCACGCGCCATGACAATATGGCTGCCTTTTGTATTGACACGAGAGCAGTTTTCAAAGAAATGGAGAGGAGAACCAGTTATGCGCTATGAAGGAAACATATTCAGACCCTTTAGTGAAGCCAACAGCTATTTGCTGCAGTGCACCATCGGCTGTTCCCACAACCAGTGTACCTTTTGCGGTATGTACAAGGACAAGCATTACCGGGTCAGGCCTCTGCAGGAAATTAAAGAAGATATTCAGATGGCTCGCAAGTATTATGGGGATGTGGAAAAAGTATTTCTCTGTGATGGGGATGCCATTGCCATAGATACCGAAATCCTGCTGGAGATCCTGGATTGCCTGAAACAAAACTTTCCCTCCCTGCGCCACGTGGGCTGTTATGTGGGGCCCAACAGTACCCTGGCTAAAACTCCCTCAGAACTGGCTGCCCTGCGAGCGGCGGGATTAAAAAAGGCCTATTTAGGGGTGGAAACCGGCGACGATCAGTTGCTGCGTGAGGTGAAAAAGGGAGTGGGAGCGGCAGAAATGTTGGAAGCGGGACGCCGCTTGATCCAGGCTGGTTGGAACCTGTCAGCTATGGTTCTGCTAGGGCTGGCTGGCAAAGGACCTCGTTCCCATGAGCATGCCCTGGCTACCGGCAGAATGATTAACGAAATGCGGCCCCATTACCTGGCGGCCTTAACCGTCACACCAGTACCGGGAACCGTATTGTATCGACAGGTTCAAAGGGGAGAATTTTGGGTATTGGATCCTTTTGAGACCCTGGAAGAGATGAAGATTATGCTGGAAGCCATTACCGCCGACTCCATCAAATTTGTGGGGGCTCATGCCTCCAATTACCTGCCAATCAGCGGTACTCTGCAAAAAGATAAAGAGGACATGCTGAAAATAATTGAACATGTCCTGACTACCCGAGACACTAGATACCTGCGCAGTGAAAATATGCGGGGACTATAGTTTGTCCCACCAGTTAAAATTGTTAAACAGGAATAACCCAAGAATAGCTGCGAGCAAGCCAACTCCAAGGCAAACCAGGACAACTACCAGTACCATGGTTTCAGCTGAACTCATACCAAATTCCCCTCCACTGGGATAACCCTTGACTTATAATACCATTAATTGATCATATTTTGGGAAGGTTTTTTAACCTTTGAACCGGACCAATGGGTGCCGGTTTACAAATTTTAATAACCCCAGTAGCAACATATGAACCTCCCTTGCTTACAATAGAGCAAGGAGAGGTGATTATACATGCGGCTAAAAACTTCACCCCTAGTGGCCGTTTATGATCGGACCTTAAGCGATGAGCCCTGGATACCTCCGGGGATTAGTCTGATGGCAGCAGAGAAAGTTTGGCCATCCACTCGGGGACAGGGAACTGTTGTGGCAGTTTTGGATACAGGTATTGATTACCGGCACCCTGATTTGGCCGGGAATGTTATTGGCGGGCGCAGTTTCATACCTGGTGAGCCGGATTACCTGGATTTGAACGGGCATGGCACCCATGTGGCCGGCATCATTGCTGCTAATGGGAAAATCCTGGGCATGGCACCGGAAGCCAAACTCCTGGCAGTAAAAGTTCTCAACCAGAATGGCTTTGGCACTATCATGTCGATTAATCAAGGTCTGGCCTGGGTGCGCAACTGGGTAGGGGAGAATGGACAGAGGGTAAATGTGGTCAATATGAGTCTGGGTTCAGCCCTGCCTAATTCCGCCATGCACCAGGAAATTATAAAATTGGTGGAGAGCGGTATAACCGTGGTATGTGCTGCCGGCAATGCCGGGGATGGCAACCCTGACACTCCGGAGATAGACTATCCTGCCTATTATCCCGAAACTATTGCTGTGGGAGCTATAAACCTGCAGACAGGTATAGCCAACTTCAGCAATTCTAATGACCGTATTGATGTGGTAGCACCAGGCGTTAATACCTACTCCACATATCCCGATAACCGGTATGTGGAATTGTCCGGCACCTCCATGGCTTGTCCCCATATTGCCGGTGCTGTTGCCCTGATCATTTCCCGCTATCAAAAACGCTTCCTTAATAATCCAACCCCTGAATATATCCGGAAATACCTGCACATGCAGGCCGTTGACCTGGGAGAATTGGGATTTGATACCCTCTACGGTTACGGCTTGTTTACCTTCAACATGGACGGCGGTAAAGCTATAAAGCTCTTTATTGGCCAGACTACCTACCAGTTGAACGATGGTCAGGGAGAGCTGACTATGGCGCCTTTTCTGAAAAATGGAGAACCGGTGGCTTCCATACGCGACATATGCGGTTTGTTAACCACGGGTTCGAATTATATACCCCCATCCAGTGATCCTGATGCTCCGGAAGGCCGGGTGGACATTTGGTGCTGATATTGCCGGTTTGCTAAATATGCCCTGAGGCTTAAAAGGAGGAAAACAAGAGGCCTCTGTAGAATATTTACGACAGTGACAGTATGTTCTTTCTAAGGCACATAGAAGGGGGATGATGTGATGACCGACAAACTCCACATATTTGCGGTTTCCGATTCCGTGGGTGAAACGGCTGAAAAAATTGCCGTGGCATCAGTTTTACAGTTTAATGTAGAACGCAGTATAACCCGCTTCTCCCGAGTAACCAAAGAGCAGCAGGTTATGGATATCTTAGACAAGGCGGCTCAAGAAGACGCTATTGTGGTATATACCATTGTAAAACCGGAGTTAAGTGCCTTTTTGGAAAGCAAGGCTAAGGAATTAGGTGTTAGTGCCGTTAATGTACTGTCACCATTATTCGAGGTAATTCAGAAGAAAACCGGATTGGAACCATCCTACATTTCCGGTTTGACTCATAGACTGGACGATCATTATTTCAATCGAGTGAAGGCTATCGAATTTACTATTGATCACGACAACGGCCAGAATTTGGACACCTTCAAAGATGCTGATCTCATAATTCTCGGTCTGCCCCGCACTTCCAAGACTCCCTTGTCCATGCACCTGGCCAACTTGGGAATCAAAGTGGCCAACTATCCAATTTTGCGGGACACAGAGATTCCTGAGGAAATAGTGGAACTCAAAGGAAAGGTTCCCATGGTGGGATTAACTATCGACGTTGATACCTTAATGGAACTGCGCCGCGAACGCCTGCGGAGTTTCGAGGATATTGACCAGCAGGCTCTGGATGAAATGGTAGCCGAGGAATTGGATAATGCCTACCGCATTTATGCCAAGCTGAAATGCCTGGTTATTGACGTTACTACCGATGATATTGAAACCATTGGCAATACCATTACTCACAAGTTTAAACTGCCTCTCAAAGTAACCCATCACCGCTTCTAGACTCTTTAGCGGGGGTTGATTGAACCCCCGCTTTGTTTTTTTCTGCACTGCAAGCTCCATAGTTAGGGGCTTTTAACAATAACGTTATTAAACTTAGGACCTTTCTGGTCGAAGTAATATGTATTACTGAAAAATTTGGCGATATTTTGGTCAAGGACGTAAGATTTTCGATATAGAATAATTACTTCAGACAAACATTTTGAAGCAGGAGATACTGATGAGCAAACAGCTGTCCGATCAAACAGTGCAAGAGGAAAAGGCATTTTCCAATCAACCGCCAAAGAAGCGGCCCAGCCCCAAAAGTATTACCATCAACTCCCAGAAAACTCAAGATTTCAGTGAACTGCTCAGCAAGTTATCGCTGGCAGGAGAAATGTCCACCAGTATAGCTCATGAAGTTCGCAACCCCATGACGACAGTTAGAGGATTAGCCCAGTTGCTGGCTATGGAACACCCCGAGAAGATAGGATATTACCAGCTGATGATTGAAGAAATCGACCGTGCTAACCAGGTACTCAGTGAATTTTTATGCCTGGCTAAGAATTCTCCTATTACCTTTACCGATGTAATACTCAATGACATACTGAGGCGAGCGATAGATTTGCTGTATAGCCGGACTTTGCAGCAGGAAGTTCATTTGTATATGTTTTTTGATGACAATGTCTGCCTGCATGCTGACGAAAACAAACTTATGTTAGCATTCATGCATATCCTGAAGAATGCTATAGAAGCTTCGCAGCGGGGAGGCAATGTATTTGTTCGAACCCGAATCTGCAGCAATGAAGTCAAGGTAAGAATCGTAGATGAAGGCATCGGGATCGAGGAATCTATCAGCCATAAAATTATGGAACCTTTCTTTACCACCAAGGACGGCAACCCTGGATTAGGATTGTCAGTTGCTTACAAAATTATAGAAGATCATGGCGGCAGCCTGGTGATTAACAGTCTTCCCCATATAGGCACTATTGTAGAGGTGAGTTTTCCCTTGCCCGCATCGGCAGCAGAACCTGAGTAAATAATGAATTTTTACAGTAGTACATAAAAGCCTGCTTTCGGGGGAAAAGATAGTTAACAGAATAACCCCAAAGGAGGCTTTTTTTATGCATAAAGGTCAGATTATGAGCAAAGACGAGTTCCTGCGCAATTCCCAGTATGCCAAGGAAGAATATGAAGGACTGCTGGTAAGCGCCGATACCGCCAGCAATCAATACAAAATCGGGATACAGCTGGATGAAAATCGCATACTGCTGGTTGATCAGGTCCCCGATCACGAAGTCCATCACCGCATAAACCAGCTAGTTCCTCAGATTACCGAACTGCAGCGCCGGTATAGAAGTCATAACGATCTGCAGAACTACCAGTCATAACCGGTAAGTTTGCCGGATCAGCAGTTTTTCCGCAGCAGATATTACTGGCATAGAATCCTTCCTCCGCCGATATGTATATACCGGAGGAGATGGATTTATGGATTTGCGCGAATATCTGCTGTTTCCATTCCGCGACCCGGACTGGGTACGCAAGCTGCTGCTGGGCTGTGTTGTCACCCTGCTGCCCATTGTCAATATTCTTACCCTGGGATACTTTCTAGCTTGTCTGGAAACAGGGCTGCGAGGACGCCAGATGCTTCCGGAGTGGGACAGTTGGGCGGAAATGTTCAGCGACGGGCTGCAGGTGTTGATAATCAGTCTGGTTTATTTAGGTCTCCCTCTGGTGCTGGCCGTGCTGTTGCTTCCATTACCGGGTATTGGAAGCCTTTTAGCTGCCATAATCTTTTTAATCCTGGGCACTATGCTGCCCATCGCCATAGGGGCATTCAGTATTTCCCGGGATCTTCGCGATGCCTTTCGTATAAGCGAAATATTCTTTTACACCAATAGGATAATAAATGACTACATCTCCGCTTATCTTACCACCGCTCTGGCCATCTGCCTGGGCATCGTTATTTACCTGTTGGCCCCCCTGCTTTCCATCCTGGGTGCCTTAATTATTTTTTATGCAGGTGCAGTTTTCTTTAATTTGGTAGGACTGCTGCTGAAGGGCCAAATGTCCGGCTAGATAAAGAACAGCTCCATTTGCTGTGCCAGGCGTTAATTCCGATCTATGAGGAATGGTTGACGGTCACTTCCCGAAATGCTAAGATAATATCTGCGTAATGCGTCGGGATGTGGCTCAGTTTGGTAGAGCGCTTGGTTCGGGACCAAGAGGTCGCAGGTTCAAATCCTGTCATCCCGACCATTGTATTTTAAACAAATCCTGATAAATAGGGAGTTTGAGGAACACATATAAATTATGTGGAGGCTGGTAATAGTTCCGTAAGAATCCCTAAGAATCGGGATGGTTCTATATGGTTCCAGACAAGTGACAGACAAAAAGACAGACAAAAGCGGGTAAAGAACCCGCTTCTTTTATACCCTTTTTGCATTTCGCCCTGGCCGTTGGCCGGGGCTTTTTTTATTACGCAAAAAGGGGAGGTACAAAACAATATGGGAAATGCAAAAATAAAGCACGTAGGGGCAAGGTTCACGATAGTACCAAATGCCATCATAGACGATTCAGGAATTTCTTTTCGTGCGAAAGGTATATATGCATACCTGCGCTCCAAGCCGGACGATTGGGAATTCCGAGTACCGAATATAGTAAGAGCTGGGAAAGAGGGAAGGGATGCGATACAGACAGCGATAAAGGAGCTGGAGGATACCGGATATATAGAGAGACACCCCCGTAAGAACGACGATGGATGCTTCGCGGGATGTATATGGTATATATACGAAAAGCCGATAAATAGGGAAAGTAACGGACTAACTGAAAACCCGTCCGACGGTTTTCCCGTCAGTCGGATTTCCCGTCGGACGGGAAATCAGGGAGACATTACTAATACTATCTTAAATAATACTATCTAAAATAAAAAGATAAAAATAAACTGCGGGGCTGAGAAGAAAAAGGAGGCGCAGGGGAAAATGATAGACCAGGATGAAATACGTAGAGCAAGGCAAACAAATCTGGTTCAGTATCTGATGTCGAAGGGATATTCCCTCCGACGTGAACCCGGGAAAGGAGAAAATTTCCGATTGGTCGGCTACCAAGGTTTAATCGTGCAAAAAAACCATTTCTTCAGGTTCGGGGGCCGAAATGAAAAAGGCAATGCAATAGATTTTCTAGTTCAGATCGAAGGCATGACATTTCTACAGGCGGTAGAAGAATTGCTCGGGTGTGATGTTCAAGAAA
>LFSR01000052.1 GCA_001513155.1 Syntrophomonas sp. DTU018
ATCTGGCTAACAGCAATACTATAGCATTACCCTGATTAAAAAGCAAGAATTGCTAGGGATATAAATTTACTCTTAAAGTCGTTCTAACCACCGCCTGTCCACCATAAATTTTAAGAGACCGTAACGGAAAAGAGGTGGACTAGTGGGACGCAACAGTGTTCTGGTCTTTCTGAAAAGCCTGGTTATGGTTCAGATATTCTTTGTTACCCTGCTGGCAGGAGTCAGCCTGGACATAAATAATTTTATCTGGCAAAATCATTCCCTGGTTACACGGATTCCGTCAGCCATACAGGGAATACAGATCAATTTAAAGGAAGACCAAGCTGCGGCTTTGGTGCGCAATGTTAATGTTATGCTGGCCGGTCCGGAATCATGGCCGTGGACCGATCAATCCTATTTCAGCAAAAAACTGCCCCGGGATATGATGGCCAGTACCATACAGGTCCTGGCCAATGCTGATTGGGACGATGCTGCTCCGGAAGAACCGGATGCTCTGCCCGGAACTTTCGATCTTCCGGCCATTGTACAGGAAGACGAACCCAATCCCCTGTCCACTCAGGATATTTTACGGCTGAGAGATTATAAGGTGGCCTTGTATTGCACCCATTCAGCCGAGACCTATACCCCTGACAGCGGCAAAGCCCGTCTGGACGGCAAACGGGGACTGATCACCAAAGTAGCGGAACAGGTAGCGACCAGTCTTCGCCAGCAAGGGGTCAATGCCGTGTTCTATGATGAAATTCATGATTTTCCTGAGTATGATAAAAGCTATACCAATTCCCGGGCTACGGTCAAGCGCATAATAAGTGAACAGGAGCAGTTAGCGGCTCTGTTTGATGTGCACCGGGACAATATACCGGGTATGGAGAAAGCCGAGACGGTTAAAATAGATGGTAAGCTCAGTGCTCGTATCCTGATTGTAGTTGGTACCGATGAGCGCAAACCTCATCCCAATTGGGAAAAGAATCTGGAGTTTGCCAACTGTATAGCCGAGTGCGGTGAACAGATGTATCCCGGGCTTATTAAAGGAGTGCGCACCAAAGCAGGAACCTATAACCAGGAGTATCATCCCCGGGCTTTGCTTATAGAAATAGGAAGTGATTTGAATACTTTTGCCCAGGCCCAGTATGCGGCTCAGCTGTTTTCTGATATACTCATAAGAGTTTTGGCGGAGGAAGAAGTCAATGAGTAGATGGGCCCAAGTATTGTTAGTGGGATTAGTTATTACTCTGACCGTCTTAGGTCTTAATGTCAGCAATGAGGCTATTAACCAGCTCACGGCCAGCCAGCGGCCTCCGGTGGTGGCGCTGCAGATTGATTCCTCCCAGCTGGAATTCCATATAGCCGGGCAGCAGTATACGGTCCAAGGGGACAAGTTGGAACAAGCGCAGAATTCTATTAAAACCGCTTATGAAAAGACCATAAACCATTTTTACAGGATATGGGCAATTTTCAAGGTAGTATTTCTTTCCTGATATAATAACTGGAAAGCGGTTCACGTTGGGAGATGACGACGTGGCGCATACCGGCAGACATATGGCCCGGGCGGCATTCCTGCTCATGGTTACCGTTATCCTGTCCCGGGTTTTGGGCTATGGCAGGGAAGTAGCCCTGTACACCCTGTTCGGGCAAAACTACATTACCGATGCATACCGGGCTGCTTTTTCCGTTCCCGATTTAATATATATGCTGCTGGTAGGGGGGGCATTGAGCTCAGCGTTAATACCCGTGCTGTCTTCCTACCTGGCCAATGGGGAAGAGGAGGAAGGCTGGGAAGCCCTCAGTATTCTCACCAGCTGGGTTTTGCTGGTCATGCTTCTCCTGATAGCCCTGGCTTATTTTTATACCCGCCCGCTTATCATCCTGCTAACTCCCGGCCTGCCTGAGGAATATATTAACCTGGCGGCCGGCCTGACCCACATCATGCTGGTGCAAACTTTTTTCATGGCTTTAAATGGATTGGCTATGGGTGTTCTCAACAGCTGCCAGCATTTTGCCTCTCCTGCTCTGGGCAGCCTGGTTTATAATGCGGTTATAATAATAGTAGGTTGCCTGGGCTATAAACAATGGGGCATCGCTGCTTTTGCCTATGGAGTAGCCCTGGGGGCTGCTCTGAACCTGGCAGTGCAGATACCTGCCTTGAAACGGGTGGGGGTGCGTTATCGCTTCACCCTGCGCACCGATCATCCCGGCTTTGTAAAAATCCTGGGTTTAATGATACCGGTAATGGCCGGACTGGGGGTAGCCCAGCTTAATCTTTTTGTGACTCAGAATATCGCTTCCCACCTGGGCAGTGGAGTATTAAGTTCTCTGAACCTGGCCCAGCGCATTATGAATCTGCCCGTAGGCATCTTTGCCGTATCCATAGGAACAGCCTTGTTCCCCACATTGGCCAGCTTGATTGCCCAGGGAGAAATGGAAGGATTCCGGCGCTATACTTCACTGGGTATCAGGGCGACGCTCCTTTTGGGGGTGCCGGCTTCCCTGGGCTTGTTCGCCATAGGCCAGCCCCTGGTCAGTCTTTTGTTTGAACAGGGAGAGTTTACCGGGGAAATGGTTCAGGCTACCACTCAGGCTCTCAATTACTACCTGTGGGGGCTGGCGGCCTACGCCTGCATGCAGGTGGCGGTACGGGGCTTTTATGCCCTGAAAGCTCCGGTCATTCCGGTGATTTCAGCGGTACTGGCAGTATTGGTCAATGTAGTGCTGTCCATACAGTTAGGCTACCGGTGGGGGGCGCCGGGGCTGGCCCTGGCTTATTCCATAGCCGGGTGGCTTGACCTGTTGATCCTGCTGGCTGCTTTGCGCTGGAAAGTAGGCCCCATGGGGGGCAGCAAGATCGTCAGGGGATTTGTCATATCTGTGTTTGCCGGGGTCATTATGTTTTTTGCAGTTATGGGGGTAATGAACGGTTTAACTTCGGTTATAATGGTTACCAGCAAGGGTGCTCAGGCGCTGCTGATTGGGGCAGCGACTGCGGTGGGGGTGTTGGTATATGCCCCCATTATCATGAGATTTAGATTGGAGGAAACGAAAATCATAATGAACCTGCTGGGCAACCGCTGGGCTTAGAACCGGCAGGCCAGTTGAACAATTGAACCCCGGTGGGGAATTGGGTATAATTTAGTCCATAATTTGTTAGAAAACCTCCTGGAGGTATCATAGTTGCAAAGTAACATACGCAATTTCAGCATTATCGCCCATATAGATCACGGCAAATCTACTCTGGCGGATCGCCTGCTGCAGTTTACCGGTGCTCTCAGTGAGCGGGAAATGCGGGAGCAGTTCCTGGACAAAATGGATTTGGAAAGGGAAAAGGGCATCACCATCAAGCTGCAGCCAGTCAGGCTCAACTACCGGGCAGCCGATGGTCAGGACTATATATTGAATCTCATCGATACCCCCGGTCATGTGGATTTTTCCTATGAAGTTTCCCGCAGTTTGGCCTGCTGCGAAGGGGCATTGCTGGTGGTAGATGCCTCCCAGGGCATTGAGGCTCAGACTTTGGCCAATGTCTATATGGCTATGGATTTGAATCTGGAGATCGTAGGAGCGGTTAACAAAATAGATCTCCCCGGTGCTGATCCTGAAAAGGTCAAACAGGAGCTGGAAGAGGTCCTGGGCCTGGACAAGAATGATATTGTGGCCATTTCCGCCAAACTAGGCATAGGCATTGAAGAAGTCCTGGAAGCCATTATCAAGTTCATACCTCCTCCCCGGGGAGACGAACAAGCCCCGTTGCAGGCCTTGATTTTTGACTCTTATTTTGATTCCTACAAGGGGGCTATCTGCTACTTCCGGGTGGTATCAGGACAAGTAAGGAAGGGAGACATCATTCGCATGATGTCTACCGGTAAGGAATATGAAGTTATTGAACTGGGAGTCTTTACTCCTTATATGACAGAAGTGGAGGTATTAAAAGCCGGTGAAGTAGGTTACCTGGCGGCGGGCATAAAAAATGTCAGCGATACCAAGGTGGGGGATACCATAACTCTGGCTAACCGGCCTGCGGCTGAACCACTTCCGGGCTATAAGGAAGTCAAGCCCATGGTATACTGCGGCTTGTATCCTTTGGAGAATAATGATTATGAAAGACTGCGGGATGCCCTGGACAAGCTGAAGCTCAACGACGCTTCCCTTTTCTATGAGCCGGAGACTTCGGAGGCTCTGGGATTTGGCTTTCGCTGCGGCTTTTTGGGGCTGCTGCATTTGGAAATAATCAAGGAACGCCTGGAGCGGGAATTTGACCTGAGCCTGCTGGCTACTGCTCCCGGTGTTATCTACCAGATTCTGCTTACCGATGGCAGTATAATCTATGTATCTAACCCCACCCACTGGCCGGCTCCCCAGAAGATTGAGCAGGTTTTCGAACCGTTTGTTAAAGCCTCCATTATGGTGCCCAACGAATATGTGGGGCCAGTTATGGAGTTGTGTCAGGATAAACGGGGCATCTTTGTAAATATGGAATATCTCAGCACCCAGCGGGTTATGATCACTTACAAGCTGCCTTTGGCTGAGATTCTCTACGACTTTTTTGATGCTCTTAAATCCAGGACCCGGGGTTATGCCTCCCTGGACTATGAATTCATCGGTTATGAGCCGGGTGATCTGGTAAAGCTGGATATTTTCCTGAACGGAGAAGTGGTGGACGCCTTAAGCATGATAGTCCACCGGGACAGAGCTTATTACCGGGCCCGTAATGTTACGGAAAAACTGCGCCGTATAATACCCCGGCAGATGTACGAGGTGGTCATCCAGGCCGGAATCGGCAGCAAGATCATTGCCCGGGAGACCATTAAAGCTATGCGCAAGGACGTTTTGGCCAAGTGCTACGGAGGAGACGTCACCCGGAAGAAAAAACTCCTGGAAAAACAAAAGGAAGGCAAAAAGCGCATGAAACAGATTGGCCGGGTGGAAGTGCCCAAAGATGCTTTTCTGACTGTTTTGAAGGTGGACAATGATTAACCAGCAGGACTATCGGGGGATATACATTCATATCCCCTTTTGCAAAGCCAAATGCAATTATTGCGACTTCTACTCAGTACCGCTGGCTGATGGGGACTGGCTGGAGAAGTATACCCGGGGGCTGGCTGCTGAAATCCAGCAGCGAGCCTCTTCTTATGACGGCCAACCCATCCGTACGGTTTATTTCGGCGGCGGTACTCCCAGCCTGCTTACTCCGGCCCAGATCGAAACCATTCTGGCCAAATTGGACCAGGCCTTCGGGTTGCACAGCCCCATGGAGATTACCATGGAAGCCAATCCGGCAACTGTTGATCAAAAATATTTGCGGGACTGCCGACGGGCCGGGATCAACCGTTTGTCCCTGGGGGTGCAGAGCTTTATCGACCGGGAACTGCACCTGTTGGGAAGACTGCATTCTGCCCGGGACAGTGAGGAAGCGGTGCAGGCAGCTTTTGCAGCAGGTTTTGACAATGTTAATCTGGATTTAATTTATGGTATTCCCGGGCAAACTACAGGTGATTGGGAATATAACCTGCACCGGGCCATGGCCTTGGCCCCCCAGCACCTGTCTTTATACCTGCTCCAGCTGGAGCCCCACACTCCTCTGGGCAGGAAGGTTGAGGCCGGCCAGTTGTACATGCTGGAAGATGAGGAGGAATACCAGCTTTACCGGACCAGCCAGGAGCTGTTGGCCCAGAAGAATTACCGGCAGTATGAGATTTCCAACTTTGCCCTGCCGGGCAAGGAATGCCATCACAACCTGCTCTACTGGGACAGCCGGGAGTATATCGGTCTGGGAGCCGGGGCGGTTTCCTTTATTAACCGGGTCCGCTTCCGCAATACTGCCAGGCTGGAGCAGTACCTGCAAGCTGCGGGAGATTACCCGCTGAATTTCTGGCAGGGGGAGATTCTGGAGGAAATGGATGAGGAGCAGCGCTGGGTGGATGCAGTAATTTTGGGTCTTCGTACGGCCCGGGGGATAAACCTGAAAGATTTTTACCGCCGGTTCGGAGTAGATCTGCACCAGAAATATGCTGAGGTAATCCAGGAGATGAAGACAGGAGGTTTTATGATTATCAGGGATGGATATTTGCGCTTGACGCCATCTGCCTATTTCATATCCAATCAGATCTTAGCCCGATTTATCCAGTGATCCCATGCCTTGACAAAGATAACAGCAGGTGATATTTTTTAATAAAATGGTTAGCACTCGACAGCCAAGAGTGCTAACAGGGGTGATCACTTATGACTTTGGATGAGCGTAAAAGGCAGATACTGCAATCAATCATCAAAGATTATGTGGAGACTGCTGAACCGGTTGGATCCAGAGCTGTAGTGCGCAAACATGATCTGAAAATATCCGCAGCAACAGTTCGCAACGAAATGGCTGATCTGGAAGAAATGGGCTACCTGGAGCAGCCACATACATCAGCAGGGCGAATTCCGTCAGAACGGGGATTCCGCTACTATGTGGACTGCATGATGGAAAATGAAACTCTGTCTGAGGAACAGCTGGAGGATTTAAGAAAGGCCATTACCAGCAGTGTCCGGGATCTGGACCAGGTCATAGCTCAGATTGCCCAGTTTTTGTCCCAGATAACCCGTTATACTTCCTTTGTAATTGTTCCTTCAGTCAGTGCCACCCAGTTTCGCTATCTGCAGCTTATTAGCCTGAATCCCGGGCAGGCTCTCATAATTCTGGTGACTGATCTGGGAGTTATAATGCATCGTAAAATTGATATTCCCCTCAGTGTTACCAACGAGGATCTGGAGAATATCGGGAGTTTGTTCAATAAAGTATTTGCCAGCCGCCGTCTGGATGAACTCAGACGTACTGATCTGAGGGCCTTAAGGGAAGAGCTGTATCAGAGACGCAATGTCATTGACACCGCTCTGGACGCCTTGGAACTGCTGCTGCAGAGTTCCAAAGAGGAGCGGGTGGTGGTCAGCGGAGTCCTGAATCTGCTCAATGAGCCGGAATTCAAAGACCTGGAAAAACTGCGCCGCTTTTTATCTTTGCTGGAAGAGGAAGGGGCCATCAAAAACCGCCTGCCCCAGGATATTGGCGATAATGTCAATATCACCATTGGCCGGGAAAACCCCGAAGATATGAAGGATATGAGCGTGGTTATGGCAGGTTATAAGACCTTTGGGGAAATGGGTAAAATTGGGGTGATTGGACCGGTACGTATGGAATACTGGAGAGCAGCGGGTACGGTGGAAGCTGTTCGCGACCTTCTCAAAGAAACATTCTACTAGGATTCATAAATCGTTACGGAGGAATATATGGCGGATAAACCGGCAAGGGCCAACCAGCAAGGTGAAGACAGGTTTCAAACATTATTAAACAATGCCAATGCAGCCCGGGTCATCTCCCAAGCTGTGGAAGGGACTCTGGGACCACGAGGTCTGGATGTAATGATGGTGGACCGCTTTGGTGGGGTAGTGATCACCAATGACGGGGTAACCATCTTAAATCTTATGGAAGTAGGGCACCCGGCGGCCCAAATGATTATCAATACGGCTCGTTCTCAGCAAAAGGAAGTAGGAGATGGAACTACCACCACTACTATACTGGCTGGCGCTATGATTGCTGAGGGATGTGCGCAAATAATCAAGGGGGTTCCGGTAACCAGAGTAGTGGAAGGAATTCGCCTGGGAGTAGAAGCGTGCGCCCGATGGATTGATGAAATCGCTCGCCCCATTAATGATCTGGATGATCCTGAACTGGCTGCCATTGCCGCAATAGCCGGACGCGGAGAACAGGAACTGGCCCGGCAAATAGTTGAAGGTGCCAAGATACTGGGAAAAGATATGCTGCTGAATCCTGAGTATAAATATGCTGATGCGGTTTATGCCCGGGAGGCAGCTGATAATAGAGTTTTCCGCGGGGTTATTTTGAACAAACAGCCGGTTAACCGGGAAATGCCCCGGGAAATAAAAGATGCCAGTATTCTGGTCATTGATGATGCCCTGGCACCGGAGGAGATCAATACAGAAGCCTTGAAAACGGAATCCGGTTTTCAGTATTATCGCCAGTCCCGGGAAGACTATAAAAACAATCTGGTGCGTCTGGGGCAGATGGGAGTAAATCTGGTCCTGGTGGACCGCAGCATTGACGATATAGCCGAAGAAATATTAACTGATGCCAATATAATGGTACTGCAGAGAGTATCGTCCCGGGAGCTGAACCGCTTGTGCCGCCATACCGGGGCTCGCAAAGTTAAACGCAGTGCCCTGAACCGTGAGCCCGACAGTCTGAGAGCTTACTTAGGCAGGGCGGATCATGTTCTGGTAGACGAAAAGCTGGAAGGGACCATGGTTTTCAATGGTAAAGGGGAAAACCAGGTTACCGTCTTGGTGGGTGCTGCCACCAGCGAAGTAGTTGATGAACGGGAACGAATGGCCCGGGATGCAGCTTCCGCAGTGCAGGCGGCCTTGAAAGGCGGAGTGGTTCCGGGAGGCGGTGCCATAGAAGTGTGGCTGTCTTCCCGCCTGGAAGACCTGGCTCGCCAGCAGGAAGGCCTGGTATCCTATGGCATTTTGTGTGTCAAAGAAGCTTTAACCAGGATATTTTTATGTATGGCTGCCAATGCTGGTTTTAACCCCTTGGAGAAATTGGGAGACATCACGGCTTTGCAGCGTAAAAAAGGAGTAAACAGCATATCCTTTGATGTAAACACCGGTCAGCCGGCAGATATGCTGGAGGCCAAAGTGCTGGATCCAGCTCTGGTTAAGCGCCATGCTATTCAGGCGGCCGGTGAGGTGGCTGCTGCCATTTTGCGAATTGAAACCGTTATTAAGATGAAAGATGAAAGTACCGACCATCCCTTGGTGGTCGAATAGAGGTGACAATAGTGGAAGAAAAGGATTTTGTTCCCCGGCCTGAGGCTGAATCCCAAGAGCCGGCAGAGGGAACCAATGCAGCTAATGATGCTAATGAAGCCAATGAAACCAGCCAGACCGGGAAAACTGAGAATGCAGAACCTGAGGCTGCCGGCGAAGAAGCGGCCCCGGATGTAAATGCATTACAGGAAGAAATCAATCGCCTGAAAGAGCAGGTTGCTGCCTATTATGATCAGTACCTGCGCTCTTTGGCTGAAGCAGATAATATACGCAAGCGGGCTCAGCGGGAGAGAGAAGAATACATGAAGTTTGCCGCTGTGCCGCTTATTAAGAAATTGCTGCCGGTGATGGACGACCTGGAAAGAGCTTTAACCATGTCCGAATCCAGCCGGGATTTTGACGCCCTGTATAAAGGGCTGCAGATGATCAGCAAGCGTATGCAGGAAATTATTGAGAGTGAAGGTGTGCAAGTTATTGAAGCCCTGGGCAAACCCTTTGATCCCCAGTACCACCAGCCCCTGATGGTGGAATCCAGCCCAGACCATCCGGAGAACACCGTTATTGAGGAACTGCAGAAGGGATATATGATACATGGCAGGGTAATTCGACCCAGTCTGGTCAAAGTCAGCAACTGATTTTCATATACTCTGGTACTATTCATGGAGGTGTTGAGATATGAGTAAAGTGGTCGGCATCGACTTGGGAACGACTAACTCCTGTATTGCAGTGATGGAGGGGAAGGATGTAACAGTTATCACCAACGCTGAAGGTGAAAGGATCACTCCCTCAGCAGTGGGTTTCTCTAAATCCGGAGAAAGGTTGGTAGGAAGAATTGCCAAGCGGCAGGCCATTACCAATCCGGAACGTACGGTTTTATCTATTAAAAGGCACATGGGTACCGACTATAAAGTGGAAATAGATGGCAAGAAATATACCCCCCAGGAAATCTCGGCCATGATCCTGCAAAAGCTGAAAACCGATGCTGAGGCTTACTTAGGGGAACCGATAACCCAGGCGGTGATAACCGTTCCGGCCTACTTCACTGATTCCCAACGGCAGGCCACCAAAGATGCCGGTAAAATTGCCGGTTTGGAAGTGCTGCGCATAATCAACGAACCTACCGCAGCGGCTCTGGCTTACGGACTTGATAAGGAGGATAATCAGACCATCCTGGTATTTGACCTGGGCGGCGGTACCTTTGATGTTTCCATACTGGAAATAGGGGATGGAGTATTTGAGGTTAAAGCTACCAGCGGTAATAATCGCCTGGGCGGAGATGATTTTGATGACCGCATTATTAACTGGCTGGTAGAGGAATTCAAAAAGGAAAACGGTATCGATCTGAGAAACGACAAAATGGCCATGCATCGACTCAAAGAAGCTGCTGAGAAGGCCAAACTTGAATTATCCTCGGTGCTGACCACTGATATAAATATACCCTACATTACTGCTACCCAGGAAGGTCCGCTGCATTTGGAACGTACTTTGACCCGGGCCAAGTTCAACGAAATGACCGCTGACCTGGTGGAAAAGACCATGGGACCCACCCGGCAGGCCTTAAAAGATGCCGGCTTAAAGCCTTCTGATATCGATAAGGTTATCCTGGTGGGCGGCTCAACCCGTATTCCGGCGGTCCAGGATGCTATCAAGGAATATCTGGGCAAGGAACCCTTCAAAGGTATAAATCCCGATGAAGTAGTTGCCGTAGGGGCGGCTATTCAAGCTGCGGTTTTGGCCGGAGAAGTCAAGGACGTGGTATTGCTGGACGTAACCCCCTTGTCTTTGGGGATTGAAACCCTGGGAGGTGTATTTACCCGCATTATTGAACGCAATACTACGATTCCTACTTCCAAGAGCCAGGTTTTTACCACCGCTGCTGACAATCAGACTTCTGTGGATATTCACGTTCTGCAGGGCGAGCGCAAGATGGCCAGTGACAACGTGACCCTGGGACGTTTCCAACTGACCGGTATTCCGCCTGCTCCCCGCGGGGTACCCCAGATAGAGGTTAAGTTTGATATCGATGTCAACGGTATTGTGCATGTTTCCGCCAAGGATTTGGCTACCAACAAGGAGCAAACCATTACCATCACCTCTTCATCAGGTTTAAGCGAAGAAGAAATTGAACGCATGATTCGCGATGCCGAAAAGTACGCCGAAGAGGATGAAAAGAAACTTAAACTGATCGAAGCCCGCAATACTGCCGACAGCATGATTTACCAGGCGGATAAGACTCTGAAGGAATTCGCGGACAAGATCAGCGAGGACGAGAAGCAGAAGATTGAGCAGGCCAAACAGGATCTGCAGGAGGCGGTCAAAGGGGAAGATGTCAGCCTGATTACTGCCAAAACCCAGGCTTTGACCGAAGCCATTTATGCGGTGTCAGCCAAGATGTATGAGCAGGCTGGTCCCAAAGATGCTAAGGATGATGTAGTGGATGCCGATTACACTGTTCCTGAGGATGATTAAAAAGCGCGCCTTAAACGTCAAAATGAAATATAATGAACTGGAAGGGCTAACAAAACCCGGAAGCCTCGGTTTCCGGGTTTACCCTGTCTAATCTGGAGGGTGGAATATTATGTCTAAGCGGGATCTTTATGAGATATTAGGTGTTTCACGGCAAGCCAGTGCTGACGAAATAAAAAAGGCTTACCGTCAACTGGCGCGCAAATACCACCCTGACGTAAATCGCGACGACCCTAATGCCAGCGAAAAATTCAAAGAAATATCCGAGGCTTACGAAATACTCAGCGATCCCCAGAAAAGAGCTGCCTACGACCGCTTTGGCCATGATGCCTTTGATCCCACCCGAGGTGCCGGCGGTTTTGGGGGCGGATTCGGAGGTGGCTTCGGCGGATTTGATTTCGACGATCTGGGCACCGGATTTGGTGATCTGTTTGATATGATCTTTGGTACGGGAACCAGCCGGGCGCGCCAGCGTAACCGGCCCCAGCGCGGTGCAGATCGGGAGATCCGTATGGAAATAAGTTTTGAAGATGCTTTGTTCGGGGTGGAGAAGGATATCCAGATATCCCGGGTGGAAAAATGTGAGCACTGCCAGGGTACCGGAGCACAGCCTGGATCAGAGGTTACTACCTGTCCCACCTGCAAAGGCAGCGGCCAGGTCCGCACTGCTCAATCCACACCTTTTGGCCGGTTCGAAACGATACGCACCTGCAGCCGCTGTAATGGGGAAGGCAAAGTTATTGAGAAGCCCTGCAGCAAGTGCCGTGGTACAGGACAGGTGAAAAAGGCTCGCACTATTAGCGTTAAAATTCCACCGGGAGTTGATACCGGATCCCGGATTCGCCTGCAGGGCGAGGGCGAACAGGGCTTAAGAGGAGGGCCACCGGGAGATCTGTATATTACCCTGATTGTTCGGGAACACCCCCGGTTCAAACGGGATGGCACTACCTTGATAACCCAGGTAACCATCGACTTTGTGCAGGCTGCTTTAGGAGATACGGTGAAGATAGACTTGCCGGGAGGGGCCAGTCACGAATTGCATATTCCGGAAGGAACTCAGCCCGGAGAGGTTTTTGTGGTGCGAGGCAAAGGAGCACCCAGTCTGCACAGCCAGCGACAGGGTGATCTGAAGGTGATCGTACAGGTCAGCATCCCCAAAAAACTCACTAAACGTCAGAAAGAATTGCTCAGCCGCTTCCATGAAGAAGAAGAGAACTCCTCCAGCAAGGGTTTATTCGGTAAATTCAGGGACGCTATGGGCTAGAAAGGTGTAACAGCATGAAGTGGAAGGAAATTTCAGTTCTCACCTCCGGTATCTGCCTGGAACCTGTGGCGGGTATTTTTCATCAGCTGGGCACTGGCGGTGTTGTAATAGAAGATCCCCAGGCAGCCCGCCAGTATGTAAGCCGGGATCAATGGAACCCGGAAAGCATATCCGGCGATGTGCTGGGTCATGACTTTATAGTTGTCAAAGCGTATTTTCCCGATGAACGACAGGTTATGGAAGAGCTGAGCAACCGGCTCAAAGAGGTAGAGAGACAGTTTAATTCCCGGTGCAAGGTATATGTTAATGAGGTAAATGATGAGGAATGGGAACAGTCCTGGAAGAAATACTACCATACCTTTAAAGTAGGGCAGCGTTTGGTAATAAAGCCCTCCTGGGAAGCCTATCATCCTGCAGCCGGAGAAGTGGTAATTGATATTGATCCGGGTATGGCCTTTGGTACAGGAATTCATGCTTCCACCCGGTTCTGCCTGATCTTTATTGAGCAGTACCTTAAGGGAGGAGAAACGGTAGTAGATGCCGGGTGCGGTTCGGGCATCCTGTCTATTGCTGCTGCCAAGCTGGGAGCGGCTAAAGTATACGCCATGGATATTGACGATGTGGCGGTACGCATTGCCCGGGAAAATGTTAAACTGAACGGCCTGGAAGAGATTATTCAAGTGGAATCAGGAGATATTGTCTCAGCTTTGAGCAATTTTTCCCCCCAGATCATATTGGCCAACATAACTGCCGAGGTAGTGGCCCAGTTGGTTCCTGTTGCCGCTCAAGTTCTTCCCCCGGGAGGCTGGTTTTTCGGATCGGGAATTGTGGACAGCCGCTGGCCGGGTGTTAAAAAGCGATTGGACAACCATGGATTTGAGATAGAGCAGCTGCTCACTGATGTGGACTGGATCGGAGTAGCTGCCCGCAAATTATAAGCATGGCAAGTGGTGCGAAAGGGGTGGACAACTTTGCACCGCTTTTTTGTAAATCCTGAGGATATTGCCGACCAGCAGGTGCATTTTTCCCCGGCTGAATCCCGGCATATTGAACGGGTTCTGCGGCTGCGTCCGGGAGAAATCGTCACCGTGTTTGACGGAAGGGGCTGGGAATACCGGGTGCAATTGCTGGAGCGCGGTTCTTCGGGTTCCTTGAAAGGGCAAATACTGGACCGGGAATTCCGGGACCGGGAATCACCGTTTAAACTGGCGCTGGTACAGGGAATAGCTAAAGGCGAAAAAATGGATACTATCATCCAGAAAGCCGTAGAGATAGGAATTGACAGTATACATCCCGTCATAACCGAACATACAGTAGTGCAGTTGGAAGGTCCCAAGCGGCAGCAGCGCCAGGAACGCTGGCAGGAAATTTCCCGGCAGGCTTGCAAGCAATGCCATCGCAATTATGTTCCTCCAGTTTTTCCCCTGGTAAACATGGAGTCATTTCTGGAGCAGCATGCCAGCCAGCCAATTCTGATGCTCTACGAAGGCGAACAGAAGTGTACTTTGAAGCAGGTACTGCAGAATGAACTGCTGCCCAGGCAGGAACAGCCCTGGTATCTTATGGTAGGCCCGGAAGGCGGATTTTCAAAACGAGAAGCGGCACTGGCCCGGGAAAAAGGGGTTTTGCTGGCAGGTTTGGGACCCCGGATTCTGAGAACGGAAACAGCTGGCTTGATAGCGGCTGGTATTATTCTTTATGAATTGGGAGATTTGGGTTAAAATCTCCTTGTCGAAATGTGGAGGTGCATATGAAAAGGGTAGCCTTTCATACTCTGGGGTGCAAAGTAAACCAGGTGGAAACTGAACAGATAAAGGACGAACTGATTCAAAAGGGCTACCAGGTGGTTGATTTTTCGCAGCCAGCCGATTTATATATAATTAACACCTGTACGGTAACTCATGTGAGTGATCGCAAATCGCGAGCGGTCATCCGGCGGGCCTTAAGAACCAATCCGGAAGCTACGGTGGTAGTAACCGGATGCCTGGCGGAACTTGAACCGGAAAAACTCGCCAGTATGAAAGGGGTTAATTTGGTAGTCGGCAACCGGGACAAACACCGGATAGCCGAGATTATCGACTCCCAGGATGAGCTGCTGACCAACGGGGGATTGATTAGAGAACCTATCAGCAGTCAGGATCCCCTGGAACCGGTGTATTACCACCTTCACCATGAGCGAACCCGGGCCTTTGTTAAAATTCAGGATGGCTGCCAGAGTTTTTGTACTTATTGCATTGTTCCTTATACCCGTGGCCCGGAACGCAGCAAGGACCCTGATCTGGTGGTTAAAGAATTTAAGCAGCTGATAGCAATGGGTTACCGGGAAATCGTATTAACCGGTATTCACACCGGCCAGTACGGCAAGGCCATGCCTGGCTGGACCCTGGATAGGCTGGTAAAGAAAATTCTGGAAGAGGTAGGCGGAGAATACCGGATTCGCCTGAGTTCTATTGAACTGAGGGAAATAAGTGATCAGCTTATAGAATTAATGAGGAACGAGCCCCGTTTATGCCGGCACCTGCATATACCGCTGCAAAGCGGAAGCGATAAGGTGTTAAAGCGGATGGGGCGCCGTTACAACCGGGAGGAATACCGCCGCCGGGTACTGGAAACAGCCGAACTGGTTCCGGATATCGGGTTGGCCGCAGATGTGATGGTAGGTTTTCCAGGGGAAACCGAGGAAGATTTTGCAGCAACTTTTCAGCTGCTGCAGGACTTGCCTTTGCTGGATCTCCATGTTTTCAAGTACTCGCCGCGGCCCGGAACACCGGCAGCATCATTCCCGGATCAGGTGGATGAGAGAGTCAAGAATGAGCGCAGCAGCATTTTGCTGGATCTGGCTGAACAGAAACACCAGGCATTTTTAAAGAAAATGATTGGTAAAAAGCTGACGGTTTTAGTAGAATCATGCCAGGCAGCAATGTGTACTGGATTAAGTGATAATTATATTGAGGTTGAATTTTCCTCCATTTATAACCTGTGCGGTCAATTTGCAGAAACGATTGTGAATGACATTAGCCAAAACCGTGCAGTAGCAATATTAAAGCCATGAGTAACTGGAAAGGGGAAAATCATGGGTAGCAAGGAAATTGGACGCAAACTTCAACAAGCCCGTGAGGAGGCTGGGTTAAGCCAGGAACAGCTGGCCAGCATGCTGGGATGTGCCCAATCTACGCTGTCCAATTATGAGAAGGGCAAGCGCCGTATCTACCTTACTCAGCTGGAAAACATAGCAGAAATACTTAACAAGCCCATTGAGTATTTTCTGGAGAGCAATAACGAACCAGCAAAACAGCCGAATCCGACGGACACCACCATTGATGAGCCAGAATTGCTGCAGATAGTCAATGCTTTGTACGATTTACCCCGGGAGCAGAGAAGATCGGTAATGGACTATATAATCTGGCAGAAATCACGCCATACAATTCAGGAAGGTTAAGGAGGACAGGTAAATGTTCCGTGATACCATTTCGCCGGCAGATAAAGAATTAGTGTTTTTTACCCGGGATTTGGTTGCCCGGCGAATTGCTCCTCAGGCAATGACCTATGATACCCATGGGAACGAATTTTTCGATAGTTCGGCGCTGGAAGTGCTGGCTGAACACAATCTGCTGGCTCCCAACCTGCCGCCTGAGTATGGCGGGAGAGGATTGAGCAATCTGGTTACCGCTATGATTTTGGAAGAAATTGCCGCAGGCTGTGCAGGGGTGGCCATTGCTGTGGCAGCCAATCTCCATGCTATCAGCCCCCTGATGGTGGCAGGCACCCAGGAACAGCGAGACCGGTACCTGCCCTTGATGGCCAACGGGAAAACCGGTCTGGGAGCCATAGCCATGGTGGATACGGGAGTTAATCTGGATTTCCTGCTGCAGACGGAAAGAGTATCCATACGCGGTTCTTCCATAAAAGGGGAAGTTAATGAGGCTAATCAAACTGTCGTCAACGGCAGCAAGGATTATGTCATGAATGCCGCTGCCGCCAAGTTCATGACCACCATGGTAGAATACAAAAGCAGCGGCAGCAGTGAGCCCGGCGGCTTGCAGATAATAGTGCTGCCCATGGACACTCCGGGACTTTCCCTGGGGAATACCCGCCACAAACTGGGCCTGCGTTATTGCAGCACCGCGGAAGTCCACTTCAACGACCTTATAGCTGAACCCCATCATATGATCGGCACACCTGCCCAGGGGCTGGAGATATTCAAAGAATGTCTTTACCGGAATGTGCCTTTTGTTGGCGCAGTGTGTGTAGGAGTAGCCCGGGCAGCCTACCAGCATGCCCTGGAAATATCCAAGGAAAGAATGATTTCAGAACATCCGGTATTCGAGGAGAGTGCCGTAAGTCACAGCCTTGTAAATATGGCCAGTCAGCTAAATGCTGCTCGCCTCAGTGTTCACCAGGCCTGCTGGAATATTGACCAGGGACTCGACTACACCCTCACTTCGCCCCAGGCTAAGATAATAGCCAGTGAGGCGGCTCAGAACATTACCTGGCGTGCCATGGAGATTGTAGGGGGACAGGCTTATGTCAGCGGCAATAAAGCCGAAAAATACCTGCGTGACGCCAAAATGCTGTCTATTGTGGATGGCAGTGAGCAGTTTCATAGGTGCTTGCTGGCTTCTCAATTGTAGACTCAAGGAAGGAGACGTGCTATGGCTTTGTCATTATTAAGTGATAGTGACCGGGAACTGGTAATGGAAGTGCGCGAACTTGCTTCCACTCAAATCGCTCAGCGGGGTTATTATCTGGATATGATAGGAGACAAAGAACCGGACTGGGTTATTCCCGCTCTTTTGGCGGAACGCAATCTTTTGGCACCAACTATTCCCAAAAGCTATGGCGGCAGGGGATTATCCATGATGGCTACTGCTGCTGTAGTGGAAGAGCTGGCTGCTGGCTGTGCCGGGGCTGCGGCTATTGTAGTCGCCAACAACTATGCTTTAACCCCTTTGCTGGTAGCGGGCAGCAAATCCTTACAGGAAAAATTTCTTCCCTTAATGACTCAGAAGGAACCCCACTTGGCCAGTCCCGTGATCAACGACGTTGCCAGCGAAACAGACCTGAAACAAAAGGGACCCATCCCAGAAGATATAACCCGCATTTCTACCACCATACATTTGGAAGGCAACCAGGCAGTTATCAATGGCAGCAAGGACTATATCCTGAATGGAGCCATGGCTGATTTCATGGTACTGCTGGCCCGGGACAGCGATTCACGTCGTAAATCACGGCTGCAGTTTGTGGTGGTCCCAGCTAATACTCCGGGGATAACTGTTGTAGAACCGGTGATGAAAATCGGCATGCGATCGGCTCATACAGTAAGACTGCAGTTCAAAAATGTTGCCGTACCGGAAGAATATCGCCTGGGCCGGCCGGGAGGAGGATATTTCCTGCTGCTGCAGACCTTTGACCGTAATCTGGCTTTAGTCGGCGCTATCGGTGTGGGAATTGCCCGGGCGGCTTATGAGCTGGTGCGCAATCTGGCCAGAGAAAAGGATCTCCTGGGCAAGAATACCACCGCCAATGCTTATTTTGCTACCGCTCTGGCGGATATGAGCGCCCACATAGATGCTGCTCGGCTGTCAGTAGCCAGGGCTGCCTACCATATTGACCAGGAAGGCAATTATTCCCGCACTTCTACTATGGCCAAGCTGTATGCTACCCAAGTTGCCCAGCAGGTTACCTCCCAGGCGGTTGACCTGGTAGGACGCATGGGATTTCTGGTGGGACATCCAGCGGAAAAATTCCTGCGGGACGCCCAGATGCTGTCCATAATTGCCGGCAGTGACTACCTGCACCGCCAGACAGTAGCTGATCAGCTCTGATGGTGGACAGGGCTTGTTTATATTTGGAAAGATAAGCTGGGGGTTTCATAACCTGGCGTCAAAAAAAAGCGGAGCTTTGGCAGGCTCCGCTGCATTATTTGTAGAGTATTACCGGGCACGCGTATAACTATGTATGCAGGTCTATTTATTTTCGCATGTTAACTGTTATGTTTATTAAGGAACTTTGACGATTTACCCAAAAAAGAAAGGGGGTGGCAGGGAGCTGCAAACAATTCTCCCTGCCGAAATAAGGGGGGCGCTAGGGAGTTGCAGCCAATTCTCCCTGCCATAAACCTATAATATTTAATCACCAGTGGTGTTGCCCTGACTTTTATTTGATATTTTCAACGATCATAGCAACTCCCGGGCCGCCGCTGGCACAGAGGGATGCACAGAGATATCTGCCGCCCCTGCGCTTCAATTCATTGATACCGGTCACCAACAATCGGGCTCCCGTTGCGCCCACCGGGTGACCGAGGGATATTCCTGAGCCTACTGCATTAACAATATCCAGGCTTAACTTAAGTTCCCGGTTTACTCCCAGGAATTGAGCAGCAAAGGCTTCATTGATCTCCCAATAGTCAATGTCTTTCTGCTCTAAACCAGCAAATTTTAAGGCCCGTCTTACGGCGGGAACTACTCCCATACCCATGATTTTTGGATCCACGCCTCCGGTAGCGGAAGATACCACCCGAGCTAGGGGCTTAATCCCCAATTCCTTGGCTTTTTCCGCAGACATCATAATTAAGGCCGAAGCGGCATCATTCAAGCTGGAAGCATTGGCAGCAGTTACTGTTCCGCCTTTTTTGAATACCGGCGGCAGTTTTGAGAACAGTTCCATACTGGCATCTTCTCTCGGGTGTTCATCAGTGTCAAAAATTATAGTGCCTTTTTTGGATTTTATTTCAATTGGCACTATTTCATCTTTGAACAAACCTTCTTTAATGGCCTTACAGGCTCTCTTGTTACTCATTACGGCCAGTTCATCCTGCTCTTCCCGGGTTATACCATACATTTCTGCAATATTTTCTGCGGTTACCCCCATGTGATACCCGTTGAAGGGACAAATCAGACCGCCCAGCATTAAGCCATCCTGAATTACTTCCCCGTCACCCAGGCGATAGCCCTTTCTGGCTCTCTGCAGGATATAAGGGGTATTGGTCTGGCTCTCCACTCCCACTACAGCACCGATTTCCACTTTTCCCAGCATTATTTCCTGGGCACATATTTCGGCGGCCCGCAAGGAAGAAGGGCATTGCTGGTGAACGGTAACTGCGGCAGAATCAAAGGGCATACCGCACCCCAGGCCTATCAGCCGGGCGCTATTCCCCGGACAGGAGGCCTGTCCCACATGACCGCATACAATGGACTCCACCATTTCTCCTTTAATACCTGCTTTTTCCAGGGCACCATTTAGGGCAAAAATACCTAGATCAACTGGGCTGAACTGTTCCAGTGCGCCCATAAAGTTGCCAATGGCTGTACGAGCACCGCTTACGATTACAACTTCTTTAGTCTGCATTAACCCTTTCCCCTTTCGTTACTTACCTTTAAAAACTGCTTTGCGTTTTTCCAAAAAAGCCTGCATGCCTTCTTTCTGATCTTCAGTGGCAAAACAACTGGCCCAAGCCAAAGCTTCAAATTCAATACCTTGCTTCTGCTCAGCTTCCTGGGCATGATTTATACATTGTTTGGCTAGTTTTAAAGCTATTGGAGATTTTTCGGCAAACTTGCCGGCCAGTTTAAGAGCTTCCGCCAAGGGATCTTCTACCACCATATCTACTAAACCGTATTCCTTGGCTTTATCAATATTAATAATTTGCCCAGAGAAAATCAGCTGTTTGGCTCGAGATGGACCGATCAGGCGGGGCAGGCGCTGGGTTCCGCCCGCGCCGGGGAATATGCCCAGATTTATTTCCGGAAAACCCAATTTGGCATCGGGAGCAGCTATCCTGATATCGCAAGCCAAAGCCAGTTCCAAGCCGCCTCCTAAGGCGAAGCCATGTATAGCAGCAATCACCGGTTTGGGAAATTCCTCTATTTTGTTAAATGTCCGCCAGAAGGAAAAATCTTTAGCTTCTTCCGGACTCAGGTTAACCATGTTGGATATGTCTGCTCCTGCGGCAAAGTTCTTTACCCCTGTTATAACCACTGATTTGATATTGGGATCGGCAGCCATTTTATCAAAAGCTTTATCCAATTCCATTACCATGGCTTTATTTAAGGCATTCAGAGCTTTAGGTCTGTCCAAGTAGACTATCGCTGTTTCCTCTTGGATTTTTATCGAAATGAATTCATAATACATAATTGGACCTCCGTTGAATCACGTCTCATAATCTACTTGGATATATACTCATAGAAACCACTGCCGGTTTTGCGTCCATATTTACCAAGAGCATATCTCTCCACCAGTGCCGGGCTGGGTTTGTCCTTGGGATCTCCAGTTTCCCGGAACCTTTCCATTAATACGTTATATTCCAGGTCAATTCCGGTAAGATCCAGCAACTCCAGGGGGCCCATGGGATGACCTAATCCGTTGCGCACAGCATTGTCAATATCTTCGATGGAAGCAATACCCTGATCCAACAGATAACAGGCTTCCTTGGTAATAGCGCTGAAAATTCGATTACATACAAAGCCATAGATCTCTTTATTGACCCGGGTAGGTACTTTTCCTAAAGCACGGCTTACTTCCAATACTGTCTGCACGGTTTCTTCCGAGGTATGGGGGCCTTTTACCACTTCAATCAGTTTCATTACCAGGGCAGGATTAAACCAATGCATGTTCAATACTTTGTCTGGGCGGTTGGTGGCATCGGCAATTTTGGAGCTAACTATATAAGAACTGTTGGTGGCCAAAATGGTATGGGGCGGACAAATCCTATCCAACTGGGTAAAAATCTGCCGCTTTATTTCCAGTATTTCAATGGCTGCTTCTATTACCAGATCAGCATTCTTGGCAGCCGTTTCCAAACTGCCGGCAAAGTTAAGGCGGCTTTTTACAGCAGCAACCTCTTCTGCCGACATTTTGCCTTTTTCTACGCGGCCATTTAGCCATTTGTCCGCAAAATCCTGGGCTTTCTGTAATGCCTCAGCCTTAACGTCAGTACAATAAACGGTAAACCCTGACACTGCTGCCTGTAGAGCTATCTGATGTCCCATAGTTCCTGCTCCGACAACACATATAGTTTTAACGTCCATTATTTTAACCTCCCATACTAAAATGATGTTACTTGTCGAAATCATTCCCTCTATCGCATCTTTGACATGCTCAGCGGGATAACTACCAGTCCAAATCCGGGTTTTCCCTAATTCCGCAGAGGATTTCTGCCTGTTCTTTGCGTTGCTCAAGATTGACCAACCGAGAAATCATAATCCGCTGGGCTTGAGGTGACCCGGCACCATGCATGGATTCCGTCAAGTACCCTACTGCCGCAGCGCCCTGGGTTATATTCTCGATTAATCGCAGCATTCTCTGGCGGTGTTCTGCCGGAATATCACTTCTGGCGGTAGAATATTTCTTAACCAAGGGCCCTATTTTAGGATGGGCAAAATCTTTTTCTGAAGGCATGGTACCAACGTATCCGCCAGCTATATCCTGGGCTATCCTGGCGATCTCATAGGGGAAGCGGGTGACATTCTGCTTGCATATATTTGCCAGCAACAGGTCAATCAAGTAATTTCCCGCCGCGGTTTTTCTGCCTTCCGAAGAACAAGCAATTCCGCAGGCATACAGGGTTTCATTGAGGTGGCACATTTCAATAATCTTGTCTTTAATATGAGAAGCCTTGGCCACTCCCTGGTAATCGGCAATAGCCTGAGCGGCACCTATCAAAGCATCACCTACGCCCACTTTGCATCCGCCATAACTCTGACGGTGATATCCGGCGAAACGTTCAACCAAAATGGTGGTGAAGTCTGTTTCCCCATCCATGAATACTCTTTCCCAGGGGACAAACACATCGTTGAATATAGCCATTACCTCTTGTCCGCCAAAGTTGACATTACCTACATCGATGCTACCTCCTTCCAATTTGCGGGTATCACTGGCTTGTCTGCCGTAAACATAAAGCATTCCCGGAGTATCCAAGGGAATAGCAAAGCATACCGCCCATTCCTTCTCATTTTCTTTTAAACTGTTGTTGGGCATAACAAGGATTTCATGAGAATTGATCATTCCCGTCTGGTGTAATTTGCATCCCCGGACCACAATTCCGTCTTCTCTTCTTTCCACCACATGCAGGTAAGCATCCGGATCGGGCTGCTGGCTGGGAGATTTGGAACGATCACCACGGGCATCAGTCATACATCCATCCACGGCCAAGTCATTTTCCTGTACGTATTCCATGTATTTGATAAACCGTTTATGATACTCGGTACCGTAAGCCTGGTCTATTTCATAAGTAGTGCTGTACACAGCATTAAAGGCATCCATGCCCACACATCTTTGAAAACAGCTGCCGGTCTTCATTCCCAGCAATCTCTGCATTTTCACTTTTTTGACAAGGTCTTCAGTGCTCTGGTGCAGATGGGTAAAACGATTGATTTTCTTGCCGGTCAAGTTTGAGGTAGCGGTCATAATGTCTTCATATTCAGGATCAAGAGCCAGTTTGTAGGTCATAGCCATGGAATTAATAGATGGTCTGATTATCGGGTGATCCACATAGTTCTCTATCCTTTCCCCGAACATGTAAAGTTCAATGTTCATTTTCCTCAGATCATCCAGATATTGTTGAGGAGTCTTAAGAGCCATTCACTGCACCTCTCTTCAATGTTTTTGCAACCATGAGGCTTCTGGAAAATTAATCCTTGTCACCCCAGAGCATGCATTGGATAACTGCCGGCAATTATTATTGCAATAATCATGCCATTTGCAGACTGCCCATAGTACCTCGACGTCAGACTGCAGTAAATCCAGGGCTAAATCAACTGAACAGGCCTGTCGTGCTGACTTGCCCTGCTAAATCTGACCCAAACCATGCTGGAATAAAACTTGCAATTTAGAAAGTAGTTAGTATATATTGACGGCAAAGAAAGTTGACGAATGGTGCCGAAAAAGCGTTTATAAGGGAGGATGGAAATATGGATGCCAGTACGGTATGTAGATTTATGAGACCTGATCCCCCAACAGCGCATGAGGACGAATCGTTACAGAATGTTATTGAGATGATTGTCAAAGAAAAAATCGATGGTATTCCTATTTGTAGATAAAAATAGATGCGTCAGAGGCTTGATTACCCGTGCTCATGTATTGCGTCTTATTGCCCAAAACATTGATCTAAAAGCTCCTGCTCGGGAAATAATGAAAAGGGATATAATCACTATTAGTCCTGACACAGAAGTGCAAAAGTTAATAACATGGAATGTAAGCAGCCTTCCAGTAATTGATCAAGATAAACTGGTGGGCATTGTTACACTATCCGACACTATAAGAGCTTATTATAAGTCGGTAGTAAACATTCGGAACACTTTGGATACTGTGATCTCTTCTATACGTGCTGGTATCATCAGTATTAATGAAGAAGGCATAATAAAGGTTATTAATCCGGCCGCTGAAGCAATATTCGGCGTAAAAAAAGACGATATTTTAGGACAGCGTATTCAAGCTGTCTTACCCCAATGCCGGTTATTTCGAATCATTGAAAGAGCGGAGCATGAATATGGGGTTATGGAAATGTATAACAATAGATCTTATCTTTGTAATCGATCCCCTATTTTAGAAAATGGACAAATCATAGGAGCCGTTGAAGTGATCCAGGACATATCGGAGATAGAAATGCTGTCAGCGAAGTTAAAATCAACCCAAGAATTAATGCAGAGGGTTAATGCTATTATTGAATGCTCTTTTGACGGGATCTTTGTTACTGATCACCAGGGTAACATCATAAAAGCTAATGATCATATCTTAATTTAGCTGGAGTATCTGAGTCAGATGTAATCGGAAAGAATATAAATGAACTAGAAAGCGACTTGTTTGATCCACGGCTAATCAAGGAGGTTGCTGAGACAAAACAAGCGGCGACCATTGTTCAGCAATTGAAATCGGGCAAAAATGTTATTATTACTGCCAATCCAATAATTGATGATAATGACACATCGCATGGAGTAGTAGCTAATGTAAGGGATATTACCGAGTTAAATGCACTTAAAGAACAGATCAATTCATTAAATCAGCATTATATTCAGGAAATTAATAAATACAAAATAGCCAATAAATATATTTTCAGCTCACCCAAGTCAAGAGATCTTATCGATTTAGTTATTCGTGTCGCCCAGGTTGATTCCACAGTATTGATTACGGGAGAAACTGGGGTCGGGAAAGATGTTATTGCTCAAATACTGCATGAAAATAGTCCGCGCTCTGACAAGCCTTTTGTTCGCATTAATTGTGGAGCTATACCAGAGACTCTTTTGGAATCCGAATTATTTGGTTATGAGCCGGGGTCTTTTACCGGGGCACGTAAAGGCGGGAAAATGGGTCTTTTTGAGGTTGCCAACCATGGAATTCTATTTTTGGATGAAATTAGAGAATTGCCGATAGTACTGCAGGTAAAACTGTTGCGAGTATTACAAGATGGTAAAATAACTCGGATAGGAGGAACTGTACCAAAACAGTTGGATGTACGAGTCATTGCAGCCACGAATAGAAGCCTAAGCGATATGGTTCTTAAAGGTAAGTTCCGAGAAGATTTATACTATCGCCTGAATGTAGTACCGATTACTGTTCCTCCTCTGCGGGAAAGAGTTGAAGAAATACCAGAATTCGTTAATTTCTTTTTATCTAAATATAATAAAAAGTATGGCATGAATAAGAGTATAGATGCCAGGGTCATAAGCGAAATGCAAAGATACAAATGGCCTGGAAATATACGCGAGTTAGAAAACGTAATTGAACGGGCAATTGTTACATCTAAGGGAGATGTAATAACTGACATCAGACTGAGGGAATCAGACGAATTAGACCTAGATGCAATAGATTTTAGTACTATCCAAACAGAGAAGGGCAATAAGTTAAAAGCCACATTAGAAGTATATGAAAAACGATTGCTGCAGGAAGCCTTGAAAAAATACGGTAGTACCAGGAAAACTGCTCAAGTACTAGGTGTGGACCAATCAACTATTGTAAAAAAAGCTGCTCGCTATAATATTCCACTAAGAAACAAATAAACTAATGGACTTTTGATAAGTATTATTGAGGATACTTTTCATCATTGCGATGATATTTTTCATATAGTTATGGATTCATGGGGAAAATGTCGAATCATAATAGTGAAACGCCATGATGACATATTTCATCATTTATCGATGATAAATGGAATTTAGGAAACATTATGCGAAATGGCCTTTAACCTTTGATTCTCTCGAATGGAATAACGCCAGTACATCCAGTGTGTTTTTCGCGATTCTGAAGAATTCTCCATCTTCCCCAGAGTTTGATGAGTAGTTAGGATTGCACTGGCCGGAAAGATTCCCGGCATTGGTCTGCATTCCGTAATAGTAGTCAAACCTTTTATCCTGGCTGACTGCTGTTTCATCTAGTTCTCGCCACTCTGTTATCGCTGCTCTCTCTTTAATTCCTGCTACCCGTCTTTATAATAACTCTTCCTGCACCCTTGATCCTAACATCCTAAAACACTATATTCACCAGCATGTTGCAAAAACTGCGGTTGACCGGAAACAAGGGTTCTTCCAAAGCTTTCCTGTGTTTTCAATCTCATCGAGAAGGCTAAAGTATAGTAATAACTTCATGCCTGACCATACCTTTATCATCCCAATAAGATTGAACGAGTTGAATATGGCTTTGCTTTTTGTTTTGTAAATGGCAATTATTCAACCGATAAACTCAGGAGGATAAACTTCATCACCTTGATGATATTTTTCATGTTTATAGCTTTATGGGGTAATTGCTGAATGAAGAAACAAGTATCAAACGCCGTAATGACATATTTCATCATATACCTGTATCGATGACAAAAAGGATTATTGTGTTGCATGAAACGCATAAACACATACTTTTGACTTACTAATGTCAACTTTGGCATGTTATTTGCTTTATATATTGGCCAGCTAAAAATACTTGGGGCCCGAGTATAGTCGAAGCATTTTTGAACCAGGCAAATCCATATAAAAAAGTTCAGAATATTATAACAGGATGTGATAGTATGGCCAACAATATTTCTTCTAATATTGCCTTTGCTGTTGACGAAGGAATTGCTTTTGTCAGCATAAACCGAGTAGACAAACATAATGCAATGAATTCCGCTTTACTTGATGAATTATATGAGTTGTTTTTACAGATTGATGAATTGCAAGACGTACGAGTCGTAGTCCTTAGTGGTATGGGCAGCAATAAGGCATTTATTGCCGGAGCTGATTTGGAAGAGATAGCAGCCAGGCAAAACTTTGAGTTTCGTGACTATTATTACAAGTTCGTCAAAATAGCCAACTGTATTATGGATTTGGAGAAACCAGTTATTGCTGCAGTGAAAGGTTACGCCTTTGGAGGGGGATGTTTATTAGTCTTAGCCTGCGATTTGGTATATGCTACTCCGAATGCGAAATTTGGCCAACAGGAAATAAATTACGGTTTTATGGGATCAGCCGGCATGTTGCCGAGATTGGTTGGAAAGCATAAGGCTGCGGAAATAGTGATGCTGGGAGACACTTTTGATGCTGAAGAAGCTTATCGAATAGGCATTGTAAATCGGGTAGTTGACGAAGAGATGCTTGATACTGTTGTGAGGGATGCATGTGAAAAATTATGCAGTAAGTCACCTCATGCGTTACGAATGATCAAAAAATCCATCCGGGTTGCGCTGGAAACGGGACTTAGTGTTGCTAACCTTTATGAAACAGAGGTGGCAACCTTGTGTGGGAATACACCGGAATCACGTGAAGCATTAAAGCCCTTTACAAAATGAGATCTATCCAGTGGACTGTTATGAATCCTTCAGCAGAGAGGAGGGAAAAAAATAGAAGTATTCACTTACTGAATTTAATTACATAAAGACCCAAAGAAAAGGAGTGAGTGTTATGGCAATTAAACAGTTTATTCCTCGCAATGTACCCAGGAGCCCCGAGTTTAAATTTGGTAAAAAACCACTGGATCAGTATATTAAGGACCATGCTCGTCGGGTTCCTAACAAAATCTGTATCAACTACTATGGTAAGGAAATAACCTGGGGCGAGATGGAAGATTATGTGGATCGTCTGGCAACGGCACTAACAGCTCTGGGAGTCAAAAAGGGTGATGCTATTGCAATTTATATGCAAAGCTGTCCGCAGTTTATGATCGCCTTTTATGCTGCTCAGCGGATTGGTGCCAGTGTGGGTCCGTGCAGCCCAATGTTCAAGGAATGGGAACTGGAATATGAGATCAACGAGCTTAACGCTCGGGTCATTATAGCAATACTTACCTGTACCCCATAATAAAAAATGTGAAGGATAGCACCCCCTTAGAACATATCATAGTCAGCTCCTTTAAAGATTTTCTGCCAGAGGAACCGGCTTTGCCATTCATTCTGGAATATGAAGATCCCACGGACCTGGATGGGGCTATACAGATGATGGATCTTATTAAATCAACCACCCCCAACACCCCATCGGTAGATATTGATATTGAAAACGATGTTAGCCTCATCATTTTCACTTCTGGAACAACAGGTTTACCCAAAGGGGCAATGATTACTTACTGGAATGCTCTGTATAAAGCTGTTTCCACCGGAACTTGCTATTATTTTAACGAATACGATGTATTTTTAAGCACCCAGCCCATATATCATATTGCCGGTATGTGCATGATGAATACTCATATTTACAATGGATCAACTATGGTACTGATTACTAAATATGCCCCGGAAATAGTAATGGAGGCAATTGAGAAATTCAAATGCAATACCTGGTATGGTTCAGCTTTGATGAACTTCGAAATAATCAATCATCCTGACGTAAACAAGTACAATCTATGCTCCATGCGTATGGCTACTACTACAAGTTTTGGTGTACAGCTTACTAAGGAAATGGCAGACAAATGGGCGGAAATAACTAGAGGTGGGCAACTCTTAGAAATAGCTTATGGGTTATCGGAGAGTCATACCATGGATACGGTTACCCCACCAGAATACCCCAAATACGGGACCTGTGGAATTCCCCTCTTTGAAGAAATGCATGTCAAAATTGTGGACGAAAACGGTAATGAATGCCCTCCAGGTGAAATTGGAGAAATTGTGGTCAAAAACCCTGGCGTTTTCAAAGGATATTTAAACAATCCCGAAGCTACGAGTCAGGTTTTGCGTGATGGATGGTTATATACAGGTGATATCGGCCGGTTAGATGAAGAAGGCTTCCTGATATTTATGGGTCGTAAGAAGGAGATGATTAAAACTTCTGGATATAGTGTATTCCCAGAAGAAGTTGAGCTATATCTTTGCAAACATGAAGCTGTGGCTCAAGCAGCAGTTATTGGCAAAAAAGACGAACGCAGAGGTGAGTTGATTAAAGCCTTTATTGTTTTGAAGGATCAGTATAAAGGAAAAATTACCGAGGATGAGCTTATAGAGTGGGCAAAGGATAAAATGGCAGCTTATAAACGCCCGAGAGAAATTGAATTCAGAGATTCGCTACCTGCGACAGGGACTGGAAAATTATTACGTCGAGTATTGAGAGAGGAAGAAGAAAAACGACAAAACCAAGGGGAGTGAAATCATGTCTGACGAAAAAACCATGCCTGAAGTAAGAACAAACGGTCTCATCAAAATGAGAACAAGCGATCTGATAGCCCTGATTGTATTCTTTGTTATTAGCATTATCGCCTTTTTCCCATCTGTGAGAAACACAATGTATAAAAATGTCAGCTTAAACTCTTGGATACTAGTAATCTTGACCTTTTGTGTACCAATTTACAATATTATTGCCGCCTATTTAAGCCTAGGCAAAAAAACTGAGAGCGTGGGGGAATAATGCATGAAAACTCTTGAATTAACAATTGTTATTGTTTATGCAGTTGCAATGCTGGCAATAGGTTTTTACTTCCGGAGCAGGGCTTCGAAAACTGCTTCCAGTTTCTGGTCGGCTGAGTCAAATGTTGGAGTTTTAGTTAATGCCTTTGCCTTATTGGCTACCGTAATGAGCGGTGGGGGCATGATGGGAAATATCGGACTCGGAGCTACCCTAGGCCTTGCCTATATTGCTTGTGCAAATCTTGGGTCCGGCGCAGGACTGGGAATGGGAGCATTATTGGTAGCCCGTCCTTTACGTAAAAGCGGTGCCAAAACAATCTCGGAATTCATTAAAATGCGTTTTCCCAATAAAGCTATAGCTTTGTTGGTTCCTATTGTTATTGCTATAGCCTATACTGTTTACCTGGTTGCTCAGATGAAAGCTTCTGGGACAGTAGGACAATATTTATTGGGAGTAGACTTTAATCTTGCTTTAATTATTACTTGGGCGATCTTTACGGTTTATGTTATGATTGGCGGAATGTTAGCGGTAACCTGGACTGATTTTCTGCAGGGTATGCTGATGATGTTGGTAACCGTAGTTACTTCAGTTGCCGCCTTGATGCACTTTGGCGGTTTCGATGCTATGATTAATATGGCTACTGAATACTATCCGCAAATGGGACAACTGCATTTGCCTCTGCTGTCTTATGCGGGATTCTTTTTTGTTTGGGTTTTCATCGGCCTGTGTTCTCCTCATATTCTGATGAGAGTAAGTACGGCTAAAAACCCCTTTGGAGCAGCCGTATCTCTTCATGGCGGCATGATTTTAATAACCATATTTACTGTTTGCACAATATTTATTCTTTCAACTGCTTCAAGATGTGTCATAGGTGTGGATGTACCTGATAACAAAGATGCTGCCTTCTTATATCTTATCGAAGTGATCTTCAACCCATTTTGGAAAGGACTTACCGCTGCAGCTATATTTGCAGCAATTATGTCTACCGCGGCTGGTTTGTTAATAGCAGCTGCAGCAGCTATCTCCAATGACATTATTGTAGGAATATTTAAACCAGATATGGAGGAAAAGAAACAAGCACGCTTGGGAAGCTTAATGGTTTTTGTAGTTTCCTTCATTGTGCTTCTGTTCTCCTTTAACCCTCCGGAGTACATCACGGTCCTATATACCCAGGCCATGAATTTCCTGGTTTGCTCATTAATGATACCTCTTTTAGCTGGCTTGTGGTGGAGACGAGCTACTGACTCTGGAGCGCTGGCTGCACTAATAGCGGGAGGAGGTTCCTATGCCATCCTGTTCTTCGGTATGGAACTGCCCACTTTTTCAGAAATGTTCATTTCTTTACCTATAGCTCTTGTTGCAAGATTGTGGGCAGCCTGCTGAGTAAACCTTCTGAGTCCGAAATTATAGCCAGGGTTGAAAGCTGGCACTCTGAGAGTGAAGCTGCTTAGTCCCTCAGAGTATACAGGCAGATTGGGTAGGTGAAATATACTATGCAAATCAAGATACCAAGCAAAAAAGCAAATATTTCTGAAAATAAAGCAGTCAAAAACGTTCTCAAAGCATTGCAAAAGGAGAACAAAGCTAAAGTAGATGCCAGTGATTACAGCATTACAACAGAGAAATACTTCAACTATCCTTACTGGGTTGGAGAAGTATACACATCAAAACATAGAGTTCTATTCCCAGCAAAACATATAACATTTTACGTAGTATGCGATGCGTTAAACGGAGAATACGTTGTTCTACGAGGTATTCCGAAGCTTAGTGATGTTGATTGCAAAGAAAAGTATATTTTACCTACCCTAACATCAAAAGAAGATTTTTGTCGTATTATTGAAGATGCTAGAAAGAGTCGTATTAACAAGCAATTTATTTTCGGACCGCCTCATTGCGAAGTGAAAGCAGTTTTTTTGCTGTACATCCCAACAATAAAAGTTATTCTACGAAATAAAGGTACCCAATCACGGCAGAGTTTTTATGTTAATTCTTATACTGGAGAGGTAAAAGTTAAACCAGAGGGCAATGACGAAGCAGTGGAATAGATGGCTGTTTGGCCACTGAGCTAAGAAAAGACGGAATCAGTATCAAGGATGCTGCTAAAATACTGAGCCGTAAATTTGTTAAGGACTTGGCCCCATGCGACGCAACTCTTTTGTAATATTCGGCCTATGCCATACTTAGAGCATAATGCTCATATTGAACGGTTATTCCGTATTCTCAAGGAAGAAGAACTTCACTACAACCTATAGAGACATACAGTGAAGCGATTACCTCAAATGGGGGCTTACATAGATTTTTATAAGAACCACCGTATTCATTCAGCTCTGGGATATTTAATCCCGACTCCTTGGTGGTTGCGAATTGGCTCTCTATTCAGATTTAATAATTGCCAGCGAGATTGCTAAATTTGGCCTAGAAAAGAGGCCCCCCAATTTTATTGGAAGATAGAAAAGAATTATGGACCACAGCAACCATGAAAGGAGAGTATTTATGAACAAATGTAATTTCAGCAGCATGCAGGACACCCATCAGTAAACATTGTAGGAGTCTCAAAAAATTGAGCGATTTTTAAACTAGGTGATTATGAAATAAGTTTATTTGCCTGTAAAGGGATAGGGGATGATATATTTGTTCGCTTGCCTTAAACAGCGGTTTTTAAACATAAATGTTTACCGTAAAGAGATAGACAGTAAGATAATGATAGCCGAGAGTCGTTACCTGGATAGTAATCAAGAGAGGTACCTTCGCCTGCTAGTAGATATTAGCACATTTAAAATTTTGCAAGCCTATGCGGATGGAGGTACGATATTCGGAAAGGAACGGCTGGGTCCCATTTACCTCAATAGCCTAGAAGGCATTTATGCCTCTATAAATGAAGGAGCTTCCATTAATCAAGCCTTGCAGGAGGTTCAAGAAGATACCTTGACGGTTTCATTGGTTAAGGATGTTATTCGCACCTTAATTCAAGCTGAAACTTTTGTTTGTCAAGAAAGAGGTTTTGCTACTTCCAAAGAGTACAGTGATTACTGGGAAGACGTTTATCGAGGCAGATGTTGCTATTACAGCAATCTTGACCGAATAAGCAGAACCTGGGATGAAGTGGCCTCAGAATTTAATCGAGAACACCTCCTATTTAGTCGATTCGGCAGCCAGCACCTCTATGATATAGGTAAACTTGGGTATTTGATTATTGGCAATATGCTGGATACGGTGCACGAATTAAGCGTCATTATAAAATGCAACCGTCAAGGAATAATTGAGGAGGTCAACAGTGATCTAACACGTGTTACAGATAAAATTTGTCAAGAAGCGAAAGATTTTTGTAAACATTTGTACGGTAAGGAAGCATTTCGCTTATCAAAGAAAGAAACTGCTAATTTATTGGGGAGTAATGAAGGATGCACACATTTAATTGATCTTACCTATGATGGTCTGGAAACATTTAGTCAATGGTGGTATACGAAAAAATTCTAGAAACAGCATAAGGAGAGAGTTGGGTATTATGGAAAATCTTGCACTGTTTGCCCCCGCTGGTGGCGCTTTAGCCCTGCTGTTTGCGCTGTA
>LFSR01000006.1 GCA_001513155.1 Syntrophomonas sp. DTU018
AAAGCCAAGCGAAAAGCTGGGATAGAAGTTAAAGATTTTAACGGAGAGTTTGATCCTGGCTCAGGACGAACGCTGGCGGCGTGCCTAACACATGCAAGTCGAACGGGTTTTGCACTTAGCACTTAATGTTCTTAGGAGGAAGCCTGGATAGTTGGCCGCAGCATTAACTGCGAACAAAGTTCGCACAACGCTTATTAGGAGAGCCAACCCAAGAAGCAGAGCGCTTCCAGGTGCCGAGTGGTAAAGCAAGGAGTTATGGCGTTGCGAACTTTGTCGCACAACGCCAAACAAAAAAGCCAACACATGCAAGGGGAAAGAACATTAAGTGCTGAGTGCAAAACTAGTGGCGGACGGGTGAGTAACGCGTGGGCAACCTACCCATAAGAGGGGGATAACAGCTGGAAACGGCTGCTAATACCGCATAAGCTTAGCTGGACGCATGTTTGGTTAAGTAAAGGAGGCTTAGGCTTCCGCTTATGGATGGGCCCGCGTCTGATTAGCTAGTTGGTAGGGTAACGGCCTACCAAGGCGACGATCAGTAGCCGGCCTGAGAGGGTGTACGGCCACACTGGGACTGAGAACGGCCCAGACTCCTACGGGAGGCAGCAGTGGGGAATATTGCGCAATGGGGGAAACCCTGACGCAGCGACGCCGCGTGAGCGAAGAAGGCCTTCGGGTTGTAAAGCTCTGTTGTAAGGGACGAAGGATTGGGGTAGTAACTGACCCCAAGGTGACGGTACCTTACGAGGAAGCCCCGGCTAACTACGTGCCAGCAGCCGCGGTAAGACGTAGGGGGCGAGCGTTGTCCGGAATTACTGGGCGTAAAGAGCACGTAGGCGGGTATTTAAGTCAGGTGTGAAAGACCGCAGCCCAACTGCGGGGTTGCACTTGAAACTGGATATCTTGAGGGCAGGAGAGGTCAGTGGAATTCCTGGTGTAGCGGTGAAATGCGTAGATATCAGGAGGAACACCAGTGGCGAAGGCGGCTGACTGGACTGACCCTGACGCTGAGGTGCGAAAGCGTGGGGAGCAAACAGGATTAGATACCCTGGTAGTCCACGCTGTAAACGATGGATACTAGGTGTGGGAGGTATCGACCCCTTCCGTGCCGGAGCTAACGCAATAAGTATCCCGCCTGGGGAGTACGGTCGCAAGGCTGAAACTCAAAGGAATTGACGGGGGCCCGCACAAGCGGTGGAGCATGTGGTTTAATTCGATGCAACGCGAAGAACCTTACCAGGTCTTGACATCCAGAGAACCCTTAGGAAACTAGGGGGTGCCCTTCGGGGAACTCTGAGACAGGTGGTGCATGGTTGTCGTCAGCTCGTGTCGTGAGATGTTGGGTTAAGTCCCGCAACGAGCGCAACCCTTGCCATTAGTTGCTAACAGGTGAAGCTGAGCACTCTAATGGGACTGCCCGTGACAAGCGGGAGGAAGGTGGGGATGACGTCAAATCATCATGCCCTTTATGATCTGGGCTACACACGTGCTACAATGGGTGGTACAGAGAGCGGCGAAGCCGTGAGGCGGAGCGAATCTCAAAAAGCCATTCTCAGTTCGGATTGCAGTCTGCAACTCGACTGCATGAAGTCGGAATCGCTAGTAATCGCGAATCAGCACGTCGCGGTGAATGCGTTCCCGGGCCTTGTACACACCGCCCGTCACACCACGAAAGCTGGCAACACCCGAAGCCGGTGAGCCAACCCGCAAGGGAAGCAGCCGTCGAAGGTGGGGTTAGTGATTGGGGTGAAGTCGTAACAAGGTATCCGTACCGGAAGGTGCGGATGGATCACCTCCTTTCTAAGGAGAATGAGGAAGTAAGGTAGAGGAAAAGGAGAAGACAGTTCTTAAGGAATCGTCTCACCTCCAACATCCCACCTCCCACTTCCCAATTCCTAGGTCGATCACTTTGTGATCCTTGCTGTTCGTTTTATANNAGCCTGGAGGATCTTTGAAAACTGCACACAGAGGAGAAAGCAGGAACAATTTACCGAGAGGTAGAGAGTTTCTCGCGCAAGGTCAAGATAGTAAGGGCGTACGGGGGATGCCTAGGCGCTGACAGGCGAAGAAGGACGCGGCAAGCGGCGAAACGCCACGGGGAGCTGCAAGCGAGCGTAGATCCGTGGATCTCCGAATGGGGGAACCCGGCAGAGGAGAACCTCTGTCATCCCTGCCTGAATGCATAGGGCAGGAGAGGCGAGACCCGGCGAACTGAAACATCTTAGTAGCCGGAGGAGAAGAAATCAAGAGAGATTTCCTTAGTAGCGGCGAGCGAACGGGAAGGAGCCCAAACCGGTCATGTGTAAGCCTGCAAGCGTTGCATGATCGGGGTTGAGGGGCCCCTGGGGTACAGTTGCAGATGTACCAAAGAGTTAGAAATTATCTGGTTAGGCGAATGGACTGGAAAGTCCAGCCGCAGAGAGTGAGAGCCTCGTAGCCGAAAGCCAGATAACTCTTCAGGGGAACCCCGAGTACCGCCGGACACGTGGAACCCGGTGGGAAGCAGGGAGGACCACCTTCCAAGGCTAAATACTAGTCAGCGACCGATAGAGGAGAGTACCGTGAGGGAAAGGTGAAAAGCACCCCGGGAGGGGAGTGAAAGAGAACCTGAAACCGTATGCCTACAAGCAGTCGGAGCACGATTGAAAGCGTGTGACGGCGTACCTTTTGTAGAATGGGCCAGCGAGTTACGACAGCAAGCGAGGTTAAGTCTGAAAGGGACGGAGCCGAAGCGAAAGCGAGTCTGAAAGGGCGTGTAGTTTGTTGTTGTAGACCCGAAACCGGGTGACCTATCCATGGCCAGGGTGAAGTTTTGGTAGCACAAAATGGAGGCCCGAACCAGAGTGCGTTAAAAAGCGCGTGGATGAGCTGTGGATAGCGGTGAAAAGCCAATCGAACTCGGAGATAGCTGGTTCTCCCCGAAATAGCTTTAGGGCTAGCGTCAAGAGTTTCCTTATGGGGGTAGAGCACTGGTTAGGCTAGGGGCCTTCACCGGTTACCGAACCATCCCAAACTGCGAATACCATAAGGTAAATCTTGGCAGTCAGACAATGGGTGACAAGGTCCGTTGTCGAGAGGGAAACAGCCCAGACCAACAGCTAAGGTCCCAAAATCTATGCTAAGTGGGAAAGGAGGTAGAGCCGCCCAGACAGCCAGGATGTTGGCTTAGAAGCAGCCATCATTTAAAGAATGCGTAATAGCTCACTGGTCAAGTGGCTCTGCGCCGAAAATGTAACGGGGCTAAGCATAGTACCGAAGCTTTGGATACGGAGGACGGATGACAGAGGACAGAAGACGGAGGGTTTTTCAATGGCAATTAAAAGCTATGAAGATCTGGTAGTCTATCAAGAAAGTTATAGACTTGCCTTGGAGATGCACCAGATATGCTTGCGATTACCAAAGGAAGAAAAGTATGAGCTAGTTCCTCAGATAAGGAGAGCAGCCATATCAATACCCGCCAACATAGCCGAAGGTTATGGAAGAAGGAATTCTGAAAAAGAATTCAAGCATTTCTTAAGAAATGCCATGGGTTCAACGAATGAAGTCAAGGTATATATTGATATGATAAAAGACCTTGGATATATCGAGCAAGAGACCCATAAGCAACTGAAAGCAAGATATGAAACAGTCAACAAGCAGATATACCGACTCATTCAGAAATGGACTAAATACGAAACAGAAAGATCCGACTTCTGACTTCCGTCATCCGACTTCCGTATGGTAGGGGAGCGTTCCTATCGGGCAGAAGCTATACCGAAAGGAGTAGTGGACTGATAGGAAGTGAGAATGCTGGCATAAGTAAGCGAGAAGGCAGGTGAGAATCCTGCCCGCCGGAAGCCTAAGGATTCCTGGGGAAGGCTCGTCCGCCCAGGGTAAGCCGGGACCTAACCCGAGGCCGGAAGGCGTAGGGGATGGATAACTGGTTGAGATTCCAGTGCCACCTACAAACCGATTGAGCGAGGGGGTGACGCAGGAGGATAGGTGAAGCGTGCGGATGGAAGAGCACGTCCAAGCACTTAGGAGGCAGAGTAGGCAAATCCGCTCTGTGGGAACTCTGAGGTGTGAAGGGGAGGGAAGCGTAGTACCGAAGTCACTGATTCCAGACTGCCAAGAAAAGCCTCTAGCGAGGTTTGGGGTGCCCGTACCGCAAACCGACACAGGTAGGCAAGGAGAGAATCCTAAGGCGCGCGAGAGAACCCTCGTTAAGGAACTCGGCAAAATGACCCCGTAACTTCGGGAGAAGGGGTGCTCCGTTATCGTTAGGAAACGAAGCGAGAGGGAGCCGCAGAGAACAGGCCCAGGCGACTGTTTACCAAAAACACAGGTCTCTGCGAAATCGAAAGATGAAGTATAGAGGCTGACGCCTGCCCGGTGCCGGAAGGTTAAGGGGAAAGGTTAGCGGGAGACTGCGAAGCTTTGAACCGAAGCCCCGGTGAACGGCGGCCGTAACTATAACGGTCCTAAGGTAGCGAAATTCCTTGTCTGGTAAGTTCAGACCCGCACGAAAGGCGTAACGATCTGGGCACTGTCTCGACGAGGGGCTCGGTGAAATTGTAGTACCGGTGAAGATGCCGGTTACCTGCGATAGGACAGAAAGACCCCGTGGAGCTTTACTGCAGCCTGATATTGGATTTTGGTAGTTTATGTACAGGATAGGTGGGAGGCTAAGAAGGCAGGTCGCCAGGCTTGCTGGAGCCATCGGTGGGATACCACTCTTAAATTGCTGGAGTTCTAACCTAGGTCCGTGAACCGGATCAGGGACAGTTTCAGGCGGGCAGTTTGACTGGGGCGGTCGCCTCCTAAAGGGTAACGGAGGCGCCCAAAGGTTTCCTCAGCGCGGATGGAAATCGCGCGAAGAGTGTAAAGGCATAAGGGAGCTTGACTGCGAGAGAGACATTTCGAGCAGGGACGAAAGTCGGGCTTAGTGATCCGGCGGTACCGAGTGGAAGGGCCGTCGCTCATCGGATAAAAGCTACCCCGGGGATAACAGGCTTATCTCCCCCAAGAGTTCACATCGACGGGGAGGTTTGGCACCTCGATGTCGGCTCATCACATCCTGGGGCTGGAGAAGGTCCCAAGGGTTGGGCTGTTCGCCCATTAAAGTGGTACGTGAGCTGGGTTCAGAACGTCGTGAGACAGTTCGGTCCCTATCCATCGCAGGCGCAGGAGAATTGAGAGGATCTGTCCCTAGTACGAGAGGACCGGGATGGACAGACCGCTGGTGTACCAGTTGTCTCGCCAGGGGCACAGCTGGGTAGCTATGTCTGGAGAGGATAAGCGCTGAAAGCATCTAAGCGCGAAGCCGACCTCAAGATGAGTTCTCCCACTCCGATAAGGAGGTAAGATCCCATCAAGACTAGGTGGTAGATAGGCCAGGAGTGTAAGTGCAGCGATGCATTAAGCAGACTGGTACTAATAGATCGAGGTCTTGACCTTAAGGAAACTCTGTGTGCAGTTTTGAAGGATCCTCGCCGTGTCATTGCGAGGAGCGAAGCGACGCGGCAATCTCTCAAACATAAACTAAATAAGTAATCAAATTTCCTGGTGACAATAGCGGAGGGGAAACACCCGTACCCATCCCGAACACGGCAGTTAAGCCCTCCAGCGCCGATGGTACTGCGCGTAAGCGTGGGAGAGTAGGTCGTTGCCAGGAATTAATTATTTTCTGAAAGAAAAAACAGAAAAAAAGGACCTGAAAGCCCGGTCCTTTGAGAGTATCAAAAAATTAGCCAAAAGAGATCGCCACGTCGCTACGCTCCTCGCGATGACATACCAAAAGGCCATCTTATGTGTCATTGCGAGCCCCGGAGGGGCGTGGCAATCTCGAACGTCTAACCGCTAAAAGACTTCTTTGACAGCTTGAAAGGACCGGAAAGCCGATCCTTTTTTCTTTCCTACCATACTTCAGGAAAAGCCATGTTGGTGTACAATTCTTCCAGTCGGGTCTTGTGACTCTGTTCCATATAGGAGAGTTCCTCAAAAATTTTCGCCTGTTCAGGAGTTTCGCTATGTTCGGCCATACTTTTATAGTGATTCATAGCCATTTCTTCTCTTTTCATAGCTAAAGTGATGGCATCCACCGGCTTCATATCGGCAGTCAAAGGAGGTAATTCTTCTACGGTTTCCGCTACCTTAAAATCAGCTGTGCGCTTGAATCTAAGGGGTTTCTCCGGGTTTTCAAGAAGGATTGCAGGATTTTCTGGTGCTTTTGTTCTTCTTCAGCCAATTCAGCAAAAATTTGTTTAACGGAAGAATCCAGGTTTTTTTGGGATAATGCATGATAAAACTCGTACGCTTCAATTTCCCAGTCCATAGCCATCTTTAATATGGCCTCTATATCTGATTGGCTCATCATATCACCTGCCTGCGATTTTTCCCATTGTACTAGACCCCGGAAAGACTGGCAACAAATAGTGACAGTTTTTTGTACTTTTATGGTTAAGAAAAGGGATGGCTGTCACATAACGCTAGCCATCCCTTTGATGGGTGAGGATATTAACAGATAAAATATCTCAGATCCATGAACATATCTTCCATTTCATCTTCAAATTTCTGTTGAATTCGGTCGCGGCTATTATCAAACTCCTGCTCTTCTGGCCTATAGTTGTTTTCGTGCATAAGATGACCACCTTTGCTGTTTCGGTTAGCTTGTGCATCAATTACAGCCGCTATTCCCGGTTAATTTTTGATTCTGGTCATCATATGGCTATTCGATCTTGTTGGTCCGGCGCCAGATTTTCATTTCCTGGGCCTGGCGGATAAGATCATCCCGGAAGTCCGGATGAGCCACGCTGATTAATTTCTCCGCCCGGGACCAGGTAGGCTGTCCTTTCAGCTGCACTTTTCCGTATTCAGTGACAACATAATCTACCAGGGTGCGGGGAGTTGTCACGATGCTGCCTGTTTTCAGGGTGGGTACAATGCGAGAGTGAACGGTGCCGTTTCTGTCGGTGTAGGTACTGGTCAGGCAGAGAAAGCTCTTGCCTCCATTGGAGTACCAGGCGCCTTCTACAAAATCCAGCTGACCTCCGGTGCCGGATATTTGCCGTGTTCCTGAACTCTCGGAACAGACCTGACCGAACAGGTCAATCTCAATGGCATTGTTAATAGAGATTACATTGTCATTGCGGCCGATAACCCGGGGATCATTAGTGTAAGAACAGGGATGACTGGCTATTAAGGGATTGTCGTCCACAAAATCGTAGGATTTTTTGGTGCCCAGACAGAAAGTGGCCACTATTTTCCCCCGGTCGGTGGCTTTGTACCGGCCGGTAATTTTGCCTGCTTCGAACAGGTCAACCATGGAATCGCAGAACATTTCACTGTGAATACCCAGGTGGGTAAGATCCGTATCGCACAGGAGTTCTCCCAATACGTTGGGCAAAGTACCCACTCCCAGCTGCAGGCAAGCCCGGTCAGGGATTTCTTCCAGTATCAGTTCGGCCATGCGCTTGTCCGCTTCACTGGGTTCCGGAGAAGGAGGCAGTTCAAATATGGGAGGATTGCTGCCTTCGATGATGTAATCAACCATGGAAATATGCAGGCCATCTTCTGAACCCCCTAGCATCCGGGGCAAGTTTTGGTTTACTTCTACAATAACGGTAGCGGCCTGCATGGCCCCTTCAAAACAATAGGTATTACCAACCCCAAAGGAGAAAAAGCCGTGTTCATCCATGGGAGCAACTTGCACTACACAGGTGTAAGGCGGGTAGGTAGGCAGGGTAAACATCTCGTTAGCTTGGCTGAAATTGGCGGGAGTATAGTACAGCAAGCCTTTGTCATGCATTTTGCGGTCTACGGCGCTGAAGTAGCAGCTATTGCAGGTGAAAACCCTATGTTCAGGGTCGCACATAGCCGTCTGCAAAGGGGGCAGCAAGCCGGCGCCGTAGAAAATGTTGATTTCGGTTAATTCATGAATGCGCTGGGCTAAACAATTGTCAAAATCAACCGGCCTGCTTAGGAAACTGCCATACAAAATATAGTCTACCGGCTTAATTAATCCCGCCGCTTTTTCAGGAGTAATCAGCTTCTGCTTATATTCCTCGTAGTAAGATCTTTTCATGATGATAACCTCCTTTTAGGGCTTTCCTATGTGGTTTGTATTTTGCAATGCCGTATGCCTCATATACATCCTACGACCATTATTGTCCCCATGTAAAGTTTTAATAAATTTTGAAAAGGGAGACAGAGCCGCAGGAACATGATGGGGGCTGAAGTGATTGGATGAATTGATGATTGGGTGAGATAAACGGCATTTTTACCAGTTAACTGGAGATACTGGAGGAGAAAGGGGAATAAACGGCGAAAAGGGGGTTCAGGTTATAATCCTAATTAGTTCGGACAGAAAACTCAGGATGTAAAGGAGTGATTAATGTGTGGCAAGAATTCAAAGAGTTTGCCATTAAGGGCAATGTATTAGATTTAGCCATTGCAGTAGTTATAGGTAGTGCTTTTGGGAAAATCGTGTCTTCCCTGGTAAGCAATATAATAATGCCTTTGATTGGGTTGCTTTTGGGGGGCTTGGATTTTTCCGGGTTGAAAATCCAGGTGGGAGATGAACAGATCCTTTATGGCATGTTTATTCAAAATTTAGTGGACTTTTTTATAATTGCCATGGCCGTTTTTCTATTCGTTAAAGCCATCAACAAATTCAAAAAACCAGCGGAAGAGGCTGAAACAGAAGCCGTTCCTACCAATGCCGAGATTCTGTTAACGGAAATTAGAGACTTGCTCAAGGATGCCCGGTAAAAGTTATCTGCCCGTTACCCGCGGAATTTTTCGCCGGTTGGGTTCGGGCTTTAGAGGAGAAATGGCAGTAAACGGCGAAAAGGGCTGTTCATATAACTTTTGATGCGGAGGATATAGATTATGGCCCATGAGATTGATTACAAAGTATATGGAAATGAAATGCAGTTTGTGGAGATCCAGTTGGATCCGGGAGAAAGCGTTATTGCTGAGGCTGGAGCCATGATGTATATGGATGACGGGATCAGTATGCAGACTATTTTTGGCGATGGTTCCGATTCCGGCGGCGGCGGTCTGGGGAGCAAACTCCTGTCAGCGGGCAAGCGGCTGATAACCGGGGAAAGCCTGTTTATGACGGTTTTTACCAACAAAGGACCGGGCAGAAGGCAGGAATCCTTTGCCGCTCCTTACCCAGGTAAAATCATACCTATAAATTTACAGGAGTATGACGGCAAGATTATTTGCCAGAAGGATGCCTTTTTATGTGCTGCCAAGGGAGTATCCGTGGGGATTGACTTTAAGCGCAAACTGGGAGTTGGCTTGTTCGGCGGAGAAGGTTTTATCATGCAGAAATTAGAAGGGGATGGCTGGACTTTCATCCATGCCGGGGGTACCATTCACGAAAGACAGTTAGCTTCCGGCGAACTGCTGCGGGTAGATACCGGCTGTCTGGTAGCTCTGACCAAAACCGTCAAGTATGATATTGAAATGGTGAAAGGAATCAAGTCGGTATTCTTCGGCGGAGAGGGACTGTTCTTTGCTACCCTGAGAGGACCGGGAACCGTCTGGCTGCAGTCCCTGCCCTTTAACCGCCTGGCTGACCGTATTTTGAGCCTGGGCGGGAACAGCGGCCGGAAAGAGGAAGGGTCCCTTTTAGGCACGTTAGGCAACCTGATTGATGGGGACTAGGATATGATTCAATTGCCGTGGGTTGCAGCGGCTCGCTGTAACTCCCCGACTAATATTCATGCTTAAGCCATGCAGCGATGCTTTCATTCATCGCAGCCTGTGCACAGGTGACAATTGCTGTGAAATGGCCTGCCAGCTGGCGATGGCAAATAAGATATACTTTGTTAACACTTTGAGGCATAGCTACATAACGTAATGACAAAGAGTTAAGTATTCTGCTGCTGAGCAAAGGGAATAATGACAGAAAAAAGGAAGTTTGGCACCATGAGAGAGGCATACCAGTTAATGGTCCCCTCTGCACGAGGGATTCTCTTGCCCCGTTGCTACCTGTGCGGGGAAGTGCCCTCCCAGGGGATTCATGGCGGAATGAAGATCAGAAAAGCTTTTATTTGCTGCGATTGTGAGCAAGATATAGTTCATATGGAAGTGGGCTCCATCCAATACCAAACCGTAGTCAACAAGTTAAAAGAACTCTTCATTTAAGGTACCTGCAGGGGTACCTTAATTTTTTTCGTGGATTAATGGTTGGCGGTTCATATACAATGAATATAATCAGGAACGATTTAGCAGGTGGGAGAGAGAATGGATACAGTCAGCTATCAGACTTTGTGTGTGGTTAATCCCAGGGCTGCCAATGGACGTACTCGCAAAGCCTGGAAAAAAAATAGAACGAACCTTGGCCAGCCGCCATATTAAGATAGATTCCCAATATACCAAAAGCCCTGGGGATGTCACCTTTATTACCCGGCAAGCTCTGCAGAGGGGGTATAACCGGATTGTATCCGTAGGCGGAGATGGGACTCTCAATGAAGTAGTAAATGGCTTCTTTGACGAAAACCAGCAACCGGTAAATCCGGAAAGCTGCTTGTCTTTTATTCCCATCGGCACTGGCGGGGATTTCGCCCGCATGTTTAATTTGCACCGGGATATCGACTCAATAATTCGCCTGCTCACCAAGCCCCAAATCCGTCCCTGTGATGTGGTGTTAGCCGCCTATACCGGCTGGAATGGCATGGAGGAACGGCGCTTTTTTATTAATGAAGCCGATGTGGGTCTGGGCAGCGCCACCGTTTACCGGGTAAACAACAACAGCAAGGCCCTGGGAGGTTTCCTGTCCTTTTTCCTGGCCTTTTTATACACTATCTTCACCTACCGCAACCTGGATCTGGTCATTAAAGTGGATGGTGAAACCAAGTACGAAGGCAAAACCGGCATCATAGTAGTAGGAAACGGCAGTTATTTCGGCGGCGGGGTGAAGGTTGCTCCCCACGCCCGGATTGACGATGGACTTTTGGAAATAATACTGGCCAAGGACCTTAAGAAACGAGATTTGCTGGCTAATATAGTCAACATGTATAAAGGTACCCACCTGCATCATCCCCTGGTGGAAAGAATGGTCGGGCATCAGGTACAAATCCTGTCCGAGGGCGACATCCTGTTTGAAATGGATGGAGAGACTCCCGGACACGGCAACAGCGTCACTTTTGAAATAATTCCGGCCGCCATCAAGCTGCTGGTGTAAAAGAGAGGAATCGATGTGAGCCCCTCACCTGCCCCCATATACTTAGCTCTTAATCAGTATATCCAGGAGAATGTCCTGCGACTGCATATGCCCGGCCATGCGGGAATAGCCCCGGTTCTCCCCGATCCCTGGAAAAATTGGGCCCGGTTTGATGTTACCGAGGTACCCGGTCTGGATGACCTGCATCTCCCCGTTGGTATTATCAGAGAAGGAGAACGCCTGCTGGCGGAAGCTTTCGGAGCCCGGGAAAGCTTTTTCCTGGTTAATGGAGCTTCTTCCGGCATACATGCTCTTTTTCTCAGTCTGCCTGAGAAGGCCAAGGTCCTTATCCCCCGCCATGCCCACCGATCTTTCTTCGGAGGGATGGTGCTGTCGGGAGCACATCCGGTTTACCTGCCCGCGGAAATAGATCAGGAGACCGGCCTGTCCCTGTCTACCAGTGTGCAGGAGGTAGACAAGCTGCTCTCCCAGCAGGAAGTGGCAGCGGTTTTTTTAACCAGTCCTACTTTCTATGGAACCACCAGCAATATTGGGGAAATAGCTGCCGCAGCCCATAGCCGCAACATTACCCTTTTTGTGGATGAAGCTCATGGAACCCATTTCTATTTTCATCCCCGCTATCCTGCTCCCGCCCTTTCCGCAGGGGCAGATGCGGTGGTACACGGCATGCATAAAACCCTGCCGGTTTTTAACCAGGGGGGAGCCCTGCACCTGGGGCATGGATTCCCTTTTACGGAGAGGGTGAAAAAAGCTTTCAGCCTGGTTACTACTACCAGCCCTTCCTATCCCTTGCTGGCTTCTATGGATTTGGCCCGCCATTTTATGCAGGAACAGAGTGAGGAACTTTTGGAGAGGGCCCTGGACCTGGCCGAGGAATATCGCCAAAAAATCGATGCTTTGCCGGGATTCAGCTGTCCGGGAAACCGGCTGGTCAAAGCCGGGGTTACCGGAGTTGATCCCCTTAAAATTCTGATCCTGACCGATGCCATGGGTATCAGCGGTTTTGAACTGGGTTGTATCCTGCGCCGGCAGTACCATATTCAGGTGGAGATAGAAGGGGATCACTATATACTGGCTATGATGTCCATGTTTCACCAGCCCAGTGACTGGGAAAGATTTTACCGGGCTCTGGAGGCTATTGCCAAGGATCAACGGCACTATGCAGCGAATAGTAGATATATTAGGCCGGCACTGCCGCCGGCACCATTAGTAGTGAAATCGCCCCGGGAGGCATTTCAGAGCAACAGCCGGCGCGTACCCCTGGCCCAGGCCAGAGACCAGGTAGCGGCGGAAATAGTGGCAGTCTACCCGCCGGGCATTCCGGCTTTGCTGCCCGGGGAAATGATTACCGGGGATATATATGATTATCTCTGCTATATACGCCAGATAGGAGCAAGGGTACAGGGGCCCCTGGACCACACCCTGGATACTATTGCCGTCCTGGAAATTTAGGAGGAAGCTTATGCTAAAAGGCATATTTATTAGTCTGGAAGGAGTAGACGGTTCCGGTAAAACCAGTTTGAAAAAAGAACTCCTTTGCCGACTGGATGCTTTTCATCCCCTGGGGCTGAGGGAACCTGGGGGAACCCCTATTTCCGAGAAGATCAGAAACCTGCTTTTGGATACTGCCAATGAGGACATGCAGGCGCGCACGGAAGCTTTCCTCTATGCAGCGGCTCGCTGCCAGCTGGTGGAGACCGTGATCCGACCGGCTCTGCAGGAAGGGAAGATGATTATAGCTGACCGCTACATAGATTCGACTCTGGCCTATCAGGGTTATGGGCGAGGCTTGCCTTTGGATTTTTTGCAGCAGCTGAACCAGCTTTCTACCGGCGGCTTGAAACCTGACTTAACCTTGCTGCTGGATGTAGATCCCGCCGAAGGTGCCCGCCGGCGGGCCAAAGATACCCCGGACCGCTTGGAAAAAGCCGGGCTGTTGTTTCAAGAGCGGGTCCGGCAGGGATATTTACAGATAGCTCGGGAAGAACCCCAGCGGATACGCATTCTTGATGCCCATAAACCTCTGGGAACGGTAGTAGGGGATGCCCTGCGGGAAATCCAGCAGCTTTTGACAAAGAAAGGCTGGAATCAGCCAGGTAGCTGAAGGGTATTTAAGGAGGCCTAGGGCGTGAAAATTGACCGGGACAAAAAAGAATGGGCTAAATATACCACCATAGGGGGGAAAACCAGCCGCGAAGTCCAGCGCCGTCCCGCAGCCAGTTTTGAGCAGGAACTGGCCCAGCATCACCAGAGCCAGGGGCATATAAAAATGCAGGAGATTTTAAACCAGCTGGACCAGGTATCGGAGCGGCTGAAGCGGAGTTTAAACCTCACTGACCTGATGCTCTACAAGCGCCTGGTCAAGGATTTTCTGCGGGAGGCTGCCTCCCAGGCTTACCTGGTGAAACAGGAGCATGGCCGCAGTCGCAGGGGGCGAGCCTTGCTGGTAACTATTCAAACCGTGGACAAAGAAATAGAGCAAATGCTGGATGAATTTACCCGGCGTACCCCTGAACCCCTGGAGGTTTTAGAAACTCTGGACAAGATCCGGGGTATACTGGTTGACTTAATGGTATAGTAATATGAGGGAGGATTCCATGGCAGACTTTGCTTGCATAGTAGGACAAGATCAAGCTGTAGCTTTGTTGCAGCGCAGTTTGGACAGCGGCATAATAAGTCATGCTTATTTGTTCATGGGACCGCCCGGAGTGGGAAAGCAAATGACCGCCCAAGCTTTTGCCCGTTCCCTGCTGCAGCAGGAAGATCCTGGGGCTGAGGTTTATTTGCGGGAAGGAATCCATCCCGATCTGATGGAAATTAGCCTTCCTGAAAACCGCACCCGGATCAGTAAGGAACAGATCAGCCAGGAAATGATACCCTGGCTGGCGATGAAACCCTACCGGGCCAGGCATCGCATAGTTCTGATTCACGACAGCCACTTGATGAGCCTGGAAGCGGCCAATGCTTTGCTGAAAACCCTGGAGGAACCACCTGAGTACGCCCTGATCATCCTGCTCAGCGATACTGCGGAAATACTGGAGACTATAGTATCCCGCTGCCAGTTAGTGCAGTTTTATCCCCTGGGAGTGGAAGCAATCCAATCGGTCCTGCTGAGCCGGGGAATTGAACCGGAAGTAGCTTCCCGGGCAGCGCGGCTCAGCCAGGGGAGTCTGGGAGAGGCTTTGCAGTTCTGCGAGGAACAGGACTGGCCGGGGCGCTGGCAGCAAGCGCTGTCTTTGCTGCAGGGTCTGAGCAGCGGGGAGCCCATCAAGGTATTTGAAGCAGCCTCCCTGATGGAAGAAGATTTGGAGTTGAACGTACGACTGGTGGAGACTATAATAAGAGATCGGCTAATTTTGCAATACAGCGATCAGGATAATTTGCTGTTGTTTCCCGAAAACAAAGATCTTTACCGGCAGTTGCCCCCTTTGCATCCCGAACAGGTGCTGAGGGGATGGGAACGGATCAATAGAATAAAGCGCTACAGCCGCTACCATGTGAATCGTTCCCTGATTGCCGTCAATATAGCCTATGAATGGCTGCACTTGCTGCAGCCCCAGGTGTCCCCCGGCCAGGGGGCCCATGGGCAAAGGAGGTAAAAATAGTGGCCTGGGTTGCAGGAATACGTTTCCGACCTGCTGGGAAAATATACTATTTCGAGTGTGAGGATATTGATTTAAACCCCGGAGATGGAGTGATTGTTGAGACCATCCGGGGCATAGAGTTCGGCACGGTAGTTATCGGCAAAAAGGAACTGCCCGAAGAGGAACTGGTGTTACCCTTAAAACCAGTAATTCGCAAAGCCACCCCGGAAGACATTAAGGTCCACCAGAGCAACAAGGCTAAAGAAAAAGAGGCTCTGGAAATATGCAAGCAAAAAGTTCGCGAGCATGAACTGCCCATGCGCTTGATTGATGTAGAATATACCTTTGATATGGGTAAGATAATATTCTATTTTACCGCGGAAGGGCGAGTGGATTTCCGGGAGCTGGTCAAAGATCTGGCCGCCATTTTCAAGACTCGTATCGAGCTGCGCCAGATCGGGGTGCGGGATGAAGCCAAAATGCTGGGCGGAATCGGACCCTGCGGCCGGGTTTTATGCTGCCATAACTTCCTGGGAGAATTTGAGCCCGTTTCCATACGCATGGCCAAGGAACAGAACTTGTCCCTCAATCCCACCAAAATATCCGGTATATGCGGCCGCCTGATGTGCTGCCTGAAGTACGAATCGGAATTATATGATACCAAGGGGCAGGAGGGTTGTAGGTGTGGAGAAGACTGTCCGGGAATTGAAGATGCTTTTGAGGGAGATGATTATTGAACTGGGTGAATTAAAGGAACGGGTTGCTCACCTGGAAAGAGAAGTAGCCCGGCTGCAAGCCCCTGCTCCGGAGATTGACCGGGTTACCCAAATCGGTATTCAGGGAGAAGGCTATGAGAATTTAGGCCGCCTGTACCGGGAGGGTTATCATATCTGCAGCTATTCCTTCGGCCAGCAGCGCCATGAAGACTGCTTGTTTTGTGTAGCCCAGCTGGAAAAGGAGTGACCGGAAGCTGGAACGACTGCCCCATTTGCCCGGCGATGAAAGCTGGGATGATCTGATCCTGGGAGGATTAAAAATAATTCAGCCCCGCGGGGGCTACCGCTTTTCTATAGATTCAGTCCTGTTAGCCCATTTCCCCGCTCTATATGATGGCATGCAGGTATTTGATTTGGGAACCGGCAGCGGAGTTATAGCTCTGCTGCTGGCTTATCGTCATAAGGGGATTCATATTACCGGCCTGGAAATTCAAGAACAGATGGTGGACCGGGCCCGGCGCAGCGTGCAGTACAATAAGCTGGAGGAGCAGATAACCATTCTGCAGGCGGATATAAATCAGATCACCCACTGCTGGACCAAAGCCCAGGCGGATTTGGTAGTGTGCAACCCGCCTTTTTGGAAAAAGGGACAGGGTAAAATCAGCCGGGATTCCGAGCAGGCCATAGCCCGGCATGAGCTGAAGGTTACCCTGCCGGCCATTGTGCAGGCCAGCGCTCATTTGCTGAAGACCGGCGGGCGCCTGGCCATGATCCTGCCTGCCCGCCGTTTGTGCGAAATCTTGGCGGAACTGGCCGCCGCCGGATTGAATCCGGTGCGCCTGCGTATGGTTCATCCCACCATAGAACGGGAAGCAGGGCATTTCCTGATAGAAGCCGGCAAGGGCACCCGGCAAGAATTTACCGTGCTGCCTCCCCTGATTGTCTACCAGAGCCCAGGGGTGTACAGCCCGGAAATACAGCGCCTTTATGAACAGCCTCCCGGGGAGGAGGGGAGCCAGAATGGCTGAAACCGGCATACTCTATATTTGCGCAACCCCCATAGGCAATCTGGAAGATGTTAGCATCCGCCTGCTGAAAACCCTGCGCCAGGTGGATCTGATTGCCTGTGAAGATACCCGCCATACCTTGAAGCTTCTCAACCGCTATAAAATCCATAAACCCCTGACCAGTTACCACCAGCACAGTGGCCTGGCGAAAGAAGATCTTATTTTGCAGGAACTGGCAGCAGGCAAAAGGGTGGCTCTGGTTTCCGATGCAGGCATGCCGGCTATTTCTGATCCCGGGGCTGAGCTGGTGCGCCGGGCTTTGGAAGCTGGAATAAAGGTGGAAGCTATCCCGGGGCCGTCGGCTCTGATTACCGCTCTGGCTTTGTCGGGACTGGATACCCAGAGTTTCATTTTTGTGGGTTTTCTGCCGGCCAAAGGTAAGCAGCGCCGGGAAGTGCTCAGCAGTCTGGCTGATCAACCCCGCACCATGATTTTCTATGAAGCCCCCCACCGGCTGCTTAAAACTCTGGCTGATATGGAGGAACTGCTGGGGGGAGAACGCCCTATTGCTGTAGCCCGGGAATTGACCAAGACTTTTGAGGAAATAAAGCGGTGCAGTATCAGGGAAGCAGCCGCCTATTTCCGGGAACATGAACCCAGGGGCGAATTCACCCTGGTGGTGGCAGGGCAATCACCCCAAACCCCCGCTGCGGATATGGAACAGATTGCCCGGGAGGTTAAGCAACTGGTAGATCAGGGAATGGATAAAAAGGAGGCCTTCAAAAAGAAGGCCCGCCAATACGGAATACGTAAGTCTGACATATATAATTACTATTTAGAACACTATGATCACTTGCCAGATTAACCTACTTGCTTCCCGAGTTCGGTCAGGCAACTTCTGCAAATGTTTTTACCTTTGTAATTGAAGACTTCCTCCGCATTGCCGCAGAATATGCAAGCGGGCTCGTATTTACGCAGGATAATTTTTTCATTGTCTACATAGATTTCCAGGGCATCTTTCTCCTCTATCCCCATTGTTCGCCTTAATTCGATAGGAATTACTATACGTCCTAGCTCATCAACCTTCCTTACTACACCAGTCGACTTCATCATTTGCTACAGTCCTCCTTTGTTTATAAAAAATGCCATTTCTCACAACAAACTATACCAACACTGGCAGAAATAGTCAAGTAATTTTCAACATATAAAGACAAAAATTTGGTTAGTAATGGTTAACCAGGAAGATTTAATGACTTGATTCAGCAAATAACGATTCCTTAAAGCCGTTTTAGGCAAAAAAAACCAGATACCTCCGGCTTGGAAAGCTGGAATTTATACCTGTCACTAATGAAAAAAGGATATCCAGGGTAAGATGTGGTAAACTATACCTGTTACCTGCCGCCAGCCCGAAGTCCCGGGCTGGAAGCCAAAAGATACGGTACAGATTCTCAAGGAGGGCATTTATATGAACCAGTCCAAGACTTATTACATTACTACTCCTATTTATTATCCCAGTGATAATCTGCATATCGGGCATGCCTATACCACCGTAGCTGCAGATTGCTTGGCCCGGTTTAAGCGAATGCAGGGTTATGACGTATTCTATCTGACTGGCACTGATGAACACGGGCAGAAAATCGAAAAGGTAGCCCGGGAAAATAATAAAGATCCTAAGTCTTATGTGGATGCCATTGTGGCCAACATTAAAGAACTGTGGAAAACTATGCTGATCACCAATAATGATTTTATCCGCACCACGGAACCGCGCCATGAAAAAGTGGTGCAGACGCTGTTTCAGAAGGTTTATGACAAGGGGGACATCTATCTGTCCAAATATGAGGGCTGGTATTGCACCCCCTGCGAAACCTTTTTTACCGAAAGGCAGCTGGTGGATGGCAAATGTCCCGACTGCGGCCGGGAGGTAGAACTGCTCCAGGAAGAAAGTTATTTCTTCAAAATGGGCAAATATGCACCCCGTCTGCTGGAACATATTGAAGCTCATCCTGATTTTATTCAGCCAGAATCCCGGCGCAATGAGGTAATCAATTTCATTAAATCGGGACTGGAAGACCTGTGTGTGTCCCGGACCACTTTCCAATGGGGAGTACCTGTGCCCATGAACCAGAAGCATGTGGTCTATGTCTGGTTTGATGCCCTGGTAAATTACCTGAGCGCTATTGGCTACCTGGACAATCCGGAACAGTTTAACCGCTACTGGCCGGCGGATGTGCACCTGATGGCCAAGGACATCCTGCGCTTTCATGCCATTATCTGGCCTACCCTGCTGATGGCCATGGACCTGCCCTTGCCCAAGAAAGTCTTTGCCCACGGCTGGATTATGCTGGAAGGGGGCAAGATGTCCAAGTCCAAGGGAAATGTAATTGATCCCCGGGTGCTGGTGGATAAATACGGAGTAGATGCTATCCGCTACTACCTGGTCAAAGAACTGAATTATGGCCAGGACGGCTTCTATTCGGAAGAAGCTCTGGTTAACCGTATCAATTTTGATTTGGCCAATGATCTGGGCAACCTGATCAGCCGCACCGCAGCCATGATTATTCGCTATTTTGATGGACAGATACCTGCTCCGGGACAGGCCGCAGCAGTGGATGAGGAGCTCAAGCAGGCCGCCTCCCGGGCTTATGAAGAAGCCACCCGCCAGTTGGACAGGCTGGACTTCAATGCCTACATAAATGGAGTAATGCGCCTGGTGGGCCGGGCTAACAAGTATATTGACGAAACCGAGCCCTGGGTCCTGGCGAAAGATCCCCAGCAGCACCAGCGCCTGGCTACGGTTATGTACAATTTGGCTGAATGCATACGGATAGCGGTGATCATGCTTACTCCCACCATGCCGACCCTGGCTCAGAGGGTAAATGAACAGATTAAATTCTGGGAAGATGTTTCCGCCCTGACCTGGGAGGAAGCAGGCCAATGGGGTCTGGTCCGCACCGGTACTCCGGTGCAAAAAGGAGAAGTGTTGTTCCCGCGCATTGATATGAAAAAGGAGGACACAGCCGTGAATGAATCAGTGAATCAGGAAAAACCAGCTGTCGCCGAGAAGACGGAGGAAAAGAAAGAGAATGAGTATATTACCATAGATGATTTTGCCCGCATGGATTTGCGGGTAGCGGAAGTAATATCCTGCGAGAAGATGCCCAAAGCCGACAAGCTGCTGGTACTAAGGTTAAAGGTAGGGGACAGCGAGCGTACCGTCGTATCCGGTATCGCCCAGTATTATCAACCCGAAGATTTGATCGGCAAAAAGGTGGTTTTGGTGGCTAACCTGAAGCCCACCAAGCTGCGGGGCACCCTGTCAGAAGGAATGATACTGGCCGCCTCCGATGATGAACGGGTGGAAGTGCTGATGGTTCATTCCGAGATCCCCTCTGGCAGCCGGGTTAAATAAGGGGCTATAACCAGGAGGATAGTCATGTATACTGATACCCATGCCCATTTGCAGAAAGAGTCTCTTAACGACAGCCTTGAGAACATACTGGCCCGGGCTCAGGCTGCCCAGGTAACTACCATTATGTGCATAGGTTATGACCGGGAGTCTTCCCAGGAAGCGGTGCAGCTGGCTCGCCAGTATCCCCAGATATATGCGGTGGTAGGCATCCATCCCCACGATGCCACGGAGTGGGATCAGGATACCCGGGATCTCTTGTATAAACTGGCCCATGAGCCTAAAGTGGTGGCTATTGGAGAGATCGGCCTGGATTTTTACCGGGATTTGTCACCCCGGGACAAGCAGCGGCAAGCCTTTGTGGAGCAGATCAAATTAGCCCAGGAACTGGGCAAACCCATTGTTATCCATGACCGGGATGCTCATCAGGAGGTGCTGGACACGGTTCGCCGGGAAAAGGCCGGAATTAACGGGGGTATAATGCATTGCTATTCCGGCTACCTGCCTTTGGCGATAGATCTGATGAAGGAAGGTTTCTATATCTCTTTTGCCGGCCCGGTCAGTTTTAAAAATGCCCGCAAAACCAAGGAGGTAGCCGCTCACATTCCCTTGGACCGTATATTGATTGAAACGGATTGTCCTTATCTTACTCCCGAACCCCTGCGGGGGAAACCCAATGAACCGGCCTATGTGGTTTATGTAGCCCAGGCCCTGGCGGAGATAAGGCGCAAACCGGTAGAGGAAATAGCCTATCTTACCAGCCGGAATGCTGCCCAGGTATATCGCCTGCCCCAGAGATGACAATTTAATTTGGATGGCAGTCTCTGCTAATTTATCAATCTTTTTACTCCTTCCTGAATAAGATAGTTACCAGAAGACAATAATCAAGGTAGACAAAGTTGGAAACGCTGCCTATTAATGGCAATAAATTTGACTTGTGCCAAAAGTATTGTCTAGAATGAAAGAGCCCTTGTTATTCACAAATAATACCAAGGGCGGAAAGGAAGGAGAAAAATGGGGATTGTATGGCCTAGAAAAGGCCGCCTGGTAGCCACCCTGGTCTTTACAGGGGTTCTGCTGGTAAGCCTGTTCTTTGCCCTGCAAAAACCAGTCGTCCTTGCTGTTGATGGTCAGGAAATCCAAACCCGTGTGTTTTTCAGCAGCACTGTTGGGGATGTGTTACAGAATCATAAGGTAACCATTGGTGAGTATGACCGGGTCGAGCCATCCCTGAACAGCAGAGTAAAGAAAAATCAGGAGATAGTTGTCACCCGTGCCTTAAAGGTTAAGGTGATTGCCGATGGTAAAAGCAGGGAGATCTATACCCCGCCGGTTCCTGTTAAAGAAGCCATCCGTTTGGCAGGAGTAGAACTGGGGGAAATGGATATTGTTAAAACTGTGCCCACGGATGTAATCGTACCCGATCAGGAAATCGAGATCATCCGTGTAACCCAGGAAGAAAAGGTGATTGAGGAAACTACTCCATATCAGGTGGAGCGGACCGAAGATCATACCCTGGAAAAGGGACTATCCCGTACTATCAGGCCAGGAGTGGAAGGATTGGCGCGTAACACGGTTAGAATAACCTACCATAACGGCCAGGAAGTCAAACGGGAAGTAATTAAAAGCGAAGTAATCAAAGAACCGCAGAACAAGGTAATTGCTATGGGCACAATCACCACGGTTTCCCGCGGCGGGTTAAGCTTGGATTTCAGGGAAGCCAGGTATATGGTAGCCTCCGCCTACACTTATACCGGTCGCCGCACCGCCACCGGCCAGCAGCCTGCTGTAGGAATGGTGGCCGTGGATCCTTCAGTAATCCCGCTGGGTACCCGCTTGTATATAGAAGGATACGGCTACGCAGTAGCCGCTGATACCGGCGGATCAATCCGCGGGAATCAGTTGGATCTATTCATGGAAGATCGGTCCCAATGCCTGAAATGGGGACGCCGCACGGTAAAAGTGTACATACTTAATTAAAAACCTAACTGCCAAAGCACCCTCATAAAGAGGGTGTTTTTTTATGCAATAAAAAATTTTTTGAATGATACCATCTTTTCCCTTGTTAGAAACCAAGAATCCGGAAAAAACTAATCCAGACAAGGGAAAAGGAGGTGAAAAAGTTGCAGAAAAAACTGGCGCTGTTGCTGTGTTTGACATTAATACTGACCAGTCTGGCCCTGGGATGCAACAATGCCGCCCAGAGACCGGATTTGCCTCGAGATCAGAAAGAGACCACTGATCGGGATGATGATGAACTGTCAGCTAGTGAGAGGAGAGTGTTGGCCAGCCGGCTGTCCAACCTGGCGGAACAGGTGGAGGGAGTAAAAGACGCCACGGTAGTTGTATCCAGTATAGGAGTGACCAACAACCTGAATGCCGGCAAAAATATACAGCCGGGCATCAATGCTGATGACGGAACTCCAGACCAAAACGACAAACAGGGCGGAATAAACAATAACCGCATTAATACCAACCAGACCGCCAACCGAATGACCAATAACCAGGCCACCAACAACGCTAATCCCAACACTGTTCAGACCCCGCCCGCTGGAACCAATGTGTCGGGACTACTGGTGATGGTGGGACTCAGCCTGGAAGAGGGGATGAACACAGCGGATAAAGCCGATGAGATCAAAAGGACGGTAGCCAATAAGCTGAAAGCCAGTGACAAGAGGATATCCCAGGTGCTGGTAACCACAGATCCCGGTCTGGTGCAACGCTTAAACGATGTAGCCGCTGGGATTATTCAAGGAAGACCCATTCAGGGATACCAAGAGGATATTAACGATTTGATGCGCAGAATGCGTCAACAGCAACCTGCTTTTTAATCACTGCTAGACCCGGGGAAGCCAACTGGTTTACCCGGGTTGTTATTTATTAGAGAGGGTTGTTTCTCTCCTTCGGACCGAAGTAAGCCTGTATGCTGCAGGCGAGGAGTTCCTGAGGGAGCGGGTTAATACTCCGACTCACTATTTTTGCTGCATTTCTATGATGAGGCGGAAGCATAGTATATAATATATAATTAGGTGAATTCAGAAACTAAGGAAGCGGTAAGGTGCAGACATCTTCCCCTGCAGTATTGCGCAGTTTAATGGAGCAATATGGGATTTATCCCAAAAAACGCTGGGGGCAAAACTTTCTGGTGGACAACAATATCCTGCAGCGTATCTCCGAATTGAGCGGTGCTCATACCGGTCTATATACCGTGGAGATCGGACCGGGAATGGGAGCCTTGACTCAACTCCTGGCTCAGCAGAGCCGGGGAGTCCTGGCTATTGATATTGATGAAACCCTGCAAGCCCCTTTGGAGGAAGTTCTGGCGCCTTATACCAATGTCAGGCTGGTCTTTGCCGACATATTAAAAGTGGATGTGGAGCAGGAGCTGGCAAGACAGTTTCAGCTGGATCATATACCGGAGTATATAGTCTGTGCCAATATTCCCTATAACATAACCACCCCGATAATTTTTTATCTGCTGGAGAAATGCCCTCATATGCAGGGGGCAACTTTGATGATGCAAAAAGAAGTAGCCCAGCGTATTATCGCTGGGCCGGGCAGCAAGGATTACGGCTTGTTAACCCTGATGACCAGTTATTATGCGGATACCCGCTGGCTGTTGACGGTATCCCGCAACTGCTTCTACCCCCGCCCCGAGGTGGACTCGGCGGTGCTGCAGTTTACTCCTTTGCCCCAGCCCCGGGTGCAGGTAAAGGATGAGGAGGTTTTTAAAGCCTTTCTGCGAACCGCTTTTCAACAGAGAAGAAAAACCATATTAAACAGCTGTGCTTCTTTTTTTGACATCAGCAAAGACGAGGCTCAAGCCAAACTAGAACAGCTGGGAATCAAACCCAATCAGAGACCTGAGGAACTAAGCCTGGAAGAAATGGCCAGCTTGGTTGATAGGTTCTTAGACTAGAGGAGGTCCATCCGATGCAATTTATCAGCCCCAGCAGAGGCAGCATGACCTTGGAACAAGTAGTAGCCGATATTCTGGCTTATATCAGTGAAGACCAGGAGCGTTCTTACACCCTGCTGGTAGGGACGGATTCCCAGCCTTATCACAAAGGAACTTGTTTTGTCAGCGCCATCATTATTCACCGTAAAGGCAAAGGAGCACGCTATTATTACAACAAAACCTTTGAGACCAAGATATACAGCCTGCGGCAGAGGATTTTTTATGAAGCATCCCTTAGCCTGGCTCTGAGCGATCAGCTCTATAATTGCCTGAAAGAGCAGGGCCATGAGGAATTGACCGTGGAGGTCCATCTGGATGTAGGTACCCATGGGGAGACCAAGGAACTGGTCAAAGAAGTCACCGGCATGATAGTAGGCAGCGGTTTTGATGCCCGTATCAAACCCAATGCCTATGCTGCCAGCAAAGTTGCGGACAAACACACTAAATAAACCTTTTTTCGCAACTATTTTTCCCTGGTGCCGCCTAATTGCTAAAGGTGACGAAGTTTTTCCCAGCTTGACCGTTGACAAGAGCCTTCTTTTTATATATACTATTGTACTCTCTTGACAGACTTCCTTTTTTGTTATAAACTTATATGGATCAATGATTAAAAGAAGGTGATCTTGTGAGCTCTCCCAGGCTGATATCGGATATAAGAAAGGATCTGGAATCCTTTGTTGGAAGCAAGATCAGGCTGAAGGCTAATCGAGGCAGAAACCGCATCATCGAGAAAGAAGGGATTCTGGAATCCATTTATCCGAATATATTCGTTGTTAAGATAAACGAACGTAAAGTGGAACGCCGAGTTTCATACAGCTACGCGGATGTGCTGACCGAAACAGTGGAACTGTTTATTTGCGATAACCCCGATGCAGAAATCAGGATAGCCGCCGCCAATCAATAAGCAAAATTTGTCAAACTGCATGGCAACATGCAGTTTTTCTTTTTTCTGAGCTGGTGCATATCCGGCTGGATCCCTTGAAAGGCACGGAAACAGGTTTTAATAGTTATGTAACCAAATCTGCTAATCATGCATAGGTTATGTTAAGCTGCCTAGAGCATGAAAGCAGGTGATAATGGGTGAGAATTCTATTTGCCAACACGGCCCCCATCGTTAAATATGGCATTGGGCCGGCTTTGGCTGAATTAGGACACGAAGTCCGCTATGTCTTTCTGGACCAGGAGCCTTCCCTGGAGCCTTATATCGATGAGTTTAAGCCGGATATAGTCTTCAATGACGGGGGTACCGGGCGCATGCCCAAGCTGTTCCCCCTCCTGGAGCAGCGGGGCATTCCTCATGTATATTGGGCCATAGAAGATCCCGCCTCTTTTGAGGATCTGTCATTGCCTTATGCCAAAAAGTCGGACGTGGTATTTACTCCTTGTGTGGAAAGCCTGGCTGATTACCGGCAGCACGGGATAACTGCCCATCTTTTAATGTTTGCCTGTAATCCCAACTACCATCGAGACGGAGCCCCAGATCCCCGTTTTAATCAAGATATTATTTTTGCCGGCAACAATTATTCCTATCATCCCGCCCGGCAGAGGGGCGTAGCTACGGTCTTGCAGCCTCTGATTGAGCAGGGCTATGATGTGCGGGTTTTTGGCAATGAGTGGTGGCTTGATCCCAATCAGGCCTATACTATACCGGTGCAAAACTACGGGGGTTATATGGCCAACGAAGATCTGCCCGCTGCCTGTGCCACTGCCCGCATCATTTTGGGAATGCACTCCATAGATACCTCCCGCACCATGATGAGTATGCGCACTTTCGAGGTACTGGGCTGCGGGGGTTTTTATCTGACCCAGTGGACGCCGGCCATTGAAGAACTGTTTATTAACCATTACCACCTGGTGTGGAGCAAAAGCCCGGAAGAGACTTTAGATCTGGTAAAATTCTACCTGCAGCATCCCGAACTGCGGCAGAAAATTGCCCGCCAGGGACAGGCGGAAGTGTATCGCAAGCACACTTACCAGCAGCGGGTCCGGGAAACACTTCCCTACCTGCAAAAGTTGACTCCCAGGGCTTTTTACCAGCCCCAAGTACAGGTTGCTTTCCCCACTCCTGCAGTGGCTGCTGCTCCGCCTCCCGTAGTGGTGGTTCAGCAAGAAGCCCTGCCTGTAAGCGCGTCTATGGACAAGACTTCTCCGGTTCCCGTAGTTGTTGTTCAGCCGCCGCCGGTAAAACCAGGCCTGCCTTCGGTCCGGATCGCAGCAGCGCACGGCAAAACAACTTCACTAGCACAAGTTTATTCATCCCTGTTTTCCCCGCTGCCCTCCCGGGGAACCATTCGCTTTAGCCGAAAACCGGTACGCATAAAATTGTACTGAGCACTGGCACCAAAACTGTTATTTTTTCATAGGCTAGCTGTGAATACAGAGTAGACCCAGTAAAAGGGAGAGGAGGATAAAACATGAGCCGACCCGTACCTCTCTACCGGCAGGAAAATGTGCTGATTCATAACCGTATCCAACGCTATCAGGCTGTTCCCCTGCCTGCTGAGGAAGAAAATACCTTTAACGTTAGTACGGCCAAAAAAAGCCGGGTAGTCCCCCAGAGCATATGTTCAGCCTGCGGAACCCGAATGCCGAAACAGCAAGCCAGAATCTGCCCTTTTTGTGAAGCAGAGCTGTGCCCCACCTGTTACCATAATACCCAGGAGCGCATAGAAGCGGAGAGCGAAGGGGATGAGTAGATTATATTAAGGTGAGTCACGGGAACTTTCCGGACTCACCCCTTTCCTTTTCTGCGTTTTTTACCAATATTTTTCTCTGCCGGAGAGCCTTGGTCAGATCACCCCTTGTGTGGACACGGCATACGATAATAAAGCAGTTACCAAATTCATAATGGTTAAGGGGGATCTTCATGTCGAATATCAGTGCCATTCTCTACCCACCCACCTTGGACTTCAATTACCTGGTGCAAAGACCCCAGCAATTGATGAAGAGCTTCGCTCAATTAGGGATACCGGTATTCTTTCTGAACCGACCTGGTCCTTATGGAGAACTGCCCACCGGAGTTTCCGAACCCTACCCCAACTTTTACCTCTTTAACAATGTAGATCCGGCTCTCCATCAGAAGGGTATCCGCCCGGTAGTTTACTACAGTGCCGGTGCCCAGGTTAATGCCTTGCACAAGTATAATCCCAGTCTGATTGTTTTTGACAGCGTTGACGAACCCAGCGATGAATTTGAAGCCTGGCGCCCTTTTTACTATCAGGCAGTAGCCAGTGCTGATGTAGTCATTGCTACTTCGGAAAAATTATATTCCATGGCTATAGGGATGAATCCCAACACTTACCTGGTACCCAACGGCTGTGACTTCGATTACTTCTATCAGGCCAGTACCAGGTCATTGCCTGTTCCCGACGATATCGCCAATATTCCCAAACCCATCATCGGCTATACCGGCGTAATCGCCAGCTGGCTGGATCTGGAGCTGATTGACCGCCTGGCGGAAAAGTTTTCTGATTGCAGCATTGTCATGGTGGGGCCCCTCTACAATATTTCTGATGTACCCCGCCGGCCCAATATTCATTACCTGGGTTTCAAGCCCTACGACCAGCTGGCTGCTTATGAACAGATGTTTGACGTAGGTATTGTGCCTTTTAAGGTCACCAGTATGGTGGAATCGGTCAATCCTATTAAAATGTGGGAATATATGGCGGCCGGACTGCCCATTGTAACTACCAACCTCCCGGAAGCCGCCAAGTATGCGGATGTGATTTTGTGGTCCCAGAATGAAGCAGAATTCATGGCCAATATTCATCGCGCCCTTTATGAGGATACGCCCGAGAGAAGGGAAAGGCGCCTGGCAGTAGCCCGGGAAAATTCCTGGCTGGTCAGAGCCCGGCTCATAATTGAAATTATTGAAAAACACCTGGCTGCTAAAGGGTTTCCCCCTCAGGCTCCTCCGCTGCCCCCTATCGACACCATTCCTTTGCAGCCGGCGGTTGTCGATTTGGAAGCCACTGCCATAGTTTTCAGCGATCCCACGCCCACCCGCCATCTGACCGTAGGCCGCAGTACAGCAGCAGGGGCTCCGGGAGAAGGCGGAGTGGTGAGCGCGGGCGGTCCCCGGGTAGTATCCATCAGCCAACTCACTCCTACCCGCAGTTTAAAGGTAGGTCGGGGGGTGTCTTTCCGCTTTATTACCGGTTCCGCTGCCCCTCTATTCGCCCGCTTCGGCAGTGCCATAATTTCAAGGGGATCGATTCATACCCGGGTCAGATCCAGCCGGTCGGCTTTCCGCCTGAAGACTTATCGCGGCATCAGGGCGGGAATATAAGACCATGCGGGTAATGATCGGCTGCCCCGTCCGCAACCGGGCCTGGATCCTGCCCCAGTACCTGCAGCACCTGACCGCTCTTGTCTACCCGCCTGATCAGGTCGAATACTGCTTTGTCATCAATGATTCCCAGGATAAAACCGAGGCCCTTCTGCAGGAATTTGCCCGCCGCTTTCCGGTACGGCTGCTGTATGACAACAGCAGTCGTCCGGGAGGCTGGCGGCGGGGTTTTTACCGGTTTGATCGCCTGGCAGAGCTGCGCAACCGCTTGCTGGAGGCCTTTTTACAATCCGACTGTGATTATTTGTTGTCGGTGGACAGTGATATTCTGGTTCCGCCCCATGCTCTCCAGCAGTTGCTGCGGGCAGAAAAGGATATGATTTCAGCTTTGGTCTGGAATGGGGCAGAAATAGGCGATGACCAGTTCTACAACATATTTGCCTGGGAAAAGGGCCGCCTGCTGCCGATCCGCGATTTTCCCCGGGACCGGGTCTTTCCCGTGGACTGTACCGGGGCTGCCTGCCTTATTAATCGCAGGGTCATAGAAGCCGGAGCCAGGTACAACAGCCGCTGGGGACCGGAGGATATCGGATTTTGCAAAGAGGTCCAAGAACTTGGATTTGCCATATTTTGTCATGGAGCGGTGGAATGTGTTCATGTTATGATGCCGGCCCAGTTAGACTCTTTTTCCAGTCAAGTTTTCCTTGGAACAGAAGCAATCACATTTTGTAACCAGCGTTCATAGTATATCCTAGAAATTTAACCATAGAGAAACAGGCCTGATAAACAGGCCGTTAGAGCCAAAGAGGAGGGAAAGTAATTCATGGCTGAACTGAAGTGTGAATTTCCGGAGGGTTGTAGGCTAGACTTATTTGCCAAGGTTATCAAAGCCAAATTTGTTGAAAAACAGGTCAAGATCCTGGACACCATGTTCTGTGTTCCTGATGAGCAGGTTGGCGGCAAGATCACCAATGTAGAAGACATTAAGGTCAAAATACTGAACACCTTTGAGGATTTGGCCTTTAATCGGGTCAAGATTTTCATCGATTATGAGGTAATCCTGTTTGTCTTGGTGGAAGGCGAATACCAGATCATCACGGTAACTGACCGTTTCGACAAGACCATTGAACTGGATGAGTTTGACCCGCCGCTGACCATTGAGGAATTCCGGGCTGAGATTGAGCAGTCGGATATTATTCTTAAGAACTGGTCATTCGATTTTGAGATCCGGGGCAACTGCGAAGATCCTACCAATCCCTGCAACTTGACTACACCCATCCGGGGTACCTGCATTGGCCTGCGGGTATTTGTGGACATCATTGACAAACTGGGCAAGATGCACGACGTTATTGTCTTTGGGGAACTGGATCCCGAAGTCGATTGCTAAATCATGGGAAAATGCTGTATGCCTGGCCGTTGCCGGGCATTTTTCTTCTGATTTGGAGGTGATTTCGTGAGCCAGAGTGCCCTAAAGAATGTTCAGGACATAAAAATAACGCGTCAGCAGAAAAACCAGATGCGCGCCCAGTTGGAGGATATATTGCAGGTCCACAAGATGCTGGACAGCCGCATCGAGACCTACCAGCAGCAAACTGACCATCCTGAGTACCGACGCTTTTGGGAGGAAATGAAACAGCGCAACCAGCAGAACATCCAGGTGGTTGCCCGCTATATGGTTATGAAATGCAACCGCTGAATATAACCCCGCCAGCCGGGTGCTGGTCAAAAAGTTTTTCATTGTGTCATTGCTGTGAAAATGGCTTTCATGTCAGTAAAAAGGCAACCATTGTGTCATCGCGAGCGCGTAGCGCGTGGCGATCCCAATATCAATTTTAGATAACCAAGGCTTGCAGGAGTTTAGACCGGGAGGCAGGAGTATTAGCCGGCTCGTTCGAGTACTCCTCGCCTGCAACCCATTGGCAAACTTTAAGTGCGAAGGGGACCGCTCATAATTCGGCATCCCTGCACTCAGTACTCGCTACTCGAAAAGTACTGCTTATCGTTCCCCTTCGCAGCCCCAGACTCATCTGGGTTGCAACGGCTCGTCGTAAGTCACTAGCCCGGCTAATACTCCTGCTTAACTGCGCTGTGTTATCGCTAGTAGCGAAGCGACGTAGCGATTTCCAACAGGACTTTCAGATGATTGAGAGATGGGAGGGGGCAGAGATGCAAGACCGCGGTAAAAGATTGGGAGTAGCCCTGGGAGGAGGAGGGTTAAGAGGTTTTGCCCATATCGGGGTTTTGCAGGTGCTGGAGGATAAACGAATACCCATAAGCTATCTGTCAGGTACCAGTGCCGGGGCTTTGGTGGCTGCCCTGTATGCCAGCGGTCTTTCTGCCTACCGGATCGAAGAACTGGCCCGCTCCCTGCAGCCGTCCGATTATCTTGACTACAATATAAGCGGACTTTTCAAGTATATCCTGTCCCGCTACCTGCCCGGAATGGATGCACCCTTGCAGGGAATTATCAAAGGAGACAAGATACAGAAAATCATTTACCAGTGGACCGGCGGCAAATCCCTTCAAGACTGCAAACTGCCCCTGGCCATCATTGCCTGCGACATTGACAGCGGGCGGGAAGTGGTTTTCACCAATCAAAACCTAGAATGGAAAACCGGGGAAACGGTAGTGGTGCAGGATGCCCTCCTCTCCGAAGCAGTACGGGCCAGCATAGCCATTCCTGCCACCTTTGTTCCCCTGGATCTTGCCGGGATGCAATTGGTAGACGGGGGGTTGAAAAGCATCGTACCGGTAACTGCCCAAAAGGTAATGGGGGCCGAATATATAATGGCGGTGAATTTGGGCACATCCTACTACCGGGAGAAAGTTGCCGGCATACCTTCCATAATCAGCCGCTCCATAAGCATACTGACTTATGAAACCTCGGAAACAGAACAGCGCCTTTTTGCCGACCTGGTGATCAAACCCCGGGTACAGTCAGTAGGCCTGGATGATTGGGAGGAAGCCCTGGGTTTTATCCGGGCGGGCCGGCGAGCTATGCTGAGGCAGGTGGAAAAATTGGAAAAGGATTTGTATAGCGGCCCATACTGTAACAGAAATACTGCTGAACACATATACTATCGACAAAGCAATAAATGCCAACAATCTCTCAGGCGGCGGGGAGGGGGTTAAAATGGCAACCGACAAATTCGAACATGCCACTTTTTACTTGACACGCAAACAGGTGGAAGATATCAAGCGACTGGCCAGAGAGCAGCAAATTTCCCGTAGTGCCCTGGTCAGAATGATAATACGTGAATACCTGGCCCGCGAGGAGGAACAAAAAAACGATTAGAGGGTAACAGAGGCACCTTGGTATAAGGTGTCCTCTTAGTGTAACAAATTGGGACGAGCCTCTAGCTTCGTTCAGTTTCTTGAAACTCTGGTCGATTTAGGTCTCCTTTCCTCAGACAATTGACAAAAAAGCAGATTTAGTCACATAATAGGGATAACTTAAAAATAAGTCTCCGAGACTATGAACCTAAGGCGGTGCTGCTATGGGGCATGGTCCGATAGGGTGTATCGGGAAACTGGTATGCCTCCCGTGGTTGGAAAGGAGATGAGGCCAAGGGAATAAAACAAAAAAGAATGAGGTTGCTGGTTTGCTGAGAGCGAACAGGAACCATTTTTTATGCCTATTTTTTGTGGGTGTATTAAAATTGGGGAGGTTAAGGAATGAGCTTGAGAAGAAATAAACTGGGAGTAATACTTGCTATATTATCCATATTTCTGCTGGCAGCAGTAGCTGGCTGTGCCAAAGAAGAAAGCCCTGCTCCAGCGGAGAATAAACCGGCTGAAACTAAGGTATTGAAGCTGGCTACCACCACCAGTACCGAAGATACCGGGTTGTTGGACTACCTGCTGCCGGAGTTTACTAAAGACACCGGTTATGAGGTGCAAGTTATAGCTGTGGGCACTGGACAAGCCATTGAAATGGGCGAAGCCGGGGATGTTGACGTAATCCTGGTACATTCTCGGGCTGCAGAAGATAAATTTGTGGAGGAAGGTTACGGCGTAGACCGGCGGGATGTCATGTACAACGATTTCCTCATTATTGGTCCTGCAGATGATCCGGCCGGCATCAAGGGTGAACCCGATGTGCTAAAAGCCTTTGCCGCTATAAAGGAAAAACAGGCCCCCTTTGTTTCCCGGGGAGACGATTCCGGCACTGATAAGAAGGAAAAAGGTATTTGGAAAAAAGCCAATATCACTCCGGAAGGGGACTGGTATATAGAAGTAGGCCAGGGAATGGGAGATACTTTCCGTATGGCCGATGAAAAGAAAGCTTATACTTTAATCGACCGGGGTACTTACCTGGCCTTGAAGGACAACTACCAACTGGAACCCATGGTGGAAGGCAGTCCTGATTTGCTTAATCCTTATGGGGTTATCCCGGTCAACCCGGAAAAACATCCCCATGTTGACTTTGAAGGAGCTACTGCTTTCGCTGAGTGGCTGACTTCAGAAAAAGGGCAAAAGATGATCGGGGAATTCGGCGTTGATAAATTCGGCCAGCAGTTGTTTGTACCCGATGCTAAATAGCTTGTAAAGGGCAAGTAGGAGGATTAATGTGGAGATTATTGTCCAGGGGTTAAAGGAAGGGTTTTTGCTTATCTGGCAAGGGGATGCAGAAATAGTCAATGTCACCCTGCTATCTCTGCAGGTGTCCCTGACCGCCTTAGTCATAGCAGCTTTAATAGGAATACCTTTGGGTGCCGCTCTGGCCTTGAGGAATTTCCGGGGCAAACACATTATCCTCAACACCATCTATACACTAATGGGCCTGCCGCCGGTGCTGGCAGGTCTGTTAGTGTATTTGCTTCTTACCAGCCGCGGTCCCTTGGGCCAATACGAGCTTTTATTTACCCCGGCGGCTATGGTCATCGCCCAGGTGCTTTTGGCAGCACCTATTGTCTGCGGCCTGACTGCCCGGGCGGTCATGGCGTTAAGCCAGGAGGTATATGATACCGCTGCCACCCTGGGAGCCTCCCGCCGCCAGGCTACCCTTACTATCATGCGGGAAGCCCGCATGGGTATAGTAGCGGCACTGACAACGGCCCTGGGCCGGGTTATTGCTGAGGTAGGAGCAGTAATGCTGGTAGGGGGCAATATTCGCTGGCACACCCGGGTGCTGACCACCTCCATTGTCCTGGAAACCCGGATGGGCAATTTCAGTACGGCTATTGCCATCGGTATTATATTGCTGGTTATATCCTTTGCCATAAATCTGCTGATTCTCGCCTTGGAAAAGAGGACTTTCCGCTATGAAAACACCATTCAAATTACATAATGTAATCAAGCGCTACGGTGAACGAGAAGTTCTCCATATTGACCAGCTCAGCATTCCTGCCGGGAAGATTTATACGATTTTAGGTCCCAATGGCTCCGGGAAAAGTACCCTGCTGCGGATAATGGCCCTGCTGCTGGTTAATGATGAGGGAGAATTAGAAGTTCTGGGGGAAAAGGTAACCTGGGAGAAAAGGCAGCTGTTGAGGCTGCGCCGGCAAATGTCCATGGTAACCCAGACATCCTTCATGTTTCAGGGGTCGGTGTACTATAATGTGGCCTATGGCATGCGGGTGCGCAAAACCAGCAGCAGAAAAATCCGCAGCCGGGTGGGAGAATTGCTGGAAATGGTGGGAATGGCTGCTTACCGGGATGCTGATGCCCGTACTCTTTCCGGCGGCGAAAGACAAAAAGTCGCCCTAGCTCGGGCTTTGGCTGTCAATCCCAGGGTACTGTTTTTGGATGAACCCACTTCCAACATAGATGTAGCTAGTGCTGCCGAGATCGAAAAATATATTCGCCATATTAACCAGGAGCAGCAGACAACCATTATCATGGTAACCCACAACCTGTTTCAGGCCCGCCGCCTGGCGGATGAGGTATTTTTCATCCATGAGGGGCGCATAATTGAAAAGGGGCCAGGTGAATTGATATTCACCCAGCCCCGGGACGAGCGCACCGCTGCTTTCCTGCGGGGTGAAACTGTGTTTTAAGACCGCTTCCCCCAGGAGGTAAAGGGAAGCGGTCTCAAGGTTAAGTTAGAATGGTATCCGGTTGGTTCTGCTCCAAATCTTCATTTCTTTAGCTGCCTTCAGCAGTTCATCACGGAAAGCGGGATGAGCCAGATTAATCAGGGCTTCAGCCCGGCCCCACACCGACAGAGCTTTCATGTTGACTATACCATATTCAGTAACCAGGTAATGCACCTGGGTGCGGGGAACGGTAACTACCGCTCCGGGAGTCAGCAGGGGCTTGATGCGGGAATGCAGTTTGCCTTCTTTGTCTTTGAAGGTGGAGGTAAAGGCCAGGATGGCTTTGCCTCCCTTGGAATGGAAGGCCCCGACAACAAAGTCCAGCTGACCGCCGGTACCCGATATTTGCCGCAGGCCGTGGGTCTCGGAGCATACCTGGCTCAGCAGGTCGATCTCCAAAATGTTATTGATGGCAATCATATTATCCTGCATGGCAACCCGGGATGGATCATTGGTGTACTGCACCGTACAGGATGCGCAGCGGGGATTGCCATCCAGGAAATCATAGGTATCCTGGGTTCCCAGGCAGAAAGAATAGGTACTCTTATTTCTGTCATAGTTTTTCCTGGCGTTGGTGATTTTCCCTTTTTCGTACAGGGTTACAAAGGCATCGCAGAACATTTCGCTCTGGATACCCAGATCTTTCAAGTCCGAGTCGGCTAACATATTGCCGATCAAATTGGGAAGGGCTCCGATCCCCAGCTGCAGGCAGGCTCCGTCGGGTATTTCGTTGACAATGTATTCCGCGATCTTCCTTTCCTCGGGAGTTGCTTCCGGAGATGGCGGAGTAGTAAAAATGGGAGTGTTGGAACCTTCAATTATATAATCAATCTCACTGATGTGGACATATTCGTCACAGCCTCCCGGACAGACCGGCATGTTTTCGTTGACTTCCACAATGGCTATTTTAGCCTTTAAAGCCATTCCCCTATTATGGGAATTGCCCAGGCCAAAATTAAAGCAGCCGTGCTTGTCCATGGGAGAAACTTGCGCACACCATACCTGGGGATACAGGTTTTCATATTGCCCTTCGCTGTAGACCAACATGGTAGCCTCGTGATAATTGAAAGGATTATGGGCAGCCAGCCCCATATCTCCTGCCTTGCGGTCCAGCATGGTAAAATACCAAGAGAAATACTGGAAGGTTTTCTGCTCGGGATCATTTTTTATTACTTCGGGAATAGGCAGCACTGACCCGGTAGCCCGGATGGCCACGTTTTCCAGACCATCGCCGACCCGCTGCCCCAGAGCCCGGTCAAAGTCTACCGGTTTGGTAGCAAACATGCCGTAATCCACGATAACATTGGATTCCACTAATTTGGCCGCCTGCTCGGCGGTTATAAGTTTGCGTTTATACTCTTCCAGGTACGTTCTCATACCCAACAATCCCCCCTAGATTGGCTATGTTGTTTTTTTGGTTAAAACCAAAGATAAACGCTTTATTTACCGGTAAAGTTGGGCTTTCTGCCTTCCAGGAAAGCCTTCATTCCTTCGGTTTTATCCTGGGTGGCAAACAGCACCGCGAATTTTTCCCGTTCCAATTTAGTGCCCACATAAGGATCCAGGTGTTGGCTCAGGTCCAGTAACTCCTTAACCATTTGCACGGCCAGAGGAGGTTTGCGGCTGAGCCTGCGGGCCATCTTCATGGTAGTTTCCTCCAGCTCTGCCAGGGGCACCGTTTTAGTTACCAGGGCATACTGCTGAGCCAGATTAGCATCGATAATATCTCCGGTAAGGATTAACTCCCGTGCCCGGGAACAGCCTACCAGGCGAGCCAATCTCTGGGTGCCGCCCCCCGCAGGGAATATTCCCAAATTTATTTCCGGAAATCCGAATTTGGCATTGTCTGCAGCTATACGCAGGTCACAGGTCATCGCCATCTCACAGCCGCCTCCCAGGGCAAACCCTGCTATGGAGGCAATGGTCGGTTTGGGCAGGCTGAACAGCCGGTAACCGATTTGGTGAGCTTTTTCAATATACTCCCGCACCTCCAAAGGGCCGTAATCTACAAAATCACGGACATCCGCCCCAACCGAGAAATAGTCGTTGTTCCCTTTTAGAACCACTGCTCTGACGGTGTCGTCGGCAGTTACCACATTCATTATTTCATCCAGTTCGTCAAGCATTTCCATATTGAAGGCATTCATGGCTTGCGGGCGGTTAAATTGCACTATGGCTACAGCTTCATCCTGGGAATAGATAATGTTTTTCCAGGCCATACAATTCTTCCCCCCTTATCGATATCTGTTGGTATGAGTCTGTAATATTCATTCGCTCTGGGAGGGGGCTAATCCTGCCAATATTCCAAAAAATATGAATATTATAAACATTTCGTCTACACCCTGACAAAGTATACAGTATAAAAGCCCCCAGCTTATTGCATTCCGCTGGGGAGATGTTAAACTAGTAACCGTAAAATTAAAAGCTGATGGGCAATGAGGCCCAAGAAAGATGATGCTTTCTTGGGCCTTTTTTTGTGGGTTTCTAAGGATAAACAGGGATGATGGAGGAAGGATTATATGACTTTCAGGAGCGGCTATCTGGTATTGGAAAACGGTGCTGTTTTCCGGGGTAAATTGAGGGGAGCCGCACCCGCTGTAGGGGAAGTGGTGTTTAACACCAGTATGGTAGGCTATGATCAGATTATCAGTGATCCCTCCTACACCGGGCAAATCGTGGTGCTGACCTATCCCCTGGTGGGCAATTACGGATTCAACCGGGCCATGATGGAATCAGATCGCTGCTGGCTGCGGGGGCTGGTAATTAAAGAACTGAACAACGGAGCTAATCATTATCAGCAGGAACAGCTTTTTCATGAGTACCTGGCCGAGAACAACCTGCCTTGCTTGTGGGATATAGATACCCGGGCTCTGACCAGGATGATCAGAACCCATGGCACCATGGGCGGAGTTATCACTGACAATATAGATAACTTTTCCTGGTTGGTGCAGCAGGCTGCCGAATATAAACCGCCTGCGGAAGGGTATGTGCGCCAGGCTACCTGTAGGGAGATAACCTGCCTGGGGCAGGGAGAACTGCGGGTTGTGGTGGTGGATTTCGGGGTAAAAAAGGCCATCACCAAGTCCCTTCTCAACCGGGGCTGTCAGGTGGTTCAGGTGCCGGCTACCACCAATGCGGAAATAATCAAAGGCCTGGAGCCTGATGGCATCGTACTTTCCAATGGGCCGGGCAATCCGGAAGATTGTGATTATGCCCTGCCGGTTATTCGTCAATTGATGGGATATAAGCCCATGCTGGGCATCTGCCTGGGACATCAGCTGATTGCCCTGGCCTGGGGCGGCAAGACCAGCAAAATGGTATTTGGCCACCGGGGGGCCAATCAGCCGGTAAAGGACTTGCGCACCGGCCGGGTCTATATTACCTCCCAGAACCACGGTTACATGGTAAACGAGGAATCCCTGGCCAATTTGCCGGTAGAAGTGACCTTCCGCAATCTCAATGATGGTACCGTAGAAGGGCTGCGGCACAAGGTGCTGCCCATAATGTCCGTACAATTTCATCCCGAGGCCGCTCCCGGACCTCTGGACAGCGGGTTTCTGATGGATGAATTTATTCAGATGGTGAAGGATTATAAATACAAGGAACGGGCGGAGTTGCAGAGCCATGCCGGATAAATAGCTTCAACCGGATAGGAAACCCGGTCTTTCCCTAAACCTGGGTTTCAAAATAAATAAGCAAAGACCAGTAAAGGCACTGGATAACCTCAGGGTTATGCCGGTGCCATTTTTTTTGAAAGGAGGTGATGGTATGAAAAAAATCGAGGCGGTTATCCGCCCTACCAAGCTGGAGGAACTGAAAAAGGTTCTGAATGACATGGAAGTCAGAGGGTTAACGGTTTACAACGTTATGGGCCGCGGCCTGCAGCAGGATATTAAGCACTACTACCGGGGTCAGGAAGTATCCATTGACCTGTTTGCCAAGGTGAAAGTTGAGATAGTATGCCCTGACCACTGGTTAGAGCGCATCATAGATGCCATTATCACCACCTGCCGGACCGGCGCCATCGGGGATGGCAAAATCTTTGTTTATCCCGTGGAAGAAGTTATCCGCATCAGCACTGGAGAACGGGGCGATGCAGCCCTGTAGAATACCGGCCGGGTTGAGCCGGCTGTCAGGATTATTGCTTGTAAGGAGGGTTAGTTATGAGGCCAATATTTTTGCCGGTGGGAGGAGCAGTGTTATCCGCTCTGTTAATTGCAGAACCTGCCCTGGCCGCTGAGGAAGCAGTTGCCCTGAACCCAGGGGATACCGCTTTCATATTGCTCTGTGCCGCCCTGGTAATGCTGATGACTCCCGGCCTGGCCATGTTTTATGGGGGGATGGTGCGCAGCAAAAACGTACTCAGCATACTGATGCAGTGCCTGGCGGTTATGGCGGTAGTGTCCGTCCAGTGGGTGCTGCTGGGTTATACCTTAGCCTTTGGCCCGGATCATGGTTCGCTTATCGGCGGCCTAAATTTCCTGGGTCTCAAGGGAGTAGGTATGGAACCGGTATCGGACACGGTAAGGATTCCTCAGGCAGCTTTTGCTGCTTTCCAGCTGATGTTCGCCATGATCACCGCCGCCCTGATAGCGGGATCAGTTGCGGAAAGGATGAGGTTTTCAGCTTTTGTCGCCTTTACCCTCTTGTGGACTACCCTGATCTATGACCCCCTGGCGCACTGGGTCTGGGGCGGTGGCTGGATGGGCCAGCTGGGTATTATGGATTTTGCCGGAGGTACCGTAGTACACATAAGTTCCGGAGTTTCCGGGCTGGTGGCGGCGGTGGTGCTGGGTAAAAGGCTGGGCAAGGACCGGGAAGTAATACGTCCCCACCACCTGCCCATGACCATGCTGGGAGCCGGATTGCTGTGGTTTGGCTGGTTTGGTTTCAATGCCGGCAGTGCGCTGGCAGCCGATGGCATCGCTGCTCAGGCTTTTCTGGTTACTAACCTGTGTGCTGCAGCGGGTGTGTTTTCCTGGGTGGGTATGGAATGGATTCTCCACGGTAAACCTACTTTATTTGGCGCCGCCAGCGGGGCCATTGCCGGTCTGGTTTGCATCACTCCCGCAGCAGGATTCGTCAGTCCCCTAAGTGCAGTAGTCATGGGCCTGCTGGTAGGACCTCTCTGTTACCTGGCGGTCAGCAGGGTGAAGGAAAAATTCGGCTACGACGATTCCCTGGATGCCTTTGGCATACATGGAGTAGGAGGTACATTAGGGGCCTTATTGACCGGAATATTTGCTTCCACCGCAGTGAATCCCGTCGGATTCGATGGCTGGCTGGCGGGAAATCCAGGCCAGTTTATGCTGCAAGCCCTGGGTGTGGCAGTCACCTATGTATTTGCGGGGCTGGGCACCTACATTATCCTGAAGGTAATCAGCAGATTTACCGAACTGCGGGTTTCCGCCGATGAGGAAGAGTATGGACTGGATCAATCCCTGCATGGGGAAGCTGCTTATGTTAATACCGACCTGAGCGGCTCTGCCCAGGCCAGCTGACCAGGGGCCGAAAGTATACAATATATCCGTACAAAACCTATTGTAATGGTAGGGTTAGCAAGTTTACAATGACAGCGTAACAGATAAGGACCTTTATTTTCAGGCATAATTCTATAGTGATATGGACAATGGCGTCCCAGGTATGTAAGGCACATCAGATGCACCCATATCTTGTGGCGTTTTTTTATGCCCAAAATAGGGTGGCAGGTAAAGGCAGGTGGTGCGATTGAGAGACAGGATTATTTTAGCCAGCGTGATTCCAGCTGAGTTAAAGCTGATGAACAATATTCTGCAGCGGGCTGGTTACCAGGTAACCGCCGAAGCCGACAGTGTCGGGCAGGCCCTGAGAAAAGTGCGCTCCCTGTACTGTGATCTGATTATTATCGACAGCGGTTTGGACGGCGGCAAGGGTTACAAGCTGGCAGAAATCGTAGACCAGGACCGGCTGGCTGCGGTGCTGATGATAACGGACACGGATGTTGCCTACTTCAAGCATCAGTTTGCCTATATTCTCAAACCCATCAGCAGTGAAAACCTGATACCGGCTGTCAAATCCGCTCTCTGGAACTGGCGCCGGGAAGAAGAATTGCGGCAGCGGATCAGCCACCTGGAAAACAAGCTGGAAACCAGAATTCTTGTGGACAGAGCCAAGGGAATACTGATGGATATCCAGGGATGGACGGAAGAACAGGCTCACCGCTATATACAAAAAGAAGCTATGAACCAGGGTATTACCGCCCGGCAAATGGCGACGATGATTTTGCAGAAATTGGGGAAGACCCGGGGATTGCCAAAGAAAGAGGAGGAATGACCTATGACAGAGGCCAAGAAAATGGAAGTTTTAGAAAAAGTCAAGACTCATGGAGTGCGGTTTGTCCGCTTGCAATTTACCGATGTCAATGGAGTGCTGAAGAACGTTGCCATTCCCGCCAGTCAGGTGGAAAAGGCTTTAGAGGGAGATCTGATGTTTGACGGGTCATCCATTGAAGGGTTTGCCCGCATTGAAGAATCAGATATGTATCTGATTCCCGATCCGGATACCTTTGCTATTATGCCCTGGCGTCCTTCCAGCGGAGCCGTGGCCCGGATGATATGCGATGTGTACACCCCGGCCAAGGAACCCTTTATCGGGGATCCCCGCAGTAATCTTAAGAGAATAATCAAACAGGCGGAAGAGATGGGCTTCATCATGAACGCCGGCCCCGAATGCGAATTCTTCTTATTCAACCTCAATGAAGAGGGGGTTCCGGTAATTCACACCCATGATGAAGCGGGTTATTTTGACCTGGCTCCCGTGGATCTGGGAGAAGATGCCCGCCGGGATATGGTATGCACCCTGGAAGATATGGGCTTTGAGATCGAAGCTTCCCATCATGAGGTGGCCCCCGGCCAGCACGAAATAGATTTCAAATACGGCCCGGCCTTGCGGGTAGCCGACGACATCGTTACCTTCAAGCTGGTGGTCCGCACCATAGCCCAGCGCCATGGCCTGCATGCCACCTTTATGCCCAAACCCATTGTAGGCATTAACGGATCCGGCATGCACACCCACCAGTCCCTGGCTAGCCTGGACGGGACCAACCTGTTCTATGATCCCCATACTCCTGACCAGCTCAGTCAGATAGCCCGCTGGTATATGGGCGGTATTATCAAGCATGCCCGGGCACTAACTGCGGTTACCAATCCCACGGTGAACTCTTACAAGCGCCTGGTACCCGGCTATGAGGCTCCGGTGTATGTAGCCTGGTCGGAACAAAACCGCAGTTGCTTGATCCGGGTTCCCGCCAAGCGGGGTGCTTCCACCCGTATAGAAGTGCGGCATCCTGACCCCAGCTGCAATCCTTACCTGGCCATGGCCGTAATGCTGGCTGCCGGTCTGGACGGAGTAAAGAACCAGATTGAGCCGCCTGCCCCAGTGAATTCCAATATATATCACATGACTCAAGAGGAGCGGGATCGCCTGGGGATTCCCAGCCTGCCTGGTTCCCTGGCGGAAGCCCTGCAGTGCCTGGAAGAGGATCAACTGATTAAAGACGCCCTGGGCCCCCATATTTACAAGAAGTTTACGGAAGTCAAATGGGCTGAATGGGAGCGGTACTGCCGGGAAGTTCATCCCTGGGAAATCAAGGAGTACCTGCGCAAGTTCTAAACTTAAACCGGGGGAGGGATTATCAATGCTGCGGCGTGAGGGAGAGATCAGGATACCCAGCGGTTGCGCAATTGCGGGTATAATCAACCGCCAGGGGGAACGCTTTGATGGCAGTGCTATCATAGCCAGTATTGCCAATATGCACCAGCGCTCCAACGGGCTGGGAGGGGGCTTTGCTGCCTATGGAATTTACCAGGAATATAAGGATTATTTCGCTTTGCATATTTACTATGATGATGAAACCGCCCGGCAGCTGACAGAAAACTATCTGAACCAGAATTTCCGCATAGTGGTTAACGAGATGCTGCCCCTGCGGCCTCTGCGCAGGATTGTTGACGCTCCCCTGATCTGGCGGTATTTCGTTACGCCCCGGGAAGAAAAGCTGATGGTCAGTCATCTCAGCGAGGACGATTTTATCTTCAAAGCGGTGATGTGGATAAATGACTGCGTGCGGGGAGCTTTTGTGGCTTCCAGCGGCAAAAACATGGGGGCTTTCAAGGGAGTAGGGTATCCCGAGGACATCGGTGAGTTCTTCCGCCTGGAGGAGTACCATGCTTACCTGTGGACCGCTCATGGGCGCTTTCCCACCAATACCCCAGGGTGGTGGGGCGGTGCCCATCCCTTCACCCTACTCAACTGGTCGGTGGTGCATAACGGGGAGATTTCCTCCTACAGTACCAACCGCCGTTTCCTGGAGATGTACGGGTACAGGTGTTCCTTGCAGACTGATACCGAGGTAATTGCCTACACCTTTGATTTTTTGATGCGCAAACAGCAGCTGACTTTGGAGGAGACTCTGGATGTGATTGCTGCGCCTTTCTGGACCACCATCCAGAAGGAAGCCCAGGCTCGCCTGCGGCGCCAGTACGGAGCCCTGCTTTTGAACGGGCCCTTTTCCATCATAGTGGCTACTGACCATGGCCTGGTGGCTGTTAATGACCGCATCAAACTGCGGCCTCTTGTTGCAGCTACCCGGGGCAGTTACCTGTATGTGGCCAGTGAAGAGTCAGCCATCCGGGTAGTTGCGCCTGTGGTAGAGAAAGTATGGACTCCCGGGGGAGGAGAACCGGTAGTCGGGTTGTTAAAGGATAAGGAAGGACTGATCGCTATGCCGGATCAGCAGAGCAGGTCAGCCTAAAGCTGGAGGAGAACCGTCATGACCATGAAGATGTTGACTCCGGCCTTTGCCGTGCAGCGGGATACGGAGCGTTGCATAGGCTGCGGAGTATGTATAAATCAATGCATTAATGAAGTTCACCATATGGATGAAGATGGCTGGATGTGGGTGGATGAAGACCGCTGCGTAGGCTGCCAGCGCTGTGGAGTGCTATGCCCCACCCATGCCTTGAGTATTACAGAATTTCCTATGCAGTTTCGCGGCAACCAGTACTGGTCGCCTTCCCATATCCGGGAAATCTATGCCCAGGCCCAAACCGGCGGAGTGCTCCTTACCGGCATGGGCAATCCCCGGCGTTACCGGTGTTACTTTGATCACCTGCTGCTTAATGCCAGCCAGGTTACCAATCCTTCCATCGATCCTCTGCGGGAACCTATGGAACTGACCACTTACCTGGGCAATAAGGATGTGGAGGTACCGGACCGGGAGAAACCCCAGCTGAAGTTAAAGGTCCCGGTAATGTTTGCCGCCATGTCCTATGGCGCAGTCAGCCTCAATGTGCAGAACTCCCTGGCCATGGCTGCCCGGGAAGCGGGAACCATGTGGAATACGGGGGAAGGCGGGCTCCATGCCGATCTGCGGGAATTCGCCCCTCACACCATAGTCCAGGTGGCTTCGGGAAGATTCGGCGTGAACCCGGACTATTTGGGGGCAGCCGCGGCAGTAGAGATAAAAATCGGTCAGGGTGCCAAGCCCGGTATAGGCGGGCACCTGCCGGGAGAAAAGGTGACTCCGGATGTAGCCCGGACCCGTATGATTCCAACCTGGTCCGATGCCATCTCCCCGGCTCCCCACCATGACATTTATTCCATAGAGGACCTGGCCCAGCTGGTAGAAACCCTCAAGGTGGCTACCCGCTATACCAAGCCCATCTCCGTCAAGGTAGCGGCGGTGCATAATATTGCCGCCATTGCCTCGGGTATTGTCAGAGCGGGAGCAGACATTGTGGTTATTGACGGATTCCGGGGAGCCACCGGAGCCGCACCTTTGCGTATCCGGGACAACACCGGCATTCCTATAGAAGTAGCCCTGGCCCAGGTACACCAGCGCTTGCTGGACGAAGGAATTCGCCAGCGGGCTTCCCTGGTAGCTTCCGGGGGCATCCGCAGCAGTGCCGATGTAATCAAGGCCATTATTCTGGGAGCAGATGCCGTATATATCGGCACCGCCGCTTTGATTGCCCTGGGCTGTCATATGTGCCAGTGCTGCTTTACCGGCCGCTGCAACTGGGGTATTGCTACCACCGATGCCCGGTTGAGCAAGCGCCTGAACCCCCGCCTGGGTGCGGAAATGGCCGCTAACCTGCTGCAGGCCTGGGCCCATGAGATAAAAGAGATGATGGGCGGCATGGGAATAAACTCGGTGGACAGCCTGCGGGGCAACCGACTTATGCTCCGGGGAGTAGGGCTGGAACGGCACGAGCTGGAACTGCTCGGCGTGCTGGCTGCCGGAGAGTAGGGGGGGGACAGGTTTGAAAGTAGTAAGTTATTCGGAATACTGTCTGGGCTGCGGTTTATGTCGTATTCACTGTGCCGCCGGGCACGACGGCTATAACGGCAACATATTGAAAGCTTACAAAAGAGGTACTCCCCGGCCCCGGGCTGATTTGATTTTTCACCAGGATCAGTCCTGGCTGAATACCTGCCAGCACTGTCCCGACGCTCCCTGTGTAAACGCCTGCATTACCGGGGCTTTGCAGCAGTATGACCGGGGCGTGGTTTATATAGACGAAGAGATCTGCGTATCTTGCTATACCTGCATAATGGTGTGTCCTTACGGGCATATTTTTCCCGGAGAACAGGCGGTGCTTAAATGTGACCTGTGCCGGGAGCGCCCCGGACAGCCCGCCTGTGTCGCAGCCTGCCCCAATGGGGCTTTACGGCTGGTTAATGAGGGGGAGACAGCATGAAGTACGTAATAATCGGTAACGGTATTGCCGCAGCAGGAGCGGTTGAAGGTATTCGCAGCCGGGACAGGGAAAGCCCCATCGCCATAATTGACGGTGAACAGCGAGGTTCCTACAGCCGGCCTTTAATTACCTATTACCTGGCGGGAAAAAGAAAAGCAGAACAGATGCACTATCGCCCCCCGGCTTTTTTTCACCAGCAGGGGGTAACGGTAATTCCTGACCGGGCGGTTAAAATTGATAATCAGACCCGGCAGGTTATATTGCAATCCGGTCTGGTAGTAGGGTATGACCGGTTGCTGCTGGCTACCGGTGCCAGTCCCATTATTCCGGAAATTCCCGGAATAAGGCAGAATGGCTGTGTAAAGACTCTCTACACCTGGCAGGATGCCGAGCAGTTAGACCTGCTGGTAACACCCGGCCAGAGAGCGGTAGTAATGGGAAGCGGGCTGATCGGCATTAAAGCCGCAGAAGCTCTGTACCAGCGGGGCATGCAGGTGACCATCATTGAAAAACAAACCCAGATCCTGCCCCGCTTGCTGAGCAGAACCAGTGCCGAGTTAGTAAAGGAACACCTGCAGGATAAAGGAATAGAGATAATAACCGGCCAGGAAGTCACCCGGATTAATGGAGACAATGGTGTGGAACTGGCTGATGGCAGGAGATTAACCGCCCAGCTGGTCATTGTAGCCATTGGCACCAGGCCCAATCTTTCTTTGGCCGCTGACTGCGGGCTGGCGGTAAATCAAGGGGTATTGGTTGACAGCCACCTGCGTACTTCCGATGCCAACATATTCGCAGCAGGAGATGTTATAGAAACCAACGATATTCTAACCGGTTATCCCGCCGTGATGGCTCTCCTGCCTTTAGCCCACCGGGAGGGCTTCCTGGCAGGGCAGAATATGGCCGGTGCTGCTTGTTCCTATCCGGGAGGCCTGTTAATAAATTCGGTGCACGTACTGGGCATGAATATTATAGGAGCGGGAAGCCCCCAGATTCCCGGCCAGACCTGGCTGTGGCAGCAGGGGAACCACTATTTGGAACTGGTTACCGAAAGCGGCCGGCTGGTACGCTATATAGCCTTGAATATGCCCCAGGTAACCGGACCCTTGACCAGCTTAATCGAAAAGCAGATGGAGATTCAGGACTCCTTATGGCAGGAGTTCATCAGCCAGCCGGGTTTAAACCGCCTGCCCCCTATGTACTGGGAGGCCATAAAGGAGGTGGCGGATAATGACAGTTATAGATGCAGGGCAATATGATCAGGCGGCGCTGCTGGAAGTCCTGGCCAATGTCAATGAACCGGAAATAGAAGTGGTGCATGTAAACGGCCAGCGCTATCTGGGCTGTGGCTGGAAGAACCGCAAGAAATTAATCCTGAGGGGAACCGCCGGCAATAACCTGGGAGCCTTCGCTGAGGGACCGCACATAGTCCTCTATGGGAACGGCCAGGAAGGAGTTGGCAATACCATGAGCGAGGGTTTGATTGTAGTCCATGGACGAGTAGGAGATATTGCCGGTTACGGCATGCGGGGCGGGGCCCTGTATATCCGGGACAATGCCGGTTACCGGCTGGGGATTCACATGAAAGCCTACTTGCAGAAACAACCGGTGATTGTAGTAGGCGGCCGGGCCGGGGCTTTCACCGGTGAATATATGGCCGGGGGCACCATAATAATCCTGGGACTGAATGATGACAACCGCCCCCTGGTAGGACCCTGGTGCGGCACGGGCATGTACAGCGGCGCCATTTACCTGCGGGGCGAGGTTCCCTATGAACACCTGGCTCCCAATACCACCTGCCAGGTTTTGCAGGCAGATGAGCTGGAGCCCATCATGGACTACCTGCAGCGTTATGCCGAATACTTTGACTATGATATCGAGAAAATACTCAGCCAGCCCTTTACCCGCATAACCACGGTGAACAAAAGGCTGTATAAGCACATGTATACCGGTTTTGTAAGCTAATCATGCCTAAAGCAGGAGTATTAGCCAGGCGAGTGCCTTACGACGAGCCGTGACAACCCAGGTTGAAACTGGGACTGTAAAGGGGAGCGAGAAACAGGAGATTTCAACGTTTCCTACAGTGGTTTTTGTGACAGTAGGTTTGCCAGAGCACCTTGGTGCAGGAGTCCGATATAGTCGGCGCAGATGGGCGAGGGAAGGGGGGCGAGGGACAGGATGTCCCGAGAGGGCTATCAAACAGGATGTTTGTTTAGCCCGGTACCCCCTGACCCGCACATCGAGCCGTTACTATATCCTGACAACAGAACAGGTGCAAAGGTAAACCTGCTGTCACAATTCGATCAGGCAAAAGGATTTTTCATATATTGTTACCTTCTGCGACGTACAGATAAGTTATCAATAACCCGCACCATATTACAGAGGAGGTGGTAGAAAGAGATGAATTTTACCAAAATGCACGGGCTGGGCAATGACTTTATCGTGGTGGAAGCTGAATCCTTTGAAGATGCCGCGGTTTTTCAGAGCCTGGCCAAGAACTGGTGTGACCGTCATTTCGGCATAGGAGCCGACGGGATACTGGTTACCGGTCCAGCTCAAGGCCAGGATATATTTATGCGCATTTTCAACGCGGATGGTTCCGAAGCGGAAATGTGCGGCAACGGAATTCGCTGCGTGGCTGTATATGCCCGCCGCCGCGGGATGGTTGCCAGGGACGAGTTTTCTGTTCAGACCCTGGCCGGGCCCCGGATGATTCAGATAGTTTCGAGCTCACCGCCTCAGGTAAGGGTGGATATGGGGCAGCCGGTTCTGGAGCCGGCTCGCATTCCCCTCCGGGGAGACACAGACCATAACCATCTGGCTATAGCTATAGAAGATCAATGCTTCAACATTACCGCTGTTTCCATGGGCAATCCCCATGCCGTGATTCCCGTGGAAGATCTGGATCAAGTGCCTCTGGAAATTTGGGGACCCAGGGTGGAGAAGGACTCCCATTTCCCGGCGGGTACCAATGTAGAGTTTGTGCAGGTACTCAGCCCGGCGGAAATAAAGATCCGGGTATGGGAAAGAGGTGCCGGCATCACCCTGGCCTGCGGCACCGGAGCCTGCGCTGCCCTGGTAGCCTGTCACCTGCTGGGTAAAACCGGCCGCCAGGCTCTGGTTCACCTGCCCGGCGGCGACCTGTGGATAGAATGGAAACCAGATGATGATCATGTGTATATGACCGGCACTGCCACCCAGGTGTTTCAGGGTGTTATTAATGAGCCTGAATAGAGGAGGCTGGAGTAATGAAAGAAAGTACTGCCATGCAGAATTTACCCCCTTATCTTTTTGCCCGGATAGAGAAAAAAATTGAAGAAGCCCGCCAGCAGGGCTGGGATGTTATAAGCCTGGGAATCGGGGATCCTGATCAGCCTACCCCGGAGCATATTATTGCCGCTTTGGTTGAGGCCAGCAGAAACCCGGAAAATCACCAGTATCCCAGTTCCGTAGGCTTGCTGTGCTACCGGGAAGCTGTGGCCCGCTGGTATAAAAACCGCTTCGGGGTGGATCTGGACCCTTACACAGAGGTGGTATCTCTGCTGGGATCCAAAGAGGGTATTGCTCATATTTCCATGGCTTATCTGGATCCAGGGGATATTAATCTGGTTCCGGATCCCGGTTATCCGGTGTACGGGATCGGCACCCAGTTGGCCGGCGGCACACCTTATCTCATGCCCTTGAAGGAGGAAAACAGATACCTGCCGGTACTGGAAGACATTCCCGACCACGTAGCCAAACAGGCCAAGCTGATGTTTATCAACTATCCCAACAATCCCACCGGAGCCGTGGCCAACCGGGAATTTTACCAGAAAGTGGTGGAATTTGCTCGCAGCTATGACATTCTGGTCTGCCACGATGCGGCATATTCTGAAATATCCTATGACGGTTGCCAAGCCCTCAGCTTTTTGCAGATCCCCGGAGCCAAGGAAGTGGGAGTGGAGTTTCACTCTCTTTCCAAGACTTATAATATGACTGGCTGGCGGATTGGCTGGATGGCAGGAAACCGGGAGGCTGTGGAAGTAATGGGGCGCTTCAAGTCCAATGTGGACTCCGGCGTCTTTCAGGCTATTCAGTATGCAGGTATTGCTGCTTTGGAAGGACCCCAGGACAGTGTGGAACAGTTAAGGAAGATGTACCAGGAGCGGCGGGATGCAGCTATTGAAATAATGCGCCAGCTGGGCTGGTCTTATCTAACCCCCCAGGGCAGCTTTTACATGTGGGTAAAAGTACCCCCTGGCTATACTTCCGCTGAGTACTGTGAGTATATTTTGGAAAAGGCTAAGGTTGTAATTACCCCCGGCAATGGCTATGGCCAGTACGGAGAAGGGTATTTCCGCATTGCTCTCACCGTGGATAAGTCCCGCATAATCGAAGCCCTGCAGAGAATCAAAGAACTGGCATAAACCCCCTTTAACCGGTCTCAACAATAAAAAAGTCCCGGAAAGGCGAGACACCACCATCATGGCCTGGTGATGTCTCCTATTCCCGGGGGGGGGGAATTTGGAAAGTGTATGTGGTTGAACTTGCCTGTGGGGAAAAGCCACAGCAAATCCTTCTTAATGCAATTGTAATCACTTTCACAATCAAAGTCAATGCTTGAAAGCCCGTTTTTACGGCATTTCTCCATAAAACATATTTTTCGTACCCATGCTGATTTACTTATCGCGGTTAAAAATCTGACCATATGGAAATACTTACTGCATAGAGGGGGGAAATGCAATGAAAAAATGGCTTGGCATTATTTTACTGGTATCCTTGATGATGGGTGGTTTTTGGTGGAACCAACAGCAGCAAATACCGCTGCAGGACAGTGTCCTGCGGCTCCATGTAATTGCCAACAGCGACAGCCTGGCTGATCAGGCCTTAAAAATGGAAGTAAAGAACCAGATTGTGAAAGTGATGCAAGCTGAATTCAGCACGGCGGACAGCAAGCAGGAAGCCTGGGAACGGGCCATCCGGAACAAAGCAGTTATAGAAGAGACTGCTCGCCAAGTGGTGGCTGAGTGGGGTTACAGCTATCCTGTTCAGGTGGAAATAGGAGAGTACCAGTTTCCCACCAAAGCCTACGGAAACCTGGTATTGCCCCAGGGGAAATATGACGCTGTCCGGGTGGTGCTTGGCCAGGGCCAGGGTCAAAACTGGTGGTGTGTGCTTTTTCCGCCTTTATGTATGGTCTCCTCTTCCGATGAGGGTCTCAGCCTGGGAAGTGTTGAGAACCCTAAGATCACCCTGAAATGCCTGGAGCTTTTGCCCCAGGGAGCCCGTATCAGCCGTCTTTATGATCCATCTCAGGAAACACCTGGTGATGACCGGCCTTAATCCCATTCCGACACTCAGTCCCCCCTCTTGCGGGAACGGGTTTGTCCGTTCCCTTTTTTTGTTCTCCTCGTTATAATTAATAACAGCAAAAGGGAGGACACTTAATGATCCATCAATTAGTAGTAGAGGCCCCTGCCAAGGTTAATCTCACCCTGGATGTAAAAGGGAAGCGTGACGATGGATATCACGAATTGGAAACCGTCATGCACCAGATTAATCTGGTGGATCGCCTCACCATCACTGCCATACCTGAGGGCATAGCTATCAGCAGTGATTGTGCCGATTTACCTGCCGGCGAAATGAATCTGGCCTACAAAGCAGCTCAGACCATCCTGGAAGAATACCCGGACCGGGGTGGAGTTTCCATCCACATAGAAAAGAACATTCCCTTGGGAGCAGGTTTAGCCGGGGGCAGCACTGATGCCGCTGCCGTACTGAAGGGAATCAACGCCCTCTATAAGCTGAATTTATCACTGCCACAATTAATGACTATGGGAGCAAAAATTGGATCAGACGTGCCTTTCTGCCTGCAGGGGGGAACCGCCCTGGCGCGCGGCCGGGGAGAGATATTGGAGCCCTTATCTTCTCATTGGCAGCTTCACCTTTTGCTGGTTAAGCCAAAATTTTCTGTGTCCACCGCTGAGGTTTACCGTCGTTTTGACATGGGGAAGGTGAGCAATCGTCCTGATACCAGAGCTTTTTTGGAGGGATGGCATCGCTGTGATATGATAGGTATAAGCCGGGCCATGGAAAATGTACTGGAAACAGTGACCGCAGCTCTTTATCAGGAGATTGATGAGATAAAAAAACGTCTAATTAAACTGGGAGCTCTCAAAGCTCTCATGTCAGGAAGCGGGCCTACGGTGTTTGGCCTTTTCCTGGACCGGGCAGGGGCAGAGCAGGCCTGGCAGGCCATCCAGCCCTGCGAAGAAGAGATTTTTTTAGTGACATCTTATGATGGGAGGAAATCCTAATGGAAGAGAGACGCCTTCAACCGGTAAACCTGGAGTCCTATAAACCGTTGCGGGAATTGGTTCTGGATGCAATCCGGGAAGCCATAATCAACGGAACCCTGAAACCCCGGGAAAGGCTTATGGAAATTCAATTGGCAGAAGAGCTGGGAGTATCCCGTACTCCCGTAAGAGAAGCCCTGCGCAAGCTGGAACTGGAGGGGTTCATCGTAATGGTGCCCCGCAAAGGTGCTTACGTGGCTGACATTTCCTTTAAGGATATCGCCGATGTCTTTGAAATCAGAGCCGCCCTGGAAGCATTGGCTGCCGGGCTGGCGGCGGAGAGAATCACCGATGAAGAACTGGAGGAAATGGAACGGCTGGTGGCGGAAAAAGCTGAAGCTATAGCCAATCAGGATATGGAGAAATTGATAAAGGTAGATACCATGTTCCATGAAGCTATTTACAAAGCCAGCCGGAACCAGCGCCTGACCAGTATAATCAGTAATCTGCGGGAACAGATTCAGCGTTATCGCACCACTTCCCTGGCTTACCCCGGGCGCATGCAGCGGTCCTTGGAAGAGCACCGCAGCATTGTGGAGGCTATACAATCCCGGGATTCCCAGATTGCCCAGCAGGTGGCCCGTGAGCACATAGAAAACGCGGAAAACAGTATCATTGAAGCGATTAAAAAGGATGGGCTCCCCCTGTCCGAGTGATGGAGGTATTACGCTAATGTTATATGATGCAGTCATTCTGGCTGGCGGAGAGAGCAGCAGCGAATTAAAAAAAATTGCCCCCTATGATAATGAAGCTTTAATACTCATTGGCAAATACCCCATGATATATTATGTCTATCAGGCTCTGGCGGCCAGCCCGATGATTGGCAAGATCGTTATCAGCGGACCGGTGGAGGCCCTGCGCAACATTTTCAGCCGGGAAGAAAATCTTTACTTTGTAAATGGGGGCAGCAATGCAGTAGAGAGTTTCGCCGCAGCGGTTAAACTGCTGCAGGAAAAGGGTATCAGTGAGCAGGTGCTGATTCTGCCTACCGATATTCCTTTTATAACCAGGGAGGCCATTGAAGATTTTATTACCCGCTGTGCTCAGATGGGAGCGGATTTTTGCTATCCGGTTACCAGCAAAGAGGTAAATGAGGCCAAATTCCCGGGAGTCAGCCGCACCTATGTACGGCTCAGAGAGGGGACCTTTACCGGCGGCAACCTGTTTTTAATCCGCAGTGACGTCATCGAAAAAGGCCTGGATTTGGCCGAGAAGCTGGTGGAGAGGCGCAAAAATCCTCTGGCCATGGCCAAGTTATTTGGTCCGGGACTGCTGTTCAAATATTTACTGGGAAGGCTTACTATTCCTGCGGTGGAACACCGCTTTTACCAGATGACCGGTATTAAAGGACGAGCCCTAATTTCCGATTATGCAGAGATTGGCGTGGATGTGGACAAACCCAGTGATCTGCTGCTGGCCCAGGAGCATTTAAAAGAAGTGGCCTTTTAAATGTTTTTATTATGAAAAAATGTCAAGTTAGGGTTATAATACGGTTGTCATATTATCATATAGTGTAAGAGAAACTCTGATCTTTTAGGATGGTGGAGAAAGTGTCATGTACTGCTGTAATTTTAGCGGCAGGAAAAGGCGTGCGGATGAAATCCCATCTGCCCAAAGTAGTGCATAAAGCCGCCGGCAAGCCGCTGGTAGCCCATGTAGTGGATGCCGTCCGAGCAGCAGGAATTGAAGATATAATCTTGGTGGTAGGGCATGGCCGGGAACATGTGCAGAAAATTTTTGCCGGCCAGCCGGTGAAGTTTGTAGTCCAGGAACAGCAGTTGGGAACCGGACATGCGCTGCAGCAAGCCCAAGGAGCGGTTGACCCGGACAGCACCGTATTGGTATTAGCCGGAGATACGCCCTTGCTGAGGGCGTCTACCTTGCAGCTGCTGCTGGAACATCACCAAAAGTGCCAGGCTCATGCCACGGTACTTACCACTTTCCTGGATGATCCCGCCGGCTACGGGCGGGTGTTGCGGGACGAAAAAGGCTCCTTTTTACGCATCGTGGAAGACAAAGATGCCACTCCGGAAGAAAAGCAAGTAAAGGAAATCAATTCGGGTATTTACTGCTTTCAGGCCGGCAAGGTTTTCCAAGCCTTGCAGCAGCTGCAGCCCCTCAACGCCCAGGGAGAATACTATTTAACCGATACCCTGGAAATACTAATGGCCGAAGGATGCCGGGTAGAAGTGGTGCCGGCAGCTGAGCCGGAAGAAATCCATGGAGTAAATGACCGCATACAGCTGGCCCAGGCGGAAAAGATCCTGCGCCAGCGCAAAAATCTTGAGCTCATGCGGGATGGTGTCACCCTCATTGAGCCGGATACAATTATTATAGACAGTGATGTGACCATCGGCTGTGACACTATCGTGTGGCCTTTTACCCTGATTCAGGGGAAAACCAGTATAGGAGAAGCCTGTGAAATCGGTCCCTGGACCAATATAAACGACAGCCGTATTGGCCACAGGGTTGTTATAGAAAGCTCCCGGGTGAAGGAGGCAGAAATAGGGGATGACTGTACCATTGGTCCTTATGCTTACCTGCGTCCGGGAACTGTTTTGCTGGAGCATGTCAAAGTAGGGGACTTTGTGGAGATTAAACAGTCCACCGTGGGAGTGGGAAGCAAAATACCGCACCTCAGTTATGTGGGAGATGCTATTGTGGGCCGGGAAGTTAACATAGGAGCAGGAACCATCACCTGCAACTATGACGGCCAGCGCAAGCACCAGACCATACTGGAGGACCAGGCCTTTATAGGCAGCAACACCAATCTGGTGGCTCCGGTCAGGATTGGAAAAGCATCAGTTACCGGTGCGGGATCAACTATAACTCGTGATGTTCCACCCAATTCCCTGGCAGTAGAGAGGGCAGATCAGCGGGTGGTTCCCTGGAAAAAGAAACACGATCATTAGGAGGTTTTGGCATGAAAGCGTCCCGATGGAGGATGAAACTGTTTACTGGCAATGCCAATCCTGCATTGGCCGAGGAAATTGCTAACTACCTGGGAATTCCGGTGGGGAATGCTCAGGTAACCCGTTTTTCTGACGGAGAGATCAACTGCGGCATTCATGAAAGTGTTCGCGGGGTAGATGTATTTGTGGTACAGCCTACCTGTCCCCCGGTGAACGAAAACCTGATGGAATTATTGGTAATGATTGATGCTTTCCGCCGGGCTTCAGCTTCGCGCATCAATGCGGTAATTCCCTATTACGGATATGGCCGGCAGGATCGGAAAACTCGGGCCCGCGACCCGATAACCGCCAAGTTGGTAGCCAACTTAATCGTGGAAGCGGGCGCCCAGCGGGTAGTTGCAGTAGACCTTCATGCCAATCAGATCCAGGGGTTTTTCGATATTCCGGTGGATCACCTGCCGGGAGTACCGACTATTGCTGAATATTTCCGCACCAAAGGACTGACGGACAATGCAGTAGTCCTGTCGCCTGATGTGGGCGGGGTTACCCGGGCACGGGATTTGGCCGCCAAACTGGGGGTTCCCATAGCCATAATCGACAAAAGGCGTCCGGCTCCCAACGTTTCTGAAGTCATGAACGTTATCGGTGATGTCCAGGGCAAGTCAGTTATAATAATCGATGATATCATCGATACCGCCGGCACCATCTGCACTGCTGCCGAGGTTATGCTGGACAAAGGGGCCAAAGAGGTGTATGGGTGCTGCACCCACCCGGTTTTCTCCGGACCAGCCCTGGATAGGCTGGCCAAGGCTCCCTTCCAGGAGATAGTAATAACCAATACTATTCCCACTGCCGAGGACAAGCGCCTTCCCAACATGACCGTTTTGTCAATAGCTCCCCTGGTGGGTGAAGCAATCTTAAGAATCCACGAAGACCTGTCGGTGAGCAAATTGTTTGAAGCATAGCCGGATTTTGGACATACTGGTTTTTGGTTGCTATAATTAAACGAAAGTGTGCTTAGCCAAGTTTAGCTATAAAAAAGGGAGTGATTTCCATGGCATCAGCACATACCCTCAAAGGAGTGAAGCGGGAACTCGGAAGCAAAGGTTATCTGAACCAATTAAGACGCACCCAGATGATACCTGGAGTGGTATACGGCAAGGGAGAACCAGCCCTCACTATTGCTGTAGAGGGCAAGACGGTCAACCGGATATTCAGCCACTCCGGTTACGGGGGACTGTTCAACCTGGAAATAGAAGGGGAACCTCAGCCCGTGATGACTCTGGTGCGTGAAGTTCAGAGGCACCCGGTGAACAAGGATGTAATTCATGTAGATTTTCTGGCCGTGAGCATGACCGAGGAAATCACCAGCCTGGTACCCATACTGATAGTGGGTGAGGAAGAAGTAGTTAAACGAGGAGGAATTCTCCAACTAGGAGCCAAGGAAGTGGAGGTTTCCTGCCTGGCGGCAGACCTTCCTGAATCTATCCGCTGTGACGTGTCCCATTTGCGGGTGGGTGACAAGATTACCATAGCTGATCTGGAAGTCCCGCCCACCGTTCAAAAACTCAGCGATCCCGAAGCGGTAGTGGCTTTGGTATTAGGTTCTCATAGAGCTTCCGCTGACGAGACGGCTGAGGTCAGTGAAGAGAGCCAGGGAGAGGCTGAGACTGGCGCTAAGGATGCCGAATAGATGTTAATTTTCAACCCAGAGAGATGAAGAATTATATGGGAAGGTTTATACCCCGGCTGTCCGGGGTTTTTTCTATCAAAGACCAGAGGAGCAATTTGCCAATGAAAGTTATAGTGGGACTGGGAAATCCGGGGCCTCGTTACAAGGATACCCGGCATAACGTGGGATTTGAGACTCTAGAGGAATTGGCCCGCCGCCATCCGGTCCAGAGGGAAGAAAGCCGCTTTGATGCCATCATTGCCCATTTTCAGATCAACCAGGAAAAAGTGTGCCTGTTAAAGCCCTTGACTTACATGAACCTCAGCGGCCGGGCTGTAAGGGCTTTTGTTTCTTATTACAAGATCGATTTGCAGGACCTGATAGTAATATACGATGACATGGATTTACCGGTGGGCAGCCTGCGTATCCGCTCTAAGGGAGGAACCGGAGGACACCGGGGGATGAATTCCTTGGTGGAAAACCTGGGTACCCAGGATTTTGCCCGTATCCGCATTGGTATAGGCAGGCCGCCGGGGGAAGCGGTAGATTGGGTTTTAGGCCGCTTTTCTCCCGAGGAAAAGCCCCTCATTCAAAAGGCCATAAGCCGGGCAGCCGATGCAGTGGAATGCTGGCTGAACCATGGCATAGATAAGGCTATGAATGAGTACAATTGAATTAAAATGTTGCGTATAGTTGCCAGTTTCCCTGGGAAACTATGAATAAAAAGGGAAAGGGGGCTGGCTGATCATGAAAATATATCATGTTTGTGAAATCTGCCAGCAGGTGTTTGACACCACAGAGGTAGATGGTTACGACGAGGGCAGTACGGAAATGAGGGGCATGTGTGAAGAATGCTCACTGGAAATGGGCTTCGCTGAAATGCCTTTACGCTCGCAAAAGTTTTTCTATAATTAATTTATGACCTAGTTACATAGATCCAGAAAAAGTGGGGGTTGCATCAACGTCCACCTTTTGTCATGGGGAGGTAGCTTTGAACCATACCTGGATTAATCAGCTGGTTGAGACCCTTAACCGTAAAGAAAATATATTGCTAACTGGTCTGTCCGGATCGGCCCGCACCTATCTGCTGCAGATCCTGGCACGCCAACTGAACCGTAAAGTGCTGTGCCTGGTTCCCAGTGAGGAAAAAGCTTATGACTTGGCCAAGGAACTGCGGGCTTTTTTGCCCCCCGAGCGCATCCTGCTGTTTTTAGGCCGGGAACTAGTTTTTATAAAAGAAAACTATAGCCGGGTGGAAGAAGGCCGCATACTTACCTTAAGGGATTGCCTGTGGCGCCCCCGGCAACTGAGGGTGATAATAGCCACGCCGGCAGCCTTTATGTTCCCCTTGAAATCTCCCCGGCAAATGCAGGAGGAAACCATTCATTTGCAGGTTGGCCAGGATAAACCCCTGCGGCTGTTGCTGGAACAGCTGGTCCAGAGCGGTTACCAGCGAGCCGATACTATCACCCGGCCCGGGGAATTTGCGGTGCGGGGAGGATTGCTGGATGTTTTCCCCGTCGGGGATCAAAACCCCTGCCGCATTGACCTGTTTGGGGACACCATCGAGTCCCTGCGCCGTTTTCAGGTGGAAACCCAGCGCTCCACCGGCGCTGAGGAACACATAACCATTACTCCTGCCGATGAACTGTTTGGAACCGATCTGACAGCTACCCTGATGGATTACCTTCCTGAGGACAGCTGGGTCTTCTTTGATGAACCCCGAGAATTCACCCGGCAGTATGAGCGGGTTTGCAAACGCTATCAGGCCGCTATCCGGGAAGCCCGCCGGGAAGAAAAGAACGTTCATGAGCTGGACACTCTCACCCTGGAGAAATTAACTGAGGTGCTGCGGTCCCGTACCCTCCTGTACCATTCTTATTTTCCCGGCAACATACCCCAAGCCCGGGTAAGTTTGATGGACCATGTGGCCCAGCAGGAGATGGAGCCTTTTTTCAGCCAACTATCCACTTTGTACAGCCGCATCCAGGAGTGGATGAAAAAGGATTACACCGTATATATTATGGCCCGGGGCCGGGCAGCAAGAGAACAGCTCCAGAAAGAGCTGGTGGAACAGCATATCACCGGAGTCCAATTTTTAGATGGAGAGCTGGACAAGGGCTTTGTAAGTTCCACTTTGCAAGTGGCCCTGGTCAGCGAGCAGGATATCTGGGGCAAAAAGACCGGCCACCGCACGGCCCGGCGCAGGCGGGCCCCGGAAGAACGCCTCCTGGTGGAGGACTTGAAACTGGGGGACTATGTAGTCCATGAAAACTACGGAGTAGGTATTTTTCGGGGGGTTACCCGGGTGGAAACCGACGGGGTCACCCGTGAATATATACTGCTGCAGTACGCCGGTACCGACAAATTGTACCTTCCTTTGGACAAACTGGACGCCCTTTATCGCTACAACTTGGTAGAAGACCGGGAACCTCGCCTGAGCAAGCTAGGGGGCAGTGAATGGGAGAGGACCAAGCGCAAGGTATCCCAGTCCATTAAGGATATGGCCGAAGAACTGCTCAAACTATATGCCGCCCGCCAGGCCCGGGAAGGATATGCTTTCGGACCCGATACTCCCTGGCAGGCCCAGTTTGAAGAAGCCTTTCCTTACCAGGAAACTCCTGATCAATTAAAGGCTATCCGTGACGTTAAACGGGATATGGAATCCCGCCGTCCCATGGACCGGCTGATTTGCGGTGACGTGGGCTACGGCAAAACGGAGGTGGCTATGCGGGCCGCCTTCAAAGCGGTTATGGACGGCAAACAGGTAGCCATGCTGGTACCTACCACCGTTTTAGCCGAACAGCATTACCTGTCCTTTCAGGAAAGATTCAAGGAGTTTCCGGCCACTATTGAAGTTTTGAGCCGGTTCCGTACTCCGGGGCAGCAGAAAAAAGTTTTGGAGGACTTGCGCAAAGGGGTGGTGGATATCATCATTGGCACCCACCGCCTCCTGTCCAAGGATGTAAGTTTCAAGGATCTGGGACTGCTGATAATTGATGAGGAGCACCGTTTCGGCGTGGCCCAAAAGGAAAAAATCAAAGCCCTCAAAGAATTGGTGGATGTTTTGAGCCTTTCCGCCACTCCCATTCCCCGCAGCCTGCATATGGCTTTAACTGGCTTGCGAGATATGAGCGTTATCGAAACCCCGCCTCCGGAAAGGTATCCTATCACCACTTATGTTATGGAGTACAATGAGGAGATAATCCGCGATGCCATCATGAACGAGGTGGAGAGGGGCGGGCAGGTGTTTTTTGTCCACAACCGCATCGAAGATATGGAGCGGGTTAAAAGGGAATTGGAAAACCTGGTTCCCGAAGTCAGGATAGCCATGGGCCACGGGCGCATGAAAGAAGACCAGCTGTCCCGGGTAATGATAAGCTTCCTGCGAGGCGAATTTGACGTTTTTCTCTGCACTACCATTATTGAATCGGGACTGGATATGCCTAATGTCAATACCATTATTATTGACGAAGCCGATAAGCTGGGCCTGGCCCAGCTGTACCAGCTGCGGGGCCGGGTAGGGCGCTCATCCCGTCTGGCTTATGCTTATCTCACTTACCGCCGGGACCGGGTTCTGTCCGAGACCGCCCAAAAACGCCTCAATGCTATCCGGGAATTCAGCGACCTGGGGTCCGGTATGAAAATCGCCCTGCGGGATCTGGAAATCCGCGGAGCCGGTAATATTCTGGGACCGGAGCAGCATGGCTTCATCTCGGCGGTGGGCTTTGATTTGTACTGCCGTATGCTGGAGGAGGAAACTTCCCGCCTGAAGGGTCAGGAAGTCCAGCCCCAGTTCAGTCCCCAGTTGGATATGGATGTGGACCTGTATATACCCGATGAATATATTCCCGATTCCGGCACCAAAATGCGGGTTTATCGCCGCCTCCTTTTAGCTGCCGATATGCAGGAGGTGGAGGAAATACGCCAGGAACTGGTGGACCGCTTTGGACCGGTGCCCGAGCCGGTGCAGAATTTCCTGGAGATCGCTACCTTGCGGATCATGGCCAAGTCGAAAGATATCAAGATGCTGCGCCGCAAGGGCCGGGAAGTGGAGATCCAGGTAGCCGGAAAACTGCCGGCTGACTTGCACCAGCGCATGCGGGGCATGAAGTTCCGCCGCATAAACGACCATACCGTGCGCCTCAATATAGAGCGGGGTTCCCTGATGGAATTACATGGACTGCTCAGCAGTATTTGAGGAGGGAGGCGTCCCTAATTTGCCCTTAACCTTTTTATAGCCGATGGATGCAGCTACTAGTACAGTAAAGGGGTAGAACAGGTTGACGGGCAGATCATGAGGAATGGACGCCGGAGTCAGAACCTGCAAAAAATACATTTCGGAAGAGATTGTGTATATGGACATGATTACTATCAGTAAACCCGCGGGCAAAATCATACTCCGGTAGTTTTTCAAGCCAAACAGATCTTGTAATCCCACAACGAAGCCCAGGTAGTAGATTAATAACTGCATAAAGCCGGTGGTAAACCACATGGCGAAGAAGAACAGTTCAATGCGCTGGAAGGTCTGCACCTCGGCCAGGCGAAAGACCCGGTATAGAGGAAAGGCGTTGATCAAGGTCAGTTCCGGCCCCAGGACCGCCAGAACCAATAAGGTACGCAGGGTCAGGATCACGGTGGCTATGATATACCAGGTTACCAGCTTGGGGTAGCCTTTCTGCAGGTCAGTGACCATGGGCAGCAGGAGTACCAGTACAGCTATTTGGGCATAAGGCCAATTTGCTCCATAAGCAATGGCACCCAACATGGTTCGCCAATCGCTGAGCACCGGCTGCAGGTTGGACAAGTCCACCATATTGGCAGGGACTAAAAAACCAATGGCTATAAAGAGCAGGGTATATCCCAGGGCCGCTTCGGTCAGGCGGGCCACATTAGTCACGCCTTTATACAAGCAGTAAGCCACTGTCAATATGATAATAGTACGCAGGGAAAATTGGGGAGCATAGGGAAACAGCTGGCGCAGCATGGTAACCAGATCCCCAAGGGAAAGAAGGGCAATGACGAAAATCACATACAGGAAAACTCCGTTCAATATCTTGCCGGGGATGCGGCCCAGGCTTAGTTCGGCTATCTTAAAGATACTGATCCCCGGAAACATTAGCTGCAGGCGCAGCATAACGGCTAAAAGGGAAAATCCCACCAGGGCCGCCAAAATTGTAGAAATCCAGGCGTTGCGCCCTGCATCGGACTCGGGAACGTAAATCAGCGAGGTGCCCAGTAATACAAAAAACAATAAGAAAGCCATCTGCTGGGATGATATGCGGTTGTCCATGCGGCATCCCTCCTGCAACCGTTTATGTGGGCAGTTTAAAGAAAGCGTTATAAGCATCTACCAGGGGCATCAGCCTTTCAAATAGGTGGCCCGGATGGGGCAGGTTCATGCCATTGCGCAGGTAATCCAGCCCGTATACCATGCTGACAGCAATGATAACGGCAGCCAGCAAAGCCTCTTTCCAGGACTTGTTCTGCAGCAACTCCCGGCCTTCCAGCAGGATATATAATAAGGTGAACAACAGCAGAATATAGACCATGACAAGTCATTACCTCCTTAAGGTTAAAGGCATACTGAGCTGGCCCTGTTTGCGTATCTCTGTCTGCACGTTTACCCGCGCACTTACCTGGGGAAAAATTTCATACCAGCTGTTCTCTAAGGTGGTCCAGACCTGGGGGTAATAGCGATAGACCTTTTGCCCCCAGCCCAGGATATCCCCATTGAGCTGCTGGGCCTTGTTTATACAGGCCCGTACTTGCCTTTCAATTTCCCGGGCAGCCAAAATTTCCAATTCTTCAATATTTTCCACACTCTGTACATCTATCAGTCCCCCTTGGTCGTACAGGTTCAGAAGCGCTTTCACTTCTATGTCCATGATCAGGCTGTTTCCTTCCAGACGTGGGCGAGTATAGCTGCTAAAGCGATTTACCTCCAGGGTAACATAGTTCAGGCCAGGGAGAGGATTGTCCAATACTAATAAGCCCCCCATTTTTTTATTGAAATTGAGCCAGCGATAACCCCTGCTCTCTAGTTCGTTCAATGATCCCACCAGGCGATTTTGACGAAACACCGCCATGCCGTCCAGGGTTATCAGCGGACGGTCATCCCGGTAGGCAACAGTGACCTGGGGAATAACCGGATCAACGCCCGGCTCAGCTAGTTTAGCCAAAAACTCGTTGCAGGAAACCGGGGTATATATCCCAAATCTCTCTTCCTGAATGCGCAGCAGGTCCACCAGACCCCGGGAGGATAAAGCCATGGGAGACTCGGCCAGGAAAACTTCATAAGGGGTGGCCTGGTAGGCTAGCATTATCAAAGCATCTTTGCGGATATTGCGGTTACGGGCCAGAAAGTCGGCCATGTAGGCCAGGTCAGTGCGGGACAGGGTTTCTCCCAGCACAAAAACATCAGAATGGGACCAGAGGGGCATCCGGGGTATAGTCAGAATTATGTCCCGGGCGGCTTGGGTAGGGGTCTTGCCGGTGCCCACAAAAATATCGGACTGGGCTTTGCTGATACCCGACTCCTGAATGTTGATGGGACGGTTGAATTGAGCGAAGAACACTATTTTGCCCTGGTCGTCCAGATCAACTCCCAGACCTGCTCCAATGGCAGTTTGTTCCACATCTATCATATTGCCGCAGCCGTTTACCAAAAGAAGGGTCAGCATTATCATTCCTAAAAAGCAATTACGCATTATTAGCCCTCGCATCCAGTATACTGTAAAGATCTGACAGGGGGTTGGGCATCGGCCATTGATAGAGCTGAGCCAAAACCAGGTACACCCCCAGCAGAAATAAAATGACAAATACTCGCGCTTCCTTGTAGAGACGGTTCTTTAGCAAGCCCGGCAATTCCATACCCAAAATTAAGGCAAAGACCAGCAGGGCAAGGGCAAGCAGCATATTAATTACTCCTTATTTGATGATGAATGAGCGGTCGGTCAAATAAGTACGGCGCAGTTCAAAATCAACCTTTACATCTACGGCTATTTGGGAAAACACTTCCGGCCAGTCTTTTTCCACCTGAGACCAAAGGGCCGGATCATTTATTTGCACCAATCGGCCCCAGCCGAAGATATCGGCTTTGTATTCCTGCGCTTTGCGGACTGCCTGGTAGATTTCTTTTTCCATCTGATGAGCGGTCATTTCCTCAAGAATGTTGAACGTTTCTAAATTGACCAAGGGCAGCGGGGAAGTCTGATCATAGAAGTTGCCATCCGCCTTGATTTCTACCAGCATGCGCAGCTGCCCCTCCTCCAGGATAGGCTTGGCCTTGGCCTGGGAAGAAATCAATTCGATAGTGACAAAGCGGGTTTCATCTCCTGGAGCGGGAATAATAATTAATCCGCCACGGATCTGCTTAGGACTCAAAAAGCGAAATCCCCGGCTTTCTGTTTCGTTTAATTCGCCTGCCCATTCAGTGCCCCGGAAAACCGCCATGCCGTCAATCTTGAGCAGCTTCTGTCCCCCCTGGATGATTATTGTTACCTGAGGCAATACCGGATCGATACCCGGGGTTGCGATTCTATACAGGAATTCATCCACGGTTATGGGTACATAAATACCGGTCTGGTTTTCCTGGGTTTCCAGTATACGCCGGATAGCTGCTGCTGAATGGGGTTCAAGAGGAGTTTGAACCTGTAAAACTTCAGCAGCAGTTGCTCCCCGGGTCATTACCAGCAAGGTGTTATGGCGAATGTTGATACTACGGTACAGAAAGTCCACGATATCGGTAATGCCTCGTTTAGCCAGATCCTCCCCGAGAAGCAGGGTACTGGCATGAAACCATAAAGGCAGACGGGGCAGGAGCAAATTCAATCGCCGGGCACTTTCACTCAAAGTCTGACCCCGTTCACTCAGCACTATGGACTCGGGACTCTCTTGAGTACTGGACTGTTCCTGGGTAACTGCCTGGGCCAGCTGGACGGTAACCACAAAGCTGTCTTCACTCCAGTCCGCGGCAGTTCCTACGGCAATGGCTGTCTGTTCCACTTCCCGGGACTGGCAGCCGGTTATGATCAATGACCAACTTAGCAGTAATATGGTAACCAGGGCTAGGCCTAAGTATTTCATGCTGTTCCCTCCCCGGATTTCTGGCGAATCTGGTTTTCCATGCCTTCCATATAGGGGCGCTTGTTGGCCAGGTACCAGGGTCTTCTCAGAAGAATATCGGTCAGCTGAGCCAAGTTAAGGGGAGCCAAGGGCGAAAGGTAGGGGATGCCGAAGGAAGACAGGGAAGCCATGCGCACCAGCATGAGAATCAGCACCACCATGATGCCCAAAAACCCAAGAGCTGCTGCCGCGGCCAGAAAGCCAAAACGGCCTATGCGTATAATCAAGGCCGCATTGTAATTGGGGGCTAAGAAAGAAGCAATACCGGTAAAAGCAACAATGACCACCATGGGAGTGGAGACCAGGCCGGCGCGGACCGCGGCATCGCCGATTATCAGTGCGCCCACGATACTCACCGCCGGACCCACTGCCCGGGGCAGCCTAAGGCCTGCTTCCCGCAGGAGTTCGAAAGTAGCCTCCATCAGGAATGCCTCTACGAAAATAGGGAAGGGTACCCCCTGCCGGGCTGCGGCAATGGTCAGATACAAAGCAGTGGGAATCATCTCCTGGTGATAAGAGGTAATGGCTACATACAGAGAAGGCAGCAGCAATGCCAGCAAGAAGGCGGTAAAACGCCCTATACGGTATAACGAAGCCGGTATAAAAGGAGTATAGTAATCTTCCGCAGCTATCCAGAATTGGGGAAAGGTTACCGGTAAAATCATGGCGGTAGGGGAACCATCCACCAGAATAGCTGCCCGGCCTTCCAGCAGGTGACCGCAGACCCGGTCCGGCTTTTCTGTATGTTCCACCTGATGGAAAATGGTGTTTTTAGTATCGGCTATGAATTCCTGCAGGTACTGGGGATCCAGAACCGCGTCCGTATCAATGCTGGCCAAGCGGGATCGGATTTCCGAGATCAGATTGGGAGGCGCTATGCCGCTGATATAGCACAGGACTACATCGGTTTTCGTCACCCGACCCATAACATAGCTTTCCATCTTGAGATTGGCGGATTTGATGCGGCGCCTGATCATGGCAGTATTGAAGCGCAGCGTTTCGGTAAGGGACTCTTTGGGACCATAGACCACCACTTCGTTCTCCGGTCTTTCCACACCCCGCCCTTGCCAGGTGCGGACACCGGCTACCAAAGCCTCTTTTATCCCATCAATTAAAAAGACCACATCCCCGGAGCTTATATGATGACAGATGCCGTTGTAATCGGTAATGGTTTTAAGTTCAGCCAGGGTCACTATCTGGTAACGCACTCTATCCAGCACGTCATCATTCAGATCTCCGGCCTGGCTGCGCAGCATGTCCATTTCCAGCATCAGGGGTTTGAGCAGGTTTAGTTCAACCTCCTGCCGGTCTACCAGTCCGTCAAAGTAGAGCAGCAGGGCGTTTATTGGGGGATTGCTGAACTGAAAGCGCTTCATGACCAGATCGGAGCAATTCTGCAAGATTACCTCCAGATTGGCCTGGTCGGTGTTTATGTTGCCGGTTATCTCTTGTTTTATGAGTTCATGGGGATCGGGGGAAACTCCTGGTTTATCCCGGTTACTTAAGTAACGCATGCTGACCTCCTGATTAACTGCTCCAGTTAAACTTCACTTTAGTTTGTTCTGCAGGATCAGCCCTTATACAGAGGCTGGCTGTTAATCCATATTCTGTACGGGTATGGATTGGGTTGGCTGGATGCTGTCCCCGGGCTTGAGCAATATCCGTATAAACATGACAAAAGGTATTAGAAATAAGACCACCGCATAGAAAAGAGGGATTAAAATTTCGGATAGTATATGGACTTCCAGGATATTCTCCGCCATGGCTATGGAAACACCCCCTATGATAAGGGCGGTGGGTGCCGCCAGGAAACGGTAGTTTTCCAGGCGCAAAGCCTGTTGCAGGCTTATCAGGCCGATAAACCAAGATCCGGTGGTGGTGGCAAACATGCCCATGATCCAGACACCGATGAATATGCTGTCAATATTCTGGATAAAACCGCCGATATTGATGACCTGCACAATGGCGAATGGAGGAAAGGACCTCATTTCTGCAAAGGTACTGCCGAATATCACGGTGACAAGCAATACCGCCCAGGTTATCAGCAATACATAGGTAAACAGCGCCGCCGCCACCGCCCTGCGCAAACCGGCCCAGTCCTCCGCCAGCCTGCCCAGGACCAGAATAATGAATCCCCGGGATATGATAATCGAGGTTGAAGCAGTGGCTATGGCCAGATTCTTCAGGTTCAAATTGCTGATGGGCAACAGGTTTTCCAGATCCAGAGGCTGGCTGAAAGCCATGGTCAGTATCAAGACCGTGACCAGTGCCCCCAGGACAGCAACGATTTCAAAAGTTTTGATGAAAGTGGTCAGACCGGCTTTCAAGGCGGAAAAGCAGACCAGGAGCAGAATAGTTATATGGACACTTATCGGAGTTCCCGGCAAAACATTGGTTTCCGCAAATTCAACGAACAGGCGGATACCAAAAGCAGCAATCAGCAACTCGGAAAGGAAATAGAATACCTGCAGGCAGCGCCCCACCATCGGTCCAAAATGTTCTTCCAGCATAGCCGGAAAGGGAGTCTGGCTGCGGCGGATGATAAACAGGTACATGGAATAAATCAAAAAACCGAACAGCAGCGAGAGAGCTACTGCTATCCAGGCATTGTTGCCCAGGGTTTTTAATTGACGTTTGGGCACCTCCAGAAAAGCAATGGGGACTGTCATAACAACCAGGGTGGCCCAAATCTGAAAGGCAGTAAAACGCTGTCCCATAAAGTCCTCCGCTAGGAAAATTGACCTCGATGAAAGGAACAACTCTTTATATCATCGCTGTGAATACTCTAGTGAGTCAGCTTATGTGTCATCGCTATGAAAGGAATTCTTAATTGTCATTGCGAGCCCTGACGGGGCGTGGCAATCTCATTCATAATCAGCCGGGCTTACCGGTTGAGATCGCCACGGCGCTTCGCTCCTCGCGATGACACAAAAGGGAGCCATTTTCAAAGCAATGACATGTCCGAAAGATGTTTTTACAGCAATTCTTTTCCAGATTAGTCTGGGCCATTCACAGGGAAACTATTACTAAATTGACGGGTATTTTTATCTTATTCCAGAGCTTTTAGCCTGCAGGCGAATTTTGTCTGCCCATAGCAGCCTGAGCTGGTGACAAATATGGACAACCTCGGCGGTGATTATATTAATGAAGAGAATTTATTTTATGAGAGACGATGGTAAAAAGTGAATAAAAGGGGATTTTGAGTTATATACTATCACTGAAAGAAAAACAGTTTCTTCAAGTTCTTCAAAAAAGGAGGGATAATGTAAATTGAAAGCAACAGGAATTGTCCGCCGGATCGACGACCTGGGCAGGGTCGTTATCCCTAAGGAAATACGCAGGACTTTACGCATTCGTGAGGGTGACCCTCTGGAGATTTTTGTTGACCGAGAAGGAGAAGTTATCTTAAAGAAATATTCTCCCATAGGTGAACTGGGAGATTTCGCTAAAGAATATGCGGACTCGCTGAACGAGACCATCGGGCATATTTCGATGATAGCGGATCGAGATGTTATTATCGCCGTTGCCGGCGCCAACAAACGGGAATTTCTCAACAAAGCCGTAGGCAAAGCTGTAGAAAGGGCTTTGGAAGAGCGTACCACCCTGGTGATGAACAACCTGGATAACCCTGCTGACGAGAACCAGCATGTAATTCAGGGTGACGACCGGGAGTATACCATTAAAGCTCAGGTTATCGCTCCGATAATTACCCAAGGTGACCCCATCGGGGCCGTGATAATAGTCACCAAGGAACCCAATGTCACCTTGGGGGATATGGAAGTAAAGCTGGCTGAGACTGCAGCAGGATTCCTGGCTAAACAAATGGAACAATAATTAAGTAGGCAGAACTTACCCTGCATCAGTTGGGAGCGGCCTTGCAGCCGCTCTTTTTATGGTATAATATACCTCACGGATATTGGGGAGGACGTAAATGGACAGCAGGCAGAATTTTCTTAAGGGAGCGGTGATCTTAAGTGTAGCCGGAGCCATAAGCAAGGTTCTGGGTGCCTTGTACCGCATACCTCTGGCCCGCCTTATAGGCGGAGAAGGTATGGGCCTGTATCAGATGGCTTACCCCATATATACCACCATTCTGTCTCTGGCTACAGCAGGCGTGCCTGTAGCTATTTCCGTACTGGTATCCCGCAAGGAAACCCAGGGACTAACTGGCGACAGCCGTAAGATCTTTCGTGCATCCCTGGTGATGTTGTTCATTTTCGGTATTGTTCTAAGCCTGGCGGTAATGCAGGCCGCCCGGTTTATTGCCAATAACATATTGCATGAACCCCGGGCTTACTATCCCATTCTGGCCGTTGCCCCGGCCATTTTCTTTGCCGGGCTGATGTCAGTTTTCCGGGGCTATTTTCAGGGGCATCAGACCATGATACCCACCGCTGTATCCCAGGTGTTGGAACAGCTCTTCCGGGTGACTGCAGTCCTGATCCTGGCGGTAGTACTGTTCCCCCGGGGATTGGAATTTGCTGCTGCCGGCGCTACCTTTGGAGCGGTAATCGGAGGCGTGATAGGACTTACCGTGCTGTTTATATACTACCTCCGCTTCCGCCGTGAGCAGGCCCGTCAGAAAATAAACCTCCAGTACAGCGGCACCAGTTCCTGGGAACTGGCCCGGGATGTGGTCCGGCTGGCAGTACCCGTTTCTTTTGGAGCAGTTGTTCTGCCCCTGGTGCAGATGCTGGATGCCATAATAGTGCCGGGACGACTGATGGCCATAAATTATACCACCTCCCAGGCCACCGCCCTGTACGGGCAGCTGTCCGGTATGGCTGCCGTCCTGATCAGCCTGCCCACCATTTTTACTATTGCTATATCCACCAGTCTGGTACCGGCGGTCAGCGAAGCCCTGGCCAAAAATGACCGCGGCCTGCTGAATTCCCGGCTGAACTACGGACTGCGGGCGGGTATGATCATCTCCCTGCCCTGTGCCGCTGGCCTGTTTATCCTGGCTTTCCCCATTTGTGATCTTCTCTATGCGGCGCCGGAAGCCGGAATCCCCCTGGAACCTTTGGCTTTTTCCTGTATAACCCTGGCTGCTTTCCAGCTTTCCAGTGCCGGCCTGCAGGGTATAGGCCGGCCGGAGATTGCTATGCGCCACCTGATTATAACCGGTATCCTCAAGGTGATTTTTAACTACACTTTGACCGCCATTCCGGTGCTGAATATCCGCGGGGCGGCCATTGGGACCGTATTGGCTTTTACCGTAGGGTCCCTGCTGAATATCATTTACCTGCGGCGCCTTACCCGGGTGGAATATGAAGGAGGACGCCTGCTGAAAATAACCCTGGTAACCATAATAATGGCCATCGCAGTTAAATACTCCTATCAGTACCTGGTGGGTATCGACATACATTCCCACATTGCCACTTTGATAGCCATAACCCTAGGGGTGGGTATTTACGGAGCTTTACTGTTTATAGCAAAGGAACTGGACATGAATATGCTGAAGAATATAGTGAAGGACGTGAAGTAGGAGGGAAAAACTACCTTCCGTTCCTGTTGGAAATTGCTGCGTTGCGCTTGCAATGGGCATCAGTTGGATAGGCCACAATGAATGTAAAGTCACCTTTCGTGTCATTGCTGTGAAAACGGCTTCCTAGTATGTCATGGCTGTGAAAATAGCTCCCAATTGTGTCATTGCGAGCGCGTAGCGCGTGGCAATCTCTATGGCAACTAACGGTGTGAGTTAACAGATCGCCACGTCGCTGCGCTCCTCGCGATGACACAGCGCAGTCATTTTTGCAGCAATGACCCTAAGATGATTTTGGGCCTGGTTACGATGATTAAGAAAGGATAAGGCTTATGGAAAACGGAAGCAAAGCAATGGAAGATCTCCTGGAGGTAATGGGCAAACTGTTAAGTCCCCAGGGCTGTCCCTGGGACCGGGAACAGACCCACGAATCCCTGATCCGTTACTTGATTGAAGAATGCTACGAAGTAATTGAGGCCATCAAGGAAAAAAATATGGATAAACTTAAGGAAGAGTTGGGGGATGTACTGCTGCAGGTGGTGTTCCATGCTGCCCTGGCTGAGCGGGAAGGTTATTTCAATTTTGCCGATGTAGCTCGCACGGTACAGGAGAAAATGATCCGCCGCCACCCCCACGTTTTCGCGGATATGAATTTAAAAACCAGTGATGATGTCATGGATCACTGGGAAGGATTTAAGAAAAAGGAGGGCAAAGCCCGGGTTCTGGATGGTATTCCGGTAATGCTGCCGGCCCTTTTGCGGGCGGAAAAACTGCAGTACAAAGCCTCCCGGGTGGGCTTTGACTGGCCTGATGTGCAAGGAGCCCTGGACAAGCTGAAGGAGGAAATGGATGAACTGGCCCGGGCTGAGGGACCGGAAATAGAGGAGGAAATAGGGGATCTGCTGTTTGCTATGGTAAACGTGGCCCGCATAAAAGGAATCGAACCGGAGCAGGCCTTGCAGAAATGCAATGACAAATTTGTGCGCCGCTTTAATTACATAGAAGATGCTCTGAAAGCTTCCGGCCGCAGCTGGCAGGAAGTCAGTCTGGAGGAAATGGACTATTATTGGGATCAGGCTAAGGAGAAAGGTCTTTAAATTGTAAAGGAACATAGCCTTAATTATGATAAGTTTAGTAAAAAAAAGGGAAAACAGTGAGGTACAGCGAATTAGCCATAATATGCCAAGTAAACCAGGGCTAAAGGAGGGACAGTACTTGAACAAGACCGATTTAATTAACGAGGTAGCGGCAAAAACGGGGATGACCAAGAAAGACGTGGAAAAGGTAGTCAATGCATTCTTCGACACAGTGGAGGGAACCTTGAAGGCTGGCGACAAGGTACAGCTGATAGGTTTCGGAACTTTTGAGGTCCGGCAGAGACAAGCCCGTAAAGGGCGCAATCCCCAGACCGGACAGGAAATCAATATTCCAGCCACCCGAGTTCCTGCATTTAAAGCCGGTAAAGCTCTCAAAGAAGCCATACTGTAAGAATGCGCCTAGACAAGTTTCTAAAAGTATCCCGCATCATCAAACGCCGTACGGTAGCCAAAGAATTTGCCGAGCATGAACGGGTGCTGGTGAACGGGAGAGTAGCCAAGCCTTCTACGGAGGTCAAAAAAGGTGATCGTATTACTGTCCAGATTGGCAATCGGACCACCGTCTACGAGGTCTTGGACGTCAAAGAGAATGTAGCGGCTAGTGAAGCAAAAAATTTATACCGGATAATTGATTAATATCGCCCTGAGCCTCAGGGCGATTCTGTTTTTTCTGGAACCACTGCCGGTCATAACCTGTTATTCTCAAGCATATGTATAGAAGGTAAAACGGAAAACACGAGGGTTTGTACCCAGGATGGGAGGCGAATGCCGTGGCGGATCACTCACTGAAATTGGTCAATCGCAACCAGATGGAACTGACCGGAGTGGTGAATGTCAATACCTTCGATGAAAAGGAAATTATTCTGGAGACCCAGCAGGGCTTTTTGCACATTGCAGGGGAACAGCTGCACATCACCCTGCTGAATCTGGAAGAAGGCAAGGTGGCGGTGGAAGGAAACGTTAACAGCATAGTCTACCGGGAACAGGGTGTTGATATGAAAACCCGCAGCCGCAATATTCTGAACCGCCTGCTTAAATAAATCCTTTGGGGCGGCTGCGAGGGGGAATATGCTTGTCTGAGCTGCTCTTTCAGATACAGTCCTTTTTCCTCACAGCAGTGCTGGGAGTTGTAGCCGGCATGGTGTTTCAATTCTATCAACTCCTGGTGAGGGGCGCCCGGTTGGGCAAGTATGCCCTGTATGCCATGGACTTCTTCCTGTGGATGTTGATGATCCTGTTGATATTTGCCGCCATGCTGTTTATAAATCAGGGCGAAATGCGGGTTTACGTGTTGGTAGCCCTGGTAGTGGGCATCCTTTTATATCATCGCTACCTGGGGCATACCATGGAAGCCCCTGTTTCCCGGGCTGCCTGGCTGACCTTGGGGGCGGGTTCCTTTTTAACCAGCCTGATCAAACGCCCGGTGCGGGCGCTGGCCGGCTGGTTGAGAAACCTGGTAAAAAGAGGTCAGGGACCGCCCCCTGGTGATGAAGACCCGGAGTAAGTAAAAAAAATTATCCACAGGCAGGAATTGCTTTCAGCTTCCCCGAATATATAGTAATAAATTTGTCCACAGTTTGTGGAAATCTTGTGGATAAGGTCCTGCAAATATGAAGATAGAAATTCGGGGAGCAGAGAAGCTCAGCTTTCGGGAACGACAGGTGGTAGCCCTGAAGGAAATGGGGAAGAGCACCGAAGAAATTGCCAAAATACTAAAAATCTCTGCCAGCACCATTGCCACCCTGTACAACCGAGCGCGAACTAAAGGCTATGAAGTGGTCATTGTGCTTCCCGGTGATGTATTGGGTATTTATGGCGGGGAGGAAGAGGAAATTGAAGAGTAAAAAGAAGCTCAGACAACCCCTGCGCTTAATCGGCATTGGAGTGCTGTGTACCGTACTGCTGGTCACCCTGGTGCCGCGCGTCAAAACTATTATTGAGCTTTCCGCCCGCAAGCAAGCCCTGTTAGAACAAAAAGCTGAATTGGAGAAAGAGCAGCAAGCTCTCATGTTGGAATTCGAACAGGCCAGTTCACCGGAAAATATCGAACGCATAGCCCGGGAACAATTGGGAATGGTCAAACCTGGAGAACAACCTCTGATTCCAGTCCTATCTGATTAGGGAAAAAGGCCGCAACTGCCCTGCCGATTTGTATTGACTACCAACTAGGCACAGGATACAATGAACCTAGTATCAATCCGAGGGGGATTCTATTTTTTATGCCAACCGAGCAAACCAATATTGTGCCTGGCAGCATTGTGGAAGGCAGGGTCCAGGGCATAACAAATTTTGGTGCCTTCATTGAGCTTGCAGGAGGGATGGTAGGGTTAGTTCACATTTCTGAGATCGCAGATACCTATGTAAAAGATGTGAGAGATTTTTTACAGGAAGGGGATCCCGTTAAGGTTAAGGTTCTGAACGTTGCTGGCAAAAAGGTTGGCCTATCCATAAAACAGGCAAACCCCGTATCGGCACCGGAAAAACCTGCCCGGCCGGCCCCACAGTATCAAGATCGGCTATCTAGCAATTCCGCCAGTAATAACCGCCCTCGTCCCAGTAGTCAGGGCAATTTGGACGATATGATAGCCAAGTTTCTCAAAGAAAGCGACGAACGCTTGCAGCCCTTGAGAAATCGTATGGAGCCAAGGAGAAGACCACGCAATAACTACTAGATTATCAGAGCACTTCCATTTTGGAAGTGCTTTTTCATATGGTGAAAGATGTCAGAGGAGTGACGCAAATGCGCTGTGCGGCGGTAGACATAGGAACCAATTCCTGCCGGCTGCTGATAGCAGAAATAGAAGGAGAGCAATGGCGGATGCTGTTAAGGACCATGGTAACCACCCGCATTGGGGAAGGGGTGGAGAGCCAGAGGATAATTAGTCCCGCAGCCATGGAAAGAACCCTGCGGGGTTTACAGGTACTTAAGGAGCATATAGCCAGGTACCGGGCTGAGCGTGTACGGGCAGTGGGCACAAGTGCCCTGCGGGAGGCGGTAAACCGGGAGGAATTCGTAGAGAAAGTTCACCGGGAACTGGGCTGGCAGGTGGATATTATCAGCGGTGAGGAAGAAGCCCGGCTCAGTTACCTGGGAGTTAAGCTGGGATTGTCTTTGGACCGGCCGCCCCTGGTGGTGGATTTGGGAGGGGGCAGCACCGAATTTATGCTGGAAAATCCCCATTCCTGGAATATGTCGCTGCCAGTGGGAGCGGTCCGGGCAGCGGAAACCGGGATGAGCGACCAGCAGATTAGAGAGATGCTTCAGCCTTTGGCTTCCCGGATTTCTGTCCCGGACCATCCGATGGTAGCAGTAGGGGGAACCGCCACTACCCTGGTAGCCATGGAACGGGGGTTAAAGGAATACGACTCACGGCTGGTGCACGGACAAAAGCTTGCCCTTGATCAGGTTAAGTACTGGCGGGACCATCTGAGTGCCATGACTTTGGAGGAACGGCGCCAGGTAACAGGTTTGCAGCCGGAACGGGCCGACATTATTGTACCGGGCTTGCGTATCCTGGCATTGATAATGGAGCAATTGGATTATGACCACCTGCTGGTCAGCGAATCCGATATTTTGGATGGCATAATTGCCGGGTTAAGAGGCAATTAGGCGCCAATCCAGGGTTTTCTCCTGTTGAACAATCGAGGAAAGTGTGGCCAATGCAGGTCAGGCCAGGAATTTTGTTGGAAGAAACTAGCAGCTACTGACCGGGAATTACAAATTTTATCGCCCGCCCCTGCTATAATTGGTGGACAAACCTTTAAAAAGGGGGGGCTGATGTGCTGGATAAAATTGAAGTTTACCCTTATCAACGGGTGGCAGAACCCGGGATAAGCAAAAGGAGAGTGCTGCGGCGACCATTATTAAGGCTGAAACCGGATAAACTTTCCGGCAGCCTGCTGCCTTCGCTGCAGGCTTTGTTTACCATAGATCAATTACTGATAGGGGCCGGCGCGGTTCTGATGGCCCGGGCTTTTGTGCTGGGGGAACTGCTTCCTTTTATATTCGCTTACCTGACCGCTTTTGGTTACCGGCACCGCCCGCGGGCCTTGGCAATTGCCCTGTTTGCCCTGCCCGGATTTATCAGTGTCCTGTCCGGAGAAAACCTGGCCGGCAATATCATCGCCCTGCTGCTTCTTACCGCCGCCATAAGTGCGGTGCGTATCCCGGAAGACAAGGTATGGTGGGGACTGCCCCTGCTGACCATGGCCATCCTGCTGGTAGTAAAAACTACCTTTCTCCTTTTTACCTCTTTCAGCTTTTATGCCGAGATGGTGGCAGTGTTTGAAGCCATGATCGCCGGCATATTGGCTTTCGTTTTTATGGTCTGCAGTGTAGCTATAAAAGAAGCCCGGCCCCTGGCTCATTTCACCTTTGAAGATATCGCCTCTTTCCTGGTTTTGGGCATTGGACTGGTAATGGGCCTGCAGGGTATTACCCTGGCCGGACTGCAGATAGGCAGTATTCTGTGCCGCCTGGGAATAATGGTAGCCGGACTGGTCTGGGGAGCCGGGGGAGGCACTATGGTAGGAGTAATGACCGGCTTAATCCCCTCGGTAACTTCCAGTGTCTTTGCCCAGACCCTGGCCCTTTTTGCCATAGCTGGCCTCTTAGCAGGCTTGTTCCGCAATTTTGGCCGGTTGGGGGTTATGATCGGCTTTATGATGGGAACCCTGGCCCTTTCCCTGTTCATCAGCGAAACCCAGGCCACTATTCTGGGAATTTGGGAGAGCGCTATCGCCTGCCTGATTTTCTTTCTCCTGCCCGAATCCCTTACCGAGCGGGTGCCGATTCAATCTTTGGGCCCCATTTCCAATCTCAGGGAGAATCAGGTGCAGATGATCGATGCCCGCTTAAAGGAGACTGCCCGGCATCGCATGGAAAACCTGGCCCGGGTTTTTGACGAACTGAGCCAGGCCTTTGTCAAAGAAGTCCCCGCCCGGCAGGAAACCAGCAACCGCAGCTATTTGGATTATTTATATGATGAAATTGCCCATGGTTTCTGCAAAAGCTGTCACCGCTGCCAGACCTGCTGGGAACGAGACTGCTATCGTACTTCCCAGGAGATCATGGAAATTTTCGCCTTGGCTGAGACCAATGGCTTCGTGGAATACCAGCAATGTCCTGAAGAATTCCGCCGGCGCTGTGTTTATGGGCGGGAGCTTGTCAGCACCGTGAATTACCTGTTCGACAACCTGCGCATCAATGATTACTGGCATGAAAGGTTGGGGGAATCCCGGGAACTGGTAGCCCGGCAGCTGCAGGGGGTCAGCAAGGTTATCCGGGACCTGGCCAATCAGATCGACGTGCAGACCATGGTGGATTTTGACCTGAGGGACCGCCTGCTGTCTGCATTGAAACGTTCCGGACAGAACATAAAGGACATTACTCCTGTAAAGGCCGGAGAACAGCAGTGGTTTATCACTATTAATTCTGAAGCCTGCGCTGCCGAAGACCGTTGCGAAAAGGAGACCGCTCTGGCCTTGTCCTCCTACCTGGGGGAAAAATATGAGATCTGTGAGAAGAACTGCCCCCGCTTGCCCGGCAAAGGCTTATGCGAGTTCACCCTGTGCCGCTCCTTTACCTACCGGGTCATCACCGGGGCGGCTCAGGTCGGAAGAGAAGCCGTTTGCGGTGATAGCTTCACTATTGCTACCTTAAAAGAAGGGCAGCAGCTGATTGCCCTCAGTGATGGCATGGGAGTAGGACAGAGAGCGTTGAACGAAAGTCAGGTGGCGGTGCGCCTTTTGGAAAATATGCTCAACAGCGGTTTTGACCGGGAAACCGCCCTGAAGACCATCAATTCCGTTATGCAATTGAAATCCACCGCCGATACTTTTGCCACCCTGGATATGGTGATGATCGATTTGTTTACCGCCCAGGTGGATTTCATTAAAGTGGGAAGCGTACCTTCCTTTATCCGCCGGGGCAAAAGGGTGGGCATCGTCAGTTCCAATTCACTGCCAATAGGCATAATGGACAACATCGACATAGGAACCCAGAAGCGCTCCCTGGTTCCCGGGGATATGCTGGTGCTGGTAAGCGATGGGGTATTTGAAGCTTCCCGTACCAAGCCAGGTGAGGAGTGGATTCCGGAATTCCTGGCCCGGGTGGACGAAGACGATCCCCAGGTAATCGCTGATCTGCTGATGCAAAAAGCTCTGGCCTTGTGCAATGGCAAACCCCGGGACGACATGACCATCATCTGCGTGACTCTGGAAGTGAATTATCCGCATTAACAACGGCAGGAGTGTTAGCCAGCTCGCTCCGGGACTCCTGGCCTGCAACCCATCGGCAAATTTTAAGTGCGAAGGGGACCCCTCGTAATTCGGCATCCATGCACTCAGTACTCGCTGCTTGAAACATCCTGTTTCTCGCTCTCCTTCGCAGTCCCTGGTTTCGCCGTGTATTGCAGCGGCTCGTCGTACGTCCCTCGCCTGGCTAATACTCCTGCATCCAGGCTAACTTCCCTGCCAAGCTGTGGTTAGCGTAGACCGGCATTGGATTGACACCCTTCTGAAAACGATAAAAGATAACATGGTTTGACTTGGGGTGATTTGCGGGTAGCATATATAATATATAATATAAGGAAAATTTGGACAGGAACTCTTTTATGTATCAGACCGTAATCGCCTATATCAAGGAACATAATATGATAAAGCCCGGGGGCAGAATTGTGGTGGGAGTTTCCGGAGGAGCGGACTCTATGGCCCTGCTGCATATTTTGCACCGCTATTGCCGGGAAAAGGGCGGGGAAGTTATTGCTGCCCATCTCAATCACGGCCTGCGCAGGGAAGCCATTCAGGAGGAACAGCTGGTCAAAGATACCTGTGCTGCCTGGGGAATTGCCTGTTATACCCGCCAGGTGGATGTTGCCGCTGAAGCTGCCCGTACCCAAAAGTCAACTGAAGAAGCCGGCCGGGACTGCCGGTACCAGTTTTTTCGCGAACTGGCCCATCAGGTCCAGGCCGATCATATTGCTACCGCCCATCACCAGAATGATCAAGCGGAAACCGTGCTGCTGCATTTGCTGCGGGGCAGCGGCATCCGCGGCCTCCAGGGCATTAAACCCGTTAGCGGCCCGCTCATCCGTCCTTTTTTATGCGTAACCCGTCAGGACATCGAGCAATATGTGCAGGAAAACCAGTTGCCTTTCTGCCAGGATCTCAGCAACAGCGATCCGGTTTTTACCCGTAACCGGATTCGCCTGCAGCTGATTCCTTACCTGCAGGAAGCCTTTAACCCGCGTATTGTTGAGGCCTTAAACCGCCTGGCCATTATTGCCCGGGAGGAAAACGCCGCCCTGGATGAAATAGCCGACCGGAAATGGCCCCAGTTAGCCAGATCCCGGCAAAATCAGCTGGAACTGGATGCAAAGCTGCTGGAGCAGGAACCTCCCGCCCTGCAAAACCGCCTGATCCTGAGGGCTTTGCAGGAGGTATCCGGCCAAAGGGACTGGTCTTATGAGGATTTGCTGCGGGTACGCAGCCTGCTGGACAAGCCTGGATCCAATTTCATCCTGGAATGGGGGCATTCGGTTCAGGTAGGCAAAGTGTATGACACCCTGGTTTTTGCTGCTAAATTGGCAGAAAGCCCTTCTTTTTGCTATCCGGTTGACATCCCCGGGTCGGTTTATGTAAAGGAACTGGCCACTACTTTTTCCTTTGAAATTGTGCCTTGCCGGAAGTTTCAGCCGGCACCGGGAGTGCTGGGCCTGGACCTGGACTGCCTGGAACAGCCCCTCTGCCTGCGTTCCCGCCGGGAAGGGGACCGGTTACAGCCCCGGGGTTTTAAAGGGCATAAAAGTCTGAAAAAATATCTTATGGAACAAAAGATACCCGCCCGCCAGCGCAATCAAATACCGTTGCTGGCTGCCGGGGAGAAGATTTATGCGGTACTGGGCTTTTTGGTGACTGAACTTGCCGCCGTTACTGACTCCACGGCTCGAATTCTTGTGATAAAAGCCTGTCCAGATGTGAAAACTACGGAGGAAAATTGTTGTCCGGATCACGGGGTTGGATTGTAAAGGGTAGGCGGTTGTGCTACAATATGACGGAAATTCACTGCAGCTTGAAGGGGAGGAAAAATTTTGGACAAAGCCCTTAAAAATATAGCTATATACGTACTTATCGTCCTGCTGGCTTTATTTGCCATCAAGCTGACCTCCACCAATGAGGTGCAGGTTAACCAGTTAACGGAGCCTCAATTCCTGACCAAGGTTCAGCAAGGTCAGGTGAAAACTGCCAAGGTGGAAGTCGATGAACTGGTCTACAATATAAGCGGAGAATTATCCGACGGCAGCCAGTATGCCGCTACGGTCTCCAAAGAAAGCAATGTTATTCAGCTTTTATTGGATAAAGGGGTGGATTATGATACCGCCGAAGTGAAACCGCCCCCCTGGTGGATGTCCCTTTTGTCCACCCTGTTTCCTTTTATCATCCTGATTGCTTTCCTTATATTTATCATGAATCAGAGCCAGGGCGGCGGCAACCGGGTAATGCAGTTCGGCCGCAGCCGGGCCCGCATGATGACCCGGGAAGAGGTGAAGGTCACTTTTAAGGATGTGGCCGGAGCTGATGAGGCCAAGGAGGAGATGGAGGAAGTCGTCGAATTCCTCAAAAATCCTCAGAAATTTATTCAAATCGGAGCCAAGATACCTAAAGGGGTACTGCTGTATGGAGCACCTGGTACCGGTAAGACCCTGATGGCCAAAGCTGTGGCCGGAGAAGCTGGGGTACCCTTCTTTTCCATCAGCGGTTCCGATTTCGTGGAAATGTTTGTAGGTGTGGGAGCAGCCCGGGTGCGGGATCTGTTTGAACAGGCCAAGAAGAACGCTCCCTGTATAGTATTTATCGATGAAATTGATGCGGTAGGCCGCCAGCGCGGCGCCGGTCTGGGCGGAGGCCATGATGAAAGGGAGCAGACCCTGAACCAGTTGCTGGTGGAGATGGATGGTTTCAGCACCAATGAAGGCATCATTGTAATGGCTGCTACCAACCGCCCGGATATCCTGGACCCGGCTCTGCTGCGGCCGGGACGTTTTGATCGCCACATTTTGATTGACCGACCGGATGTAAAAGGCCGGGAAGCCATTTTAAGGGTGCATGTCAAGGACAAACCTATGGCCGAGGATGTAAACCTGGAAATTCTGGCCAAGCGTACTCCGGGCTTCACCGGAGCGGATCTGGCCAATATGGTTAATGAAGCTGCCCTGCTCACCGCTCGCCGGGGCAAGACCAAAATCGGCATGGAGGAAATGGAGGAATCCATTGAGCGGGTCATAGCCGGACCGGAAAAAAGAAGCCGGGTTATCTCGGAAAAAGAGAAAAAACTGGTAGCTTACCACGAAGCCGGTCATGCTTTGGTCAGTTATTTCCTGCCCAACACCGACAAGCTCCATAAAATCTCCATCATACCCCGGGGACGGGCGGGAGGATATACCCTGCTGCTGCCTGAGGAAGACCGCAACTATATCACCAAGTCCTACCTGTTGGATGAGGTGGCTACCCTCTTGGGTGGACGTGTAGCGGAAGCCCTGGTATTGAACGATGTCAGCACCGGGGCCCAGAACGATCTGGAGCGGGCTACCAACATCGTACGCAAAATGATAACCGAATACGGCATGTCCGAGGAACTGGGGCCCATGACCTTCGGGCACAAGAGCGAAGAAGTGTTTTTGGGCCGGGATATATCCCGGGACCGCAATTATTCCGATGCCATTGCCTTTGCCATTGACAAGGAAGCCAGCCATTACATTGAAATCTGTTATCAGAAGGCGGAACAGATCCTGAAGGACAATATAGATAAACTGCACCTGATTGCCGCACGGCTCATGGAACAGGAAACCATGGAAGCTGATGAATTCGAGGCCATTATCACTGGCAAAGCCCAGAATGAGGATACTGCCCCGGAGAACCAGAATGACACAGCCGCTTCACCTGAACAACCACAAGGAGGAGATAATTAATTGCAGCAGACCTTTGTCATGGTTAAACCTGATGGGGTGCAGAGGGGCTTAGTTGGGGAAGTAATACGCCGCCTGGAACAAAAAGGCTTCCGCCTGGCGGCCATGAAAATGATGAAAATTGACCGGCCTATGGCAGAAAACCATTATGCCGAACACCGGGGCAAGCCGTTCTTTGGCGAACTGGTGGACTTTATTACCTCCGGACCGGTGGTGGCCATGGTTTGGGAAGGCCCGAATGTGATCCAGGCTGTACGCACCATAATGGGGAAAACCGATCCCCTGGAAGCAGCCCCGGGAACCATCCGCGGCGATTTCGGCAACAGCATCAACTTTAACATTGTCCATGGCTCCGATTCGGAAGCCTCCGCTCAGCGGGAGATAGAACTGTTTTTCAGCCCTGCAGAAATATTGAGCTGATCTGCCAGGGGAGTGAAAGAAGGGACGGTTTTTTCTGTCATGTTCATGTCCCACTTAAATAAAGTCTCTTGAATGGACTACCTTGACATGACAGAAAGAACCGTCCCTTCTGGCATAGATCTTGGATCGGACTTTCGGTCTGCTCAGGGAGGATTTTTTTCCCTGCCGTTTAATATAATAATTACAAAGTTACCAACTTCTCAAATGGGATACATGAGGTGAATTATATATGAAACGGGTTGACCTTCTGATAACGGATGAGTTCTACACCCAGTACCTGCAGCGGAACGTAGAAGAGGAAAAGGAACCCAAGTTTTGCCAGCATGATTTCCGTCATCATCTCGATGTTGCCAGAATTGCTTACATTTTAGTGCTAGAACATAATGATCTGAACTACTTTATCCAGGAACATGGCCTGGCAGGACGTCTGGCGGCCAAAGAGGTTATCTATGCCGCTGGCCTGCTTCATGATATAGGCAAATGGCAGGAATACAAAGCCGGAGTAGATCATGCCTCCTATGGTGCCAAACTGGCCCGGGATATTTTGCCCCGAGCCTTTTTTAATCCCCAGGAAGTGGAGATAATCGCTCGAGCGGTTTATGAACATCGTAATATCAGTTCCAATATGTCCTTTTTAGGCGAGCGCTTGCACCGGGCAGATAATTTATCCCGTTTTTGCCACAACTGCGATTACAATGCCGACTGCCCCAAGCGCCACCGGAAAGAGGTTACTGTAGCCAGTTTGGAATACTGAGCGAAAAGTCTCCTTTTGTGTCATTGCTGTGAAAACGGCTTTCTAGTATGTCATGGCTGTGAAAATAGCTCCCAATTGTGTCATTGCGAGCACGTATCGCGTGGCAATCTCTATGGCAACTAACGGTGTGAGTTAACAGATCGCCACGTCGCTTCGCTCCTCGCGATGACACGAAAGGAAGCTATTTTCACAGCAATTGTCACCTGAATAACAGGCCATGATAAACGAAAACTTAAGCCTGTCATCGCTATGAAAGGAATTCTTAATTGTCATTGCGAGCCCCGACGGGGCGTGGCAATCTCATTCATAATCAGCCGGGCTTACCGGTTGAGATCGCTACGTCGCTTCGCTCCTCGCGATGACATAGCGCAGTCATTTTCACAGCAATTATCACCTGTGACACAGGCCACGATAAATGAAAAGTTACCTTTTATGTCATTGCGAGCGCAGCGAAGCAATCTCTAACGGTGCCTGGAGGTATGTGAACGAGATCGCCACGTCACTTCGTGCCTCGCGATGACACGAAAGGAAGCTATTTTCACAGCAATGACACGAAAGACAACTTTTCATTTAACGTAGCCTGCGCCCAGATGAAGAACCAGGTGCGCAGCGACGAATCTGAAAACGAGGATCATTTATGGCCGGACACCATATAGTGATACTGTACAACCAGGAGGAAGTTAAGAATTACCTGGAAAAGCTGGGGACGGATAAAGGGGCTCACCCTCATCTCATCCCCAAGGCTTTGTTTCACTGTGTTCTTTTCAAAGATATCAAGGCACCAGCGGCCAACATAATCAAACAGGAAATGCTGGCGGCCGGAGGGGATGCCGCTGTCAACCGCAACGCCGTCCTGGGTCAGGGCACCACCGATGTCCTGCTCATGGGCACCCTGAAGCACTACCGGCGGGTGGTGCAGAAATTAAAAGGACAACCTTTCGGCTTGAAGCAAGTGGCCGCTGATCTGGAAAATATTCTGACCTCTGCCGCTGCGGGCGGCCAGCCCCGCCAACTGCGTTTGGCCCAGGGAAAGACCCTGCCCCTGGGAGAACGCACTTTGATCATGGGCATTTTGAATGTTACCCCGGATTCCTTTTCCGACGGGGGCCGCTATTATGATACCCAGCGGGCTATAGACCACGGGCTGGAGATGGTGGAGCAGGGAGCCGACATTATCGATGTAGGCGGAGCATCATCCCGTCCCGGAGCCGAAATCGCCCCGGAAGATGAGGAACTGCGGCGGGTATTGCCAGTGGTGGAAAAGCTTGTGCAGCAGGGAGTGCTGGTATCGGTAGATACTTTTCGGGCCCGGGTAGCCAAGGAGACCCTGGCAGCGGGAGCCCACCTCATCAATGATATTGGCCGGCTGCAGATGGATCCTGACCTGCTGCCGGTGCTGGCAGAGCACCAGGCGGGAGTTGTTTTGATGCACAACCGCCTGCAGATGAATCGCGGACAACCTTACGTTGATTTAATCAGCGATATTATAGATGAACTCAGCCAATCGGTGAAGCAAGCCCTGGCAGCGGGACTGCCCCGGGAATGCATAATGATTGATCCGGGCATCGGTTTTGGCAAAGATGCAGCTCAGAACCGCTATATCATCAAACACCTGCAGGAGTTTCGCAGCTTGGGCCTGCCGGTCTTGCTGGGCGCCTCCCGCAAGAACTTTATCGGTCTTACCCTGGGCCTGGAGGTAGACCAGCGCCTGGAGGGGAGCCTGGCCGTAGCTGTGGCCGGGGCTTTAAACGGAGCGGACATGGTAAGGGTACATGATGTTTTGCCCACGGTGCGGGCAGTGCGGATGGCTGACGCCATAAGGATGGAAAATGGATAGGATAATAGGGCACGGTTTGCGCTTTTACGGATGTCATGGAGTTTTAGAAGAAGAACAACATAATCCCCAGCCTTTTGAGGTGGACTTTGAGCTCTGGCTGGACCTGGCAGCAGCAGGGCAGAGGGATGACCTGGGGCAAACCGTTGACTATGGGCAGGTTTTTCAGGTTATACGCCAGGTTGTGGAAGAAGAGCATTACAAACTGCTGGAGGCTCTGGCTGAGCGCCTGGCCGGGGTCTTGCTGGAGCAGTTTGCAGCTATACAGGAAGTGGATATAACGGTATATAAACCCCAGGCACCGGTAGCGGGAGATTTCAAGTATTTTGCGGTAAAAATTCACCGTGCCCGGCTATAAATTTCTTGCCCAGCGGCAAGGCTATGTGCTAATTTAGAGGGGAACCCTATTATGAATAAAAGTGTTTACATTAGTTTGGGTTCGAATATGGGGAGTAAACGGGAAAATTTAGCCCAGGCAGTAGAATTGATCAGCAATATCCCCGGAGTTAAGCTAAAGAACCGTTCGTCCCTGTATGAAACCGAGCCCTGGGGGAAAACCGATCAGGACAAATTCTTAAACCAGGTTATTGAAATAGAAACCAGTTTGCCGCCCAGGGAATTGCTGAAAGAACTGCAGGATATAGAAATCAACATGGGCCGCCAGCGGAAGGAGAAATGGGGCCCACGGATTATAGATCTGGATATTTTGCTCTATGGGAATGAGGTTCTGGACGATCCGCAACTGGCAATACCTCATCCCCGCATGCGCGAAAGGTTGTTTGTCCTCGTGCCGTTAGCGGAAATTGGAGCGGACTTACGATTTCCAGATAACGGGGCGACTGTCAGGGAGGTGTTGAGTAGCGTTTTAGCCCGAGAAGGAAACAGAGGAATCGAGAGGGTTTGATTCCCGCCGATACTTGCTGGGAATTACGCTTGGATCCATAGGACCAAGACGGTAAATACAGGACTTAGTCCTGCCCAAGAGGGGGATTAACTATGAACGTCAAGATCGGAATTATCGGTACGGGAGTCGTAGGAACAGCAGTTGGGGTGGTACTAAATCAAAAAGGTTATGAGATTACGGGTGCTTATGATATCAAGGCCGAATCTACAGACCAGCTAGTGGAACGGATCGGTTGTACTCCTCATACCTCACCTCAAGAAGTTTCTCGCTCGGCAGATATATTGTTTATTACAACCAACGACGCTGCCATAGGCAAGGTAGTGGATACACTGGCAGACAGCGGAGCCTTTTACGATGGGCAGGTAGTGGTGCACATGAGCGGTGCACAATCTTCGGAAATTCTGGACCCTGCCAAAGACTTTGGAGCCCGTGTTCTGTCGGTACACCCTCTACAGTCCTTTGCCAATGTGGACGGAGCAATTAAGAATTTGCCCGGCTCCGTTTTCAGCATTGAAGGGGACAAAGATGCCTATGATGTGGGCGTTGGTATTGTGGAAGCCCTGGACGGGGAATATTTCTTTATCGACCGCAAGGCCAAGCCCTTGTACCATGCCGGGGCCTGTGTAGTGTCTAACTACCTGGTGACCCTGATTGATTTCGGGCTGAAACTGCTGGAATCTACGGGAATTCCCCGCAGTGCAGGTATCAGAGCCTTGCTGCCTCTCATTCAGGGCACGGTAAATAATATCCAAAACGTCGGGATTCCCCGGGCATTGACCGGACCAATTGCCCGCGGAGACCTCAGTACCATACTTAAGCATCTGGACTGTCTGGAAGAGATGGCTCCGGAATTAATGAAACTGTACAGCTGGCTGGGTTTCTACACCACGCAGATTGCAGTGGAAAAGGGAACCATTGACAATTCAGCTATGGAAGAGTTCCAGCGAGTGTTCAGAAGGGAACTTACCCGTGCGGTGCCGGCCAGCTAGTGCAGGCACCGGACACAGACTGGACAGGAAGGAGCGAAGGTTATGGCTAGAATTACTACCGCTACCATTAAAGAGAAGAAACGCCGTCAGGAACGGATTACTATGCTGACAGCTTATGACTATTCCATGGCCGGCATGGTTGACCAGGCCGGTATTGATATGATTTTAGTGGGAGACTCACTGGGCAATGTAATGCTGGGTTATGAAAATACCCTGGCAGTTACCATGGACGACATGGTGCATCATACCAAAGCTGTTACCCGGGCAGTTAAAAATGCCCTGGTGGTAGGGGATATGCCCTTTTTGTCCTATCATATATCCCTGGAAGAAGCGGTGCGCAATGCGGGACGCTTGATCCAGGAAGGGGGTGCCCAGGCGGTTAAGATCGAAGGGGGCACCGAACGGGTGAATACCGTCAAAGCTATCCTGGATGCCCAGATCCCGGTGATGGGGCACATAGGGCTCACTCCCCAGTCGGTTAATGCTTTCGGTGGCTTCAAGGTCCAGGGCAAGGATCTGGAAACCGCCCGGAAGCTGATCCGGGATGCCCAGGCTTTGGATAAGGCAGGAGTATTTGCCCTGGTTATGGAGTGTGTGCCCAGCGAATTGGCCAGGCGCATTACCGAGGAGGTTTCCTGCCCCACCATCGGTATCGGCGCAGGGCCCTACTGTGACGGACAGGTGCTGGTGATCAATGATATGCTGGGCATGTACGGGGGACACGTACCCAAGTTTGTCAAAAAATTCGTGGATTTACAGCCCCTGATTATCGAAGCCTTGAAAAATTATAAGGAAGAAGTAGAGTCAGGAGCTTTCCCGTCTGCCGAACATTGCTTTACCATCCAGGACGAGGTGCTGGATAAACTGTACGGGGGGTCCTGAGTAGAAAATGCAGATCATAAAAAGTGTAGCTGAAATGCAGCAATGGAGCAGTGAACAGGTAAGATCAGGCCGCCGGATCGGGCTGGTGCCCACCATGGGGTACCTGCATGAAGGACACCTGAGTCTGGTGCGGGAGGCCCGAAAGCAATGTGATCTGGTAGTGGTGAGCATCTTCGTCAACCCCATCCAGTTTGGGGCCGGGGAAGATTTCGAGGAATATCCCCGGGATTTGACCCGGGACTGTGCCTTGTTGGAAAAGGAGCAGGTGGATGTAGTATTTGCTCCGGGAGTAAAGGATATGTACCCGGAAGGGTATAGTACCTTTGTGGAAGTACAGGGTGAGGTGGCCCAGAAAATGTGCGGCGCCTCCCGCCCTGGCCATTTCCGCGGGGTAACCACCGTATGCAGCAAACTGTTCCATATATGCCAGCCTACCCTGGCCTTTTTTGGACAGAAAGATGCTCAGCAGGCGATAATCCTGGAAAAGATGGTGCGGGAACTGAACTTTCCGCTGCAGATTGTGCGGATGCCCATTGTCCGCGAAGCAGATGGCTTGGCGATGAGCTCCCGCAATGTTTATCTGAATCCGCAGCAGCGGCAGGAGGCACTGGTGTTAAGCCAGTCCCTCCGGGCTGCTGAGCAGTTGATAAAGGACGGAGAGAGAGATCCGGAAAAAGTCAGAGCATTTATTAAGGACATCATCGAGACCAAACCCGGGGCCCAGATTGACTATATAGAGATAAACCGGGCCAGTGATCTGGCTTCCCTGGACAGGATCGAAGGAACGGTTCTTATTGCTCTGGCCGTAAAGTTTGGGACAACCAGGTTGATTGATAACCTGATGGTGGAGGTGTAACAGGTGCTTCGCTACATGCTCAAGTCCAAAATACACCGGGCTGTGGTTACCGATGCGGATCTGAACTATGTGGGCAGCATCACTCTGGATCCGGACTTAATGGAAGCTGCCGACATAGTGCCCAATGAAAAGGTAACCGTAGTTAATAATAATAACGGTGCAAGATTTGAGACTTATGTAATTGAGGGGAAACGTGGTTCAGGCATAGTCTGTTTGAACGGGGCAGCAGCCCGGCTGGTTCAAAGAGGCGATATAGTCATTATTCTTACGTACACCATCCTGGAAGATGAAGAGTGCAGAGATTTCAAACCCCGTTTGGTTTATGTAAATGATAAGAATCAGGTGGAAAAAGTCTGTTTGGGTAAATACGAATAGGAGGTCCTGAACATTGACATCCCAAGATCTGGCAGCTTTGATTGAACGGCGTAAGAGAGACTTAAACGCTGTGATTCTGGCCCATTTTTACCAGCCTCCTGAGATTCAGGATCTGGCGGATTTTGTAGGAGACTCCTTGCAGCTGGCCATTCAGGCTGCCAATACCGATGCCGATGTTATCGTCTTCTGCGGGGTACATTTTATGGCGGAAAGCGCCAAAATTCTCAACCCCGGGAAAATGGTCCTGCTGCCATATTTGCAGGCGGGATGCCCCATGGCGGATATGGTAACCGCGGAGGAGTTGCGGAAATGGAAGAAGGAACATCCTGGTTATGCAGTAGTGACCTACGTAAACTCTTCCGCCGAGGTTAAAGCAGAAAGTGATGTTTGCTGCACCTCCGCCAATGCCCTTAACGTAGTGCGGTCATTGCCGGCGGATCAGCCGGTGCTGTTCGTTCCGGATCGTAATCTAGGGGCCTGGATAATGAACCAGACCGGCCGGGAAATGGAACTGTGGCCGGGTTACTGCCCGGTTCACAACCAGCTGACTGCCGGGGAAGTAAAGGAACAGATACGGCGCTATCCGGAAGCGGTAGTGGTGGTTCATCCCGAGGTACCTCCGGAGGTAGCGGCTCTGGCTGAGGCAGTTCGCTCCACCGCCGGGATATTGAAGTATGTTCAGGAGAGCCCTGCCCGGGAGTTCATCATCGGCACCGAGGAAGGATTCCTCCATACTCTTAAAAAACATTGCCCCGACAAGGTATTTCACCTGGCTCGCACTGAGTTCTTGTGTGAGGACATGAAAAAAATCAACCTGGAGATACTGGCTCAGGCGTTGGAGCGCCAGGAGCACCAGATAGAGGTACCGGAAGATATAAGGCAGCGTGCGGAGCAGGCCCTTAAGAGAATGCTGGCCATTGCTCCCTAAGCGTTAATTTATAATTGAAGGTCGTTTTCCGATGAACGTAACCAGGTATATAGGCGTCCTTGACCAGGACACACCCGTGATCAGCACTGACTTTCTCATTGTGGGTGGAGGGATTGCCGGACTATTTACGGCCTTAAAAGCATCACAATACGGCCAGGTAATCGTGCTGGTCAAGAAGACCATCAAAGATTCCAATACAGGTCTTGCCCAAGGGGGAATTGCTGCAGCAGTGCATGAAGAAGATTCCCCTTTCTTGCATTTGGAGGATACTCTGGAAGCAGGGGCGGGGTTGTGCAATATTGAAGCCGTAGACGTGCTGGTTCGGGAAGGACCGGACCGGGTGCGGGAGTTAATGGAAGCCGGGGCTCGCTTCGATATGAAGGACGGCACAGTAGCCCTGACCCGGGAAGGAGCCCACAGCCGGCCCCGGATTCTGCACGCCGCAGATGCCACCGGAGAAGCTATCCGCGTTGCTCTGGTCCGGCAGTGCGAACAGAATGGAGCCATAGAAATCCGGGAAGAACATTTCCTCATAGATATTGTCGGCCGGGATCAGGGACCCGAGTGTTATGGCGCTCTGGTGTATGATGCCAGCCAGCGGCGCAAAGTACTGTTTACTGCCCGGGCTGTCATTCTGGCCACGGGAGGAGCCGGTCAGTTATACAAGTATACCACCAACCCCCCGGTAGCTACTGCCGATGGTATGGCAGCCGCTTTCCGGGCCGGCTGCCCTTTGACGGATATGGAATTCATCCAGTTTCATCCCACCGTCTTGTTTACCCCTGAGACCCAGCGCTTTTTAATATCGGAAGCGGTGCGCGGGGAAGGAGGCCGCTTGTACAATGTCAGGGGAGAAGCCTTTATGGCCAATTATCATCCCTTGAAAGAACTGGCCCCCCGGGATGTGGTTTCCCGGGCTATAGTCAGCGAGACCAGGCGCACCGGCAGCGAGTATGTGTGGTTGGATATGACCCAGATTCCTCGGGTAAAAGATCGTTTCCCCACCATTTATCAAAACTGCCTGCAGCGGGGCATTGATCTGACCAGGGAATGGGTGCCGGTGTTTCCGGCCGCCCACTATACCATGGGAGGCATTGCCACCAACACCTATGGAGAAACCGCCCTTCCGGGGCTGTATGCCTGCGGGGAAGCGGCCTGCACCGGAGTCCATGGTGCTAACCGTCTGGCCAGCAACTCCCTTTTGGAGGGAATTGTCTTTGGGCAGCGAATAGTCAGTAAGGCTGAGGAAATCATGTACCGGCGACGGGTGGACCCAATGGATATTTACCGCCATTTTGACAAGAGCCAGGTGCTGAAAACCCAGTCCGGCAGGATTTCCCCTGAGCAAGCCCGCTTGAAACTGCAGGAAACAATGTGGGAGAATGTGGGTATCCTAAGGGATGAACCCCATTTGAAAGAGGCCGCCCGGATAGTGGACGAGCTGTACAACCAGCTGGGACCCGGCGATGATGAGCTGGCTTATTATGAAGTGGTAAACATGCTGACGGTGGCCCGGATAATCATACAGGCTGCCCTATGGCGTACCGAGAGCCGGGGAGGTCATTACCGCACTGATTATCCCCAGCGGGACGATTTACGCTGGATACGCCATATATCTTTCGTCAACTGTTAATGCAAGAGTAGTAGGTTCTTTCTGAATTGCAAACTCTCTGCCAAACGTTTAATTTGTCATCACGAGGGCGAAGCGCGTGGTGAGAGCCACCTCATGTGTCATCACGAGGAGCGAAGCGACGTGGTGATCTCTTATTCACAGCCTGCGAGCCTCTTTTGAGATCTCCGCTGCGCTCGCAATTGTCACCAGTAGAACAGGCCACGATAAACGAAAACTTAGGCCTGTCATCGCTATGAAAGGAATTCTTAATTGTCATTGCTGTGAAAACGGCTTCCTTTTGTGTCATCGCGAGGCACGAAGTGCCGTGGCGATCTCGTTCACATACCTGCAGGCACCGTTAGAGATTGCTTCGCTCCGCTCGCAATGACATAAATGGTAACTTTTCATTCATCGTGGCCTGTTATTCAGGTGATAATTGCTGTGAAAATAGATCTCGCGATGATGAAAAGACTTCTAATGTGTCATCGCGAGGAGCGAAGCGACGTGGCGATCTCATCCAACAGGCCTGCTGTCCACGTTGAGATTGCTTCACTGCGCTCGCAATGACACAAATGGTAACTTTTCATTTATCGTGGCCTGTTATTCAGGTGATAATTGCTGTGAAAATAGATCTCGCGATGACACAGCGCAGCCATTTTCACATCAATGACACAAAAGGTGGCTATTCATTCATCGTGGCTTGTGCCGGAAGTGACAATTGCGAGTATAGCAAAGCAATCTTCAACAACCCTGGAGGATAACGATGAACTGGCATGTACAGGAATTAATCAGAAAAGCCCTGGAGGAAGACATCGGCCATCAGGATATTACCACCGAGAACCTGATTGATGAAAATCAGCGCTCCCGGGGACTTTTTCTGGCCAAGTCAGCGGGAGTTGTGGCGGGAATAGCCGTAGCCGAACAGGTATTCCGCACTTTGGATAATGACATAGAGTTTACTGTCATAATCAATGATGGAGAAGAAGCAACCCCCGGGGATGTTATTGCCATGGTGGAAGGCCGCACCAGAACCCTTTTGATGGGGGAGAGAACCGCCCTTAATTTTCTGCAGCGGCTCAGCGGGATAGCTACCCGCACCCGGCGGATGGTGGAAATGATTCGCTACGAAAAAGCGGAGATCGTGGATACCCGCAAGACCACCCCGGGTTTGCGCTGGCTGGAAAAATACGCCGTCCGGGTAGGCGGAGCCCGCAATCACCGCTTTGGCCTGTATGATGGTGCTATGATTAAAGACAACCATATCAAAGCGGCGGGAGGAATACAGAAGGCCGTCTCCACCTTACGGGCCCGGCTTCCTCATACCATTAGAATTGAAGTGGAAGTGGAGAACCTGGAGCAGCTCCAGGAAGCGCTGGAAGCCCGGTCGGATATTATTTTACTGGATAACATGGATGTTGATACCCTGCGCCAGGCGGTGGAGATCACTGCCGGAAGGGCTCTTTTGGAAGCCTCCGGGGGCATTACCGAGGAGACCTTAGTGGACGTAGCCCGTACCGGCGTGGACTTTATCTCCATAGGTGCTCTCACCCATTCAGCCGGCAGCCTGGATATCAGCTTCAACCTGGAATAAGAAGGAGCTCCGAAGGTGCTTTTCAATTCCTACGAATACATTCTGCTATTTCTCCCCACAGTTGTATTAATTTATTACGCATTAAACCGCTATGGATACACCACCGGATCCAAAGTCTGGCTGGTACTGGCTTCCTGGTTTTTTTACAGCTATTGGAATCCGATTTATCTGCCCTTATTGCTGGGTTCTATTTTGGTAAACTATTTTATTGGTACTTTGCTGCGCACCGGTCAGTGGGAGGATAAGATCCGCCGTTGGATCCTTGTTGCTGGACTGGCCTTTAACATTGGCCTGCTGGGGTATTTTAAATACGCCGATTTTTTTATCAGCAACCTGAATGCTGTTTTGGGCAGTCAATTCAACCTGCTCCATTTGCTGTTGCCCCTGGGCATAAGCTTTTTTACTTTCCAGCAGATTGCTTACCTGGTGGACACCTACCGGGGTGAGGCCAGAGAGTATAGTTTTGTAAACTACGCGTTGTTTATCTCCTTCTTTCCTCAGCTGGTAGCCGGGCCCATAGTGCACCACAAGGAAATGATGTGGCAGTTCGAAGACCCGGACCGAAAACGCTGGATACCGGACAATGTCGCCCGGGGATTGTTCCTCTTTGTGCTGGGTCTGGCCAAAAAGGTGCTGATTGCTGATACTTTCGGGGTTTGGGCCACCTATGGATTCGACACGGCCACTTCCCTGACCCTGATAGAAGGCTGGATTACTTCCTTATCTTACAGCCTGCAGCTGTATTTTGATTTCAGCGCTTACTCGGATATGGCCATCGGTGCTGCCCTGCTGTTTAACATTAATCTGCCCATCAACTTTTTTTCACCCTATAAATCCACCTCCATCCAGGAGTTCTGGCGACGCTGGCATATGACTCTGAGCAGGTTCCTGCGGGACTATATTTACATTCCCCTGGGGGGTAACCGCATATCCGATTTTAATACTTACCGCAACCTTATGATTACCTTTTTAATCGGCGGACTGTGGCACGGAGCCGGCTGGACCTTTGTCTTCTGGGGGTTCCTCCATGGCCTGGCCCTGGTCATAAACAGGGCCTGGCGCAAACTTGGGATCAGCTTGCCTAATTGGCTGAGCTGGCTGATTACTTTTAATTTTGTCAATGCTGCCTGGGTATTTTTCCGGGCGGAAACCTGGGCAGATGCCATCAAAGTCCTGCGGGCCATGGCCGGATTAAGCGGGGTTGCCCTGCCTGTTTCCCTGGCCCAATACCTAGGTGACCTGAGCAGCCGGGGAGTGACTTTTGCCGCCCAGATGATGAACGGCAATCTGTTACCGGCGGCCCTGGCAGTTGTGGTGTTTATGGTAGTGGTATTAACTGTACGGAATTCCATTGAACTGAAAGACAGCTTCCGGCCCGGCTGGGCCAGCGCTGCAGTAGTCATTACCCTGGCGGTGGCTTCCATCCTCAGCCTCACCCGGGTGTCGGAATTCCTATACTTTAATTTCTAACGGGGAGCTCAGATTGCTACCAGGCAAGAGTATTAGCCGGGCGAGGAGTCCCGGAGCGAGCCGGCTAATACTCCTGCATCGAGCTGACATTCCTGAAAAGACTTGGTTAGCGTGACATTAAGGTTGCCACGCCCCAGACCGGGCTCGCAATTGTCACCTGTTGCGCAGACCACGGTGAATGAAAAGTCCTCTTATGTGTCATTGCGAGCCCCTGAAAGGGGCGCGGCAATCTCATTCGTCTATCTGTCTCCCCGATTGAGATCGCCACGCGCTACGCGCTCGCGATGACACAATTGGGAGTAATTTTCACAGCAGTGACACGAAGTTGGGCAATAAACGAGGTGTGTATGATGACCTATACCCGCTGGTTACGGGTGACATTGGGCATAATTCTGATTGTATTGCTGGGTGCAGCCGGGTTCAACGCCTGGATCGATCCCCTGTGGACCTTTGATCATGCCCACCGCTACAACTCCATCCAGGCCGGCTTTAATGAAAGGCAGCAGAAGACCAACCATCTTACTTTCACCAAACAACAGTATAATTCCCTGGTATTGGGCAGCAGCCGGGTAACCTATATTAACCAGCAGGAATTCGGGGCAGGTCCGGCCTATAATTATGCTGTCAACAATATGCTCCCATATGAATATCCTGATTATATTGATTATGCGGTAAAGTGCAACGGAAAAGAGTTTGAGGTCATCTACATCGGGCTGGACTTCTTTGCTACCAATGGCAATCTGACCTTGCCCAACCGCTTTGAAGACCCGGCTTATTACATCCAGACCGCCCGGAAATTCGGCTATCGCTACTGGAGCCTGTTGTCCTTTGATACCCTTAAGTATTCCTGGCAGAACCTGCAGTCTTCCCGGGCAGGTTTACCGGTGAATTTTGCCTATAACCGCTCCAATGTCAAAACCCTGCAGCCTACTACCCCGGAGGAAAAGGAACAGCGCATCGCCGCCAATCTGGAGTGGTACTCCCGGGAAGCCTATGGCGGTGATTATGAATATGCCAGCATAAAAAATATCCTCCAGACTCTAAAGGAACGCTATCCCAACACCCGTTTTGTACTGTTTACGACCCCTATTGCCGAACCTCTCTACCAGGAAATAGTCAAAGCCGGGCGGCTGCCCGACTACCAGCGCTGGATAAGAGAATGTGTGGAAGTCTTTGGCCAGGTCTATGATTTTACTACCCCCAATTCAGTTACCCGCAACTGGGATTGCTTTTATGATGCCAGCCATGTTTATCCTCATGTAGGTACCTGGATTGCCCACCGGGTGTCCGGTATAGAGGACCCAACCATTCCCGAGGATTTCGGCAGATTGATTACCGCTGCTGATTTACCTTAATAAACCCAGGTTGGCGAACAGTTAACCATATATTATAATATTGGTTAACTAACCACAAGGAGTCAACCTTATGACCATTTCCACCCGTGAAATTGCTTTAGCTGCTCTATTTACCGCTCTGATGTGTGCCCTGACTATTGTGGTGCGAGTAGCCCAGCCGGTGGTAATCATACCTTTCAGCCTGCAGCCTTTGATAATGCTCCTGGCTGCTGCCCTGCTGTCGCCCCGGGCAGTGTTCTTAAGCATGCTGGCTTATCTGCTGTTGGGTTTGATAGGGCTGCCGGTGTTCTCCGTGCCTCCCTATGGGGGACCTGCCTATGTACTGGTACCCAGTTTCGGCTTCCTGCTGGCCTTTCCCCTGGCAGGCTGGGTACAGTCTCACCTGATCAGAAGCTTTTCCCCGGTTAACCTGACCCTGGCCGGCCTGGCAGCTATCATGATCTATTACTTGATCGGCCTGCCCTATATGTATCTGATCCTGAATTTTTACCTGGGAAATACCGTTAATATCCTGCAGGTCTTAAAAATAGGTTTCATACCGTTTATAATATTCGATGTAATCAAACTGGCGGTGGCCGTCTGGCTGAGCCTGGAAGTGAGCAGGAGATTAAACCTGAAAAGAGAAGTTTAGTGGACAGGTGCAATGCCGGTGGTATGAGGAGGGACCACAAATGATACTGGTTTTCGACGTAGGCAATACCAATATAGTAGTCGGGGTTATTGAAGGGGACAAGCTGCTCAACCATTGGCGATTGCGAACTGACAATATGCGCACCAGTGATGAGTACGGCATCTACCTCAAGTCCTTGTTTGAATATCATAACCTGGACATGGCCAGTATAAAGGCAGTAGTTATTTCTTCGGTGGTACCCAGTCTTAATATAGAACTGGAAACCATGAGTGAGCGCTACTTCCACTGCAAGCCCCTGGTAGTGGGGCCCGGCATCAAAACCGGCCTGGCCATTAAATACGACAATCCCCGGGAGGTTGGAGCCGACCGGGTGGTGAATGCGGTAGCAGCTTATCACAAATATGGCGGTCCCTTGATTATCGTGGACTTCGGCACGGCTACCACTTTCTGCGTGGTGAACGCCAAGGGAGAATACCTGGGGGGAGCTATCGCCCCCGGCATCCGCATATCCACCGATGCCCTGGTAGCCAGAGCTGCAAAATTGCCGCGCGTGGAACTGGTAAAACCCAAGAGCGTTATTGGCCGTAACACGGTGGCCAGTATGCAGTCCGGCATTATCTATGGTTTCGTAGGCCAGGTAGAGGGCATTATTAATCGCATGAAGCGGGAGATTGAAGGGGATCCTTTGGTGATCGCTACCGGCGGGCTAGCCAATATTATAGCCCAGGAAACCGACAGCATTCAGCTGGTAGATGAGTTCCTTACCCTGGACGGGCTGCGCATCATCTATGAGTTAAATCGGGGGTAATATGATTAAAATAGGCAATGTTGTAATTCCCAACCGGGTCTTTTCCGCCCCCATGGCGGGAGTCACGGATAAAGCATTTCGCCAGATCATCCGGTCCTGCGGGGCCGGATTAATTTATACGGAAATGATCAGCGACATGGGGCTGGTCTATGGGCAGCAGCGCACCCATAAAATGCTGGACCTGCAGGGGGAAGAACCGCCCCTGGCAGTGCAGATTTTTGGCAGTGAGCCGGAGCCTATGGCTCAGGCAGCCCAGCTGGCAGCCAGCCAGGGAGCTGATATTGTGGATATAAACATGGGCTGCCCAACTCCCAAAATTGTGAAAAACGGTGAGGGAGCGGCTCTGATGCTGGATATTCCCCGGGCCCGGCGGATAATCCGAGCGGTGGTTAACGCTGTTCCAGTGCCGGTAACGGTGAAAATGCGCCTGGGCTGGAGCCGTGACCAGATCAATTACCTGGAATTAGCCGAGGCTGCTCAGGAGGAGGGGGCCGCGGCCGTGGCTCTCCATGCCCGCACCCGGGATCAGTTCTACTCCGGACAGGCTGATTGGAGTCATATTGCTTGCTTGAAAAAGCATCTGGAAATACCGGTTATCGGCAACGGAGATATCTGGACCGCCGAGGATGCCCTGGGCATGGCGGAGAAAACCGGATGTGACGCAGTAATGATCGGCAGAGGCATCATGGGCAATCCTTTCCTCATCCGGGAAGCCGTTGCTCTGTTAGAAAGAGGGGAGCGAATTTCCCCGCCAACTTTGGAGGAAAAACTAGCCCTGGCCGCTCGCCACCTGGATCTGGCCTGTCAATACAAAGGAGAGAATGTGGCCGTCAGGGAAATGCGCAAGCACTTCTCCTGGTACCTGAAAGGTATGCGGGGGGCTGCCCAACTGCGCCAGCAGATCAACCAGGCCACCACCCGCCAGCAACTGCTGGACATTTTCCATAGCGCCCAACCCAGAAAATAAACATCACCATGTTATTGCTTTCAAAATGGCTGTCTAATGTCAGAAAATAGCTCCACATTGTATCATTGCGAGCGCGTAGCGCGTGGCGATCTCAACCGGTAAGCCCGGCTGATTATGAATGAGATTGCCACGCCCCTTTCAGGGGCTCGCAATGACAATTAAGAATTCCTTTCATAGCGACGACAGACTTAAGTTTTCGTTTATCGTGGCCTGATATTCAGGTGATAATTGCTGTGAAAATAATCTTGTGTCATTGCTGTGAAAATGACTGCTTTGTGTCATCGCGAGCGCGTAGCGCGTGGCGATCTCAACCGGTAAGCCCGGCTGATTATGAATGAGATTGCCACGCCCCTTTCAGGGGCTCGCAATGACACATAAGAGGACTTTTCATTCATCGTGGCCTGTGCTTCAGGTGATAATTGCGAGCGCAGCGAAGCAATCATTAACGGTGCCTGTAGGTATGTGAACGAGATCGCCACGGCACTACGTGCCTCGCGATGACACGAAAGGAAGCTATTTTCACAGCAAAGACGCAGCGCGTGGCGAACTCGTCCAATATACAGGCAGTATTTGCCATATCCCTTCTTTCTTGCCAGCTCATACCCAGGGTGGTAAAATAATCTCATAGTTGTGTACAATTTTGTGCTCAGCGAGGGTAAAATGGATTTCTATCGTATTCAGGACAAAATCATCAGCTGGCAGAAAATCGAAAAGACCCTGCGCAAAGCCTTGACCATGAGAGCGCGGGGATTTTCTCAACAGGAGGTGGCCGACCGGCTGCAGATAGACCGGACCTTCATTTCCCGGCTGGAAGGTATCGGTGAGCTGCGGAAAGGGCAATCTATAGCTTTTGTAGGCTTTCCCATAGCTAACAAGGATGAGATTAAGGAATTGCTGGAAAATGAAGGCTGCGATTTCATATTGATTATGAATGAACAGGAACGGCTTGATTTTATCAACCAGCGCAACGGCAAGCAGATGCTGGATGATCTGATGGATCTGACCGCCCAAGTGCGCTCCTATGACACCATCATCTGTGTAGGATCCGATCAAAGGATAAAACTATTTGAAAGATTACTGGACGGGCAAGTCATATCAATTGAAATAGGATCTTCACCCATTACCGAGGACAAATGGGTTGATCCCCAGGAAATCCGCAAAATACTGCGTTCTATTAAATCTGCCCGGGGATAAGGGCATATTAAGCTAAGGAGGGTTTCGCTTGAAACACATCGTCAGCGTTAGTCTGGGTTCCTCGAAACGAGATCATGCTTTTGAAATCGACTTTTTTGGCGAACATTTCCTGATTGAACGGATCGGGACCGATGGTGATTGGGATAAGGCTATCGAGCTGATTCGCAAATTTGACGGTAAGGTGGATGCCTTCGGGATGGGCGGCATCGACCTGTATATATACATTGCCGGCAAACGGTATATTATCAAAGATGCCAAACGGTTGGTGGCAGAGGCCAAAAAGACTCCCATGGTGGACGGCAGCGGCCTGAAAAATACCCTGGAGCGCAAGTGCATCATGGATGTGCAGCAGGAAGGGATATTGGACCTGCGGGGCAAGAAAGTACTTATGGTCTGTGCCGTGGACCGGTTTGGCATGGCGGAAGCCTTTGCCGAAGTGGGTGCTCAGCTGACCCTGGGTGATCTTATTTATACCGTGGGGGTGCCGATACCGATGCATTCCCTGAAAACCCTGGCGGTAGTGGGCAGAATTTTCGCGCCTTTTGTGGTCAGAATGCCCTTTGATAAACTGTATCCCACTGGCTCCAATCAGGAAGTCATAATTCCCAAGCACTCCAAATATTATTATGATGCGGAAGTTCTAGCCGGTGATTTCCTGTATATTCGCCGTTATCTGCCCGAAAAACTGAACGGTCAGGTAATTATAACCAATACTACTACTCCCGATGACATGAAAATGCTGAAAGCTCGTGGCATCAGCAAGGTTATCACCACTACACCGGATATGGGCGGACGTTCCTTTGGCACCAATGTAATCGAAGCGGTAATGGTGACCCTGATCGGACGTCCCATTGACCAGATTGCTCCGGAAGATTATTATGCCATGCTTAAGGAACTGGATTTCAAACCGGGGGTAACCGACCTGGAGAAACTGGATGCTTGACCTGGATTTTGCCTATTTAAGTCTACAAACCAGTGATCGCAAAGGGCTGGCCGGCAGGAAATATTTCCTGGACAGGCTGGCCCCTCTGTTTTATGGCCCGCGCATCGCCAGATTAATTAAGGTGCCCCAGCTGGCGGCCGGCTGTAATATCCACCTGCCTCTGGGAGCCGGCAATATTGCCAGTCTGCCTGAGGAGAGACGGCAGCGTTTTGTGGAAAAAACCGGGCAACTGCTGGAGGAACTGCAATTAACCCGTTTAAGTGCGGAAAGATCTTTGCGGCAGGCCTGGCCCAATCTGGATGAATATTTCCATCTGGTATGGGGGGATGATTTCATAAAAGCCCTGGGCTACACCCTGGTGCAGGAGGTCATGTCCCGGCGGGGCGCGGACAAAATAATTCTGGTAGGGGATATAAAAACATACAGTGACCTGCTGGAAGCCCTCACCGTCTTTGAGGTGCCTATTTCCGTACAGTCTTTGAAGCCCGTTGATTACGAGGTAATGACCTACCGGCTCCTTTATGACAAAGGCTGTGCAGTGAGCAACAGTTATTTAAACCCCCAGGGGTGGGAACAGGGCGACCTGATTCTGGTATTTGACGGGGAGGCTGAAAGTCTGATTGCCGCTGCACCAGGCCAGTTTTTATTCCGTCTCACCAACAACAGCCGCGGGCTGGCTCCTGACCTGGAAGAACACCTGGAACAGAACGGCGTCAGCGGCCGCTTGGGAACCATAGCTCCCATACTGGAAACTTGCATAGCAGCTAAAGCAGGATTTGCTACAGACCATGCCGAACAGAATAGGGCGAAAGCCAGGGCATCCTTTCAGGACCTTCAGGCCGCGGGCGAAGAACTGGGGGTATGGGACATCTTCCTTGACAAGGTCATATAAGGTATTTATAATACCTTAAAGAATTGAGGGGGCATCCAAGGTTTGGGATAAGGATTTCTGCAAAGCGAGCCTAGTCTCGCTTTTGAAGTTATTACAATGATAGGAGCGATTACATGGCCGAAGAGAAAGAGGTTTTACTGACCAAAGAGGGGCTTGACAAGCTAGAGGCTGAACTTGAGTATCTAAAATCAGTGCGGCGCGAAGAAGTAGCCGAACGCATCAAGCAAGCCATAGCTTTCGGCGACATAAGCGAGAATTCCGAATATGAAGATGCCAAAAACGAGCAGGCTTTTATCGAAGGACGCATCATTACCTTGGAAAAGACCCTGAAGAACGCGCGGCTGATGGAAGATGAAGAAATCCGGACCGACGTAGTCTCTCTAGGCTCTAAAGTAACGCTCAAAGAAATGAAATCGGGACGCGAGATCCATGTCACCTTGGTATCATCGGTAGAGTCGAAACTCAAGGATGGCAAAATTTCCAATGAATCGCCGGTAGGCAAAGCGGTAATGGGCAAAAAAGTCAATTCCATCGTAACCGTAGACGCCCCCGCCGGACCCATTAAATACAAGATAATCAAAGTGGAAAGATAGATGGAATGAAAAAGCATGCAAGAGGGGACGGTTCTTCCTTGCACGTCCCCGAAAAGATTCGTCATAAGCCAAGTGCATTCAGACGTGCAAGGAAGAACCGTCCCCTCTTGCATGGCGATGACAGGCTTGAGTTTTTATTATCAGTCGAAACCCCAATGAGGCACCATGGCCTCAATATTTTTATGAGGAAGTGTAACCAATGAGCGATCACCCCACACCGGCAACCGAATCCAACTTAAATGAGCTGAAGAAGGTACGCCTGGAAAAACTGCAGGAACTCCGGGAAGCGGGTATTGATCCCTTTGGCGGTCGTTTCGACCGTAACGCCAACGCCCGGAACATTGTGGAAGCCTTTGAAACCTGGGAAGGGCAAACCGCCCGCATAGCGGGGCGCATAATGTCCAAACGCCGGCATGGCAAGGCAGGTTTTGCCGATTTGCGGGACATGAGCGGCAGCATCCAGCTTTATTTCCGGAAAGAGGACGTGGGTGACGAAGCGTATGAACTGTTCAAGAAGCTGGATATAGGCGACATCTTAGGGGTAGAAGGGGAAGTATTCCGCACCCAGAAAGGCGAGATCAGCATCCACGTCAGAAAGTTTGAATACCTGTCCAAGTCCCTCCATCCCCTGCCGGAAAAGTGGCACGGGCTCAAGGATGTGGAACTTCGCTACCGCCAGCGCTATGTGGATTTGATTGTCAATCCGGAAGTACGGGATGTGTTTATCAAGCGCAGCCGCATCATAAAGGAAATGCGCAGTTACCTGGACAACCTGGGTTTCCTGGAAGTGGAAACCCCCATGATGCACCCCATTCCCGGCGGTGCCAACGCCCGTCCTTTCATTACCCATCATAACACCCTGGATATGGACCTGTACCTGCGTATAGCTCCCGAGCTGTACCTGAAAAGGTTGCTGGTAGGCGGGCTGGAAAAAGTCTATGAGATTAACCGCAGTTTTCGCAATGAAGGTATCTCCACCAAGCACAACCCCGAATTTACCATGCTGGAGATCTACCAGGCCTATGCCGATTACGAAGTAATGATGGAGCTTACTGAGAACCTGATAGTCCACACCGTCCAGCAGGTAACCGGTTCCCTGCAGGTGGAATTTGACGGGCAGATCATCGATTTCACTCCGCCCTGGCGGCGGATCCCCATGCTGGAAGCCATAAAAGAACATAGCGGCATCGATTTTGCCAGCCTGAAAACCGATGCGGAAGCCCGCCAGGCGGCAATAGGTTTGGGTATGAAGGTAGAAGAGAACGCCACCCGCGGGGAAATCATTAATGAAGTCTTTGAGACCTTTGTGGAGGACAAGCTGATTCAGCCCACTTTTATATACGGGCATCCGGTGGAAATATCTCCCCTGGCCAAGCGCAACCGGGAGAACCCTGCTTTTACCGATCGCTTTGAGGTCTACATAATGCAGCGGGAAATTGCCAATGCCTTTTCCGAACTGAATGATCCCATAGATCAGAAGGAACGCTTTATGAAGCAGATGGAGAAACGGGCTCACGGGGATGCGGAAGCCCATATGATGGACGAGGATTATATCAATGCCCTGGAGTACGGAATGCCTCCCGCCGGGGGACTGGGAATCGGCATCGACCGTTTGGTCATGCTCATTACCGGCTCCACCTCCATCCGGGACGTAATACTTTTCCCGACCTTACGTCCCCGCACCGACTAAAATCCGTAAAGCAATCCAAAGGGGTCCGTATGCAAGAGGGGACGGTTCTTTCTGTCACGTCTATGGAAAAATATTAGTGGAATTCAGCCTTGACTAACGTGACAGAAAGAACCGTCCCCTCTTGCATTCTAATTATTCAGATTCTTCTGCAGCTAAGTGCTTTTTCAAACCCCGGGCAAAAGCCTCCAGGACCTGTTGATTCTCATCTATACGGTAGATGCGGGCGGGATTCATTTGCGCATCCCAGTCGGTACCGCTCCACCAGACCGCTACCTTGATGCGGGGATAATTACCTAATGCCCCAAACATATTGTCAATCCAGGCGGCTTTGTCCCCGCCCACCGAGTTGGAGCCGAATTCAGTAATCATGAAGGGATGTTCAAATACACCGCTGTACAGCCGGTAAAGCTGGTCATAGATATAGGCAAATTCCCGCCATTTTTCCCCCAGATAATAGGTGCCGGTGTTATAACCGGTGAGGCCTATCACATCCACATACTCATCCCCCGGATAATACAGGAAAGCATGATTCCACTTAAAATCGGGGAAGGAAACGTCATTGGGGTTCCAGACCCAGATCACATTGTCGGCACCTGCCTGGGAAAATATTTCATGAACATAGCGCCACAGGGCGATGAATAAATCCGGGTCTTTGGAAGTATGGTAAGCCGAATAAGTGCACCAGTCCCCGTTCATTTCATTGTTCAGGCGGAACAGCACCGGATGCCCGAATTCCTTGATCTGGCGGGCATAGTCCTGCAGAAATGCGTCATAGGTGCCAGCTAGGATCTCATAAGGCAGCCTTTGATTCTCGGCAGCACTCAGGGAATGAGAAGAAGTCTGGAGAGTCAGTTCCACTACCCGGCCTTCTCGATAGGCCTGCTGCAGCACCGGCAGGGGAGCCTCACTGTTCAGGTGCTGGTAATGGAGCAGCACCGGGAATTCATAATTCAGACGTTTTTCCAGCTGCTTCAAGTAGGTGAAACTGGCGGGAGCGTATGGCTCAAATATCCCCCAGGTAAGGCCAGCTGAGTCTCCGAAGTATTGCTCAAACCACTCCCGGGTTTCCTCATTCCACACCCGTTCTGTGGGTCTGAACTTGGCCCACAAGCCGGGGCTTCCCGAACGGGGAATGGTCTGAAAACTTTCCAGTACCTGCATGTAATCATCAACAGGACGTGTAGACTCCCATACCAGGGTATAAACTTCTTTCGGATTGATAATAATTTCCGCACTCACATAATAATTGTGGTCATTTTTTACCCGGGCCAGTTTGTCCCGCTCCCAGCGCAGCAGATGCACCTGATAGCCGTTTACCGTCAGGTAGCGGTTTTCCAGCACCTGGTGATCGGTTTTGTTGTTTAGGAAGCGATTGCTGTAATTAATGTAAGCCTGGACGGAAGGGGTATTCCCTGAGCCGAATATGTCATGATAAATCTCCAGGCGGGTGTTTGCATCGCTGATAAGGGTGCGTATGGAGGAAAGGGAAACATCTACCTCCATATGCTGGGGATATATCAGGCTGAACCCCTGGGTATGATCTTTATAGAGGTTATATCCGTTCCCCAGAGGGCGGATTTCCTTGCGGTCGGCTAAAGGATGGCCGGAGAACTCGTCCACTGTCTTGCCGTTCTCAATAAAAGTCGGGGCAGCGGCCTCGGCCGGTTCTGAAGCAGACAAGCCCACAAGAAGGGTAATTGCTATAACAAACCCTGCCAGTTTCTTTAACATAATTCTCCTCCGATTACCAAGGTGTAGTGTCTCTTGCCCAATTTAAGATACAGTTCGACAACTGTCAAGGGTGTGACCCAGGGGGAAGGGCAGGGGAAAGTGCAAGTAAGCTTGATAATCAGGGATGTTTGCTATATTATACGAGAAGCACTCAGGCGGAATTTAACTGCAGGCCGGAAGGCAAAACTATTAGGAGCGAACCTCTAGTAAGGAGTTAAAATATGCGCATTGCCCTGTCGGGTTATTACGGATTTGACAATGCCGGGGATGAAGCCCTTTTATCTGCTATTACCATGTCATTGAAAAAGCTTCATCCGGGTCTGGAGTTCCTGGTCCTGTCCGGGAACCCGGAGAAAACCGCGCGCCTTCATGGCGTGCAGGCGGTTTACTATATGAACCCCTGGCAGGTATTCAGGGGATTGCTCAGTTCTGACCTGCTTATCAGCGGTGGCGGCAGCATTTTTCAGGATGTGACCAGCGGCCGCTCCCTGGTTTACTATATCAGTGTGGTGGCCCTGGCCAAGCTCCTGGGCAAGCCGGTTATTTTCTATGCCCAGGGGGTGGGCCCCATTAACCGGCCTTTAAGCAAGCTGCTCATGCGCCTGGTAGCCAACCGGGTGGAATTGATCACCCTGCGGGACCAGGATTCCCTGGAACTGCTGCGGGAAATAGGGGTAAACCGTCCGGAAATCCGGGTTACTTCCGATCCGGTGTTTGCCCTCACCCCTCTGGAGGAAGACTTTGAGGCCGTAGATATCAAGCTGGCCCAGCTAATTGAGTCCTCAAAACCGGTAATAGGGGTATCGGTACGCCAGTGGCCTGCCTTAGAAGGATACCAGCCCGAACTGGCACACTGCCTGGATGACCTGGCTGATCAGGGCTGCCAGGTACTGTTCATTCCCATGGCTTATCCCGATGATGTAGAGGAATCCCGGCGGGTGGCCAGCCTGATGGAGAAACCGGCTACGGTGCTGGACCAGGACTTGAACAGCCGCCAGCACCTGGCTTTAATTTCCCGTATGGATTTCATCATTGGCATGCGCCTGCATTCCCTGGTGTTTGCCGCCAGCATGGGCGTTCCCTTTGCGGGCATATCCTACGATCCCAAGGTAGATGCCTTTTTAAAACAGTTTTCCCTTAAGCCGTTGCCCCTGCAGCATGAAGAAATGAAAGAACAAGTGGACCAACTGATCAATGATACCCAGCTGCGGGAACGTGTTGCTGAGGAATCTCTGGGACTTCGGGATAGGGCAGAAGAGAACGCCCGCCTGGCTCTGAGCCTGCTGGATTCTAAAGAGCAGGTACATGAGGCTGTCCCGGAAAGAAAACCGGAAGACGAAGTGCAGTTGCCGGCAGCTGAGCCGGAACTCACTCCCGCCCTGCAGATGGAGGAGAGCCGTACCGGCCGTACTTTTATTGGAGTATCGGCGGTGATTTTCCTGGCCAAGCTGCTGGGCTTTGCCCGGGATATCTTTTTTGCTTCCGTCTTTGGCACAACCATATTGACGGACCTTTTCCAGGTAATATTCAGCTTTCCCAGCTTGCTGTTTTCCAGTATCGGCACCGCTTTGTCTTCGGTGAATATACCTACTTTGACCGGTTTCCTGAAAAACCGCACCCGGGAAGAGCGCAACCAGTACTTTTCCCGGCTCATGGCCCAGCTTACTTTGTGGAGCACCATAATAACCATAGTAGGAATAATTTTTGCACCGGCCATTACCCGCGTCATTGCCCCTGGTATCAGCGATTCGGTTCAGCATATTGCAATACTGCTGACCCGGATCATGATGCCCACCTTGGTGTTCGTCAACCTTACTTATGTGACCGCAGGAATCTTGCAGGTGCATGGCTATTTCCTGCGCTCAGCCGCCATAAGTATTCCCTTCAACCTGCTTATCATCCTGGCCCTTTGGCTGCGCGGGGATGATATTATCCTGTTCAGCTATGTTACCACCATCGGCTGGCTGTTGCAGTTTCTGATTCAGGTGCCGGTGCTGCGCCGGGAGCAGTACCCGTTTCCCCGTGCCCTGGGAAGGGGCCAGCGGGAAGTGGTGGCTACTTTACAGAAACTGGTGCCCGTTCTGCTGGGGAATTCCCTGCTGCAGCTGTGCCTGATCATTGACCGTTCCTTCGCTACCCATTTGGACGAGGGCAGCACTGCCGCACTCTCCTTCGGGGGCAATTTGTTTGTAACCATTACCAGCGTATTTATCGTAGCCATGACCACCGTGGTCTTTCCCCGCCTGTCCCGCTTTGCTCTGGAGCGGGATTTTGCCGGGGTACGCCGGCTGCTGGCCACGGTTTTCAAAATACTGTTGTTAATATTGGTGCCTTACCTGGTTCTGGTGGTAACCTATAACCAGGAAATCATAGCCCTGGTCTATGAACGGGGGGCTTTTACCAGCCACTCCACCGCCATGACCGCCCAGGCCTTTTTGTTCTACAGCTTCGCGGTGGTGGGCTATGTAGGCCAGGAGGTCTTTAACCGGGTATTTTACGCCCTCAAGCAATTCCAGGTTCCCATGCGGGTCAGCCTGGTTTGCCTGGCTATCAACGTGGCCGGGAACCTGCTGCTGGGTTCCTGGGGATTGATCGGTCTCAGTGCTTCCACCGCCCTGGCCATGCTGGTATACGCCATAATCATGGCTGCTCTGGCCCATCGCCAGCTGGGGGGGCTGTCCCTGGGAGAGGTTCTGCCTTATGGAGCCCGTCTGCTGGTTCCGGTCCTGGGTATGCTGGGAGTCATATGGGGATTCGGTTATATGCTGCCGGGCAGGGGGCTTATTATGGGATTCCTGGTGCCGGCTGCATTAAGCGGCATTGTTTATCTGGTATTAGCCTATATATTTAGGCTTCTGGATGTTTTTCGCGTGAGGGAGGAGTCATAAATGAAGCGAAGCGTGACAATTACCTGGATACTGCTGCTGGCAGTCCTGGCGGGCTGCTGGGGAGGCTTTTGGCTGCGCTACAGCAATGAAGCAGACAATAAAGCGGTAGTTACCACCATAGATTTCCGGGAATTTCGCAGTGTGGCCAATTTTGCCAGCCGGGACCTGGATGGGGTTTTGGCCGACCTGCAGACTGCCGGGGTGCGGAATGTAGCCGTAAAGGAAACCACCGTACGGGATCTCAGTGAACGGGGCGACATAGGCCTCTATTCCTTTGCTGAGTTTAAGGCCGAGATGGAATCCTTTTCTAATGAGGTTTGGCCGCAGATTGAGGAACAGCTGGAAGGACTGACCATCAATCCTTCGAACCGGGTGCTGGTCTCCAGTGACCCGGAGGTAACCGCATTTTTGCAGGAACGGCTGTCCCGGCGCTTTACTCCCGATGAACTTATCCATTTTTCTGTGGCCGATCGCGACTATTTTATCCTGCGGACCACTCTCATAGCCCAGACCCGCACTGCCGCCAACAAAATGGAGAATCTGCCGCCTATTTTCGATGCTCGTTTGGGCTTTGAAGAACCGGTTCTGGATGCCCTCACTGAAAAAGGTTTCAATATCGTACTTATGCCCGGGCAAAACCGGGGTTCCAATACCGAATACCTGGAAGAATACCGTCATATCGTTGAGAAATACGGTGTGGAAATAATGATCATCGATGGCAACTATGTGCCGGGTTACCCGGATCACCTGGATGCCCTGCGGGAACTGGTGGAGGATGAAGACCTCACCCTGGGCATTTTTGAGACCTCTGTCCAGCTGGGCTATATGGAGCAGAAAGGCCTGGATGAGATCATGGAAGCCACCGGCTATCCCATCAACCGGGTTTACTCCACCCGCAATGACGAATTCCTGGACGATGTAAATGAACGCTATTACCGCTGGGTAAGGGCTGTGGTGGACCGGGGCATTCGCATTATGTATGTGGTGCCTTTCAATGACCAGAAGCTGAGCTTTTCGGAGAACCTGGACGAAACCACCCAAAAACTCAGCGATTTCCATAACACCATAAGCAACAAAGGCTTTGTACTAGCAGATAAGACGGCTCCCCTGTCCAGCGAGATGCCGGGGACCTTTCACTGGATCATGATCGCCCTCAGCCTGTGGCTGGGCTCCTTCCTGTACTTGCTTTACCTGCTGAAACTGTCGGGAAGGTGGAAATATATCATTGCCGTCGGTGGTGCAGTTTTAGCAATACTTGTCGGTTTGGTAGCGGGTGCCGCCCTGGAGAAGCTCTATGCCCTGGGCGCGGCCATTCTCTATCCTACCCTGGCCAGCCTGGTGTGGATTATCTACCTGCGGGATCACCGGGAAAAACATGGCTTCTTACGCCAGGTAGTTACCTCCCTGGCCATACTGCTGGGGATAAACCTGTTGGGAGGCTATACTATCGTCAGCAGCCTGGCCGATATCCGCTATATTATGAACGTGGAACTGTTCCGGGGAGTAAAACTGGCCTTCCTGCTGCCCCTGCTGATGTTCGGAATCAATTACCTGGTGGTTTTCAGCGGGGAAGAAGGGGTGGTCAAATACACCGCCGGCTGGCTGCGCCGCAGTCCCAGTTACCTGGCCCTGGGTCTGATATTCGTACTCCTGGTGGCTGTATATTATTATGTAGGCCGCAGCGGTCATACCGGCGGAGTGGCCGTATCCGAGTTGGAGCTGAGACTGCGGGAAGTACTGGAAACCATTTTTATGGCCCGGCCCCGCTTCAAGGAAATACTCATTGGTTATCCGGCTATTCTCTCTCTGGTTTATCTATATCGCCGCTATCCCTTTAAGGAATTGGTTCTGATCCTGGGACTGGGAGCCATGATGGGCACCATCTCCATCGTCAACAGCTTCTCCCATGTTTTTACCGCTATAACCATCTCTGCCAGCCGCACCCTGGCAGGACTCTGGGTGGGAATAGTCATCGGCCTGGGAGTGCTGCTGGGCATCTGGATACTGGAGAAGATCTGGGAGAAATGGATCCAGCCGGAATTATAGAAGAACAATAAAATCTGCATGGAAAAACTTGACAGTATCTCTATCTTCGTCTAAACTAAAATCAAATTTTATTTTAGCCGAAAAGATAGCCATGTATATTAAGAGAGCTTTGGAAAAAACCATACTGGAAATGCAGGACAGCTTTCCCGTAATATTGGTTACAGGGCCTCGTCAGGTGGGCAAAACCACCATGCTGCGAAAACTGGCCGGTGACCAAAGAAACTATGTGACCCTGGATGATCCAATGATTCGCGATTTGGCGGTCCGGGATCCGGAATTGTTTCTGCAGAGATTTACACCGCCCGTTATTATTGATGAAATCCAATATGCTCCCCAGCTATTGCCTTATATTAAAATGTATGTGGACAAAAGCTCGCAAAAAGGAGCTTTTTGGCTTACCGGTTCCCAGACCTTTCATCTAATGAAAAATGCCAGTGAATCTTTGGCGGGTAGGGTGGGCATAGTTCAGCTTTTGGGACTTTCCAACAGCGAGATTCAAAAAACTGCCTCTGCCCCCTTTACCACTGATCCGGACCAGCTGATAAACAGACTTAAGTTCAGGTCGCCCCAAAGCCTGCAGGAAATTTTCAAGAGAATTCACACCGGCAGTATGCCGGCATTGTACAGCCAGGACAATATTAATATCGAGATCTTTCATTCTTCCTATGTCCAGACCTATCTGCAAAGAGATATCAGAGATCTTACTCAGGTAGGTGATGAGTTAACTTTTTTGCGCTTTTTATCGTCAGTGGCGGCACGCACCGGTCAACTGATCAATTATGCGGATTTGGCGAAAGATACCGGAATAAGTTCGCCCACTGCCAAGCAATGGTTATCTATTTTGGTGTCTTCAGGAATGGTAGCGCTTATCCAGCCATACTACAACAACGTACTGAAAAGAATGGTCAAAACCCCCAAAATGTATTTCCTTGATACAGGCCTGTGTGCTTATTTAACCAGATGGACAACTCCGGAAGCTTTAGAAGCTGGCGCAATGTCCGGAGCCTTTTTCGAAACCTGGGTGGTTGGGGAAATCATAAAAAGTTACTTAAACCAAGGGAAAAGACCGCCCCTTTACTTTTACCGTGACAAGGATCAAAAGGAAATTTACTTGATTATTCACGAGAATGATGTTTTGTATCCCATTGAAATCAAGAAAACCAGCAATCCTTCCCGGGAAGCGGTAAAGCATTTTCAGGTGCTGGAAAAAACCGGGCTTAAAGTAGGAACAGGCAGTGTCATATGCTTAAGCTCCCAACTGCTTCCAATAAACAGCAATAATTGGGCAGTCCCTGCATGGCTTATATAGGGATGCATTCTAAAGATTGCCAAGCCTGTCCTCTAGGTTACGCCGAGTTTCCCCCTAAATCTTGGCATATAGACAAGCCCGCCTTGGCGGTGTTAGAATTAGCGTAGTTCATGGGCTAAGGAGGGTTTGTTTTCCATGGCCTTGTATATTATGGTGGTGTTGTCGGCTTTTGTCATAGCCTTTCTTTTAACGCCCCTGGCAATAAAAGCAGCTTTTAAGCTAGGTGCTATAGATAAACCGGACCAGCGTAAAGTTCATCACCAGGCCATGCCTCGCCTGGGCGGTCTGGCTATTTTTGTGGCATTTGTGATTGCTGCCTTGCTGGGATCCTGGGGCAATCCAGCCTTTTATGGAATCCTGGCGGGAGGGGTAATCATTTTTCTGGTGGGTATGCTGGATGATATTTACCAGCTGTCCCCCTGGGTCAAGCTGGCAGGTCAATGCCTGGCCGCTGCAGTGGCCATGTATTTTGGGATAATTGTACACTTTGTCACCAACCCCTTTGACGGACTGTTGGCCCTGGGTTATTTGAGCCTGCCCTTGACTTTCCTTTGGATTGTTGGTGTTACTAATGCCATAAATTTAATCGACGGCCTGGATGGTCTGGCCGGCGGGGTATCAGCTATTGCTGCTGCTACCATGGGGATAGTAGCGCTCCTGCATGGCCAGACGGCGGTAGCCATGACAGCTTTTATCCTGGTAGCGGCCATAGCTGGATTTTTACCCTACAATTTCCATCCTGCCCGTACCTTCATGGGGGACGGAGGGTCGAATTTCCTAGGGTTTGTACTGGCCTGCCTGGCTATTATGGGTACCGCGAAAAGCGCCGCTCTGATTTCATTGTTTGTGCCGATTGTGATTCTGGGTATACCCATATTTGATACCTTTTTTGCTATCATCCGCCGGATTCTCAAAAGAGCACCCATTTTTATGCCGGACAAGGACCATCTCCATCATCGTCTAATGGCTATGGGAATGAGTCATCGCCGCAGTGTGCTGATTATATATGGCATAAGTGCTTTCTTTGGAGGCACAGCAGTTATTCTATCCTTTATAACCAGCCCCAAAGGCAGCCTGATACTGGCACTGCTGTTGCTGCTGGTGGTGATTGGAGCCGATCGTATCGGCATGTTTACCGGCAAAACGCCCCAGCTGGGCGCCCAGGTGGCTAAGCCACCCCACCATGTGGAAATGTAAATGGGTGTTGAAAGGATTAATGGGTTTAATCGTATTAATTGGTGTGCACGAAGTGCCGTGGCGATCTCGTTCACATACCTTCAGGCACCATTCGAGATTGCTTCGTTGCGCTCGCAATTGTCACCTGTTGCGCAGACCACAATGAAAGAAAAGTCATCTTTAGTGTCATTGCGAGCCCCGGCAGGGGCGTGGCAATCTCATTCAAATCAGCCGGGCCAACCGGTTGAGATCGCCACGTCGCTGCGCTCCTCGCGATGACACAAAGAAAGCCATTTTCACAGCAATGACATAGAGGGTGACTTTTCGTTCATCGTGGCCGGTTATTCAGGCGGTAAATATAAGGAGAGCAACGATGAAGCAATCTCATTCTATAAACGAATTCATAGGTGATTATAATGAATAAACGCAAAAGGTATTTAATCATGATGATATGTGCCGGTCTTATTTTCGGTATCTGCTTCGGTATAGGTTCCGGATTGACCAGTTTAATTGTTAATCATATGGCTGAGGCTGACGAACAGCCCCAGGAAGTGGAAGAAGAAATCCTGGAGCGGCAGGATGGGGAACGCACCAATATCCTGGTGCTGGGGGTGGATGCCCGGCCGGGGGAAACAACATCCCGCTCCGACACTATGATCTTGGTTTCCGTTGATCCCAAACTGAACAAAGCAGCAGTGGTTTCCATACCCAGGGATACCAAAGTAACCATCAAGGGGGCTACGGAAAAAATCTGTGCCGCTAATGTATTGGGCGGTCCAGAGCTGGCTGTTTCCACGGTGGAAGACTTGATGGGCATAAAGATCGACTACTGGGTGGAAATGGATTTCAATGGGTTCAAAAAGATAGTGGATACCCTGGGCGGAGTTACCATAACTGTGCCCCAGCGTATGTACAAGCCATCCGAGGGTATTGACCTGCAGCCGGGAACCAAAAAGTTAAATGGCAGTGAAGCCTTGGCCTTTGTACGCTTCCGGGACTATAACATGGGGGATATAGACCGCACCAGTATGCAGCAGGAGTTCATCAAAGCCCTGGCCAAGGAAGTGCTGCAGCCCAAAACCATTACCAAGCTGCCCAAATTGATTAAAGACCTGAATCAATATGTGGAAACCAATATGAAAGTAACCGACATGCTGCGCATAGCCAGCTGGGCTCCTGGATTCAGCACCGAATCCATAATAGCCCAAACCCTGCCCGGTTCATTTTATGATGAGGTGGATGAAAACGGCTATCTCCTGAATAGTTACTGGCAGGTGGATAAAAAGCAGATAGCCAACCTGCTGGACAATATGTTCGAAGGCAAGACCGTAGCGGTGGTGCAGAACACTATTAAAAATGTAGTACCCTCGACCAATGAATCTAATAATGACCAGAAAAATACCAGCAGTGAGGGTTATTTGCCCCAGGAAGAAGGCAAGCCTTCTCACAACGTTGATAAAAGAACAGATCAGTCTAATAAACCAGGGAAAAAGGAACCTTCTGAGCCAGACCGGCAGGAGCCAGTTGAGGATGATACGGACAATCCTCCCGCCTCTCCTGCTTACTCAGATCTTACCGGCCCTGAGGGCTACATCTAACAATCTATCTTCAAGTATTCATAGCGGGGACTCCGGTTCCCGCTTTTGTCATCTTAGATGGAGATTACGATGAATGACAGTATCCTCATAGATGAATCTTAGTAGGGGCCGATGCCCACATCGGCCCGGAGATCTGTATGGATCGACAACCCCGTCGACCCGGCATGTATGGAACCAAGCCCACACCGGCCCGTTAGAAGATGAACATTCTATCGAAAAATCGTAGGGGCCGACGACCCTGTCGGCCCGTATGTCAGGCCTGCTGTAGGAAACGACGACTTATGGTATCCAGTAGGTTAAACATGCGCACCTGTTCCGTCGTCACGATATAGCAACGGTTTGCTGTGCGACTCAGGGGGTACCGGGCTAAACAAACATCCTGTTTGATAGCCCTCTCGGGACATCCTGTCCCTCGTCCCCCTTCCTTCGCCCATCTGCACCGGCTATACCGGACTCCTCCACCAAGGTGCTCATGGCAACCTACTGAAACAAAGCAAACATGGTTTATGACCAGATTGCGCTGAGCGGTAGCCGATGCCCACACGACCCGATGGATTGAGCGAACGGATTGTAGGGGTCGACGACTCTGTCGGCCCGTATTTATCGAACAATATCTGCATTGCCCAATTGTAGGGGCCGATGCCCACATCGGCCCGGAGATCTGTATGGATCGACAACCCCGTCGACCCGGCATGTATGGAACCAAGCCCACACCGGCCCGTTAGAAGATGAACATTCTATCGAAAAATCGTAGGGGCCGACGACTCTGTCGGCCCGTATTTATCGAACAATATCTGCATTGCCCAATTGTAGGGGCCGATGCCCACATCGGCCCGGTTCATGATAAAGACCAAATCACTGCGAGCCGGAACATAATCAGGGGGACGATTCTCATGGCTGCATATTTGAACCGGAAGAACCGCCTCTCTGGTTTTTCCCTGGTTCTTAGAGACACAGTTCTACCTTATAATGCTCCAGCCACCGGTTCACCTGCAGCAGGTAAGCCATGTACTGGGTATCCCCCATTAGCTGCCCAAACCAGGGTTTATCCATCAGGAGCCGGTTGGATCGCAGCATCTCCAGGAGCTTTTCGGGCTGAACCAAATTCAAAAGAGGTGAATCCGGATTGTTCAGGACCTGCTCCAGTTGAGCCTTGATTATTTCCCGGTAAATGGGATGGTGAGTTTTTGGGTAAGGACTCTTCTGGCGCATTAAAACCTCGTCAGGTAAGAGACCCTTGGCAGCATAGCGCAGGATTCCTTTGGGCAGACCCCCGTAATTTTTCAAAGACCAGGGGATATTCCACACATACTCCACCAGACGGTGGTCACTGTAGGGCACCCGTACCTCCAGACCGCAAGCCATGCTCATGCGGTCCTTGCGATCCAAAAGAGTGGGCATAAAGCGCGTGATATTCAGGTAAAAAACTTCCCGTACCTGAGCCTCTGCTGCATTTTCTCCCGGTAGCCTGGGGACTTCCGCCCGGGCCTGGTGATAGCGGTCCAGGGCGTATTCGATGGGCTTAATTAGTTTATTGATTTCTGGTGACAGGAACGCGCTGCGCTGTTCCACCATTCTGACCCAGGGAAAGCCCTTTTCCGAAGCCGCAGCCGGATTATGAAACCATGGATAGCCCCCGAAGACTTCATCTGCGCATTCTCCCGACAGGGCTACCGTCACCTTTTTCTTTATTTCCCGGCAGAACAGCAACAGTGAAGCGTCAATATCAGTCATCCCTGGTATGTCTGCCGCTTGCATAGCATGGGGCAAAGCATCTGGAAGATCATGATTATCCAGAACTATAGAGTGGTGATCGGTACCCAGGTATTTGGAAACCGTTTGGATCCAGGGCCCGTCAGGGTTGGTCTCAAACTGGTTGGCCACAAAGTAACGGCTGGAGTCCCGGTAATCTACGGAAAAGGTGGAAAGAGGTGACCCTTTGACCGCCCGGGCAGCCAGGGCAGTTAAGATGCTGGAGTCCAATCCTCCCGACAAAAGAGTGCCAATGGGAACATCTGACTGCAGTTGCCGGACAGCGATGTCCTCCAGCAGTTCCCGTAGCTTTTCAGCGGTAGTATCAGCATCATCAAGGTGGGGCTGGCTCTGCAGGCGCCAGTAGGGCCAGGTGCGGATACCATTCCTGTCAAAGAGCAGGCAGTGCCCGGGCAGGACTTCCCGGATGCCCTTGAAAATCCCGTAGCCAGGCGTACGGGCCGGCCCCAGCACCAGGATTTCCGCCAGGCCTTCCCCATCCACCTGGGCAGGTACTTCTGGATGAGCCAGTAAAGACTTTAATTCCGAGGCAAATAGAAGGGAATTCGGTGCGGCACGATAAAAAAGCGGTTTAACCCCCAGCCGGTCCCGGACCAGCAGCAGGTGCTGGCGCAATTCATCCCATATGGCAAAGGCAAATATGCCGTTCAAGTAGTGAACACAGTCAATCCCCCACTCCAGGTAAGCATGCAGCAACACTTCAGTATCCGAGTTGGCAGTAACAAAATCATGCCCCAAAGCTTTAAGCTTGCTGCGCAGTTCCCGGTAATTATAGATTTCACCATTGTAGACGATCACATAGGTTTGGTCATGGTGTACCTTAATCATAGGCTGGATGCCTCCCAGCGGGTCCAGAACTATCAGCCGCCGGTGCCCCAATAAGGTGTGTTCAGCTGCCCAGATACCTTGGTCGTCCGGTCCCCGGGGAGTCAAGGCCTCAGTCATCCGCTCTATTACCGCCATATCCCGTTCATTACGCAAATCCCGCTGCCAATCCACCCAGCCAGCAATACCACACATTACCAATCTACCTCCCTTATCGACAAAAAAAGCCCGGGAAAATCCCGGGCCCCATTGCCCCTTAACATGTATATGAACCTATTAGGCCAAAGGTGCTATCCAATTTGTCCATTTCTAGAATATGCTAGATATGCTATCTATTGGTTAGATCTAATACCGTCCAAGCTTTTCAAAAAAATATTCCCCGCAGTGCAAGGATTGATATCGTAACCGTGTATTAAGCTTAAAAAGACAGCTTCCCGTATTTACCAAGTTTTTTTGCAGGACTAAGGCCAGGAAATGTCGAACATCTAATGATGACTATGGTGACTTCCCGCGAAACGGAACTGATGAATTGTCACTGGGAAAAGCTCGCGGCTTAGCCGCCAGTGAAGCTATCCTAGGTGTCATTGCTGTGAAAAGGGCTTCCTAATGTGTCATTGCGAGCCCCGCCAGGGGCGTGGCAATCTCAAACGAGGATTAGGAGCAATATTGAAAAGAGATCGCCGCGTCGCTTCGCTCCTCGCGATGACACCCTGGAGTTTCCATTCTTCGTGGCATGTTCTTCAGGTGATAATTACGAGCGCCCAGCGGGCGGCAACTCTATATATTAATTATTAAATAAAAACGAAAGGCAGGTTTACCATGAACCTCAACCACTCTTTACATAAGCAAAGCTCTTTTCACCATATGAATCCTCTGCTTACCGTTTTATTGATACTATCCCTGACTTGGCTGGCCATATTGTGCTGGACTAATTCTGCCTGGGCAGACACGGGTGTTATCAAAGGCAGTGTGGTCAATATTCGGTCCGGTCCCGGCACCAACTACCAAATTGTCGGCACCGTTTATCAAGGAACCCAGGTTACCGTCTCCCAGCAGCAAGGAGACTGGTACAAAATAACCATAGGAAATACTACCGGCTGGGTAAACGGTTCCTATATCACCGTGCAGGCTGCCGCCAAAGTTACTGTTACCGGCACCACGGTAAACTTACGTTCCGGACCGGGTACCAACTATGATATAGTGGGACAAGTAGCTAAAGGTGACACCTTAACTTATTTGGGCAGCGAGGGGTCCTGGTACAAAGTTCAAACCCCCCAGGGGAAGGTAGGCTATATTTCTGCGTCTTATGCGGAAAAGACAGGTGAAAAGACCACTGCTCCCAGTGGTACTGCTTCAACCCCATCGACACCGTCAGCATCAACGGGTAAACAAGTTAAAGTTAAGTCCGGTCCCATCAACGTGCGCAGCGGGCCGGGAACTAATTACGATAAAGTAGGCATGATTCCTGATCAGGGAGTATTCTCAGTGGTAGCCACCCAGGGAGACTGGTACCAGATCCGTTTGAATGATGGCACCAATGTCTGGGTAGCCGCTTGGCTGGTGGAAGAGGTAAAAAGCACCGGCACCACTCCGCCTACACCAACTCCATCTACTTCTGGTACAGGGACCACTACGCCAGTGGTATTCCTGGATGGCCAGCGCTTGAGTTTCGAGGTAGATCCTATTATAGAAAATGGCCGTACCCTGGTACCTTTGCGGGCTATATTCGAAGCTATGGGAGCTGCTGTGCAATGGGATGCCGCTACCAATACCGTGACTGCGGTTCGGAACGGCACAAAAGTGATTTTACCTATTGGTTCCACTCAACCAACAGTTGACGGCCAAGTATGGCCTCTGGACGTTCCTGCCAAGATTATTAAGGATCGTACCTTAGCCCCCCTGCGCTTTGTCGGGGAAGCTTTCGGCGGCAAAGTAGAATGGGACCAGACTACCTACACTGTAACCATGACCTCTCCAGCCAGCAAAGAGACTCCCTCACTGGTTATAGTAGAAGATCCGGTAAACTTGCGCTCTGGCCCTGATTCTTCCTATGATAGAGTTGCCCTGTTGGAACCAGGTGAAAAACTGACCGTTATCAGCGAACGGGATGGCTGGTATGAGGTAAGCCGCGGCGGCACAAGAGGTTGGGTAGCCAGCTGGGTAGTGGATGTGGCCTGGGAAGCCAATGAACCTATTCCTGATCCCAACCTGCCTCCTGAAGAGGAAACACCGGAAACACCTTCCACCAAACCGGACAAACCGGGAGAGGATGTAATCTGGCTGTCCTGTGAAAAGGATGAGACAGGTTACACCATAGGTATCGAATCAGGAAGCACAATAGATGCCAAGATAAAAGAAGGTTCCAGCCAGGTAGTATATACCATCAAGGACCGGAAAGTAGAAGGCAAGTACTTGTTTGAAGAAACCCTGGGTAATTCTAAACTTACCATTAAGGGAACCCAGGATGGGGATGATGCAGTAGTCACTATTACCTTCCCCTCCGGAACCGAATACAGGACCGCCAGCGAACAGGGCGGCAAGAAAGAAGTATTAATCATCCCCAATTATATACTAAAGGTTGACCGCAAAGCCTTTAGTAACAATGGAGAACGGCTGATTATAACCACAGCTCTGCCGCCTAAGTATTCAGCCCAGTTGAAAGGCGATCGGCTGGAAGTAACACTGGAAGGGGTAGTTCTAGGCAAGGCAGAAGATAAATATACCTTCAAGGACAGCGATCTAATCGACTCAGTGAGCTTTTCCGTCAAGGATGGCTCTACCTTGATTACGGTAAACACCAATAATCTGGGCAAATACTCCTTAGGTCTGGGAGGCAGCTTGGGCAATGAGTTCAATATTATGATGGTAAATAAATCGGCAATCAAGTCCCGCCAGGATAACCTGGTGGTAATTGATCCCGGCCATGGCGGCAACGATACCGGTGCCCGCGGCACCAAGGTGGATGAGAAAGAACTCAATTTGAAGGTTGCCCTGATGGTAGGAGAAATTCTTAAAAAGCACGGTGTGGATGTGGAATATACCCGGGATGATGATTCTACCGTAGGTTTGGAAACCCGGGCTGAAATAGCCAATGCTCTTAATGCCGGCTTGTTTGTCTCCATTCACCATAATTCCACAACCACCCCAGACAAAGGCGGCACCGAGACCTATTACTATGCACCACCCGAACGGCCTGAACTGTTCATGCAAAAGGACGAACGCGAGAAACTGGCAAACGAAATCCATAAAAGGCTGATCAGCAACCTGCGTCGTACTGATAGAGGAGTAAAACAGGCAAATTATTCGGTTTTGAGAAATACCCAGATGCCTTCTGTGCTGTGTGAAATCTGCTTCATCAGCAACCCGGAGGAACAGGACCTGGCTATGCAGAAAAGTTTCCAGCAACTAGCTGCCCAGGCTATAGCCGACGGAGTATTAAATTATATGAAGAAGCCATAGAAATAAACGGGAGATAAAATAATTTTAAACAATATGCCGCGGTTTACGATAATACTTATAGACATGCCATCTAACTAGCGGCTAGTGTCAGGAGGTTAAGGAAATGAAGCGTAGGATATCGTCAATATCGATTGTACTAATGGGCTTGTTAGCAATAGGAATATTAATTTTACCCAGTAGTGTACAAGCAGACGCATCCCCTAAGGTATTAATCGATGGGCAGGAATTAAAGTCGGATGTACCAGGGATTATTCATGAAGGCCGTACACTGGTACCTTTCCGTGCGATTTTGGAAGCTCTTAATGCTTCGGTGTCATGGGACGAACAGGAGCGTAAGGTATATGCAGTCAAGGGACAAACGGAAATTATTCTGCAAATCGATAACAAGATCGCTTGGGTCAATGCTCGTACTGTAGCTTTAGATGTCCCAGCTACCATTTTCGAAGGCCGCACAATGGTACCGGTCCGCTTTGTGGCTGAGTCTTTAGGAGAAACCGTAAACTGGGACTCCGAGCGAAGAATAGTAAGCATTGAAACCAATAAAGAACAACTATCACCCCAGCAGCCAATTGAAACGCCGCAAGAGAAAAATAATGAGTATACCAGCGGCAGCATTTTGCAGGAAAACAAAGCCTTTGAATACTCACCTGGGAATTCAGCCATGTTTTTAAAGGGTACTCAAATAGACTTCTACCCCAACGGAAAGGTTAAAGCTGGAACTCTGGCTGAAGATACTCTACTTAAATACAATGACTCAACATCGATTGTTTTCAAAAAGGAAAAACAAGTTGAGTTTTCTGAGCAAGGTTGGGTCAAAAAAGCAACCTTGTTAAATGATTCTCGTTTACCATATCTGCTGTCGCGGCCCAATGCCAGCCTGCCATTTAATAACACTGATGGCATGTCAGCTACCTTCAAGGCGGGAACAGAGATCACTTTCGATAAGGGGCGAGTTACCTGTGGAACTCTATTAAATGATACAACCCTTCGCTATCAATATGGGGCCTTAACGGAGTTTCTTGGCGGGACCGAGGTTAAATTTAACGAAAACGGTCTAGTTGTTGAAGGTGTTCTGAGCCAACCCGCTCGGCTTCAGTTCATCGATCATAAGCTTACTGATAAGGATGCCTACGCTGAGTTCAAAGAAAGGACCTCAATTCTTTTCCATGATAATGGTTATGTAGCCAGCGGCACTTTGCGTTTCAATACCGAGCTTCAGTATTATAAAGATCGGTGGGCTGTATTTGCGAAAAACACCGTAGTTAAGTTCAACGAAAAGGGATATGTTCGTGCCGGCGTACTAGGCGAGTACGCAAAATTAGAGCAAGCCAACAATCAAGAACATGGTTTTGCGGAAGGCAGTGAGGTGGTTTTCAACGATCAAGGTTATGTAGTAAGCGGTGTCTTGGGATCCGATCTGAATATGCAAGGCGGTATCTTCAGAAGTGACCGTCCTATTGAATTCTGGGATAACGGAAATATCAAAACCGCAACTCTGCGATATGATTCTTATCTTTCCTATAATGATAGAGATACTGCCCAGTTCAAAATGGATACAGTTGTTAACTTCCATGAAAATGGTAGAGTTGCCAAAGGTACCTTAAAATATCATGAAGACCTTCCCTATACTAAGCGCCTTTATTCCAATAAAGTGACTTTCCAGGCGGACACTACAGTTGAATTCGATGAGCAAGGTCTGGTAATCAAGGGATATCTATTCAAAGATGCTGTTTTGGAATACGCTTCCAAGAAGAGCACCGCTTTCAAGGCAGGAGAAATAAGTTTTGCCAACGGATATGTTTCCAAGGGTACCCTGCAGCACCCAACCGAACTTGAAAATGTAAACGGAGCCATAGTATCATATCCGGCTCACGGAACGGTTACCTTTAATGAGCAAGGACAAGTAATCAGCGTAGTAGGGCCATAATAAAGAGGTGATGGTATGGCCGAATGTACTATAGTATCCAAGTTGACTACGCCAAAAGAAGACATTTATGATCCCTATCGCAAAAGCAGAACAAATCAGAGTAATAAATTTGCCGGCTTCTTGGAGAAAGCATTAGATAATAGCAGTACCCATACCCAAGTGCAACAAAGCAGGCTGTTGCTCAATGACAGCCAGTTTATCAATGCGAATGTGCGTCCAGTTGAGTTATCTTGGATGGAACAGACATCAAATATAAGTGATGCTGCAACTTCTGTCTTAACTGATAGCACAGGGTATGACAACATTAGCGCGGAAGAGAAGAGCTTTCTTGACAGTATCCGACCCGAGTTCTACGATGATGCTCGGTATGCACAAATACTAAAAGATTATGATGAGAGATTAGGGTTGTTAAACCCTTACAATCTTCCCCGTACAGCTTCTGGTTTTCAATTGGTTACCTGGCCTCAGCCAGGCAAATCAGCCAGTACAGAGATGGTTAGGCCGCCCAGCTTTACGCTGTCAGGAGGGGGGATCATGCGTACAGACTACACCAAGAGTGGCGAAGTAAAAACATTTATCCCGGTAACAGAATGGCGTAAAGTGCTGGATGGAGGAGCTTCTGGAGTCGGTTCAGTTTACAGCCAACAACTGCCTTGGGGATTTAGGTGCTACTTTGATCGTGGAGGAGGCCCCCCTTATCATTTGGGATATAAGGAAAACGGTTTTTCTCAAAGAGTGGAAGAGTATTTAAAACGTACCGAATCTGGCAGCAGAGAGGAATTACAGGCCAAGTTGGAGAATATACTTCTCGGTTAATAATTCCAAGATAGCCGCTAGAGGAGGATGGGAATGAGAAAAAATATCGCAATTGTATTACTGGCCTTGTTAATGGTAGGATTACTGGCCAACACAGTATTAGCTGCTCCCAAGGTTTATGTCAACGGCTTGCAAGTAAAATTCGATGATGTAGAACCAATTATTGACAATGGACGAGTACTGGTTCCTTTACGGGCCATTTTCGAATCCCTTCAAGCTGAAGTAAACTGGGACCCCAGCACTCAGACCATCACCGCAATATCTAAACATGGTGCTGAGTTGACTCTGACCATTGGCAGTACCACAGGACGGTTAGTAAAGAAAAATAATGAGGTTACTTCAATAACTATGGATGTACCACCTAAAATCATCAATGGCCGTACTCTGGTGCCTTTACGGGTTGTAGGTGAAAGCTTCAATAAGGATGTTAACTGGCAGGCAGCCGGTTTAAGTGCTTACATTGACGACCCGAAAAACTATGATCATTATGTGGGCGAAGCTGATTATTACTATAATGTCAAAGACTGGGGTAGAGCTCTTTACTGGTATGGTAAAGCAATCGAAGTTGCTCCCGATGATCATGCAGTTCTGTACAAGCGTGCCTATTGCAATCTTCAAAATTCCAACTTGAATGCGGCTATGTTTGACTTGAACAAGGCTATTTCTTTAGCACCTGAGACAGCAGAATATTATAAACTAAGAGCTACAGTAAATGAGAAAATGGGTAAGACCAAAGAAGCTGCCTCGGATAATCAGCGAGCCGCCGATCTAAGTGAGTAATAGCAAACCCTGGAGGAGGCAGACACCACCTGCCTCCTCTCTTCTATAATAAGCCTTATGTGCACTCAGGCTGGTCATATCCCTGCCTTTTTTATATGCTAGTCTATGTGTGGGCGGCGTTTTTACGTTTATGCAGGATTCCAAGGGAGTATGTTGAAAAACTTAACTTATGCGAAGTAAATGATTAATTGCTTCTGAGTGTGTTATTGCCGTAACAAAGAATTCCTATAAATTGTCATTGCACCCTAAGGGTACTTCACCCTTCGGGTGCTCCTGATGTGTTCAAACCCTACGGGTTATAAACACAATTAAGGTTGCTGATGTTCGTTATCGCTCACAGCTAATGTGCGAGGAGCACAGCGACGTAGCATCTAAATCAACAAAAAAATATAAATAATAAGCGTGAATCAGCGTCTAATAAATCATAAAGGTGGTAATAGAAACGCATATGGAAGAGAGAAATAATATGCAAAATTACTATGATGATGAGATCGACTTAAGAGAAATATTCAATGTCCTCTGGAAGTGGAAATGGACGATTATAGGTGTAACCGTTGCCTTCATGATAATAGCTTTTGTTGTTAGTAAATTCATTATGGATCCAGTTTACGAAGCCCGCACGGTAGTGGCACCTGCCAACCTAAATGCCTTGAATGCTTCTTCTCTGGCTTATGTGGTGGATGCCGAGAATAGTTTGCAGTGGCAGATGAGTGAAGATGTAAAATCAATGTTGAAGCTGCCCCAGGTAAATATTAATAATTTTAACGCTCTGGTAATTTCTGACCATGTATTAGCCAGAAGCCGCCAGGCCTTAAACCTAGATCAGAGTTTAAGAGAAATGCGTGAGCGAGTGAAGATAAATCATAAAGCTGAGACCAATACCACTGAAATAGTAGTTTCCGGAACCGACCCCCAGGAAAACAGTGACTTGGCTAATGAACTGGTCAATCAGACCATTACCTATGCCCGGGAATTGAACCTGGAATATATAAACAGTATGATAGCTACGCTGGAGTCCCAGTTAGAACAGGCGGAAATTAAATTAACTGAAGCTATAAATAATCCGCAAGCAACTGCAGGTGATAATGCCCGCAACAAACGGGAGGTAGAGCGGCGCGAACAGATGGTAGACTTACTCAGCGGCAAATTAATGGAGATACAATTACTGCAATCATCTCTAAGTAATCAGCATGAGATCATTGTCTTATCCCCAGCAACACCACCTAAAGAACCCGTTGCCCCCAGAGTAATGTTAAATACAGCCATTGCCGCCGTACTAGGCTTTATGTTAGTAATTTTCGCCGTATTTATCATCGAGTACATGCGCTCTGCACCAAACCAAAATAAATCCGCATAAATCTTAAATGACACAGATGTACGCAGATTACGCAGATAAATAATCGGCAAATTCGTTAATCTGCACCTTATTCTAATAAAAAGGAATTTAGAGCATGACCCACTCGGATAACGACTATAAGCATATAGACCTAACCGAGAAAATTATAGGCTGTGCCTACAAGGTATACCTACAAGGTATACAACGAACTGGGTGCTGGCTTTATAGAGAAAGTTTATGAGAATGCACTAATGATAGAATTGAAAAATGAAGGATTAGCTACTCAGCAACAATATCCGGTTAAAGTGTATTACAAGGGAACCCTGATAGGAGATTACGTAGCTGATATAGTTGTGGAGGAAAAAGTGATTGTTGAATTGAAAGCAGTCAGTCAACTCACAAAAGCACGTGAGGTTCAACTAGTAAACTATTTGAAGGTAACCAGACTTGAAGTGGGACTACTGATTAATTTCGGAGACCAGGTATCAATCAAACGAAAAGTATTATCAAGAAAGTAACATACACGCAGATGAATGTAAAAATAAAAAATCATCAGTAATCTGCGTTAATCTGCGTCAGAAAAAATGAAATATCTGCGTAAACAATACGTAACATTAAGTAGACCGTTAGGTATATCTCTAGCACCCGAAGGGTGCGGAGACAGCGTTTATAAAAAATATAAGAAAGAAAAAAATGATAAAAATCAGCGAATATCTGCGTTCATCTGCGTCAGAAAAAATGAAATATCAGCGTAAATCTGCGTCGAAGTTTCTCGGAGACATCTATGGCCAAAAAGAAAAAAAAGCAGAATAAAACCAAAGAAATAAATTCGCAACCAAGCCACCTGCCCAGGTGGCTTACTGTAGCAGTCTTTGTTTTCCTGGGAATCCTGATATTTTACCCCCCATTTTTTAGAGGATTATTTTTCAATGAAGACATGTTCATATACCATATATTCACAGCATTAGTCTTCCTTCTGATCTGGGGGCAAAAACTCTACCAAAAGGATTATACCCTCCTAAAAACCCCTCTGGACTGGGCGATATTAGCCTATGCCGGAGCTTACCTGTTGTCCCTTATCGGAGCAGTACACCCCGGCGAGGCTTTTTATGGATTTCTAAGAGTATTAAATTACTTCATGGTTTTCTGGATGGTAACCCAGGTAGTCAAAAACTTCCGCGATTACAAGACCATACTACAGGTACTCCTGGCGGCCGGAACCGGTGTAGCGGTGGTTGGTCTTCTAGCCGCCACCGGGTATTCGGACTATCCCTCCGCTTTTGATGGCCGAATTATATTGTCCACTTTGCAATATCCCAATGCTGCTGCTGCTTACCTGGCGGTAATAAGCTTATTAGCCATTACCCTGGTTACCGTAGAAAAGAAGCTTTCCATCCGGCTGATCTATACTACCGCAGCCTTTATAATGATATTAGTTATCCTATGTACCTTGTCCAAAGGAGCCTGGCTGATATTCATTATAGGAGCCATATTGTTATTGGCAGTTATGCCTGGATCGAACAAAATTAGTTCTTTATGGACCCTGCTGGTTGCAGCTGCGGCGGCAGGAGCAACCTATATTAAATTCTATCCAGCCATTATAGCCAAACAGCCTGCCCTGGCTTACCTTTTAATAGGTGTATTAGTGGTGGCTGTGGGGATGTTGGTCTGGGAAGGTTTGGTTTATGTTCATAATCAAAAAGGATATAAAGCTACTCTGGCTATAGCTGCCATCCTGGTGATAGCAGGAATGGGCGCCGCGGGTATGGTGCTAAATCATCAAAACGATCATTTTGAAGTCGGAGCAATTCTCCAAGAACTGGCCGGGTTAACAGACTTTTCTAATGCTAGCTATACTTCCCGGGCCGATTTTACCCGCTGGGGCCTGGATATAGTCAAGGACTACCCTGTAAACGGTGCCGGTGCAGGGGGGTGGAATGCCCTGTACCATAGTTACCAAGATTATTTAGTATTTACTACCGAAGCTCATAACCACTTCATTCAGGTCTGGGTGGAAGCAGGTACCATTGGCTTGCTGGCTTTTTTGGCTATCTGGATCCTATTTTTCCGGGCAGCATACCAAACCTATCGCCAAGCCCGAAATAATGGCAGCACTGACCAACAGATTTTAATAGGGGGAACTTTTATTGCTGCAGTCGCTTTGGGCTTACATGCTGCCATTGATTTTGACCTTTCTTTATCGGCTATTGCCCTAGTGCTATGGACTTTATGGGCTTTAATCAGTGCAGCTCAGAGTATTAATCACCAGTATGAACCGGCTTTCAGCAAATTTGCTCATATCATGCCTGCCTTCAGCACAGGGATAGCTATTCTGTGCTTTTTGGTCTTAATTTTTTGTGGATGCTCCTACTATGGTGCCCATAAGCATGCTGTAATAGCTAGCCAAGCCTTGCATTCGGTTTCAGAAGATAAATCAGATCAGGAGAAAAATGAATTATTCCAGACTGCTCTAGAACATTATGAAAGGGCTGCCCAGTTGAACTCATTAAATGCTGAGTACCAAGCTGATTTAGCTTATTGTTACGCATTAACCTATTTTAGCTTGAAGGAATCTGGTAATCAGCTTGCTGACCAGTTTTACCAGCAAGCAGTATCAGCAGTTGAAAAAGCTACGGAACTGAAACCATACAATACAAAAATACGTAATTCATTGCTTAATACCACAAATATGTTAGGTGACTTGTCTCAAGTGTTGCAACAGGCAGAAGGAGCTATGTTGTCAAGCCCACTTGACGTAAATGGTTATGAGACTTTAATCAAATTGCTGGCAGCCGGCTTAGAGTATTATCAGCAGGAAGGTGATGATGAACAGGCCGCATTAATAGCTAGTAAAATGTTGGATGTACATCTCAATTTGGAAAAGCGTAGAGCCCAAATTAACAATAATAGACCATGGAATGGGCCTCCTCTGATACTTAGCCATGAAGCCCAGTATAATATAGCCAAAGCTGATTATTTGCTAGGTAATTATCAAAAATGTTTGGCTGTATTTAAGTCCTTTACTACCAATCTGCTTAACTTAGAGTTCCCTGATACTGGATTTAGTAATACGTCTTTAGAAAACGAAAATTGGGTCTTGTCCACTGTAAGAGATAAGCAAGCTGTAGACGGGACCTGCCTAAAAGCTGTTGCCAAGCAAGACCAAAACGGCTGGCCTATTGTACTAGATCTAGCTTCCAGGGTTCCGGTACAGCCAGGTGCCGAATATATATTAGAAGTCAGGTACAGAATTAATAACTTGACCGCTGGATCTATAGCTGATACTAGCAATGCTGTTGGCATCTGGAGCACTATGAGTGGAGAAAGAGAATCGAAAAATGTGTCTTTTGCTTTTCATAGAGGGGCAGTGGACAAACCACAAACCTCCTGGAATATAGCTCAGCAAAAGTTAAGAGTCGATGAAGGCTACCAATGGCGTAGATTCCGTATAGGAACAGGTAGCGTGGGTGCGAGCAGTACTTTTTTCATAGATTATGTTAAGTTTTATCCCGTATTGAACGAGAACACTCCGCAATCTGTGCTAGAGCAGTACGCCTGGTATGCTGCCAGTTTGTACAAAACTGGTGCCACCATTGAAGCTGATTACATAGCCGAGCAACTAAAAACATTGAATCCCCAAGTATACTCGGCTTATGAGAAGCTCATTAACCAAGAACCATTTAAATAACAATCTATATACGTTACTGTTGTTAAACGTATCGATAACCTGACTAACAATTAGTGTTGCGAGTATGTCAAAGTAGAGGATAAGTTAAAAAGATAGCGCAAGCAACGGAGAGGAGAACATGAAAATACTTGTAACTGGAGGTGCCGGTTTTATCGGCTCTCATTTAGTTAAGAGGTTGTTAATGGAGGGACATTCTGTAACTGTTGTCGATAACCTGAGTACAGGTAAATTGGAAAATGTACCTTCAGGCGCTCACTTCTACCATCTAGATATCAGAGATAAAAGACTGTCCTCAATATTAATCAAAGAAAATCCACAACTGATATATCATTTAGCGGCTCAAACTAGTGTACCCTTGTCTGTGGCTGATCCTGCTGAAGATGCCGCGGTTAATATCATGGGTAGCATAAATTTATTCCATAAGGCAGTTGAAAATAAGGTGTCAAAAATAATTTATTCTTCTACGGCTGCTGTTTATGGTGTACCGGAGAGCCTTCCAATTACAGAGGATCAATTGGTCAACCCCATATCCGGCTACGGATTGTCCAAACTTACAGCAGAAAAGTATTTGCAGTATTATCATTCAGCATATGGAATAAATTATACAATCTTAAGATATGCCAATGTTTATGGTCCGGGACAGGATGGCAGTGGCGAAGGAGGAGTTGTGGCCAAATTTATGCGGCAGGCCTTAAATCATGAACAGCCGCAAATTTTTGGAGATGGAAAACAGACTCGCGACTTTGTATATATTGAAGATGTGGTGGAAGCAAATATTAGATCCATGAATCAGGCCAACCAGCAAACTCTACATATCAGTACATCTATAGCTACAAGTATAACTGACCTTTGGGAGAACATCCAAGCTATCACCGGAAGTGATTTGATTCCAGACTATTTACCCTCACGTGCAGGCGATATTTGCGATAGTGTTCTGGATAATAGTAGGGCCCAACATCTATTGGGATGGAGTCCCGTTTATGATATCAAACAAGGCTTAAGGGCGTATTATAACCAAATAATGGGGAGGCAAGGAGAATGAGTCACAACTCTCGACTCAATAAGCTTCTAGTTGGTGGAATAGATGTACTTATATACCTGGCCTGCTTTTTTATAGCTATATTTATACGCTTTGGCAGTAATACGCCGTCTACCGGCTGGCAAGCTGTCCTGCAAATGATGCCTTGGTTTGTTTTAGTATTTGTAACCTTGGCTGTGATTTACAACCTCTATTCTGAGTACACCAAGTATGATGAAATAATTGTATCCATAGGTTGCCTGCTAATTGTTGCCATGCTGACAGAGATAGCGTTGTCTTTTTTATTCCGCCAATTTGCTTTTCCTCGTACGATATTTCTGATTTCTGCTATACTACAGTTCATCCTGTTATCCATCTGGCGTTATATAGTATGGAGACAAGCCCTCTTAATAAAAGAACCACGGCGAGCAGTTATAATAGGGTATTCCGGGGAAATACGCAGGTTACTAGGCTCTATTAATGTCAACCTTAGTAGAGGACTGAAAGTGGTCCTGGAAATACGCTTGAATTCCAAGGATCATAACTTTGATGATAGTTGGAACAAATTCCTTTCCACTCAAATGGCTGAGGGCATTGACCTTGTTATCGTATGCTCTTCAGTTGGCTATTTTGAAAGATCAGTAATAATGGAATATTGCATTGAATCACAAAAAAGCTTGGTACTAGTACCCAATACTTATGAGATACTTCTCCAGAATGCTCGATTGATCAGTGCTGGGGATGTTCCCTTAGTACAATTAACCGGTATATTTGAAAAAAACACGACCAGATTTGTCAAGCGCTTCATGGATATTTGTTTTGCTGTATTAGGTCTGCTAATATCAGCACCCTTAATGATAATCATAGCCTTGCTCATAAAACTAGATTCCCCTGGACCAATTATCTATTCGCAGATCCGATCTGGACTGAGAGGAAAAACATTTAAATTACATAAATTTAGAACCATGGTTAAAGACGCTGAAAAATATACAGGACCTATCCTCAGCACAGAGGGAGATTCCCGTGTAACCCGGGTTGGAAAGATTCTGCGGAAAACCCGCCTTGATGAGATTCCCCAACTATGGAATATTCTTAGAGGAGACATGAGCTTAGTAGGTCCAAGACCGGAACGACCTGTATTCGTTGAAGAATTTTCCAAAGATCTGCCCGAATTTAAATATAGACAACAAATTAATGGTGGCTTAACTGGCTTAGCCCAGGTAGAGGGATGTTACAGCACGGACCCAGCCAACAAACTTACCTATGATTTAATCTATGCCCAGAATCGATCAGTAATAATGGATATCGTTATTATCCTAAAAACAATTAAAGTTATGTTTATGAAAGGAAAAGCCTCGTAATGTTAAAAGTTATGTAATACCAATAAATATACATTTTGACTCTAGGCTTGGAAAGACATAAAGTTTGGAAATCGCTAGACACTAGACTCCAAATTAATCCGTACAATTATCGCGTTTATCTTATCGTACATAACATTATGGATTTGCTATAAATATCTACCTATGTTCCGGTTAGAGGTCATACAACAGCCGTAATTATGAAGTTAATTATTGTCGCAACAATAATTAACAGGTTATTAAAACAGAGCAAAGGGAGAGAGCATTCCTGTAATGTTTAAGAAGGGTCTTTGAAAAAAGAGACGCCGGTCTCTACAATGAAAATGTGCTGAAAAGCCCAAAAGTAGGCACAAATTCAAAGTTGAGGAGGCGTCCCTATATGAAAAGTACACAAAATGAGAAGATTTCGCAAATCAAATTTTCAACCCTGGTGGTAGGTATTGATGTAGCTAAGGAAACCCATTATGCAAGAGCCTTTGATTTCAGGGGGATAGAGCTGTCCAAGCTGCTTAAATTCAGCAACACTGCAGAAGGTTA
>LFSR01000031.1:0-642 GCA_001513155.1 Syntrophomonas sp. DTU018
CTACAATGCAAGGTAAATTATCCTGTTCCTTCGTTTTGGGAAGAATGCAAGGTTCGGGTCGAAAAAACGGTTGATTGGACATCCAAGGGAGATGCAACCACACTCTATATAACAAGAGAATGTTCAGGAAGGCAGAAGTTTGATTATGATCCTTTTGAGAACGCCGGGTTGTTTGCTTCTTTTGCTAGGATTAGGTCTGAGAAAGATGCTTGCGCCTGGGTAGCCAAGAATGGCTTTCTTCGCCGTAAGGACAACGAAAAGGGTCTAGAAGATTATACTTACTTTATGGAGGAAGTAGCGCAGGCTAGGCAGTTGTGGGAGTTGTTTAACGCTGTTGTAGTATATGGAATAAGTGGTACAGCAGAAAAAAGGAAGGAGTTAATCAATAGGTTCAGAATTGTAAAGAATCCGCAATATGAAGAGAGTTATGTTATTGATTATTCACTAGAACAACGTTATCCCAGGCCGCTTTACCTTGTTGAAGTTGACGGGGTTGTGCAGCCGGAACGGTATAGTGATTGGCGAATCAGAGACCCGGAACAGTTATTTCACTACGTTATGTATTACATAGGACAAAAGATAGTTGATAAACTACAAAGTGTGCATTTCAGCTTTTACCAGGTAGAGTCAACCTCTGAAAAC
>LFSR01000031.1:760-12855 GCA_001513155.1 Syntrophomonas sp. DTU018
AAGAGAGAGTAGAAGAGTTAGCCAAATTCGCCACTACTTATGGAGGAAGCGCACCCTGGGAAGTGTTGGTTAGCCTATGGAATAAACAAGCTCCAAAAAGAAATCAATACAAAACCGCAAAGGGCTTCCGTAGGGCCGTCATTGACGCTACTAAGAAGAAGGGTCTTGATTGTAACATCTTGCTCGATAAGGAATAAAAATAACATCCAACAGGTTACCTCTAAGCTTACTGCAGTAATGCAATTTGTAATGCAGTAACGATTGAATTACATTAGAAAAGACTAAACCAGCAGGGAAATTATACCAGCAAAAAAGCTAGAAAAGCCCGTAAAATCGGGCTTTTATAAATTAGGCTAAGCTAGATTAAATAAAGATTATAGGACTGGAAATAGAGATGTTTGTCCACGGAGCCATGTGTGTGTCTTATTCGGGGCGCTGCCTTTTGTCTTCATTCATGACCGGACGCAGTGCCAACCGGGGCGAGTGCGCCCATCCCTGCCGATATAAATACGCTCTCGTGGAAGAAAAACGCCCCGGCCAGTATTTCCCCTTGCATGAAGATCAGCGAGGAAGTTATATATTGAATTCCCGGGATTTATGCCTGTTGGAAGAGTTGCCACGGCTGGCTGAGGCCGGTGTGGATGCCTTTAAAATCGAAGGCCGCATGAAAAGCCCCCTCTACGTGGCGGTGGTTGCCCGGGTTTACCGGGAAGCTCTGGATGACTACCGGAAGGGAACTTTTAACGATCCGGCTAAATTGGACCAATGGCTGAGCCAGCTCCAGGCAGTAGCTACCCGTCCCTTTACCCCCGGTTTTATAGATGGACATGATGACCAGCTGCAAGACCCGACCAACAGTAAAAATCAAAATCGCGCCGAATTCTGCGGTATGGTACAGGGCTATGATGCGGAACGCTCCTTAATACAGGTAGAGCAGCGGGCCAACTTCGGTCCGGGTGATCCCCTGTGGCTGCTTGCCCCCCAAGAGGGACCAATCCAGGTGCAGCTGGAACACTTATATGACAGCGAGGGACAGGAAATTGACCGGGCTCGTCATGCCCGCCAGCAGGTTTATATTCCCTTTGACCGGCCGGTAGGCAAATATTCCATTCTTTATCGACTGAGGGAAGAACAGCATGAGTAAAATAATTGCCCAATTAAACCCTGCCGACATTGATATGCTCACCCGCTTGATTGATGGTTTTGGCCATTTGGGAGTGGTATCTACCCTGGACCGCCAGCAAGGGCTGGTGGTTATTCGCGGTACTGAAGATACCATGCCTTCACTTCTGGAAATCCTGCAAAATTTGCCTTTTCCCCTTACGGTAATTGCTCAGGAATAACCGGCAGCAACATAGTCCATGCTAATCTCAAGTCTTAATGTTGAAGCGGACTACGGACGTTTTATAGCTGTGCAAGGAGTTTTCTTTGTGTCATCGCGAAGGGCGCAGCGACGTGGCGATCTCTATGCCATCTATGCTAACCAAGGCTTGGCAGGAGTGTAAGCCGGGATGCATGAGTATTAGCCGGCTCGCTCCGGTACTCCTCGCCTGCAACCCATCGGCAAACTTTAAGTGCGAAGGGGACCGCTCGTAATTCGGCATCCATGCACTCAGTACTCGCTGCTGGAAACATCCTGTTTCTCGCTCCCCTTCGCAGCCCTCAGTTTCGCCGTGGGTTGCAACGGCTCGTCGTAAGTCGCTCGCCCGGCTAATACTCATGCATAGGCAATGCGGCCATGTTTTCATTCATCGTGGTTTGCCGTCAGGTAACAATTAGCGCTGGAGGAAGTGTCTTGCGCCCGTTTCGTATAAACCTTCTCATGATTTTATTTTTAATAATTTTCAGCGCACTTACCGCTTTGGTGGCCTTTCACCAATTGGTGCGGGGACCGGAAATAGCTGCCAGAGCGGTGGCTATGCGCAGTCAGCCCATTGAATTAAAGGAATATAACCGGGGGAACATCTGGGACCGAAACTACCAGCCTCTGACAGGTACCCATACTGCTTCGGCCTTATACTGTTTTCCCCAGCAGTACTTGGCCCGATCTTTATCCCCGGATAAAAACAGTGAAAGCAGCGATGCCAGGATAAACAGTCTGGTGCAAGAATTAGCGGTGCTGGTACCTGAGCTAAACCCAGAGCAGGCAGCTAAAGAGATAAAGAACAGTTTACGCTCCGGGGAGGCCTGTGTGAGGCTGGTTACTGACCTTACCCCTTCCCAGGCAGACAGCCTGCAAAGGGCAGCTATACCCTGGGTAGTTGTAGCTCCAGTACAAAAACGTTATTCGGCAGATGGGTTTCTGGCTCATGTCATTGGAACAGTGGAGAACAGCAAAAGGGCTCGGGGCTTGTCAGGAATAGAACGGGTTTATGATGAGGTCTTGAGCAACAGCCCTTCATCCCTGGAACTGGTTACTATCAAGGATGCCAGGGGAGAGGCTATACACGGGCTGATGTATAAAATACGGCAGAAGCAGGATCAAGGCAAAGGTTCGGTAGTGCTCACCATGGATAAACGGGTGCAAACCGCCGTGGAAAGAATAATGGATCAACGGGTAAAAAAAGGGGCAGTTGTGGTTATGGACATAAAAACCCGGCAGGTACTGGCCATGGCCAGCCGGCCTACCTTTAATCCCTATCAGGTAGGCCAGGTTATCAGTTTTGACCAGGAAAGCGCTCTCCTGAACCGCGCCCTCACCAGCTATTATCCCGGTTCACTGTTTAAGATTCTGGTAGCCGCTGCTGCCCTGGACAAAGGAATAGTGGATTTGTCCACCCCTTTTCACTGCAGCGGGGCTTATCGTTTTAGTGAGCAACTGGAGATATCCTGTTGGAAGGAAGAAGGCCATGGTGATATTACCTTTGCAGAGGCTCTGGCCTTTTCCTGCAACCCGGCTTTTATTGAGACAGCCCGTTTGGTGGGCCGGCAAACTTTAGCAGAGTATGCTGAGCGACTGCATGTAACCGACGTAAATCTCCTGGGATATGGTCCCTGCCAAGAGGGCAGTTATGTCCGCATCAGTCCCGGTCCGGCAGGGTTGGGCAACGCTGCTCTTGGCCAGCAGGGAGTGCAGTTGACACCGCTGCAGCTAACTTCCTTGCTGGCAACCATTGCAGATGATGGGCAGTGGATGCCTCCTTCCATAGTTCTCCATTACATTGATGACCAGGGCAACAAAAAATCCCCGGATCGTCGGGAGCCGGAACAGGTCCTGTCAGTAAGCACTGCCCGCCAGCTTCAGGGTATGCTGGTCTTAACTCTGGAAAAAGGCACTGGACGCAGCGCGGTTCTTCCGGAAGTAAGCATGGCCGGAAAAACTGGCACCAGTCAAACCGGCCAGTTGAATGAACAGCAGGAGGAAATCCTCAATGCCTGGTTTGGCGGTTATCTGCCGGCTGCAAATCCTCGCTGGGCCATCGTAGTCCTGGTGGAGGAAGGCATCTCGGGAGCGGAAAGCGCAGCGCCAGTATTTAAAGATGTAGCCCAAAGCTTGATTCAATTGTATCCCACAGGGGGCTGAAACTTAACTAGGTTATTTTAAGACGAAATCCAACAATTGTAAGAGGATTCAACAAGTGAGTGTCGAAAAAATTATGGTTGGTTTGCGACCAAATTTGGAAAGGAGGGACAGGGTGAACACAGTTCATGTTATCAACCATCCTCTGGCCGGTAATGCCCTGAGGATATTACGCAACCGCGAAACTCACCTTAAAGAGTTCAGAGAGGCTTTACATTACCTAGGTTTGCTGCTGGCAATCGAAGTCTGCCGTGAGCTGGATGTACAAAAGGAGCAGGTAATCACTCCCCTGGATACCCCGGCGGAGTGTTCCTTTGTAGATGACAGCCGCATTCTGCTGGTGCCAATTCTAAGAGCTGGGTTGGGCTTTGTAGAAAGTTTTCAAACCTTTTTGCCTTCGGCGCGAGTTGCCCATGTGGGAATGTATCGGGATCACGAGACTCTGGAGGCTTTGCCCTACCTGAATACCGTTCCTGATCAGGCGGAGCAATTTGACCGGGTTATAGTGCTGGATCCTATGCTGGCTACCGGCAACAGCGGTGTAAAAGCTTTGGAGTTTGTTATGGAAAAAGGATATGATCCCCAAAATGTTGCCTTTGTCTGTGCACTGTCGGTACAACAGGGTATAGATCAAATCCACTCCAAATACCCCCAGGTAAAAATCTTTACTGCCGCTATTGACCCCTACCTGAATGACAAAGCTTATATCGTTCCAGGCTTGGGGGATGCTGGAGACCGATTGTTCCTATTGTAGTGCAATAACTGGGAGGGATAGTATTGGCCAAGCGAGAAATTGGTGTCGAGGAGCGTTTACCGTTACTGCAAACAGTACCTCTAAGCCTGCAGCATCTGTTTGCGATGTTTGGAGCAACAGTACTGGTACCGGTTATTTTCGGGGTAGATCCAGCTACCATTCTCCTGTTTAACGGTATCGGTACTTTACTTTACCTGTTTATATGCAAGGGACGCATCCCTGCTTATTTGGGATCGAGTTTCGCTTTTATTTCTCCGGTTTTGCTGGTTTTACCCCAGTATGGTTATAGTGCCGCACTGTCGGGATTTATCTGTGTAGGTCTGGTGTTTGTGCTGGTGGGGCTGATAGTTAAAGCGGCTGGAACCAGCTGGATTGATGTGGTATTCCCGCCTGCGGCCATGGGTGCCATTGTGGCGGTTATTGGACTGGAACTGGCTCCCACCGCAGCCCAGATGGCTGGATTGATCCCTCCGGAAGGCATGACTTGGGCAACCTGGTCACCTGATCCCCAGGCAATAATAGTGTCGATATTCACTCTGGCCTTTACAGTGCTGGGGTCGATACTGTTTAGGGGCTTCCTGGCAATTATTCCGGTATTGCTGGGAGTTCTGGCCGGATATGCCCTGGCTTTCTATATGGGAATGGTGAATGTGGCCGCTATTCAGGCAGCTCAATGGTTACAGTTCCCCACTCTCTACTTCCCGGAATTTAATCCCGCCGCTATTGCCATTATCTTGCCTGCCGCGCTGGTAGTGGTGGCAGAACATATCGGCCACCTCTTTGTAACCAGCAGTATAGTAGGGAAAGACCTGGTAGAAGATCCCGGACTGCACCGTTCTTTGATCGGCAATGGTTTGTCCACCATGCTGTCAGGTTTTGTAGGATCTACTCCCAACACCACCTACGGAGAAAACATTGGAGTTTTGGCTATAACCAAGGTTTTCAGCACCTGGGTCATTGGCGGAGCAGCAGTTTTTGCCATTCTGCTTTCCTTTGTAGGCAAACTGGCCGCGGCCATTCAGTATATTCCTTCCCCGGTTATGGGCGGAGTATCCCTCTTGCTGTTTGGAACCATTGCGGCTTCCGGTATCCGTATGCTGGTGGAAGCCCAGGTGGATTATGGCCGGCCCCGCAACCTGATCTTGACTTCCGTGGTATTGATTCTGGGTATCAGCGGAGCCCAGCTGACCCTGGGAGCCGTGACTTTAAAGGGCATGGGACTGGCTACCATAGTAGCTATCCTTCTCAGCGTTACCATTGCCTTATTTGACGTGTTAGGGCTGTCTGCTGACAAGGAATAACAGCGTACATAATAAAGAAGGCATGGGGTTGCCCCATGCCTTTCTTATTAGACAGGCCGAATTAGTGCTGCTGGCGATCCAAATTATCCAAAGTGTTGGATATAATGTGCAGTCCCTTCATAAAATCATCACTGATATCTCCCAATTCACTCTTGAAGCGATTATTTAGCTGAGTTCCCAGGTTTAATATTTCCTCGCCCATTTTCCGGCCTTTGTCAGTTAAATGCAAACGGATAACGCGCCGGTCTTGCGAGCATAAACGTCTCTCCACCAGACCATCCCGTTCCAATTTGTCCACCATGGTAGTCAGGGAGGAGTTTTCTATCTGCGCCCGGTTGCCGATTTCGGACAAGGTGGAACCATCTTTCTCCAGCAGACAGAATAATATAAAGGACTGGGCCATATTAACTCCAAATTCATCCAATCCTTTAACTATATGACGTTCCACCTTTTTCATGGTGGACTTTAATACATAACAAACGAAGGTAGTAAAATCTTCCATTACTTTATCTCACCTTTCGGACTATCTCCTTATAATCATGGCGGAATCGCGAATTCTTGTCAATATACTTGTGAGCGGAAGAACTGATTGTTTTAACAATTTGACCAATATTGACCATAAAAACAGGGGGAATTATAATAAATAGTAGCTAAAAACGATAAGAAATGCTTGTCTGTAAGGGTAATTACCGGTTTGAATGACTAATATTGACTATTAAGTATAAAGACGACTATTAGGTATTTTTATATATCCAGGATGCATGGAACAAAGCCGACCTCACATTATAATTCCAAAGGGAAGTGGTGATGAGCATGAATTTGGAGAGATTGACCCAGAAATCCCGGGAAGCCTTTGTGCTTGCCCAGCAAATAGCAGCGGATAAGCACCAGCAGGAGATAGGAGGAAAGCACCTGCTGGCGGCTCTTTTGCAGCAAGAAGGTGGTATTACTCCCCGCCTGCTGGAACAGGCAGGGATAGATACCAGGTGGCTGGAAAACCAGCTGAACCGTATGCTGGATACGGTACCTTCAGTATATGGCTATGAAGGACCGGTATATATGAGCGGGGCTTTGACCCGGGTAATAAGCCAGGCAGAAAAGGAAGCCCAAAACCTGAAAGACGAGTACATCAGTGTGGAGCACCTGCTGCTGGCTTTACTGGCAGAAAGTGAGCCGGATTTAAAAAGACTGCTGATTCAGGCCGGTTTAACCCGGGAAAAACTCTTGCAGGCCATGCGCAGTGTACGAGGATCCCAACGGGTAACCAGTGACAACCCGGAAGACAGCTACGAGGCTTTAGCCCGTTATGGCCGGGATCTAACCGAGATGGCTGCCCAGGGCAAGCTGGATCCGGTAATCGGAAGGGATGAAGAGATTCGCCGGGTGATCGAAATCCTGTCCCGGCGCACCAAAAACAATCCGGTGCTGATCGGTGAGCCCGGGGTAGGGAAGACCGCCATCGTGGAAGGTCTGGCCCGCAGGATTACCAGCAAGGATGTTCCGGAAGGACTGAAGGATAAACGCCTGATTGCATTGGATATGGGTTCCCTGTTAGCGGGGGCCAAATATCGCGGGGAATTTGAAGAAAGACTGAAAGCGGTATTGAAAGAGGTCCAGGACTCCAACGGCCGGATAATCCTGTTTATCGACGAACTGCATACCGTGGTGGGGGCTGGTGCTGCGGAAGGTGCCATGGACGCCAGCAACATCTTGAAGCCCATGCTGGCCCGGGGAGAACTGCGGGCCATTGGAGCTACCACTTTAGATGAGTACCGCAAGCACATTGAAAAAGATGCCGCTTTCGAACGGCGCTTCCAACCGGTAATGGTTGACCAGCCCAGTGTGGAAGATACTATCTCCATCTTGCGGGGCTTGCGGGAACGTTATGAGGTGCATCACGGGGTGCGCATCAAGGATGCTGCCCTGGTAGCAGCGGCGGTTTTGTCGGACCGCTATATATCTGATCGCTTTTTGCCCGACAAAGCCATCGACCTGGTGGATGAAGCGGCAGCAAAGCTGCGTACGGAGATAGACAGCATGCCGGCGGAACTGGACGATATTACCCGGCGCATCATGCAGCTGGAAATAGAAGCAGCAGCTCTGGAAAAGGAAACCGATCAGGCTTCCAAAGAAAGGCTCCAGCTGTTGCTTAAAGATCTGCAGGACTTGCGCAGTGAATCCGAAGTTATGCAGGCTCAGTGGCAGGCGGAAAAAGAAGCTATTGCCCGGGTGCGGGATATTAAAAGGGAAATGGAAGAAGTTCGCGCCGAGATGGAACGAGCCGAACGGGAGTATGACCTGAATCGTATTGCCGAATTGAAATACGGGCGGCTTAATGAACTGGAACGTCGTCTAAATGCGGAACAGGAAGCCCTGGCAGGCAAGCAGAGCCGGCTGCTGAAGGAAGAGGTGGACGAGGAAGACATTGCCCGGGTGGTTAGCCGCTGGACTGGTATCCAGGTCAGCCGCCTCCTGGAAGGGGAACGGGAAAAGCTGCTGCATTTGGAGGAGATCCTGCACCAGCGAGTTGTCGGTCAGGAAGAAGCCGTAAAAGCGGTAGCCGATGCGGTTTTGCGCTCCAGAGCGGGTCTAAAGGACCCCAACCGGCCGGTGGGCAGTTTTATCTTCCTGGGTCCCACCGGGGTAGGCAAAACCGAGTTAAGCAAAGCCTTGGCCGAAGCTCTGTTCGATGATGAACGCAATATGATTCGCCTGGATATGTCCGAATACATGGAAAAGCATACCGTAGCCCGTTTAATCGGCGCACCGCCAGGATATGTAGGCTACGATGAAGGCGGCCAGCTGACAGAAGCGGTACGGCGCAAGCCATACTCGGTGATACTGTTCGATGAAATCGAAAAGGCTCATAACGATGTATTCAACGTGCTCCTGCAGATACTGGACGACGGGCGTTTAACCGACGGCAAAGGACGCACCGTGGATTTCCGCAATACCATAATAATTATGACTTCCAATATAGGAAGTCATGAGATCCTGGAGTACCAGAACAGCGGGGGCGATTATGAGTTAATGAAGTCCCGGGTCATAAACCTGCTCAAGCAGTACTTCCGGCCGGAGTTTTTGAACCGGGTGGATGAAACTATTGTTTTCCATGCGTTGGGTAAGGAGCAGATTCAAGCTATCGCTGAGCTGCTGCTGAAGAATTTGGCCCTGCGTTTTCGCCAGAATGTGCAGGCCCACCTGCGCTGGGATAAGGCGGCCCTGGAACTGCTGGCTGATAAGGGCTATGATCCGGCTTACGGTGCCCGGCCTTTAAGAAGACTGATCCAGCATGAAGTGGAAACTCTTTTATCCCGCCAGATTATCAGCGGTAAAATTGGACCTGAAGATACGGTAACTTTAACGACCCACAATGGGGATATAGCTTTGCATATTGAGCACCATGACCGTCAAGAAGACTGACAGTTCTGAAGGCGTTTATTAAATTTCCACAAACTTGCTGTTGAAGATTGTTAAGACGAAAAAGCTGGCTGAAAAACTTAAAAAATATTATACTATAAGCAGGAAAATAAATATTTTTGCCGAATTACTAATACTTTTGGTATTTTAGAATAATGGAGAATTTATGCAGGAATCCAAACTGGAAATAATCACACTAGGCAAGTTTGAAGTCAGACGGGCAGGACAATTGCTATCGCAGGATAGCTCTTACCGAGTTTGGGATTTATTCAAGTATATAATAACCAACCGTAACACTGGCATAGTACCAGAATTAGCCCTGGAAAACCTCTGGCCTGATCAGGAATACTCCGACCCACGGGGGGCGGTTCGTGCCCTGATATTCCGCTTGCGCAAGTCCCTGGGCCAAAACCCTGGTACGGCTCAAGACTATATAGTCTTTTCCCAGGGCTGTTATCATTGGAATAAAAATGTGGATTACTGGCTGGACGCGGAAGAGTTTGAAAACATGGCCCGGCGTGCTCTTACTGTAAAGCATAGCCAACCCCAGCACTATGAAGATCTGCTGCTTCAGGCTGTTGACCTTTATGGAGGGGAATACCTGCCGGAAAGCTATTACCGCCAGTGGACCATTCCCGTTCGTAATTATCTTAATTCCTTGTACCTGCAGGTGGTATTGGAATTAATGGAACTTCTGGCTGCCCGGGGGGACTACTCAAAAATCATAACCATTTGTGAACAAGTCCTGCGAACTCATTCCTACGAGGAACAAATTCACCGCTATTATTTGAAGGCTCTGGTAAATGAAGGCCGGATCAAACAGGCCAGAAGTCATTATACCTATATTGATAACAAGTTCTATCAAGATCTGGGGATAAAGCTTTCTGCCGATCTGCAGAGAACAATACAAGCCCCGGGAAATCGGCAACCCGGAGGGGTGGGTCTGAACAGCATTCAGAACCATCTCCAGGAAAAAGCTGATAATCAGGGCGCTTTTATTTGTGATAGCGAAGTATTTAAGGATGTATATAATCTGGAACGACGCCGGGGAGAAAGACTAGGCTTGTCAGTTTTCTTGGCTCTGGTAACTATAATGGATGACACTCAGCAGATTGATTCCAGTGTAGTGAAAAAAGGAATGGATGAATTAGAAAGCTTTTTGGTGAAAAGCCTGCGCAAAGGTGATGTTATAACTCGTTGGAGCAATAACCAGTATCTGCTGATGCTGCCTGGCATGGCTGACGAGCTGGGTGAAAAAGTAATGGAGAGAATTAAAAATGGCTTTAACCAAACTAACCAGCATCTGACCATCAATACCGAAATTCAGCCTGTCCTGCCCCCAGAGATATACAACTAGTTTTTCTGATAAAGAAACCCTTATGTTCTGTATATTAAATTATTCCTAAAAATAATCGATTGTTTTACTAGCCTTATACTTTCACAAAAACTCCATATACAAAAAAGCAGGAATACCTCCTGCTTTCAGACTGCCGAAAAAGGCCATGCAAAGAGATCGCCACGTCGCTTCGCTCCTCGCGATGACATACCAAAAGGCCATCATTATGTGTCATTGCGAGCCCCGGAGGGGCGTGGCAATCTCGAACGTCTAACCGCTAAAAGACTTCTTTGACAGTCTGAGCAGGAATACCTCCTGCTTTTTTATTTGTTTAGATCATTTTGGTTTATTTGTTGATTAAAAGATTACTCCAGCTTACGGATAGATTATTGCCGTGATAACTCACTTTTACCGGTTGGTCGGAGTAATTCTGAGCGATATGTGATGGTGACAGTTCTACTAAATTATCCTTGCCTTCCTGGGGATAAATGCCGAAGGTGGGATCTACAGCGATCCAGCCGTAATTCTGGAGATAAACTTCTGCCCAGGAATGCCGGAATCCCTGAAGAGATACCGTCTGACCCTGTGACTTCCAGCTGGCACCGGTGAGTTTGGGATCAGTAAAACCATTAACCTGACGGGCTGGTAAGCCAGAAGCCCTGGCCAGTGCCACAAAAAGGGTTGCATAGTCTTCGCAAGCACCTTCACCGTTTTTCAGAGCACTCAGGGCTCCCTTGTTTCTGTAAGGAGAATTCAGATTGTAAGTCATGTGTGAGTTTATAAAGCTTCCTATTTTATTAACCTTGTCTAATTCACTTTCCGCTGAAGCTGTGAGCTCATTTGCCTTAGCAACTATGTCAGGATGGTTGCTTTCAATTTTATTGGCAGGATTCAGATACGGCTGCAGACCAGATACTGCAGAAGCCTGCAGACCGCCATTCGGTTTTACTTGCAGCGCATAATTAACCCTAATAGTCTCACTTTGCCCTGGGGCTATGGAGTCTATAACGATGTGAGCAATGCGGCTGCCCGCCTCACCTTCCACGATTTTTTCCACCTTATGGTCAAATGTTTCCTCAATGGTCTGCTGGTACTGGGAATCAGCACTGATGAGCGGGAGCTGGACTTTGACACCAGTGGTGGTCTGCCAGCCTGAGTTGGTTACTTTGACTGCTATTTGAATGTTACGGTTCAAAGAAATATCTCCTGCTTGTACCCCCCAAACCATATAGGGCAAACAGGTTGTAAAAAGAAGTGCCAGCACAAAGATTTTTGCAGTTGCTTGTAAACCCTTGGAAGACAACTAAATCCCTCCTGTGAGGGACCGACAAAAGGGTTTAAATATAAAAAACCCCGTCTTCGGCAGCCTGGCGATCATAGCTCCGTCGGAGCTTTAGACCCATGGATTTGCGTCCTTGCCTTTCGGCAAGTTTGCCTTTGTCGGTCAGGTTTCGATTTTCAGGAAAAATTTTCTTGAGCCTATTCTAAAACAGCTGCCAAATTCTTGCAAGCATTTTTCAAAATCGGCACCTATATATTATTTTCAACATTTTATGTACAGGTGGAAGCGGCTGCCAAGTTTCCATTATACGAGCCTGCAAAAATAATTCATTTATAACGCTCCTGTAATCGGCCTGTAACCCCTGCAGTGCTATAAAGGAATTGGTAAGAAATACAAGGCAGAGCAAGAAAACTTAGGTAGATGAGGATTTTGCATAACTCCGTTTTTCTTGAAGTCAGTGCAGTGAATACATCGTTAAACAT
>LFSR01000032.1 GCA_001513155.1 Syntrophomonas sp. DTU018
TAGTACCTGAACTGTTATAAAAAATTTTGGGGGAGTTCACCTACAAAATCTTGACACAGACGCTTAAAACTGGAAAATTACGAGATTCCTTTCTTCTGTGATATAATTAGCTTTAACGTAATTGTAGGAGGACGATCAGTGCACAAGAAGATTTATGGCCTGGCGCTGGCTTTGATCATGGTATGCTCCCTTTTTGTGCTGGCGGGGTGTGAGAAAGACCAGGAGGAAAAAATCGTTGGTGAGGTTAATGGCGATGCCATTACCCAGAAACAATTCGACCAGCATTACCGGCTGGTACTCAACTATTATGAACAGAATTACGGCGAAATTGATGAGAAGAAAGACAAAGAGCTGGTAGAAAACCTTAAGGACAGCACCTTTGAGGACCTGGTTATCCAGAAGCTTATCTGGCAGGAAGCTGAAAGAAGAGGTATGAAAGTTGACGAGGAACAGGTAGAGCAAGATTTGGCATATATCCGGGAGCAGAGAAACCAGCAGGAGGAAAACGGGTACGAGAAATTCCTAAAAGAAAATGGATTTGATGAGGAATTTCTGAAACAGGAATGGAAAACCCAGAACATGTACCTGCAGCTGGGGGAAGAGGTAACCAAGGACGTAACTGTTACAGAAGAGGAGTGCCGGGAATACTATGAACAGAATAAGGAAGCTTTTTCCCATCCAGGGGGGAAGCAAATCTATCACATCCTGGTAGAAACCAAGCAGGAAGCCGAGGAAGTATTGGCCAAGCTGAACCAGGGAGAGTCCTTTAATGACCTGGCAGCCCAGTATTCCATCGATCCGGGCAGCAACACCCGGGGCGGGGATGTTGGGGTTGTAAACCAGGATACCAACTTTGTGGAACCTTTCAAAGAGGCCGCACTGGAGTTGCAGCCCGGGGAACTGCTTACCACGCCGGTAGAGACCGAATACGGCTATCATATAATTAAAGCCGGGCAGCAAGTGGAGGAAGGGATATGGCCTTTTGAGAAGGTACAGGAAAGTATCGAAGCCTACCTGCTGCAGGACAAGAAGAACCAGGTATTCAGTGAGTTCCTGGAGAATCTGCGGGCCAACGCAGATATTAAAGACTATCGCAAGTCCTGATTCAGCCGCTTAACAGCAGACAGAAAGCTGACTCCTGGCATGGCTTGGCAGCCAGTGGAGTCAGCTTTTGTTTATTGGCGGTATAGGGAGCAGCATGGAGGCATCCATCAAATACTGCTTGTTATATCTGGGTTTAGGGAATATCATTATTGTAGTAGATGAAATAACGGGGAGATCCCATGAAAACTGTTTATCAAAAAATTAACCAGAATGATTATCGGCTGACTCCCCAGCGAGCTGTAGTGCTGCAGGTGATGATCGATAATCAAGGCAAGCATCTGAGCGCCGAGGATGTTTTAAGAGAGGCACGGAAAAAGTCGCCTAACATAGGTATCGCCACGGTGTACCGGACTTTAGAGAAACTTGCCAGTATAAATGTTCTGTACAAGACGGTTTTTGAAGGCGGTCGCTATCGTTATGAACTGTCCATTGGCGATGAGCACCAGCACCATCACCTTATCTGCCTTAACTGCGGGTCCATCACCGAAATGGAAGATGATCTCCTGCACATCCTGGAAGAGAGGCTGGAAAAAAGCGGTTTTCACGTAGTGGACCACGAGCTTAAATTTTACGGGTACTGCCCCGAATGTAACCGCAAAATGAACAATAACCAGGAAAATAACGAGTAAATTTTTTTATTACTCATTTGATAATGATTATCTTTATCGCCAAAGGTCGGAGAAGCTGTGAAGGCTATTATAGTAGGCAATCCTAATGTAGGGAAAAGCTATGTATTCAATCGTCTCACTGGCCAGGAGGTTTTCGTCTCCAATTATCCCGGAACTTCGGTAGAAATTAATCGCGGCTTTCTTACCGTTGGGAATAAATCCATAGAGCTTCTTGATATGCCGGGAGTATATTCCCTTAACAGTGGTACCCCAGAAGCCGCTATGCTGGTAGAGGCATTAAAAGAACCTCCGGACTTGATAATTCAGGTCCTGGATACAGTCAATCTGGAACGCAATCTGGTGCTTACCCTGGAACTAATGAAGGCCAATCTGCCTATGGTTCTGCTCTTAAACCAGGTTGACCGTGCCCGGGAGATGGGTTTGAGAATTGACAGCCAGGTTTTATCCAGAGAACTAGGGTTGCCGGTTTTTCCATTTTCCGCCCTGACCGGGGAGGGTGTTTTAGATCTCCTGGAGCAACTGGCCAAGGGGGTTCCCCGCAGCAAGAAGGTTCAGGTAGTATCCCTGGAAACAGTGGAATGTCAAGGATGTGACAGGTGTGCATGCGGACCTGTCCTTAGCTGTGAAGGAGTGAACCTGAAACTGTTTGACCAGGCCCGCCTGCTGGCTGGCAAAACTACTACCAGAATAGAGCGAACTCAGATGCACTGGCTGGAAAAGGCTCAGAACTGGATTGATCAGCCTATTCTGGGCACTGTATTGCTGTTGCTCCTGGCCTATCTTTCCTTTGTGATTCTGCTGCAGTTTATCAATTTAAGTGAAGGGCCTATCAGCGCCCTGTTAGATCCGGTTAATCAACTGATAAGCGAGGCTATTGTCGAACTGCTGCCGGCCGGTATCATAGCCCAGGTGCTTTCCAAGGCAGTTCCTGAGGGTATTGTAATACCTTTTACCATTGTTATGCCCGCTATGCTGATGGTCAGTATTCTTATGGCCTTGATGGAAGACAGCGGTATCTTGCCCCGCTATTCGGTGGCTCTGGAGCGGGTAAGTCGGATTTTCGGCTTGTCCGGACAAGCAATTATACCTCTTACTCTGGGATTGGGCTGCCGAACCCCGGCAGTAGTAGCCACACGGATACTGCCTAACACTGCCCAGCGCTTTATAACGGTGGCCTTGCTTAGTATTGTAGTGCCCTGTGCTGCTACCTTAGGCATTATGGCTTCAGTGATAGCCAAGTTCAATGCTTCCTTGGTGGCGGTAGCAGGGGCCCTAGTGGCAGTATTCCTGGGATTGAGCTTGGTACTGGGGCGTATTAATACCCAGCAGGAAGAATTCATTTATGAACTGCCTCCCCTGCGCATACCTAACTGGCACAATATTGCCATTAAGGTAAAAGCCAGGTTTACGGGCTTCTTTACCGAGATTCTGCCTCTCTTGCTGGTTATGAGCATTGCTATTCGCACCATTATCGAGTCGGGGGTCCTGCAGCTTCTGGATGGGTTGGGACCTATAACCCGTGTTCTGTTCGGAATACCTTCCGAAGCTTTCGTAGCAGTTTTACTAACGGTTTTTCAGCGCTACCTGGCACCGCTGTTATTGCTGAACTTGACTCTTACCCCCAGGGAAGCTACCATTGCCATCACTATGGTGGTTATATCTCTTCCTTGTCTGCCGGTTATGGTTATGACGATTAGGGAGTTGGGCTTAAAAGCTCTGGGCAAGATTATTGGCATGGGATTTCTGGCCTCATTTTTAGTCGGCATTGCATTAAATTTAATTTTGCCCTAGGGTGAAGGAGGGATTACCGGTGAGATTAGACACTTTAGAAACTGGCCGTAAAGTACGGGTCGTAAGCATAAATAAGGGGACAGGAGCGGAACAGCGTTTGCTGGAAATGGGAATTGTGCCTGGGGTGGAAGTTGAACTGCTGGCTAAACATCCTTTGAAGGGACCGGTAATAGTCAAACTGAACAATACTCGTATAGCTTTGGGACGCCAGTTGGCCAATTCTATAGAGGTGGAATAACCCTTGGGAAAATTATTGCGGATAGATGTTTTACTTGTTAGTAATTATAGTATTATTAGTTATGATAATAATTAGATTATAACGCTGGGTTATGTTATTCTGACAGTAAGTTAAATCCAATGGAGGGAGCAGTTATGCTGCGGTTGGAACAGGTGAGCATGTCAGTCAACCAGAACAATGGAGACAATAAGGAAATACTGCACAACATTGATTTGGAATTCGATGCCGGTAAGCTGTATGCTATAACCGGACCCAACGGCGGAGGGAAGACCTCTCTAGCCAAAGTGATTATGGGTATCTATGGTTTATCTTCGGGAAGAATTTACCTGAATGATGAGGATATTACCGATTTGACCGTGACAGAACGGGCTCGCAAGGGAATAGCTTATGCTTTTCAGCAGCCTCCTCGCTTTAAGGGCTTAACGGTAAGTGATCTTTTGAAAATAGCAGATTCGGAACTGGACATAATCGGACTGCGCAAGAGCCTGCGTGATGTGGGACTGTGCCCGGAAGACTATTTGGACCGGGATGTAGGCCCGGGTTTAAGCGGCGGGGAAATGAAGCGTATTGAAATATCTCAGGTATTGGCGCGCAGGGCAACAGTCAGTATTTTTGACGAACCCGAAGCAGGCGTGGATCTGTGGACTATCCAGAGGCTGATAGGCATCATTGTCAACCGCTACAAGGATAATCCCAAAAATACCGCCATTATCATTACCCATAATGAAAACGTCCTGCCTATTTGTGATGAAATAATTGTACTGGAGGAAGGCCGGATTCGTTCCCGGGGCACCTACGAGGAGATATGGCCTTTAATCAGAGATGAAATTGAATGCAAACGCAGATTAGAATGCCGGGGGGAAATGGGCTATGAAATTCAGTGAGATTGACGCTAGTTTATTAAGTACTATTGCTAATATTACTGAAGTCCCCAGTGGCGCAGTAAATATCCGTAAGGATGGACAACCCTTGATCCGGATGTCCTCGCCCAATATAACCATTAATCCCAAACAAGATAAACCCGGGATAGATGTTATTGTCAAACCAGGCACCAAAGGTGAAAGTGTGCATATTCCGGTCATAGTTACCAAAGCTGGCCTGCAGGATTTGGTTTACAATACTTTTGAAATCGGAGAGGATGCGGACGTTACCATTATAGCCGGTTGTGGAATCCATAATGACAGCCACCAGAATTCCGGTCACGATGGCATCCACGAGTTTATCATAAAGCCTGGTGCCCGGGTCCGCTATGTGGAAAAACATTACGGGGCTGGCAGCGGCAGTGGGAAGCGGGTTTTGAATCCTACTACCATAGTGCGAATGGGCCGCGGGTCTTATGCGGAAATGGAATTGGTGCAGATCAGAGGCGTTGATGATACCTACCGTAAGACCATGGGATATATGGAAGATAAGGCGTACCTGAAAATAGTGGAGCGGTTGCTTACCCATAATGAGCAAAAGGCTCAGTCGGAGATCGAAATCAACATAGAAGGTCAGGACGCATCAGCCCAAATTCTCTCCCGTTCTGTGGCTCAAGATAGCTCCTATCAGGTATTTAAGGCAGCCATGATTGGCAAAGCGGCCTGTACCGGCCATGTAGAATGTGATTCCATTATTATGGGTAATGCGATTATTAAAGCTATTCCCTCCTTGGTAGCGGAGAATTCCGAGGCAGTTCTGACCCACGAAGCAGCCATCGGCAAGATTGCTGGAGAGCAGTTGATAAAACTGATGTCTCTAGGTCTTACCGAAACCGAGGCCATTAACACCATTATCGAGGGATTCCTGCGTTAAATAACAGGGAGCGGTGATGATATGAATCTTAATCTCTTCAAAACCTTCGTTAAGGTGGTGGAAACCCAGAATCTTTCCAGGACGGCTGATGAACTGGGTTTATCCCAGCCTGCTGTAACCAAACAAATCCAGGCCCTGGAGGATATATATGGTGTATTGCTGCTGGAGCGTTCAGGGCGCCGCCTTAAAACCACGGAAGCAGGAGAAACCCTGTACCAATGTGCCCGGGATATTATTAAAGCCCTGGAAAAAACCGAAAAAGCTATGGAGGATGTGTCGGAGAGCCGCAAAGGTGCCTTATACATTGGGGCCAGTACTATTCCTGGACAGTACATTCTGCCGCCAATTATAAAACAGTTTAAGGATCGCTTTCCCAATGTTACCATCAGTATGGATATTGCTGACACTGATAAAATATTTAACCGGGTTGCCGACCGTGAACTGGATGTAGGGGTGGTAGGGGCATGGATCAACAATCGTAAAGTTGATGGATTTGCCTGGTTGGAAGATGAATTGGTGGTGGTTGTTCCCCAGGATCACCGCCTTGCCACTAAAGATTATGTAAATGTGAAGGATTTGTTAAGTGAAAAGTGGATAGTACGCGAGAAAGGATCAGGTACCAGACGGGCTATTGAAGATTTTTTGACAACTCAGGGAGTAAAACGTGAGGAGTTAAATGTGTGCCTGGAAGCGGGTAGTACAGAAGCAGTACTGGCTGCAGTAGAGTCGGGTATGGGAATAAGTATTATATCTCACTGGGCGATAAAACGTAGTGAAAACCAGCGCAGCCTGACCAGCATCAAACTTACAGAATCAGGAGCTCGACGATTCCTTTACGTCATCTATCCCCGGCAGAAAACCAGGCGCAAAACAGTAATAAACTTCCTGGATATAATAAAAACTATTGCCTAGAGGTTGTCGAACTAAAGCCCAGCCGGGCTTTTTATTTTTTTAAAATAAAATTCTATAAAAAACATTTGATTTTACCGCAACTTTGTTATATTGTAGCTATTGGTTTGAATTTACACTGGGGGGGAGTTAAAGTGTTGCCTTTACCGAAAAAGTATTTTCTTACTGCTGCTGCTTCGGAAGGAGATACTCAATTAACTGCCTTTGACAGTGCCCTTCTAAAGGCACAGGTAGGTAATACTAATTTACTCAGGGTAAGCAGCATACTGCCTCCAGGGTGCGAGTACTCTCCTGGTTTGGTTATTCCGCCTGGATCTCTGTTGCCCATTGCCTATGGAGCCATTGTCAGTGAAAAACCAGGAGATCTGATTTCAGCTGCAGTCGCTGTCGGCCTTCAAGCTGAAGGTTATGGAGTTATTATGGAGTATTCAGGACATTGCTCCAAGTCCGCAGCTGAAGCTGAAGTGGTCCGTATGGTGGAAGAAGCTTTTCGCATCCGCGGATTGGGGCTGATTGACGTAAAGATCGCCTCGGTTGAACACACGGTGGAAAAGATCGGCTGTGCTTTTGCCGCTGTACCTCTTTGGTACTAGAAACAGCAAAAAGCCGCCCAATTCGGGGCGGCTTCAGACTGTCAAAGAAGTCTATTAGCGCTTCGACGTTCGAGATTGCCACGCCCCTCCGGGGCTCGCAATGACACATAAGATGGCCTTTTGGTATGTCATCGCGAGGAGCGTAGCGACGTGGCGATCTTTTTTAGCAACTTTTTTGACACTCTCAAGCCGCCCAATTCGGGGCGGCTTTTCTATCTACTTATAATTAATAATTTTCAGCCAGGACTTCATAGTAACTCTGGGGATGGGCACAGGCCGGGCAGATTTCAGGAGCCTCGGTGCCTTCATGGACATATCCGCAGTTGCGGCATTTCCATTTTACCGGGGTAGGTTTTTTGAATACGGTGTCATTTTTAATGTTTTCCAGCAGTTTGCGGAAACGCTTTTCGTGTTGTTCTTCCACTTCGGCAATCTCCTCGAAAACAGTGGCAATTTCCTCGAATCCCTCTTCCCGGGCAATCTTGGCGTATTCCGGGTATATTTTGGAGTGTTCTTCCAATTCACCTTCCGCTGCTTCCAAAAGGTTGTCCACAGTGGGTTTGATAGATCCGCCGATTAAGAATTTGTAAAAGCGTTTGGCATGTTCTTTTTCATTATCGGCAGTTTCCTGGAAAATTGCGGCCATCTGCTTGTAACCCTCTTTGTCAGCTTGGCTGGCAAAATAGGTATACTTCATGCGGACTTTGGATTCTCCCGCAAAAGCTGACCACAGATTCTCTTCGGTTTTGGTTCCTTTCAGATTCATGCTATTACCTCCTTGTTTAATAATGTCAATAGGGTATATTAGAGGGATAAACATACAGCAGGTTAGTACCGGAAACAGGTTTTAATATCATCAATTGGCTCAGATGCTCAAGTACTGTTTCCCGGATCTCCTCATCATCGGTGTCATTGATTTCCAGGGCAAACACCGTTACCGGTACTTCCATCCAGTTGAGGAGACGTAATTCTTCCAGTCCCTCGTTTAGGAACTCCAGCTCTTCCAAAGATGCTGAAAAGGGAGTTTTGGACTTGCTCTTGATGTGCTGCTCCAGTTGATTGATGAAATTTTTTAATGCTTCTTCCTTATGAGCATCAATCACATACTGGAACAGGATGTCGTATAAATTTTGTACCAGTACTATCGAAGTTACTGTCGGGAGTACCAGGTGTTTTTCTTGTCTGATCAAAGTGAGTGTGAACGGGTGTATAGATTGCATATGAATTACCTTCCTTAATAATGCACATGTTTATTTTTGTTTAATTATTGTACCCCGATTTCCAAATCTTTCTCAAGAATTTTTGTGCCCTTAAGTGCCTGGATTGGCATCTGTGATGGGTTAGGCTATACTTATTAGGAAATCGATGTTAGGAAATTGCTGTCAAGGAGTTGTACGATGACCCAGTTGAATCGCGGTTTGCTGCTGCACTACCCCATATGGGCAAAAATAATTCTTATGGTCGCCAGTGCCATCATGCTGCTGCTGGTAATTTCCCGGGCAGCGTGGGGCGAGGAGACCGGGAAAGCTTACCTGCTGGTCATTGACAAGCTGAGCATTTACGATATTGATCCCCAGGTTACTCCTCACATCAGCAAACTGGTTGATGAAGGCGGAGTTGGCCTGGCCAGCAGCAGGACTTTAAGGGGCAAGAACACCCTGGATACCAGCCTCACTATCGGGGCAGGCAACCTGGGAAGGGTATACGGAAACGGCATTATGGCTTTTAACCGGGACGAATACCTGGAGGACAGGGGCCAGACGGCGGGACATTTATACCGGAATTTAACTGGGATAGATCCCGGCTCTGCTGCCTGCCTGCTGGTAAATCTCCCGGAAATAAGTACCCATATGGCCGAAGAAAGTGTTAATACCCTGCCCGGTGCCATGGGAGAGGTACTCAGAAACCATGGATATACCGTATGTGTACTGGGCAACGGTGATACAGGTACCAGCCAGCTTCGCGCTGCTGCAGTTATTGGCATGGATGCCAGGGGACAGATCCCGCTGGGGGATATAGGGCCCAATACAGTGCACAGTTTAATAGACAGCTATTTGAGCCTGGAAACCAACTACGGCTACCTGCTGCAGCAAGTGGAAAACTTCCATTCCGCAGCAGACCTATTTGTGATAGATCTGGCCGACCTCAGCCGGCTGGAAACCGCGGACACAGCCTTTCCTGACCAGGCTATGGCCGAAAAAAAACGGCGCCTGCAGATGATTGACTACTTTGTAGGGGAAATTGCAGCCCGGGTAAATCCGGACCGGGACTTGCTGATGATTGTAAGTCCCTCCCCCAACCGTGAACAGACTAAGCTCAAGAACACTTTTACTCCGGTTATTATCTGGGGCAAAGGCTATACCACCGGAGGATTGACCTCAGCTGCTACCCAGCGTTCCCTGGTGGTAGCTAATACCGATATTGCCCCCACTGTACTGGACTATTTCGGTTTGTCCGATGATACCGGTACCATGATCGGGCGCCCCATCCGGGTTGAGCCCAGTGATCAGAGCATGCTGGCAGAAGCTCAGGAGTTGAGCACCAAAACCAGTATGGTCAATAGGCTGAGAGTACCTCTTATTAAGGGTTATGTGCTTTTTCAAATAATAGCCATTCTGCTGGCTATGGTAGCCCTATTCTGGGTGCCGGAAGTGGCCAAGCATATCAAGCTGGCGATCATAGCTCTGGTAGTAGTGCCTCTGATTTACTTGTTCCTGACCATACTGCCCCTGTCAGCAGATTGGATGTATATTGTTATGGCCATAATCTTAACCATAACAGTTACCCTGCTGTTGAAAAAGATGGCGGGGGGCAATGCATACGGAGCCTTTTATATTAGCGTCATACTGACGGTCATAGCCTTAAACATAGATCTCATGACCGGTTCCAATTTAATTCATTATTCCATTCTGGGATATGATCCCATGGCTGGAGCCCGCTATTATGGAATCGGCAACGAATATATGGGTATACTGCTGGGCAGTTCTATTGCTCTGGCTGGGTCTTTTTATCAGAGATATCCCCAGCGGGGCTGGTTGATATTAATCGCCTTTTTATTTGTATTTCAAGCGGTAGTAATTGCTTCTCCCCAGGTAGGAGCCAATTCTGACGGGATGCTTACTGCGCCGGCAGCATTTTTGGTGACCTTACTGCTGCTGGGAGAATTCCGGATTCGCCCCCAGACGGTTCTGCTGGTCATGGCGGGAGTCATATTGGTTGCCGTAGGATTCACTGTATATGATATGAGCAGACCGGTAGAACTGCAGAGCCATATAGGCAGAGCTGCCCACCAGGTTTTAAGCGGCGGTTGGGAGGAAGCCTGGACCATCATCTCCCGGAAGCTGGGGATGAATATTAAACTGATTCGCTCCACTATCTGGAGCTGGGTGTTCATGGTTATGCTCCTGGTGCTGGCTTTACTGGTATACCGGCCTTTAGGCGCCATGAAGCAGCTGCGCAAGGATAAACCTTATATAGTTAAGGCATTCGGAGGAATTATTACCGGGGCTTTGGTAGGATTGGTGATAAACGATTCGGGGATCGTGGCTGCTTCTACCACCAGCATTTACCTAGTGGTGCCTTTATTGCTGCTGATACTTTATTATGAGCTTAATCGTTCTGCTGTCACCGCTGATGGGAATGAAAGGCAGGGCGGAAATGATGACTCGTAGATCGCGTCGTATACGTGAATATAATGATAAAGATTGGGAAAAGACTGTTGCCCAGCAGAGGCTGAAGTATAACCTGTGGGGTATTATCGCTATTCTGATCATTATAGGATTATACTTTTTGTCCCGGTGAGTGAACAGCCCGCCTGGAGTTCACCAGGCGGGCCGGATTAAGCTATTTGAAATACTGGATTTTCATGGCTGCGCGGACCTCTTCCATGGTTTGCTGGGCAACCTGATGAGCCCGTCGGGTACCTTCCCGCAGTATGTCCACCAGAATGTCTTTGGATTGGTATTGCTGGCGGCGCTGGTGCATGGGCTCAAGCAATTCATTCAAGACCTGGGCTTGTCTCTTTTTACATTCTACACAGCCAATCTTTCCTTGACGGCATTCCGTTTCTATTGCTTCTAATTCCTTGCTGTTAAATACTTTATGATACTCAAATATGGTGCACACTTCCGGGTGCCCCGGATCAGTTTTATGGATTCGGGCCGGGTCTGTTACAGCATTGCGTACTTTCTGCCATACCTGTTCCGGGGTGTCCGATAAGAAAATAGCGTTATTTAAGCTCTTGCTCATCTTGGCTTTGCCGTCCAGGCCAATTAGACGGGGGACTTGCCCCACCAGTACTTCTGGTTCCACCAGTACCGGCTCATAAAGGTCATTGAAACGGCGCACAATTTTACGGGTCAATTCCAGGTGGGGAATCTGATCTTCGCCCACCGGAACCAGATGGGCCTTGAAAATAGCAATATCCGCAGCTTGGCTTACCGGATACCCTAAAAATCCATACATCATATCCTTGAAACCATGCTGCTGGGCTTCTGATTTAATGGTGGGGTTGTGCCGCAATACATTGACCGGGGTAAACATGGCAAAATAAGTAGCCAACTCATGGATTTCAGGAATTTTGCTCTGAATAAAAATAGTAGCTTTATTAGGGTCCAAACCAGCGGCCAAATAATCGCTGGTTATTTGAAAGACGCTGTCTTCCAGGTCCTCTCCCTTTTCCCAATGGGTAGTTAATGCCTGTACATCCGCTATAATAATGTAGGTATCATATTCATCCTGAAGTTTTACACGGTTGGCCAAACTGCCTACATAATGGCCTAAATGCAGGGCACCAGTTGGTCTGTCGCCGGTGAGAATTCTTTTTTTCGCTGTCATATATTCACACTCCTTAATCATCAATAATTTAACATGGCTGAAGTCCCAGTGCAATGCCGGAAAAAAGGGACTTTCAAATCGTCGGAATATTGTTTACAAATTATGTTATGGTATAATAATATGGTAAAGGAAAATCTACGATTGAGTAATAAAGAGAGGAAGTTATTTGACATGAGTGAGCTGAATAACTTTTTATGTTTTAGCATGCGGGCGGCTATGAAGAAAATTGATCGCAACCTCAGCGCACGGCTGGAAAACTATGGAATCAGCATTCCCCAGTCCTTCATCCTGCTAGTGCTGCGTGATGAAGACGGTATGACATTAAAGGAAATAGGAAACAGGACTTATATTGATAGTTCATCCATGACTGTTCTGGTGGATAAACTGGAAAAGGATGGCTTGGTTGAACGCAAGCTGGATCCCCAGGATAGAAGAGCCATCCGGGTATTCATAACTCCTTCCGGCCGTAAGGTTGCCGATCAGATTATCGAAATTGCTTACCAGTTTAATGCCGAACTGTATGATCTGCTGGGAGAAGGAAATCAAAAAGAATTTGTGCATGGAATCAATAATATCGTAAATGGTTTGGAGTAGCTCTTAAAAGGATAAAACCTATGCATAATAGGGTTGATATTTCAAAATATTAAGCATATGATAGTATGTGCGAGGTAATTGGGGCTGAGTCGCTGCTAGAGCACTCAGCTTCAATTTCTTCCCCGATTAAGACGATTTTTTATTGACATGGGGAAGAAATGTGCTAAAATTCTACATGTGCGTGAACTCGAGTACTAAAAGGAGGTTTGGGAAACCAAACAACAACTGAAAGGGAGGCGACATGATTGCAGTCTTTGGGGCGACATGTGTTAGCCGAAGTTTACGGCTGTCGTTTTGAGGCATTGAACGATATCAAGTTTGTGCAGGATGTTATGATCAATGCTGCTTTAGAGGCTGGAGCGGAGATTAGAGAGTTTGTCTTTCACAAGTTTAGCCCACAGGGAGTCAGTGGTGTTGTGGTGATATCTGAGTCCCACCTGGCGATTCATACCTGGCCTGAACTGGGTTATGCAGCGGTAGACGTTTTCACTTGTGGAGAAAGGGTTAATCCCTGGGATGCGTGTAATTATCTAGCAGAAAAATTTGGCTCTACCTATGTAAACGCCAAGGAAGTTCAAAGGGGATTAATCCATGAGCAGGAGGAGCGCCTGGTGGCAAATATTTAGGAGGGATACTATTTTAGTAGACCGAAGAAGCTCTCTCATGGATGTTTATTAGACGCCTTGCAAGCTGGTAGGCAAGTAAGGCGTCTAATCATTTTCTGGAATTATTTTAATATGATCCAGTCCATGCAGTTCACCCAGGTGTTCTTTTATATGTCCTGCTTCCTCAGGTTCACAGCGTATGGTCAATATATAATAGCCCTGATCAAAAAATTGTCTTGCCCCACTCCGGTGATCACCTTCCCAAGATTCTCCTGATTTCTTTATGGCAGCTTCAACTTCATAACCGCGGTTGCGCAAATCAGTTAAAGCAGAAGCAGCCTGGATTTGACTGGTTGCCGATGCAATTAAAGTTATCATGGTTCTCCTCCTAATAAGGTTTTCATAATGTATATTTTCTATATAATAAGACTAAGTTTGGCTTATGATAGTATAATTAGCTTGACTCATTAGCCACAAGTTTAAATAGGTAATTATTGCGCAAGCAGGATAAGAGTTGATTCTGCCGAAATTTTATAGAGTGATGCATTTTGTCGAGGGGGACACAGAGTTTATGGATTATTTATTTGCCCGGGATTATCGCCACCAGCTTATTGATGTGGAACGAAACTTTAAAGCAGGATTGCTTAAATCCTGGCCGGAAATAGAAACCTATGTTAACCGGCTGGAAGGTGATACTACCTGGGATCATCTTGCTTTAATGACTTTGGTTTTTTACGATCACCTGCATGTAGACAACCGCCTGTCCACGGTAATGGCATATATCTTCAAGAACTTGTACCTGGCTCAGTCGATTCATTGCAGCATCAAAAACGATGAGGAAGGTCAGGAATACAATCAGGATCTGCAATTTGCCATACTCATTGGGGATTACACCTTTGGCTATATTATGCAGATTCTTTTGGACCATAAAGCTGAGCGGGTTTTGAGTTCTTTAGCCTCTATGATCTGTACCATAAGTGAAGGGCTGGTACGTAAATATCATCAAGCCTGGAATACTATTAAGGAGATTGATCAGATCAAAGCTCCTCTTTATGCTACTGCTTTTCAAACCGCTGCCCAATTGGCCGGGGCAGGAAAGGAATCTGTCTATTATCGTCTGGGACATGATCTGGGTATGGCTGTAGAACTGCTGCATTTAGGGGTAAACAATCAAGTTGACCAGTATGTTCATAGTAGTTATGAGATACTGACCAGCCTGAAAAATGGACAAACCTACAAAGGTGTGATAGAGAGAGTAATCAATGAATTGCACGACCTGGCCTGCAGCCAGGAGCGGGCGGCTGTAATATAAAATTGTATGTGCCAAAGCTTATCTGGCTATGACCAGTGTGGTTGCAGGCCTTTTAAGCTTTTTTTTGTGATAGGAGGATAAATCTATGGCCTATAAAGACCTGCGTGAATTTGTGGAGCGTCTGGAAAGAGAAGGCGAGCTTAAAAGAATCAAAACCGAGGTAGATTCGGAACTGGAAATCACGGAAATAACGGACCGGGTGAGCAAGGCCTACGGCCCGGCTTTATTATTTGAAAACGTCCGCGGCTACAGCTGGCCGGTTTTAATAAATGCCTTCGGCAGCAAGAAAAGAATGGCTATGAGTTTGGGAGTCAATGATCTGGATGAAATTGCCCGGGACATAGTCAGTTTTATGGAGATAGCCGACCAGGTACCCCAGACCATGATGGACAAAGTTAAACTGCTGCCCAAAATCGCCCAGGTAGCCAACTTCATTCCCAAGTTGGTACGCCATGGCGCCTGCCAGGAAGTGGTGGAAAGCAACCCCTCCCTGGACCTGCTGCCGGTATTAAAATGCTGGCCGGAAGATGCAGGACGCTTCATAACCCTGCCCCAGGTATACACCAAGGATCCCGAGACAGGCAAGCGCAACGTAGGCATGTACCGGATGCAGGTGTATGACAGCAAGACCACTGGAATGCACTGGCATACCCATCATGATGGTGCGGCCATTTATCGTAAAAACTGCCAGTTGGGCAAACCTACGGAAGTAGCAGTGGCACTCGGAGGAGACCCTGCCATAACTTATGCCGCTACGGCGCCTTTGCCCCCCGGTATCGATGAACTGCTTTTTGCCGGTTTCCTGCGCAAGAAACCCGTTGAATTGGTGAAATGCAAAACCGTTGACCTGGAAGTGCCCGCTGATGCGGAAATCGTTTTAGAGGGTTATGTTGACCCCTGGGAGCGCCGGATTGAAGGTCCTTTTGGGGATCATACCGGATATTATTCCCTGGCTGATGAATACCCAGTTTTTCATTTAACGGCTGTAACTCACCGGAAAAACCCTATATATCCTGCTACCATAGTAGGCCGTCCTCCTCAGGAAGACTGCTATATGGCTCTGGCTACCGAGCGGATTTTCCTGCCCTTATTGAAGTTCCAACTGCCGGAGATAGTTGATATGCACCTGCCCATGGAAGGGGTATTCCATAATTGTGCCCTGGTCAGCATCAAAAAATCCTATCCCGGTCATGCCCGCAAAGTTATGAGTTCTCTCTGGGGAATGGGACAGATGATGTTTGCCAAGTTTATCATCGTAGTAGATGAAGATGTGAATGTACAGGATGTTTCCGAAGTGATGTGGAAGGTATTTAACAATGTTGATCCCCGCCGGGACACCATGATTGTTGATGGACCTTTGGATGTTTTGGATCATTCAGCCCCTACTCCTTTAATGGGTTCCAAGATGGGCATTGATGCCACACGCAAATGGGTCAGTGAGGGACATCCCCGGGAATGGCCCAACGATATCAAAATGTCCAGGGAAATAGTAGAACTGGTGAACCGAAAATGGAGTGAATACGGCCTTGATTAAGATAAAAGACTATTTGGATATGCTGGATTTCAGCAACACTCTGTTTGGATTGCCTTTTGCCTATTTGGGTGCCTTCCTGGCTCAGGACGGGCAGGTAACCCTGCACCAATTTTTCTGGATTACGGTAGCTATGGTAGGTGCACGTACGGCCGCCTTGAGTTTAAACCGCTTGATAGATTTGCCTTATGATGCAGCCAACCCCCGTACTGCCAGCTGGGTGATGCCGTCAGGCCGATTGCCTACTGGCCTAGTATGGGCAGGAGTTTTCTTTTTTCTGGCCTTATTATTCCTGGCGGCCGCCCAGTTGAATCCCCTGTGCTTGAAACTGGCCCCCCTGGCGGTAATAGTGCTGTGGGGTTATTCCTATACCAAGCGTTTTACCTGGTGGTGCCATCTAATACTGGGCATGGCCATTGGGATGGGACCCATAGGGGCCTGGTTTGCCATTACCGGCACTTTTGACTGGCAGCCCTTTTTGCTGGGGGCAGCGGTAGCTTTCTGGATTGCCGGTTTTGATACCATGTATGCCTGTCAGGACATAGAGTTTGACCGTCAGGCAGGGCTGTATTCAATTCCGGCCCGATTCGGAGAAACCGGAGCTCTGCTGTTTTCCGCTGTATTCCATTTTTTCACCGTAGTCTTCCTGGTACTGGCCGGATTGGTTTTACACTTGGGAGGATGGTATTATCTGGGAGTGTGCATAGCCGCTCTGGTGCTGATATATGAACATTGGGTCGTACGGCCGGGAGACTTGACCCGGGTGAACCAGGTTTCTTTTCAGTTTAATCACTATGTGGGTTTAATCATATTAGTGACCGCTCTGGTAGATATTTATCATTGACTATAGTAATGTAAGCAGGAGTATTAGCCGGGTCGTTCCGGGACTCCTCACCTGCAACCCGTTGGATTACTTCGGTGCGAAGGGTAAACCTACTGTCGTTAACCCACTGTCAAAATACGGCTAAGGTAAAAGGAGTTTTTTCAGCAATGATACGAAAAAAGAGCTTTCATTCGCTGTGGCTTGGGTTGCTAATGATAATTGCAGGAAAAAGGGAGGCTGCTTAATGCCCAGAAGATATATTGTGGGGATAACCGGTGCCAGTGGAGTAATATATGGATTACGCTTGCTGGAGGTCCTGCTGCAGCAGCAAACCGAAGTGCACCTGGTGGTGACCGGTCCAGGGCGTATAGTAATTGAGCAGGAAATGGAGTGGGACATGCAGGGCGATTGGAAAGCCGCCTTACGGGCCAACCTGCCGGAAGGAAATATTGCTGTTTATGACGATGCTGATATCGCCGCTCCTATAGCCAGCGGTTCCTTTCGAGTAGACGGCATGGTAGTAATTCCCTGTACTATGGCCAGCATTGCTGCCCTGGCGGGCGGATATGCCCGCAGTTTGCTGGAAAGAGCAGCTGATGTAATGCTGAAAGAAAAGAAGCCTTTGCTGTTAGTACCCAGGGAAACTCCGCTGAGTTCCATTCACCTGCGCAATATGCTGCTGTTAGCGGAAGCCGGGGCCCATATTATTCCGGCTATGCCTGCTTTTTATACCCATCCTGCCACAGTGGAGGACATGGTGAACTTTGTAGTCGGGAAAGTTCTGGACGCTATGGGCATAGAGCACAATCTGTTTAAACGTTATGGTGAGCCTTAGGGTCAGTATGGCTTTAACCGGCCAGAACCTTTATAATGGTGTAGTAATTCCTGCTTGAGGGGAGAAAATAGGGTGGAATTTGATTTATTCAAGTTGGTACGCAAGGAGATGGAATTAGTCGAGCAATCCCTGTACCAGCATGTTAATACTTCAGAACAAGTCCTCAGCGAAGCTTCAACTCATTTAATCAAGGCGGGTGGAAAGAGGATACGGCCTGGTTTTGCTCTGCTGGTGGCGCGCATGTACCGGGACGATATCGGCTACGCTATTCCTCTGGCTACTGCTTTGGAACTGGTGCATATGGCCACCCTGGTTCACGATGATGTAATTGATAATTCAGAGGTCCGCCGGGGCACGGGAACGGTTAAACGCCTGTGGGGCAACCGGGTAGCTATATATGCGGGCAATTTTGTATTTGCCAGGGCTTTGGACCTTATAGCTTCCTATAACCGCCAGGATATTCTGGAAGTAGTAGCTGATGCCAGCATGAAGATTTGCCAGGGAGAAATTGAGCAGATGCTCAGCTGTTTCAATGTAAACCTGGGCTTAAAGAACTATCTGCGGCGGATTGAACGCAAAACTGCTCTGCTTATATCCCTGAGCTGCCAGGTTGGAGCTATGCTCTCCACTTCCAACCCAAAGGAAATCGAGGCTTTGAGAAGATACGGATACGATCTGGGGCTGGCTTTTCAGATAACCGATGATATTCTGGATTTTGTTGCCGATGAAGCTACTCTGGGCAAACCCACCGGAAGTGACATCAGGCAGGGAGTCATCACTCTGCCGGCTCTGTATGCGCTGCATCATGATGCCCGGCGGGATGAACTAGCCCAGCTGCTGTCTTCTCCTCAGGCTTGCCAGGATAACACCCAATATATTATTGACATTGTGTGCGAGTCAGATGGTATTGAATATGCTTATTCAGTCAGTCAGCATTATGCTCACCGCTCCAAGCGTCATTTAGCTATTCTGCCGGATACACCAGTAAAAGAAACCCTTTTGGAACTAGCCGATTTTATTCTGACCAGAGATTACTAATCAGAGGGGATGGGTATGGCCTTTAGGGATATGACCCCGGAAGAAAAACAAACCATTATTGAGCATCTGGAAGACTTGCGCCAGTCACTGCTTATAAGTGTGGTAGCCATTATCATTGCTGCCATAGGCTCCTTTTATTATAGTGAACAAATCCTGTCGATTATAATTTCACCTTTAAAGGCATTAAACGAGAATTTAATAGTTACCGGTGTGACCGAGGCATTTTTTGTAAAGCTCAAACTTTCCTTCCTGGCGGGATTTATTATTGCTTTTCCCATTGTGGCGTGGGCTATCTGGAGGTTTTTTAAACCGGCTTTGTATCCCCATGAGAGAAAGTGGGTTTACATCTTATTCCCCGTCACTATTATCTTGTTTACGGCAGGAGTACTCTTTGCCTATTTCGGAATCTTGCGTCTGGTTCTAAACTTCTTCATATATATCGCCGGTGAAAACCTGGAGACCATGTTTAAGGTGGATCAGTATGTTTCTTTTGTCATGGCTTTTATTATTCCTTTTGGTTTAGTATTTGAACTCCCGGTAGTGGTCTTTTTCCTTACTAAACTGGGAATTATCAATTATGAAATGCTGGCCCGTAACCGGAAATATGCTCTGTTGGTTATTGTTATTCTGGCGGCAGCTCTTACCCCGGGACCTGACCCAGTATCCCAGATGCTTATGGCTTTGCCGGTTTACTTACTTTTCGAAGTCAGTATATGGGTGGCCAAGCTGTCCCGCCCTGGTAGAGATCGTAGCGCCAAGAAATCCAAATAAACATTGCCTTTGACTGAGCTGGTCTCGGGACAGCAGGCAGGAACGTGGATTGCTTTACAAAGCGGGTGCTTTTTGTCATAATATCTATATCAGTGCAGTATTAGCCCTATCAGGAATGATGCCCCTTAAGGAGGGAAGATTGTTGTTCGGACTCATTGGTAATTTTGGCCCCTGGGAATTGGTTTTGATTTTGGTTATAGTGCTGATAATAGTAGGTCCCGGTAAGCTTCCCCAGGTAGGGGAGTCGTTGGGAAAAGCTATACAGAGTTTCCGCAAAGCCAAAGAACAAGAGTTTGACGAGTTGGAGGAAAAGCAAGAAAAATAGCTCCAGGTCTGGCTTCAGACCTTTTTTTATATACACGTGGAGGACGGGTTGTGGCTAGTTTATTTCCCATATTTGTGAGCCTGGAAAATAAACGATGTTTAGTGGTGGGTGGAGGAAAAGTAGCAGAACGGAAAGTGGAGAATTTACTGGAATATCCGGTGCAGATTGACCTGGTCAGCCCCCAGGCAACGCCTAAGCTGCAGAACTGGGCTGCAGAGGGGAAGGTCAATTGGATAGCCAGGAATTTTCAGCTAACGGATATTCAGGATGCCTTTTTGGTTTTTGCCGCTACAGACGATCTGCAAATTAATCGTGAGATAGCCCGCCTTTGCCAGAAGGAAGGGATTTTAGTCAATGCCGTTGATGATCCGGCTTATTGCGACTTTTTTGTGCCCTCCATCATCCGCCGCAACTCCTTGGTCTTAGCTATTTCTACTGAAGGAAAAAGTCCAGCTTACGCCAAAAGATTACGCCGGCAAATGGAAGAAATCATTACTGACGCCCATGGCAAGTTTGTTGACCTGCTAGGGGAGCAAAGAGAAATTGTCAAAGAAACGGTGCCCGATATCAGAATTCGGCAGGCGATTTTTGAGGCTATGGCTGGATTGGATATCCTGGATCTGATAACCGCAGGCAGAGATGAAGAGATAAAGGAGCGATTTAAAGAATGTATGTCCTTGTGGCAGGAGTAAACCACAGGACGGCGCCGGTGGAAATCAGGGAAAAGTTTTCCATACCCGGACCCGCCCTGGAGGATGCTTATGCCTCATTAAACCAATACAGCGGGGTGGAGGGTTCTATAATTCTGCATACCTGCAACCGCACAGAAGTATATGCCACCACCAGGAACATAGAAGAAGGCACCAAAGATCTGGAAAAGTTTCTCCGGCAGTATTCCGGATTAGGCTACCATGAATTAAAGACTTACTTGTACCAGCCTAACTGCCATGAAGCCATTCTTCACCTGTTTCGAGTAGCCTCTGGCCTTGATTCAATGATATTGGGAGAAAACCAGATTCTCGGTCAGGTTAAGGACGCCTACCTGAAAGCTATTGAACTGGGGTCGTCCGATGGAGTATTGAATGCTCTGTTTCAGAGGGCTATTTATGTGGGGAAGAAGGTTCGCACGGAAACGGGACTGGACAAGTATCCTATTTCCATCAGTGCGGCGGCGGTGGAACTGGCCCGGAGGTGCCTGGGGAGTCTGGAGGATAAAACCGTTATGGTGGTCGGTGCCGGTGAAATGAGCGAGCTCACCACCCGTTATTTGATGCAGCATGGAGTCAAATCGGTTATAGTATCTAACCGTTCTTATGATAAAGCTGTGCTCCTGGCAGAATCCCTGCAGGGGAAGGCCATTCGTCTTGACGATCTTCCTGACATGCTGCCGCAAACGGATATACTAATATCCTGTACTGCAGCCACCCATTATGTAATGGATGATAACAACTGCGGCGAATCCTTGCGCAAACGCCAGGGCAAGCCCATTATTTTAATTGATATTGCCGTTCCCCGGGATATTGATCCGGCTGTAGGAGATATTCCCGGAGTATTCTTATATGATATAGACGACCTGCAGGGGGTTGTAGATGCTAATTACCTGGAACGGCAGCGGGCCTCCAGGAAAGCAGAGAAAATTATTGCCGAAGAACTGGAGAAGTTCAACCAATGGCTGGCCAGCCTGTATGCAGTGCCGGTTATTACGGCTCTGAGAGCTCATGCTGAGGCAATAAAACAAGAAGAATTGCAAAAAGCCCTGAACCGCATGGGACCGATATCGGAGCACCAGCACAAAGTGCTGGGTTCCATGGCAAATTCTATTGTCAACCGGCTGCTTCATAATCCGGTGATAACCTTAAAAGAAATGGCAGCCAGCAATCAGGGGCACTTTTATGCAGAAGTGGTTAAGAAGCTGTTTGATTTGCAGGTAAATTATGAGGAGACCATGACCAATGATGCGGTTGAAACTGGGAACCCGAGGTAGCAAGTTAGCCCTCTGGCAGGCGCAAGCTGTAACTGAAAGGCTGAAAGAGTATCATCCTGATTTACAGATAGAAGTAGTAATTATAAAAACAGCAGGCGATAAAATACTGGATGTGGCCCTATCCCGTATTGGTGATAAGGGTCTGTTTACTAAAGAACTGGAAAAAGCCTTGTTGGATGGTACTATAGATTTGGCTGTCCACAGTTTGAAAGATCTTCCTTCCCAGCTGGGGGAAGGATTAAAACTGGCTGCAGTTATGCCCCGGGAAAATCCCGGTGATGTTTTAATCAGCAGGTCCGGGCTGCATCTTTCCGATCTTCCGGCGGGCAGTGTAATAGGTACCTCCAGCCTGCGCCGGACTGCCCAGTTGAAGGCCGTGCGTCCCGACCTGCAAGTGATTGACATAAGAGGCAATGTAGAAACCCGTATAAAGAAAATGCAGGAACAGCAGCTGGATGGAATTATTCTGGCCTATGCCGGTGTGAAACGGCTGGGGCTAGAACACTGGATAACCCAGGTATTGCCCTATGATATAATGCTGCCAGCCACCGGTCAGGGAACCATAGCCATTGAAACTCGAGATCATGATGAAAAGATGGATAGTATATTGGAAACTGTCAACGACAGGAAAACCTTTGCGGAAATACAGGCGGAACGCGCCTTTTTAGGCCGGCTGGAAGGCGGCTGTCAGGTACCCATGGCTTGCCTGGCTGAATGCCGGGAAGGCGTGATTCATATGCAGGGTTTGGTATCATCTCTTGATGGATCCCGAGTTATCCGCGATTCCATAACCGGCAGCAGCCATGAGCCGGAGCAAATAGGATTGAACCTGGCCGAGCGGATTCTGGAGGCCGGGGCAGATCGCATTCTCAGATCCATACAGTCTATGGGGGATCAGTAATGCAGAAACCAGGTAAGGTTTACTTGATTGGCGCGGGACCGGGAGATCCCGGGCTGTTTACTCTTAAAGGACAGCGCATACTGCAAAAGGCCGACGTGGTGATATATGACCGTTTGGCCAGCCCGGCTATACTCAATATGGCTCGCAGTGATGCAGAGAAAATTTATGTGGGCAAAATATCAGGACGCCATGCTTTGTCCCAGGAGGAGATCAATCAACTGCTGGTGGAGAAAGCCCGTCAGGGTTTGACTGTAGCCCGTTTAAAGGGAGGCGATCCTTTTTTATATGGCCGGGGAGGAGAAGAAGCCCTGTTTGTGCGCCAGCATGGCTTGGAGTTTGAAGTAGTGCCAGGAGTAACTTCGGCCATTGCTGTGCCTGCTTACGCTGGGATACCGGTAACCCACCGGGATATGACCTCCACTTTTGCTGTCATTACCGGGCACGAAAAACCTGATAAAAAGGAAAGTTCGATTAACTGGGAACACGTAGCCCCCGGCATTGGTACTTTGGTTTTCCTCATGGGGGTGGAAAACCTGCCCTTTATCTGCAGTAATCTTATTAAACACGGACGGGATTCCCAGACTCCGGTGGCTTTGATTCGCTGGGGGACCCTTCCCGAGCAGCAGGTTTTGACAGGTACTCTGGACAACATTGTGGATCTGGTGCGGGAGCATAATTTCAAGCCTCCGGCGGTTATAGTGGTAGGGGAAGTGGTCAGACTGCGGGAGGAATTAAATTGGCTTGAAAGCAAACCCCTGTGGGGCAAGAAAGTTGTAGTAACCCGTTCCCGAGCCCAAGCCAGTCAACTGGTGGACCGGATCGTGGATCTGGGGGGCGAAGCTATTGAATTTCCGGCTATCGAGATAAAAAAGGAAGCTAATCTCAGTGGCCTGCACAATGCCTTCAGGCACCTGGACAGCTATGACTGGATAGTTTTTACCAGTGTAAATGCAGTAGACATCTTCTTCGATGAACTGATGGGATGCGGCTATGATGTCAGGGACCTGAAAGGAATCAAGCTGGCAGCTATCGGGCCGGCTACCCGGGATCGACTGGTGCAAAGGGGCCTGAGAGTGGAAGTTATGCCTGAAGAGTACCGGGCAGAAGGAATTGTCAAATCCTTAATTTCTGTCAGTCGCCCCGGTCAGTGGGTATTGCTGCCCAGAGCCCGGGGTGCCCGTTCGGTTCTGCCGGAGGAACTGAAAAAAGCAGGTTTGCATGTTAATGAAGTGTTTCTCTATGAAGCTGTAGCCGCTTTATCGGTAAGTTCCGAAGTTTTAGAGGAAATAAAACAGGGAAATATGGACTATCTAACCTTTACCAGTTCATCAACAGTACATAACTTTGTTAAAATCGTAGGCAGGGAAAATATAGAACGCATTAACAATAACACCAAAATAGCCTGTATTGGACCAATTACCGCTGATACCGCACGACAATACGGGTTTACTGTAGATATAAATGCCTCAGAGTATACCATTCAGGGTCTGGTTGAGGCTATTGTAGAGGAGAGCAAAGCCAGCAGGGAGGACCAATAGCTATGATTGGATGCACAAAATTATTATGTGGCACAGCCACTGTATCTGATGTCATAAAGCACAGTTCCAGGGAAGGGCAGGTGCCCCCGGAACTGCTGCAGTTTTCCAACCAGAACCGTCCGTTGGTAGTATGGAACATGACCAACCGCTGCAATTTGCGCTGCCGCCACTGCTACATCAGCGCAGAAGACCGCCAGTATCATGACGAACTGACTACTGATGAGGCCAAAGCTTTTATAACCGATCTGGCTAATATGAGAGTACCGGTTCTGCTATTTTCGGGAGGAGAACCCCTGATCCGCAAGGATATTTTTGAACTGGGCAGAATGGCGGCGGACCTGGGGCTGCGGCCGGTTATCTCCAGCAACGGTACGCTGATAGACAAGGACATTGCCCGGAAGATAAAAGAGGCAGGTTTTCAGTATGTAGGGATCAGCATTGATGGGAAACCTTCCACCAATGATGAGTTTCGCAATATGCCGGGGGCTTTTGCCGCAGCTTTAAAAGGCATTCATGCCTGCCTGGATGAAGGGGTTAAAACCGGGATCAGGTTTACAGTCAACCGCTATAATCAAGCTGATCTGCCTGAGATTTTGGACATAGTGGAAAAAGAGGGTATACCCCGTTTCTGCATGTATCATTTGGTATATGCCGGCCGGGGAGCGGAAATGGCTGACATGGACACTAGTGTGGAAGAAACCAGGCAGATACTGGACTTTTTGAGTGAACGCACGGTGGATTTGTACCAAAGAGGGGTACAGGTAGAGATACTCACCACGGATAATCACGCTGACGGCATTTACCTGTTGAACCGTATTCGCCGGCAGCAGCCGGAAAGAGTTGATGAAATAGTAACCCTGCTGGAGATGCACGGTGGCTGTTCGGCGGGAACCAAATTTGCTAATGTGGATCCCCGCGGAAATGTCCATCCCTGCCAGTTCTGGCAGGACTACACCGTGGGCAATGTACGGGAAAAACCCTTTTCGGAAATCTGGAATTCCGATGATGAACTGATGGTTATGCTGCGGGAGAAGGATAAGCACGTCAAAGGGCGCTGCGGTGCCTGTACGTACAAGTCACTGTGCGGTGGGTGCCGGATCCGCGCCCGGGCAGTTTACGGTGATCTGTGGGCTGAAGACCCAGCCTGCTACCTCACAGCGGAAGAATTAGCCGGATAGGAGGTTTTGCAATGGCTTTCCCAAGTCAGCGGCTAAGAAGACTGCGTTCTACTCCTACCCTACGCAATATGGTGCGGGAAACGGTATTAACCTGTGATGACCTTATATATCCTCTATTTGTGGTGTTCGGGCAGAACAAGAAAATACCGATTTCCTCAATGCCTGGCGTGTTCCAGTATTCAGTGGACCGCTTGGGAGAACCTATTCAACAAGTAGCCGAACTGGGCGTACCGGCAGTACTGCTGTTTGGCATCCCGGAAACCAAAGATGCCCTGGGCTCAAGTGCCTGGCAGGAGGATGGGGTAGTCCAGCAGGCCATCAGGAAAATCAAGGAGCTTAGCCCGCAAACTGTTGTTATTACCGATGTGTGCATGTGCGAATATACTGATCACGGCCATTGCGGGGCTTTAGACGAGCAGGGGCGAGTTATAAATGATGCTACTCTGGATTTATTAGCTAAAGAAGCTCTCTCCCATGCTGAGGCTGGCTGTGATATGGTAGCCCCGTCAGACATGATGGACGGTAGGGTAGGGGCTATCAGGAAAGCCTTGGACGATCACGGCTTTTCCCATCTGCCCATTATGTCCTATGCGGCCAAGTTTTCCTCGGCTTTGTACGGACCTTTTAGGGAGGCCGCTGAATCAGCTCCTCAGTTCGGGGACCGCAAAACCTACCAGATGGACGGGGCAAACCGGTTGGAAGCCCTGCGGGAAGTGGAATTGGACATTGAAGAAGGAGCCGATATCGTTATGGTGAAACCGGCTCTGGCTTATTTGGATATTATTCGGGAGGTAAAAGACACTTTTGGCTACCCTACCGCGGCCTATCATGTAAGCGGCGAATACGCCATGCTGAAAGCCGCCGCAGCTAATGGCTGGCTTGATGAGGAAAGGGTTACTATGGAGATTTTAACCAGTATCAAGCGGGCCGGAGCGGATATGATCATCACTTATGCCGCTCTGGATGCCGCTCGCTGGCTGAAAGGTTAGTTGGAGGAGGTATTGAGCCGGTCCGGACAGGGTTGGCTTGAGAATATATGCTGGTTTCCTGGAACACAACCAATCAATGCAATATGTTCTGCGATCATTGCTACCGGGACGCCGGAGCCCGATTGGAGGACGAACTGACTACTGAGCAAGCCCGGGATCTGATCGACGGCATGGTGCGCGCCGGTTTCAGAATTATGATATTCAGCGGCGGTGAACCGCTGATGCGCCCGGATATTTATGAATTAGCCCGCTATGCTACTGACAAGGGCTTGAGGGCAGTATTGGGGACCAATGGTACATTGATCACCGAAGAAGTAGCCCGGGAACTTAAAAAAGCTGGATTCATGGTTGCCGGAGTAAGTCTGGACAGTTTGGATCCTGCCAAAAATGATGAGTTTAGAAAGCTGGAGCATGCTTTTGACCTGGCAGTTCAGGGAATGCTTAACCTGAAAAAAGCCGGCCTGCCCTTTCAAGTTCATACCACGGTAATGGATTGGAATGTGGATGAACTGGAAAAGATTACCGATTATGCAGTAGAAATAGGGGCTATGGCTCATCATGTTTTCTTTTTGGTTCCTACCGGCCGGGGTAAAAATATAGAGGAAGAGGCGCTGCGGGTCGCTGCTTATGAGAAAACCATAGCCAGGTTAATGGATAAGCAGAAAGCCTGTCCCATTGAGATAAAGCCCACCTGCGCCCCTCAGTTTATCAGGACAGCTGACAAGAAAAACATCCCCATGCGTTTCAGCAAAGGCTGTTTGGCAGGGATCAGCTACTGCATCATTAGTCCCAAGGGTGATGTTCAGCCCTGTGCCTACCTAGATATTCCTTTAGGAAATGTCAAGGAGACTCCTTTTGATGAGATCTGGAGGAATAATGCCGTCCTGCAGAAACTGCGGACCATGGAATATGAGGGCAAGTGCGGTGCCTGTGATTACCGGGAGCGCTGCGGTGGATGCCGGGCACGGGCCTATTATTACAGTCAGGGAAATATTATGGCGGAAGACGAGTGGTGTCTCTATAATCCGCCGGGGTGGGGAAGACAATAATGTTAACTTCTCTGGACCGAAAAATATTGGATCTTCTGCAAAATAAGTTTCCTATTAGTATACACCCGTACCGCCAGCTTGCTGATATACTTGGTATGGATGAGGCTGCTCTGCTGCAGCGTATTCAGCATCTGAAAGATGAGGGCATTATACGCAGAATCGGCGGGATTATGGATTCGCGCAGCCTGGGGTTTTACTCGGTTTTGTGCGCCTCGGAAGTGCCCGAGGAGAGGATAGACCAGGTAGCCTTCCGGATCAATGCTGAACCGGGAGTGACCCATAATTATCGCCGCAACCACCGCTTGAATCTTTGGTTTACTTTGACTGCACCTACCCGGGATAAAGCTCAGCTTATTCTGCAGCGCCTGGAGAATGAACTGAACATTAAGATCTATACCCTGCCAGCGGAAAAAGTATATAAAATCAAGTTGAGTCTGCCTATGCAGGAGGATGATTATGCTGACTGATACCGATATTCAGATTATCCAGTACCTGCAGGGAGATATCCCTTTGGAATCCCGTCCTTTTGCTCAATTAGCAGAGAAGCTGGGCATAAGTGAAGCAGAGGTTGTTGAGCGGATCCAATGGATGCAAGAGCGGGGGCTGATCAGGAGATTGGCAGCGGTATTGCGGCATCGTGAGGCGGGTTTTCAGGTCAATGCCATGGTGGCCTGGAACGTGGATCATGCCAGGGCAGATGAAGTAGGCCGGTATTTTGCCCTTGATCCCCAGGTAAGCCATTGTTACTGGCGCCAGGTGCCGGAAGAGTTTGGTTATAATCTGTTTACCATGGTGCATGCCCGCTCCCAACAGGAATTAAAAGAACGGATAGAGAAGTTGTCTAAATGCCAGGACGTCAAGGATTACATAGTGCTGGAAAGCTTGCAGGAATATAAAAAAGTCAGCATGCAGTATTTTTAACTTCTGCCTGGCTTGCAATCAGAATATTAATAGGGGGAGAGCGGTAAGACATGAATACCAGCAAATCGGACCAACTTTTCGCCCAGGCCCAAACCTATATTCCTGGAGGAGTAAACAGCCCGGTTCGTGCTTTTCAGGCTGTCGAGGGTAATCCCGTTTTTATTGACCATGCCCAGGGGTGTCGTCTGGTCGATGTAGATGGCAACGAATATATAGACTATGTATGCTCGTGGGGACCGCTGATTCTGGGACACAGTCACCCGGCAGTGGTGGAAGCAGTTCGTGAAGCCGCCCTGAAAGGAACCAGTTATGGGGCTCCCTGTGAAGCCGAGGTAGAATTAGCTCGGACTATTTGTGAAGCTATTCCTTCCATAGAAATGGTGAGAATGGTAAACTCGGGCACCGAAGCTACTATGAGTGCCGTCAGACTGGCCCGAGCCTTTACCGGTCGCCAGCTGATTGTGAAATTTGAGGGCTGTTATCATGGACATGCTGACAGTTTTCTGATTAAAGCCGGATCAGGCCTGATGACTACCGGTGTGCCAACCAGTCCTGGCGTACCAGGTGCCTTGGCTGAGCAGACTTTGGTGGCCCAGTACAACGATATATCATCGGTGGAACAGCTGTTTCGCCAGTATGGACAGGATATAGCCGCAGTTATCATTGAGCCCATGGCCGGCAATATGGGACTGGTACTGCCCGATCCCCAGTTTTTGAAAGACCTGCGCAAAATAACTGAACTATATGGCAGTCTGCTGATTTTTGATGAAGTAATCACCGGTTTTCGTACCTGTTATGGCGGGTTCCAGAATATCATTGATATCCGGCCCGATCTTACTACGCTTGGCAAGATTATCGGCGGTGGTCTCCCGGTAGGAGCTTATGGAGGACGCCGCGACATCATGCAAATGGTATCTCCCAGCGGAGAAGTATATCAAGCGGGAACCCTGTCCGGCAATCCCCTGGCTATGGCGGCAGGCTTGGCCACCCTGCAAGTTTTGAAAGATTCAGACTGGTACGACCGCATGGAGATTATTAACTACTACCTGTCCAATAAGATGAAAACAGTATTTGAAAACCACGGCTACCTGTTTGAAATTAACCACTTTGCTTCTATGTTCACGGTGTTTTTTACTGAGGAACCAGTGGATTCCTTTGCTGCCGTGAAAACTTGTGATACAGAGTTTTATGGCCGCTTCCATAGAGCTTTGCTGAAACGGGGAGTCTATTTCCCGCCCTCCCAGTTCGAAGTCTGCTTTATATCCTGTGCCCATGAGTTGAAAGATGCGGATATTACCGTTGCCGCCATTGATGAAGCTCTGGATGAAGTTGGCCAGAGGTGAGATTATTGGTAGAAAACAGTTGGGAATGGTTTATCAGCAAGTTTGAAAGCTTAAGCCGCATTGATTTAACCGCCTATAAAAGGCCCCAGATGGAAAGGCGCATAAATAGTTTTATGCGGTCAGCCGGAGCTAATGATTACAAATCTTTTTTGGATTTAATCAGGAATGACGCTCCGTTATACCAGAAATTCCTTGAGCACATTACCATTAACGTGTCCGAATTTTTTCGCAACGCTAATCACTGGGACATCCTGCAGAATCAAGTTTTGCCGTTGCTGCTGAAGGACCGCAAGTCTTTGCGGGTGTGGAGTGCGGGCTGTTCCACCGGTGAGGAGCCGTATTCGCTAGCCATGATGTTTTCAGACAGGCGTATTCCCTTGAGCGACAAAATTCTGGCCACCGATATTGATCAGAATGCCTTAAACAAAGCTATGCAGGGTATCTATACCAGCAAGGCTGTGCAAGGGATTCCGCCTGCTTATATCTCCCGCTATTTTGATTATCAGGATGATAAATACCAGATTAAAAAAGAAATTCGTGACATGGTACATTTTAAGCGGCATGACCTGCTGCGGGATCCCTTTGCCCGTAATTTTGACTTAATCTTGTGCCGTAATGTAGTGATATATTTTACGGAAGAAACCAAAAACAAACTTTATCAGCGCTTTGCTGAAGCTCTGGCCACCGGAGGAGTTCTGTTTATCGGCAGTACCGAGCAGATTTTCCAAGCCCGGGAGCTAGGCTTGAAAACCATATCTACCTTTTTTTACCAGAAGATAAAATAAAGATTAAATATTAGGGGCAGTTACAAATTTTCCATCTTTGCAGGAAATGCTACACATATAGAGAATTACTAGTTTGATATGCTGTTTTTTAATAACCCATTATTGGGCGGTAATTTGCCGGTGGGCAACCGATAGAGATCTTTCATGGGGGTGGTGGTGTAAAATTTGTCAATCATGTCTGCGAGTTGCGAGGGGTTTAGGTTTGGTAATCCATTAAAAAATTAATGAATTAGAAAAGGAGGAATGAACTTGAAGGTTCTGGTATGTGTGAAGCAAACATTTGACACCGAAGCCAAAATCGAATTGAAGGATGGCAAGATATCGGATGCGGGTATCAATCTGATTATCAATCCTTATGATGAAGTGGCTGTTGAAGGTGCAATCCAATTGAAGGAAAAAGGCATCGCCAAGGAAGTAGTGGTAGTTTCAGCCGGTTCTGATACAGCCATGGATGCCATTCGCACTGCCCTGGCTATGGGTGCTGACCGTGGTATTCTGGTAAAACAAGATACTGCTGCTGATGAATACCAGAGAGCCGTCGCCCTGGCAGCTGCAATCAAAGATGAAAATCCCGACTTAATTCTCGCAGGTCATGTTGCAGCAGATGATGGATCCTCTCAGGTGCCTACCCGTATAGCAGAGATTTTAGGATTACCGCATGTAAACGTAATCACCAATATTGAAATTGCTGATGGCAAAGCCGTATGCACCAGTGAAGCCGATGGCGGAACTCAGGTTACTGAAGTAAGCATTCCGGCGGTTATTTCCAGCCAGGTAAGCTGGAATGAGCCTCGTTATCCTTCCATGAAGGGTATCATGCAGGCTAAGAAAAAACCGGTCGCAACCATTGATGCTGTAGCTGTTGAACCCAAGAGCAAGATTGTAGAATTTTCACTGCCGCCTGCTAAGACAGCCGGTGTCAAGATCGAAGAAGAACCCGAAGTCGCTGCAACCAAACTGGCCGACTGGATGAAGAATACCGTTAAGGTAGAAGTAAAATAGTATTGCCTGAAGTGGCATGATATAAAGGAGGGTAATTGATGGCCGGAACTTGGGTATTTGTCGAACACAGAGATGGAAATGTTCGTAAAGTTACTTATGAGATGATTTCCAAGGCTAAGACTTTTGGTGATGAAGTAAGCGCAGTCATTTTTGGCAAAGGTATTGAAGGCCTGGCTCCTGAATTTGCTAAATATGGAGCTGACAAGGTTTACGTTGTAGAAGGCGATATTTTTGCCAGCTACAACACCGGTGCTTTTGTAGCCCAGATGGCTGCGATGATTAAGGAATATGCTCCTAATGCTGTCCTGTTTGCTCATACCTTTAACGGAAGAGATTTTGCTTCCCGGCTGGCTCAAAAGCTGGAAGTTGGTCTGGCAACTGACGTTATCGATGCTGAAATCAGTGCTGGCAAAGGTTTATTTACCCGCGCCATCTATGCTGGTAAAGCATTGGCCAAAGTAGAAATTACCACCAGCCCCATTCTGGCAACGGTTCGCGCTGGTGTATTTGAAGTGGTAGAATCTGCAGGTGCCGGTGCAGTAGTAAAACCGGCAGTAGCCGCTACCGAAGCTGATGTCTATCAAACCATTAAGAGCTTCGAGCCCACTGTATCTGCACGGCCTGAACTCACTGAGGCTGATATAGTGGTATCCGGTGGCCGTGGATGCAAAGGCCCCGAAGGCATCAAAGTGGTAGAACAATTAGCCGACCTGCTGGGAGCTGCTTTGGGCGGATCCCGCGCAGCTATCGACTCTGGATGGCTGGGCCATGAGCTGCAAGTAGGACAGACCGGTAAAGTGGTCAACCCCACTTTGTATGTAGCCTGCGGTATTTCCGGTGCTATCCAGCACCTGGCCGGTATGTCTTCTTCTAAGTTCATCGCCGCTATCAATACCGACCCCGAAGCTCCCATTTTCAATGTAGCCGATTTCGGTGTAGTTGGTGACCTCTTCAAAGTTATTCCGCTGCTGTGTGAAGAGCTGAAAAAATAAACTTGAGGTCATAACCTATGGGGGGGAGATGGTTTTACTGGATATACGCTTAGCGTATATCCAGTAATAACCCTTGCTTGATTAAGGAGGGAAAGGTTTAGATGATATTTGGATATACTCCACTGCAAGGCGGATACGATGTCCCGATGCGGGTAGTGGGAGCCAACATCCCTTATGAATGGCTGATATACATTTTTATGTTCATTCCTATTGGGATATTGTTGTACGGCATTTATAAGCGCTACCAGGTGTGGACATTGGCCAAGGGAGAAATTCATCGCAATGATCAAGTGGGCAAGCGGATCCTATCATGGCTGGGGTACACTTTTGCCCAAGCCAGGGTTATTCGCAAACCTCTGGCAGGTCTAATGCATGCGCTGCTGTTCTGGGGTTTCTTGGTGCTGGCTTTGGCTGCTGGGGTAGATGCTTCTCACCACTGGCTGCACTGGCCTCCTATCGAAGGTGCTATCTATATAGGTTTCTCCTGGTTTGTTGATGTTCTCGGATTCCTCGCCTTGATTGGAATTATTGGTCTGGCTGTAATCCGCTATATTCAAAAACCGGATCGCCTCAATGATACTAAAGCCTCCGATGGTTGGATAATCCTCTTGGTATTTATCGTTCTCTTTATTGGTTTCGTAATTGAAGGCCTGCGTATTGCAGCCCAGATTAAGCTATCGGTTACTATGGAGCAGATTGCCTATGAACGGGTAGCTTCTCCTTTTGGCTGGCTGTTTGCCATGCCCTTTGCCAACACATCTCTGGAAGCTGTTTTGATGTGGCACCGTATTCTCTGGTGGTTCCACATGGCTACTGCCTTCCTGCTGATAGCTCTCATCCCGTTTACCAAGCTATGGCACATATTTGCCGGTATGCTCAATTATGCATTCCGGGATTTGGGTCCTTCAGCCCTGCGCATGGTTGAAAACATTGAAGAAGCTGAAACCTTTGGTGTTGAGAATATAGAGGAATTCGGGTGGAAAGACCTGCTGGACTTAGAAGCCTGTATCCGCTGCGGCCGCTGCCAGGAAAACTGCCCGGCCTACAATACCGGTAAGCATTTGAACCCGAAGATTACTCTTATTCAGCACATGAAACAGCATCTGGATGAAAAAGCACCTTATCTGCTGGCTCAGAAGGGGCAACCTGCAGAAGCTGATGTGGTAGCTATGACCGAAGAAGCTGCCGAAGAAGTCAGTCCTATGGACAAGAGCCTCATCTATGATGTGGTAACCACCGATGTTATTTGGGACTGCACCAATTGCCGTGCCTGTATGGAACACTGTCCCATGTTCATAGAGCACATTCCCAAGATTGTGGAAATGCGCCGCAACCTGGTTATGTGGCAGGGTGACATGCCCAGTGAAGCTCAGATGGCCTTTACCAATATGGAGCGTAACTACAATCCCTGGGGTGTGGGCTTTGCCAACCGGGCAGCCTGGCTGGATGAGCGGGGCGTTCGAGATCTGGTCAACTTACTGCCTGAGGATGGCGGAGAATTTGAATACCTGCTGTTTGCCGGCTGCGCTGTTTCCTTCGATGACCGGTATAAGAGGGTAGGCGAAGCCCTAGTTAAGCTGTTGCATAAAGCAGGTGTCAGCTTTGGATATCTGGGCGTGGAAGAATACTGCTGCGGCGATTCCGCACGTCGTTTGGGTAATGAATACCTGTACCAGACACTGGCGCAGATGAATATTGAGAGCTTCAATAATTATGGCGTTAAGAAAATAATCACCGTATGTCCGCATGGATATAACGCTTTGAAGAATGAGTATCCGCAAATGGGCGGAAACTACGAAGTCTACCATTATACCGAAATACTGGCTAAGCTGATTGCTGAAGGCAAACTTAAGCCAGAGAAATCTTTGAACACCAGAGTTACTTACCATGATTCCTGCTTCCTGGGCCGTCACAATAATGTTTATGACCAGCCGCGCCAGGTAATCAAAGCCGCGGGCGGCAACATTATTGAAATTGATAAATCCAAGCAGTTCGGATTCTGCTGCGGAGCAGGCGGCGGACGCATGTGGTTGGAAGAGCATGCAGTTGAAGGTTATAAGCGTATCAATGATACCCGTACCGATCAACTGTTGGCTCCCAGTCCGGAAATGATAGTAACCAACTGTCCGTTCTGTCTGACCATGATCACCGACGGCGTAAAAGGAGCAGAAGCGGAAGAAAAGACTAAGGTCTTTGACGTTGCGGAAGTACTCTGGCAGACTATGCAATAACTGTAGATCAACAACTCTATAGGCTGATCATGAAGAAAACCTCCGTTTCGGAGGTTTTCTTTTTTTGACAACTCCGGCTTGTATGCGCGAAAAATTTAACCTTTTCTTAACAAGAAATAATTGATCAATTGACGATAATAGCATATATTTAAATTGATAATGATTATCAATATCAAATGAGACTCGCGCAAGGAAGTGGAGGCCTCAAATTTTAAGGAGGTAGTACTATGGAGCAATTAATTATAGGCATACTCTTTATCATTGCTCTGGCCATTATCATAAACCGGGTAAGAAAGTTGTTTGATCAGGACTGCGGGGATTGCAGCCAAGATTGCAGTTGCTGCCAATCTGGAGTACCACAGCCCCGTGAAATTAAAATCGACAGCAGAGGTAGATAACAAGGTGGAGGAGGAGTGATGGCAATGAAAAGCCTTAAGGATTTGCTGCCCGGGGAGAAAGCCAGGGTCAGCAGAGTTGGGGGAGTTGGCGCAGTGAAGAGGCGTATTGTGGATATAGGGATTGTACCGGGAGCAGAGATAGAAATGGAACGCTATGCCCCTTTGGGTGACCCGGTGGAAGTCAAGCTGAAAGGCAATCACCTATCTTTGAGAAAAGAAGAAGCAGCCAGCATTTTTGTAGAATAAACCAGCAGGGGGATACCAGGATGCCAAATAAAACTATTACTATCGCCCTGGCGGGCAATCCCAATTCCGGGAAGACTACTATCTTTAACAATTTAACCGGAGCCCGCCAACATGTAGGAAACTATCCCGGAGTTACCGTGGAAAGAAAAGAAGGCCGGGTGATTTATGGGGGTTACGATATTAAAGTGATTGATTTGCCCGGTACTTACAGTTTGACCGCCTATTCTCCCGACGAATTGGTGGCGCGCAATGTTCTCATTGAGGAAAAGCCTGATGTAGTAGTCAATATTGTGGATGCTTCCAATCTGGAACGCAACCTGTATCTGACCACTCAACTAAAGGAACTGGAGGTTCCTTTGGTATTAGTTCTGAATATGATGGATATTGCCGAGAAAAGCGGTATGAAAATAGATATCAATCTATTGTCCCAGTTGCTGGGAGCACCTATTGTTACAGTAATAGGTACCAAGAATCAGGGAACTGTAGATATACTGAAAGCGGTGCTGGATACTTATGAGGGGCGCATAAAGCTGACTTCACGAACGGTAAGATATCACCACGAAGTGGAAGATGAGTTAACCGTTCTGCAAAACACACTGGCTGACCAGGTAGTAAAGATGAAAGTGGCGGCAGGAACGGCCGGCAGCTATATGGTCCAGCCCTCTTATCCGCTGCGCTGGGTAGCCGTGAAATTACTGGAAAACGACCGGGAGATAATCAACAAAGTAAACAGCTGGCCTGGCAGTGACAAGATAATGGCGGCAGTGAAAAAAAGCCGGGATCGCATCAGAGAAATCTTACAGGATGATCCCGAGCTGGTTGTAGTGGATGGACGCTATGGTTTTATTCGCGGAGCTTGCCAGGAAGCAGTTACTTTCAGCGGAACCAACCAGATTACCACCACTGAAATAATCGACAAGGTATTGTTGAATAGGGTACTGGCTTTGCCGATCTTTTTGGGGATCATGTGGTTGCTGTTCCAGTTGACCTTCACTCTGGGTGCTCCCCCTATGGAGTGGATAGAAGCTGGTTTTGCCGCTTTAGGCGAGTGGGTTAGCAGCCACATGCCTGAAGGATTATTGCAGTCCCTGATAGTTGACGGAATTATCGGCGGTGTAGGCGGAGTGGTAGTATTCTTGCCCAATATAATGCTGCTGTTTTTGGGTATTGCTTTTCTGGAGGCCACCGGTTATATGGCCCGGGCAGCCTTTGTTATGGATAAGATAATGCACCGGGTGGGCCTGCACGGCAAGTCATTTGTTCCCATGTTAACCGGATTCGGGTGCAACATTCCCGCCATCATGGCCACCAGAACTTTGGAAAATCCAAGAGATCGCTTGGTTACCATGCTGGTGACTCCCTTTATGAGCTGCGGAGCCAGACTGCCAGTATACTCCCTGTTGATTGCCGCCTTTTTTGCCCCGGAAGTTGCCGGCAATGTACTGTTTTCCATCTACCTTATAGGAATACTGATGGCCATGCTGATGGCCAAAGTGTTTAAGACCTGGCTGGTACCGGGAGAGTCGGAGCCTTTTGTTATGGAACTGCCTATTTACCGGATGCCCACCCTGAAAAATCTCCTGATTCATATGTGGGAAAGAGCCTGGTTATACCTGAAAAAAGCCGGTACTATCATACTGGCAGCATCTATACTTATCTGGGGATTGTTTACCTTCCCCACTGTGGATGAAAACGGACAGCCTTACGCAAATGCGATCCAGCAGATGGAAGAAAGCTATGCCGGTCAGATTGGCAAGGCTATCGAGCCGGTGCTGGCTCCCCTGGGTTTTGATTGGCAAACCGGGATTGCTCTGGTAGCTGGATTTGCTGCCAAGGAGGTAGTGGTAAGTACTTTAGGGACTCTATACAGCATTGGGGATGAAGAGGCGTTAGCTGAGGGTGAAGCAACCGCTGCCAAGGACTTTGCCCAGAGAGCCAGGGAACAATCGGGGTTTACTCCCTTTACTGCTTATATATTAATGCTGTTTACCCTCCTGTATTCGCCCTGTGTGGCTGCTATCGCGGTAATAAAACGAGAAACCAACGGATGGAAATGGCCTTTATTCACTATGGCCTATACAACAGCTCTGGCCTGGATAGTATGTTTCCTGGTCTATCAAGGAGGCCGATTGGTGGGATTGGCCTAAGAACAGGGCAACCATTATTTAGGCAAATATGCTGGGAAAAATGGCACCTGGGAGTAATTCAGCGGAACGCTCCTGCCAGGTGCCATTTATGTTTGAGCGATGAGCACTTCTTTCCCATCACCGGGAAAGGGCGGAGATAGTTTCTTCACAGGAAAACCATAACCGGATGCAACTCAAAAGCCGAAGTGTATTGCAGGACCGGCTCAATAACGGTACAATTAATAACGATTGCAAAATAATCACAGTATTCTGTAATTTTATATGGAATAATTCCCCAGGTTGATTCATCTATTGGCATCAATATTCACACAAAAGTATTAAAGGAGGAATTTTGTAATGAGTCGGGAGGTCGTATTGGTAGGTGCCTGCAGGACACCTATAGGAACATTCGGTGGACAGCTTAAGGATGTCAAGGCGGTTGATTTGGGCGCCTTGGTAATGAAAGAAGCTATTAAACGGGCCGGAATTTCAGCCGATCAAATTGATGAAGTTATTTTCGGCTGTGTTTTGCAGGCTGCTCAGGGACAGAATGTAACCCGTCAGTCAGCCATAAAGGCTGGTATACCGGAAACAGTCCCTGCTTTTACTATTAATAAAGTTTGTGGTTCCGGCTTGCGTTCGGTTAGTTTGGCTGCCCAGATTATTAAAGCCGGAGATGCGGATATTATTCTGGCGGGTGGTATGGAAAACATGTCCGCAGCACCCTTCGCTCTGGAAAAAGCCCGCTATGGTTACCGCATGAACCATGGAACTCTGGTGGACGTAATGATCAAAGACGGACTTTGGGATGCTTTCAACGATTACCATATGGGTATCACCGCTGAGAATGTAGCGGAGAAATACGGCATTACCCGGGAAGAACAGGATGCTTTTGGCCTGCGCAGTCAGGAATTAGCTGCCAAAGCCATTGCCGAGGGAAGATTTAAGGACGAAATAGTGCCGGTGGTAATTCCTTCTAAAAAAGGCGACATCGTATTTGATACCGACGAACATCCCCGGGCTACCACTATGGAAAAACTCAGCCAGCTCAAACCTGCTTTCAAAAAGGACGGTACTGTAACTGCTGGTAACGCATCCGGCATCAATGACGGTGCGGCAGCGGTTATCGTTATGAGCAAGGAAAAAGCTGATGAACTGGGAATTAAACCTATGGCCAGAATAGTCAGCTATGCTTCGGGTGGTGTTGATCCCAAGATTATGGGAGTCGGGCCGGTACCTGCTACTCGCAAAGCTTTGGAAAAAGCAGGTCTGACCATAGAGGATATAGACCTGATTGAAGCCAATGAAGCTTTTGCCGCCCAGTCTATTGCGGTGGCTCGTGACCTGGGCTGGGATAAAGCTATGGAAAAAGTGAATGTAAATGGCGGAGCGATTGCGCTGGGCCATCCCATCGGTGCTTCCGGCACCAGAATACTAGTCTCCCTGCTGTATGAAATGGAGAAGAGAGGCTGCAAAACCGGATTGGCTACTCTCTGTATCGGCGGAGGACAGGGAACGGCTATGATCGTAGCCCGGGATTAATCTTCTGTAATAATAAGCCGAAGGGTCATCAGCGTGATTAGTTCGGGTTGCCTTCTTAATTCTATGGGAGAGCTGATCAGCCGGAAACAGTCATAAGATTTTAATATAACACACAGGAGTCATGTACTCCTGTGTTTAATTTTGGGCAAAATGAGGAATAAGGCAGGGAAAAGGGATGTGGGAAGCGAAACATAACCGGAGCGGTCGATGGTGATAACCACATGACGAAAGGAGGACAGCGAGGGTGAGGGTAGCAGTTTACCCGGGCAGTTTTGACCCGGTAACTAACGGGCATATAGATATAATCGAAAAAAGCAGTCGGCTTTTTGATAGAATTATTATTGCTGTGGTACATAACGTCACCAAGAAAGCCCTATTTACCCTGGATGAGCGAGTCGCTTTTATAAGAGAGAGTACCCAGCATCTGGAAAATATAGAAGTGGACTGTTTCAGCGGCTTGTTGGCCAACTATTTAAGGGAAAAGAAAGCCTGTGCTATCGTCCGCGGATTAAGGTCCATGACCGATTTCGAGTATGAGATGCACATGGCCATGATGAATAAGCGTCTTATCCCTGAGGTAGACACCATTTTTATTATGGCAAACGCTGAACATGTGTTTGTCAGTTCCAGCGGAGTTAAAGAGGCTGCTCTCCTGGGAGGAGACGTAAGTTCTCTGGTACCTCCTCAGGTGAAGATAGGCCTGGAGCAAAAATATAAACAACTGCGCGGGTAGAATGAGTAAGGACTGCCGAATCTCAACGGCAGTCCTTCTTGCTGATTGCCTAGTTTAACCGTTGAAACGGGATATCAACATATTATTCTTCGATTAACTTCAGCCCGCTAAGGCAGCGTTGGGCCAGATCCTGGTACAGCTTGACTGCTACCTGGTTATAGGTCAGGTTATATTCATCCATATCTCTCACTACCCGGGCAGGATTGCCCATAGCTACTTTTCTGGGAGGAATTGTCTTTCCGGGGGGAAGTACACTTCCGGCCGCCAGCAGACTTTCTTCCCCGATTTCCGTACGGGAAGATACGATGGATCCCATCCCAACGGTAGAATTTCTTTTTATTAAACAGGGACCATGCACTATAGCGGCGTGTCCGATTAGAACATTTTCTTCCAGGATGGCTATGGTATCCGGTTCGGAATGAACAGTGCTATTTTCCTGAATATTACTGCCATCGCCCACTACGATTTTTCCATAGTCTCCCCGGACTACTGCTCCTGCACCTACATAACAGCGTTCACCGATTTCTACTTCCCCGATTATCACCGCTTGGGGATGTATAAAGGAAGAACTGCCGATAACCGGACGTTTACCTTCGAATTCATAAATAGCCACTTTATTGCCTCCCTCATACACAGTTCTTTTCCCTTTATTTCCAGAACAAAGGCATAAATCCTGCTATGGTCTTGAGCTAGTTTTAAAAAATACATAAAATACGGGTATAATTACTAAGGAAAAACACAGTTGAAGAAAGGCACGGTAATCATGATCAAGAAGGACTATTTGATAAAAGCAGTTGATGAGAACCAGCAGGTTCGTTTGATACTGGCTAGCACTGCCGGAGTGGTTCAGGAAGCACACCAGCGTCACCACACCTCAGCCACAGCTTCGGCAGCCCTGGGGCGGGTATTGACCGCAGCTTTGATGATGGGCAGCGACCTTAAGGGTGATAAAGATGTTCTTACCATAAGAGTGGATGGGGGTGGACCCGCCGGAGTGATTATAGCTACGGTGGACTCCCATGGCCATGGCCGAGCTTTAATCTCCCATCCCCAAGCGGACCTTCCTTCCACGGAAACAGGCAAACTGGATGTAGGCGGCCTGGTAGGGCGGGATGGTTTCATAGAAGTGATAAAAGATTTGGGTTTAAAGCAGCCCTTTGTTGGCAAGGTTCCTTTGGTAAGCGGTGAAATAGGGGAGGATGTAGCCAACTACTTTTTGCAATCGGAACAGATACCTTCCCTGGTATCCTTGGGAGTGTTGGTTTCCACAGATTTATCCATAAAGTCAGCCGGAGGACTGTTTATCCAAGCTATGCCGGGGGCTGAGGATGAACTTCTGGAAAAGCTGGAAAATCGAGTACTCTCCCTGGGGCCTATCAGTTCCCTGCTGGATAAGTCTTCCTCCCTGGAAGAAGTTATGGAGAAGATTATGCAGGACATACCTTATAGGCTGGTGGGAGAGCAGGAGGTCCAGTTTAAGTGCAACTGCAGTCATGAAAGATTGGCCAAGATACTAGCCGGTTTATCATCTGAGGAATTGCAGGACATCGAGGAAAGCACCGGTAAACTGGAAGTATGCTGTAATTTCTGTAATGAAGTGTACCACTTTACCCGGGAGGAAATTGAAGCCCTGAAAAAACGAAAGCCTTAGAATGAACTAAGGCTTCACAGGGTTATATAGCTCTTTGAACTTTGCCTGATCTCAGGCAGCGAGTACAAACATAGGCCCGGCGGGGAGTTCCGTTATCGATTATTTTAACCCTCTGGACATTTGGTTTCCATTCCCGGTTGGTACGAATGTGGGAGTGGCTGTATTTTTTACCAAATGTAACGCCTTTTCCGCAAACTTCGCATTTGGCCATAGATGTTGCCCCCTCTCATTGACAATGCACTTAAATATTTTAGCAAAAGGTTGGGGAAAGGGCAAGAAGCAGGAATAAACTCCACCACTAGAGAATTTAATATGGATAGATAGGAGGGTAACAGCATGTTCAAGATCAAAGAAACTGAAATAGGCGATATAATTGTGGAACGGGAAGTCATTGAAACCATCGCTGGATTAGCAGCAATTGACTGTTATGGTCTGGTGGGCATGGTTGCCCAGGATTTTCAGTCTGGATTATGGAGTATCCTGGGCTTGGACTCTATCCGTAAAGGTGTGACCGTCAGTTCATCAGATAAGGGTTTGATTGTGGATGTTCATGTAATTGTGGGATACGGGATCAAGATCCACGAAGTAGCCCATAATGTTATGCAGAAGGTGGCTTATGTTCTCGAGCATAACGCCGGTATAAAAATAGCACAAGTCAATGTTAATGTTGAAGGAGTCAAAGTATTAGGCGAAAAGTAGGGGAGGAACAGGATCTTGAGTCTTACGTATATGACCGGTAACGATTTTCTGAGAAGTGTTAAAGCCGGTTGCATCAAACTGGAACATAATCGCGACAGTGTAGATCAACTGAATGTTTTTCCAGTGCCCGATGGGGACACTGGTACCAATATGTATTTAACCCTCATGTCAGCTGTCCGTGAAGGAGAAAAAAACCGGGACAAACCTCTAGGCAAATTAGCCAAATCTATTTCCATGGGATCCTTGATGGGTGCCCGGGGTAATTCCGGGGTTATTCTCTCCCAGATTTTCCGGGGCATAGCCAAGATTTTGGACGGCAAAGATCAGGCAGGAGCTATGGACATAGCCCAGGCTATAAAAACGGGATCCGATACTGCCTATGAAGCGGTAATGAAACCGGTGGAAGGAACTATTCTTACGGTGGTCCGGGAAATAGGAAAAGCTTGTGAAGCTGAAGCCAAGAATAATGATGATATAGTAGCAGTATTGCTGGCGGGAATACAGAAGGGCCATACCACTTTAGCCAGGACTCCTTCCATGCTGCCCATACTTAAAGAAGCTGGAGTGGTAGATGCCGGCGGACGGGGGTTTCTCTTTTTCCTAGAAGGTTTTGTAGAGGGCCTGGCCCAGGAACGGGAGATCAATTTGGAACAGTACCGGGAACAGGCTACTGAAGTGACTGTTCCCCGGGAAGATATCAAGCTGGATTTTCAATACTGTACTGAGGTACTGATAAAAGGCCATGATCTGGATGCCGCAGATGTGCGGGATCATCTGGCTCCTCTGGGGGATTCCTTGCTGGTAGTAGGGGATGAGGATGTACTTAAAGTGCATGTGCACACCAATCATCCCGGTAAAGTGCTGGAAACCTGCCTGCAGTGGGGGCATTTAAGTGATATTAAAATCAATAACATGCTGGAAGAAGTCCATGAACATCGCCTTATTAAGGAAGAAGCCAGCGGTGATCAGAAGGCTATCGGCTTGGTAGCGGTTTCTGCCGGAGATGGAGTAGGGGAGATTTTACAAAGCCTGGGAGTGGACATGATTGTCCGGGGGGGACAGACAATGAACCCCAGCACCGAAGATTTGCTGAACGCCTGCAATCAGGTGAATGCCCATTCGGTAATAATTCTTCCCAATAACAGCAATATAATCATGGCCGCCCAGCAGGTAGTGGAGCTATGCAGCAAAAAGGTGGTAGTTGTACCTACTCGTTCCGTAATGCAGGCTATAACTGCTCTGATCGCCTATGATTCCGAGGGTGATGTAGAAGAAGTAGCCCAAGAAATGGCTTCCCATATTGACAACGTTACCTATGGTGAAGTTACTTATGCAGTTCGGGATTCAGCTGTAAACGGATTGACCATTAAAGAAGGCGATACCATAGGGCTTATTCAGGATAAGGTGGTATTAACCAGTACCAGTGCCGAAGAAGCAGTGGCAGACTTGTTAAAAGAAATGATAAACGAAGACAGCGAGCTGATTACTCTCCTGTATGGCGAGGGTGTAACAGCCGATGATGCTCAGGCCTTAAAAGAGCGCCTGCAACAGGAATATCCTGATAAAGAAATTGAAGTACATTACGGCGGACAGCCTCATTACAGCTACTGGCTGTCAGTGGAGTAGAACAGCGCAATAAAAGGCGGGCTGTCCCGCCTTTTGCTTTTGGGTGAAACTATGGACAAGCTGCTGGAAAAAGTACAGTATCTCAAGGGAGTTGGCCCGCAGCGCAGCCGCCTGCTGGCCAGAATAGGAATTCATTCGGTATTTGATCTCCTATGGCATTTTCCGCGGGCCTATATAGATCGATCCTCCCTGCAGCCAGCCCACCAACTGGTACCTGGGGAACAGGCTGGTATCATGGGAACAATAGTTGCTACCCGCTCCAGCCGCAGCCGGCGAGGCATGGCTATACTGGCAGCAGCAGTGGAGACCCAGCAAGGAACAGTTCAAGCAGTCTGGTTCAACCAGCCCTTTTTAGAAGACATCATCAAGGCCGGGCGCAGGATCTGGCTGAGCGGTAAAGTGAAAAGCATCCTGCCGGTAGAGATCCACGTCAGTGAATATGAAATACTGGAAGAAGAAGACTGGGCTCCCGGGATTGTACCCGTCTACAGCACCACCGAGGGAATTTCCCAGAAGGTATGGCGCAGTCTTATGAATCAGGTGCTGGAAAAATACCTGCCTGATTACCCGGAAATCCTGGACCCCGATCAGCGGCAGCGTTTTGAGCTATGCACCATTCAAGAAGCCTTGACCAACATCCATTTTCCCGCTGATCGAACTTCCTACAAGCTAGCACGCCAGCGCCTGGCCTTTGAGGAATTGCTGCTTTTCTTACTGCGCTTGCAGGAATTAACCCAAAAGGACTCCCGCCCCGGGGTGATCCATCTGGAAAAAAGGGATCTGGTTCAAAAGGTCAGGGACCAACTGCCTTATCAGTTAACACCTGCTCAGGAGAAAGTGATAAGGGAAATATTCGCTGATATGGAGTCACCTCAGGCCATGAACCGGCTTTTACAGGGGGATGTAGGAGCCGGGAAAACAGTGGTTGCGGCCCTGGCTATGGCCAAAGCAGTAGCCAGCGGTTACCAGGCAGCTTTGATGGCTCCTACTGAGATTCTGGCTGTGCAGCATGGACAAGCCCTCCACGATGTGCTATGGGAAGCGGGGATAAGATTAGCATTGTTAACCGGCAGCACCACTGCTGCTCAGCGAGCTGAAATACTAGACCAAACCAGGCGGGGAGACATAGATATTCTGGTTGGCACCCATGCTTTGATTCAGGAAGATGTAACCTTTGCCAACCTGGGCCTGGTGGTTATCGATGAACAGCATCGCTTCGGGGTCCGGCAGAGAGCCGCCCTGGCTGCCAAAGGGGACAATCCTGATACTCTGGTTATGACTGCCACTCCCATTCCCCGCACTCTGGCTTTAACTGCCTATGGCAATCTGGATATCAGTGTCATAGACCAGCTTCCCCCCGGCAGAAAGCCGGTCAAGACAAAATATTTACCCTATAAACTGCGCAATAAGGCTTACAATTTTGCCCGGCAGCAAGTTATAGCTGGTCATCAGGTATATGTGGTATGTCCCCTGGTGGAAGAATCGGAAAAGCAGGATATACAGGCCGCGGTAAATCTTTACGACGAATTAAGGACCAGTATTTTCCGTGAATATGAAGCCGGTCTTTTGCATGGGCGCTTGCGCCAGGCTGACAAAGACCAGGTGATGCAGCGATTTAAAAAGGGCGAGATAAAATTGCTGGTTACTACCACCGTGGTGGAAGTTGGGGTGGATGTAGCCAATGCCACGGTAATGATTGTGGAACACGCCGAACGATTCGGGCTGTCCCAGCTGCACCAGCTGAGAGGACGGGTGGGGCGCAGCGCTTTGCAATCCTATTGCATATTGCTGGCTGAACCTCATACTGATGAAGCCCGGCGGCGACTGCGGGCTATGGAAGTCAGCAACGATGGGTTTTATCTGGCCCAGCAGGATTTGCTGATAAGAGGCCCTGGCGACTTTTTAGGGGTGCGCCAGCATGGTTTGGACCAGCTAAAAATTGCCAACCTTGCCAAAGACCTGATTCTGGCTGAAAAAGCCCGCCAGTGCTCAAGGGAGATCGATCCCGCTCCCTGGTACAATTACATTACTGCTCGCTTTCCCGTAATTGAAGGTACAGCAATGAATTAGACTTTTGCTGCTGGTTTTTATAAAAGAATAAAAATAATTTCTTTGGAAAGACTAGATCAGCCGGTTACATCTCCGGCTGCTTTCGTTTTAAGGATATGGTTTCACCAGAAAAATTCAAAAAAACAAGAAAAATATTAAAAACTCTTGAAATAACTTCTAGGCATATATGATCAGTCTGGGGACACAATAAGGTTACCAACACAAAAGGAGGTGAACAAAAACATGGCAGATATCGGAAGATCCAACAACCGGATTTTGGTTCCCCAGGCCCGCGCTGCTATGGACCAGTTCAAGATGGAAGCCGCTCGCGAAGTTGGGGTAACCTTGAAACAGGGTTACAATGGTGATCTAACTACCCGGCAAGCCGGCAGTATCGGTGGTCAGATGGTTAAAAAGATGATCCAGGCTTATGAGCAGCAGCTCAGCGGTGGTGGCGGTGGCCAGACTCCCTTAGGATAACATCAGGCATTAATTGATTATACTAATACGAGACAAGCGGATGAAAATTTATATCCGCTTGTTTTCACTTTTTAAATTAAAGATGTATTAGCTAAAGGTGTAAGTAAGTTTACACTAAGCAAGAGTATTAGCCAGGTGAGCGACGTACGACGAGCCGTTGCAACTCACGGCGAAACTGAGGGCTGCGAAGGGGAGCGAGAAACAGGATGTTTTGAGCAGCGAGTACTGAGTGCATGGATGCCGAATTACGAGCGGTCCCCTTCGCACCGAAATAAGCCGATGTGTTGCAGGCGAGGAGTCCCGGAGCGAGTCGGCTAATACTCTTGCTTACTGGATAGCTGTGATATTAAGTGGCATACAGTTCCAGCTGTTCGTGAGATATGCCGGGGAAGAGATAGGAACCAACTCCCATGGCAATAATGCGGGCGCTGTTTTCAATTATTTCATCAATTTCTTTGGGAGTTACCCCCAGACTGCTGCCATAAAAAGAGAGGATTTCCTGGATACTGTTGCGGGAACGCAGGTCATCATAATTGAGACCGTAATCCAGACAGTATCTCCGGATGGCTTGATCGGCAATTATGGCAGCATTGACAATAGTGGGACAGCCGATAGCTATAACTGGCACTCCAAGATATTCCTGGGTTATAGCATGGCGAGCTTTGCCAATGCCAGAACCGGGCTGAATACCGGTATTGGACATTTGGATAGTGGTGCCGATGCGCTCAACATTTTGCGCTGCCAAGGCATCTACCACTACTAATAAGGCGGGTTTGACACTATCCACTACTCCTTTAATTACTTCAAAGGTTTCCAACCCGGTTATGCCCAAAACCCCCGGCGCTATGCCGCAGGTGGGACGCATTCCTTCTACCAAGGCCTGGGGAGCGTATTGATGATAGTGACGGGTTATAGGACTGTATTCAATGAATTTGGGTCCCAGTGAGTCAGGGGTAGCTCGCCAGTTGCCCAGACCCACCAGAAGGACGGTATGATCAGGGGCTAAGCTGTCGCCAACCAGCAATTCCATGCTTTTAACCATAGCTTTAATTATGGTTTCTTTGACATAAGGATCATTTACTTTTAAGGGAGGGGATTGGATAGTGACATAAGTTCCGAGAGGTTTGCCCATTTTCTGAGCACCGGTTTGATTCTTGATGACGATGGTATGGACCTTAACGTTTTCTTCCAGATCTTCAACACTTTCTACTACACCTTCGATCTCCACATCAGCGGTACCACGGACCAGGTCCCGGGCTTCAACCGCCAGATCTATGTGCAGATTAAAAGCCTTGAGCAGTTCCTGCATCTTTATACCTCCTTGCATTTGCCACTAGTATGTCACTGTTTTGCCAAAATATGCTTCTGCCGGCAAATTAAAATGGCGACTAGGAACAGTCGCCATTTTGGGGAGAGGAGAATTTTGTAAAGTTGTTGGGGAGGGTTTGTTCTTGCCAGACTTCTCATCTGGCTATCCATATCTTTACCAGGATAACTGGTTTATATACCAAAAAATTAAAAAATTTTTATGCTAAAATAAAACTGATTTAAGAGGAACAAACTTAAAATAAGCGAAATTTATACAAGGTGAACAATTATTGCGAGTTATTGCAGGAATAGCCAAGGGGAGAAAACTGCAGGCACCGCCGGGCATAAAGACCCGTCCGATAACGGACATGATAAAAGAGGCTCTGTTTAATATTCTGCAGCCGCGCATATTAAACAGTAGTTTTCTGGATCTTTACGCCGGCAGCGGCAGTGTGGGCATAGAGGCATTAAGCCGCGGTGCGGCTAATGCTGTATTTGTTGACAACGATGCTCAAGCGGTAAAAATTATCAGGCAGAATCTTGATCATTGCAAGCTGCAGGGTGAAGTATACCACAGTGACATATTCGATTTTCTGCGCCGTATGGTTCGGCAAAAACGCAGTTTTGATATTATTTTCGCTGATCCTCCTTTTACCCAGGAAAACCTATTCAAGAAGACTATTAATGCCTTAGACAGTGCAGAACTGATCAGCCCTCAGGGAGTAGTTATTATTCGGGTGCCGCGCAACACTGAACTTTCATCCCAGTTAAATCAAATTGAGATGGTTAGAAAAAACCTGTACGGCGAATCGGCTTTATATTTTTATCACCGCTCAGTTAAAGAGGGAGGTTCCATGAATGGAAATTTTTCGAATCCTGGATGAGTTGGAGTTAATGATCAAAGACAGCAGGAAAGTACCATTATCCAACGGCAAAGTTATTATTGACGCTTACCTTTTTTTGGATCGTATCGATCGCATTCGTGCTATTCTGCCGGAAGAACTGGAAACGGCCCGGGCTTTACTCAGGGATAAAGAACGGATAGTTGAAGAAGCATGTGCCAAAGCGGAGGAGTACATAGAACAATACCGGGGAGAGGCAGCCAGGTTATTGGATGAAAATGAAATTACCCGCAATGCCAGGCAGATGGCTGATGAAATCGTGGCCAGAGCTCAGCAGATTTCCCGGGAGATCCGCCAGGATGCCAATGAATATGCAGAAGGTGTTTTAACTCATATGGAAATTGTTTTAAGGCGCGGTTTGGAAGCTATCAGTATGGGGAAAGAAGAATTGCGCCAGTCTATGCAGTCTATGGACTAGCAGATTCCCGCCACTGGATAATTAAGCTTATTATCATCAATACAGCAATTATGCTAAGCCCTGCTGCCAGGGAATAGATAGCTAAAGACCAGGCATCGAAAGCGTATAGAACCTGATAGGTTGGTATTGCCAGGGAGGGTACTATCTGCAAGGGTTCAATCACCCATCTGTATCCCATCCAGGTGATCAGTGCGGAAATGGTTAACTGGATTAAGCGGGACCATAAGTAAAAGGATAACCTGACCGGCAATCCTGCCACGATGCTCATAACCTGGGCGATAATGGAAAAACCGCTGAAACCCATGATAATTGAGACGGCCAGCAGTTTGACCAGCACCGGGGCGCTGGTGGCGGTGATGGTTTGGCTGCCCAGGGTGATTTCAAAAAGACCTATGCTCATGCCGAAGCAAACCGGATAGGAAAAGTCTAATGACCCCAGCAGCATGGTAAGGAAGTGGGATAAATAATCCATAACACCCCATACGGTAAACATGCGGGTCATAACGGAAAAGAGAACTACAAACCCAGCTATTGCCAGGAGGTTCTTGATACTGGTGTTGACCGCATTCCGCAAAAGCTCTCCGACGCTTTTTTTCTCATTGCTCAGCTGGTTCCACAGGTTTTGCCATGCCTGGCTGGGAGAGATATTGGCAATGGATGAAGCAGGAACTGACAAACGACCCCAGATAAAACCCACCGCCAGATTGGCTGCATAATGGGAGACAGCCAGCAGGTACCCCAGGGGTGCCGAAGAAAACATCCCCACACCGATAGCCCCGATAATAAACAGGGGGCTGGAGTTATTGGTAAACGAGACCAATCGTTCCGTTTCCTGAGGGGTTATTAGTTTTTCCTCCAGTAAACGCCGGGACAGCACCGCCCCCATAGGGAATCCTGAGGTAAATCCCATGGCTATTACCAGGGCACTACAGCCAGGCAGACGGAACAGCGGCCTCATAAGGGGTTCCAGCAGGGCACCGATCAAACCCACAAAGTGCAGGCTTACCAGCAGGTCAGCTACAATAAAAAAGGGGAGCAAGGCTGGCACTAGTATCTGGTACCATAACTGAAAACCGCTGCGGGCGGCTTGAACCGTCTCCTGAGGATTTATGGCCATAAAAATGGCAAGAATCAATATTATCAGCAGGAAAAACATCAAGGAAAAAGGCTTCCGCATATTATCTCCCAGGGCTTTTTCATAGATATATAGATAATGGACTGCCAATAGAATCAACTTTTTTAAAAAGGGGGCGGCCGGGTGTGAACAACCAACCCTGTATAGCATTAGTGCTGGGGGCAGGGAGCGCGCGGGGATTAGCCCATATTGGTGTTATCCAGGTGCTGCTGGAACACCAGGTGCCTTTTAATCTAATAGTGGGCAGCAGTATGGGAGCCATGATTGGAGGCATATATGCCTGCGGAACAGATATTTATATGCTGGACCGCCTGGTGGAATATATGAATCACGGAGTTCTCTATGATGTTAACCTGCCCCGCTTGGGCTTCATGGCCGGCCGAAAAATCAGCGCTTTTTTAGATCTGCTTACCAAGAAGAAGACCTTTGATCAACTGGAAATACCCCTGCTGGTGGTGGCTACCGATTTAGTAACCGGCAAGCGGGTAGTTATAGACGAAGGATCAGTAGCCCAGGCTATCCGGGCCAGTATTTCCATTCCGGGGATTTTCCGTCCCGTCCGGGATGGGGAAAGAATCCTGGTAGATGGTGCAGTTACCGATCGACTTCCAGTTATTCCCGCCCGGGAGCGGGGGGCAGATATTGTAATAGCGGTGGATGTAACTTTTGGTGAAGGCAAACAGGTGGTGATTCGCAATACCTGGGATGTAATCATGACTTCTCTGGAAATTTTGCAAAGACAGCAGTTTGATGCGGTATCATGCCAGGCGGACGTATTAATCCAGCCAGCCGTGGGAGGATACTTGCCCCAGGATTTTGATAGATCCGGGGAACTGGTTGATCTGGGAAGAGAAGCAGCATTGGCCAGAATAGAGGAGATCAAAGCAGTTATTCGCCGGTGGTGGGAGACGAATCACCAGTCACCCGCACCGGAGAAGCAGTAAAATCAAGTCCCCCTCTGCGCAGTGCGTGGTTGGGCAAGGCCAGGGCATACACGTCGGTAGCCATTATGTCCTGGGTAATCATTTCTTTTACGGCCGGTCCCCATTTACCGTCAAAGGCAGCTTTTACCTGGCTTCCCCGGCTGAAGATGGGCAGACTTGACCTGCGCTGCATCTGCTGAAGAAGCTGCTGGCCCCGGGAGGAGAACGCCAGTACCCGGTGGTACAGAGGCCCGGTCTCATCGAAGGCTTCCATTTGCCGGGCGGAAATATTGAGCAGGGCGTAGATCAGTAAACGATTAATCTTGGTCATGTTATACCGCTTGGATTTGATTGACTGCCGCAGTTGATCAAGGGTACTAGAGCGCTGAGCAGATTCCTTGATACGGTATTCCAGTCCTTCGGTGATCTCATAGATCTTGCCCAATTCTTCCAGAGGCAGGGTACGCAGCCGGTAGAGAATCAAGGATGATAAATCCCGGTCAAACACCGGTCCTGCACCTCGTTCTATCTCCCGCTCCAATATCTGGCTGCTGGGCAGGGGGAGGGCTGTGCGCAGTTCAGCAATGTTATTACCCTGCATTAAAAACTGGCGGATGGCAGTGGCGCTGGCAAAGGGGCTGAGATCCGTACTATGGAAACTCCCCTGGCGCTTAACCGCAATAGGCTCGATATTTAGCTGCAGTTCTTTGATAACGCGCAGGTATTCCAATGCTAAAATATTGTTAGGCTGGCTGAGCAAGTGCTCCAGGTGAGGATCGTCTTTAAACCAATCCCTGAGGGCATAAGAGCGGGCCACCGGGAAGCTGTATCCCTGGCTTAAATATGCTTTCAACCGGTCACGGTATTCGGCCGGTTCGTCAGCCAGCAGGTGGGCGATAGTTTTTAATTCCTGACAGTCCCCGCTTTCACTGCCGAAGGCCAGGTGGGTAACCAGGCCGGTTTGGGAAAGAAGCATTAATGCCGAACGGGCAAAATAGTAGGCGCTGCGTACCGAAAAAACCAGGGGAAGTTCAATGATCAGATCGGCTCCGCTGGATACAGCCATTTCTGCTCGAGCCCATTTGTTTACTAAAGCGGGTTCGCCTCGCTGCAGAAAATGGCCGCTCATTACGCAAATGATGGCTGCCTCCGGATAAAGCCTGCGAACCGATTCGATCAGGTAGCGATGACCATTGTGAAATGGGTTGTATTCGGCCACAATACCTGTAACTATCATTCAGCTGATCTCCAATTGATTAATAGTAGCATAAATTTTACCACTTGATTGGCACTTTATGCTAGAATGGAGAAGAAACTGTGTATTTTGAACAAAAATCTCTAGGTATTTAGGGGAGGTAGAAGGATGAGTTTGCTTGCTGAGATTCGGGAAAAAGCTGCGAAAAGGGAACGCACTATTGTCTTGCCTGAAGGCACCGAAGAAAGGACCCTGCTGGCCATTAAGGCGATTGTGGACAATCGTATCGCCAGACCTATTCTGCTTGGTGACGAAGGTGAGGTCAAAGCTGCGGCCAGTAAAGTGGGAGCAGATATATCCGGAGCAGAAATTATAAATCCGGTGAAAGCTTCCTATTTTGATGATTTTGTTCAAGCATTCTATGAGATGCGCAAGGACAAGGGTGTAGATCTGGATAAGGCCAAGAGCACCATGATGGATCCTCTGTACTTTGCTTCCATGATGGTCAAAATGGGTAAAGCCGACGGTGAAGTGGCTGGAGCAGAGAATACCACCGGCAATGTGTTACGGCCTGCTCTGCAGATTATAAAAACCGCTCCCGGCATTCCCGCTGTATCCGGCTCATTTATTATGATTGTTCCCGACTGTGCATACGGCGATAATGGAATATTCGTTTTTGCCGATTGCGCTGTTACCATTGACCCAACCGCCGAACAGCTGGCAGCCTTTGCCAAGGCATCGGTTCAGACCGCCATTGAACTGTGCGGCATGAAAGAACCTAAAGTAGGAATGCTGTCCTTCTCCACCAAGGGAAGCGCCAGCCATGCTACTGTAGATAAGGTGGTTGAGGCTACCCGCATTGCCAAAGAGAAATATCCTGATATCCAGGTTGACGGTGAATTCCAGGCCGATGCAGCAATGGTACCCAAGGTAGGCGCCTCTAAGGCTCCCGGTAGTCTGATTGCCGGACAATGCAATGTACTTATCTTCCCAGATATAAATGCCGGAAACATAGGTTATAAGCTAGTGCAGCGTTTAGCCAAAGCTGAAGCTATCGGACCGATCCTGCAGGGATTGGATAAACCGGTTAATGATTTGTCCCGTGGCTGCAGTGTTGAAGATATAGTTAATGTTGTGGCTATGACCGCTGTCAGAGCCTAGTTAATTTGAAATTTTCTTATTAACTAAGGAGGTTAAATTGATGAAAGTATTGGTAGTAAACGCAGGGAGTTCTTCCATTAAGTATCAGGTATTTGACATGACTGATGAGTCTGTTCTTGCCAAAGGTCTGGTGGACCGGGTCGGTATTCCCGGCACAACCCTTGAACATAAACCCGCTGGCAAAGACGAAGTGGTAATCAAGAAAGACCTGCCCGATCATACCGAAGGAATGAAATTGGTTCTGGAAGTTCTGGTCAATCCCGAGTATGGCTGCATCAAGAGCATGGATGAGATTGGTGCAGTTGGGCACCGGGTGGTCCATGGCGGCGAAGAGTTTGCCAAGTCTGTAGTGGTAGACGATTATGTCAAGAAAGTTATCAGAGACTGCTTTGATATAGCTCCTTTGCATAACCCTCCCAACCTGATGGGAATTGAAGCCTGTCAAGCCCTGATGCCCAATGTCCCCCATGTAGCTGTTTTTGACACTGCTTTCCATCAGACTATGGAACCCGCTAATTTCCTATATGCTCTCCCCTATGAGGCATATGAAAAATACAAGGTAAGAAGATATGGCTTCCATGGAACCTCTCATTTCTATGTGTCCCACCGGGCTGCGGAAATGCTGGGCAAGCCCTATGAACAATGCAAGATTATTACCCTCCATCTGGGCAACGGTGCCAGCATGGCTGCCATAAAGGACGGCAAGGTCGTAGATACCTCCATGGGATTCACTCCGCTGGAAGGTCTGGTAATGGGAACCCGTTCCGGAGATATTGACCCCGCCATCGTATTCTTTTTGATGGAAAAACTGAATATGAATGCCCAGGAAGCCAACAACTATTTCAACAAGAAATCTGGTATGCTGGGTCTGTCCGGGGTATCCAATGACCTGCGGGATATTCTGGAAGCAGCCAGTTCCGGAAATGAGAGAGCCCAGGTTGCTCTGGAAGTATACTACAACCGGGTTAAAGGATATATCGGCAACTATATTGCCAAGCTGAATGGCTGCGATTGCCTGGTATTCACTGCCGGAGTCGGCGAAAACGGCTACGACGTACGTGAGAAGATCTGTGAAAACCTGGATTACCTGGGAATCAAGTTAGATCCTGAGAAAAACAAAGTCCGCGGCAAAGAAGTAGACGTAGCTGCCGAAGATTCAAAAGTACGTATCTTCGTTATTCCCACCAATGAGGAATTGGTTATTGCCCGTGATACTTACAATCTGGCCAAGGCCCAGTAAGACATCCGAGACATTCATGAGGCGGGGCAACCCGCCTCATTTGATGTTGGGCTAAAGCTGAGTTTTATTGACAATACTAAGATGGGAAGACTATAATTAATCTGGTGTTTTTACGGAGTGTATGGTATGAAAATTTACCTGAACATGCTAAAGCTCTCCCCCTATCAGCAACAAGACTTCCATATTGAAGAACCTGGTGACAATGAACTGCTGGATACTTGGGGAGGACGATTCCTGCAACCGGTTGTGGTGGAAGGAAAAATAGAGCACAGCGGTAAAGATATTCATGCCCAGGGTAAAGTGCAAACGGTGGTTGAGCTTTACTGTTCACGTTGTTTAAAGCCCGTTACCTACAGCATTGACAGCAGCTTCTTCGCTGCAGTGGTTGATGAGAATTGCCAGAAAGACTTAAGCGAAACCGAAGAAGATGTAGTTTTTCAAGGCGATGGTATTGCAGATCTGACTCCACTGGTGCAGGAAGTTATAATTTCCGATATACCTATAAGTGTTCTCTGCCAGGAAGAATGCCGGGGACTGTGCCCAAACTGTGGAAAGGATCTTAATACTGGTACCTGTAACTGCCGGGATGATAACATCGATCCACGGTGGGAAAAACTGAAGCAGCTTACATAGGGAGGAGGTTTTTTAGGTGGGAGTACCCAAAAGAAGACAATCCCATTCCCGTACCAGCAAAAGGCGGTCAGAATGGAGAAAAATAGAGAAACCTGGCCTGGTAGAATGTCCCCAGTGCCACGAATTAAAGATGCCTCACCGGGCATGTCTGGCCTGCGGGTATTATAAAGGGAAAAGCGTGATGTAAATTGCTGACCAGTTTATAAAAAAAGTAAGGTATATAGTCTGGCTTACAGGCTTGTAGCTTACTTTTTTTTTAAGAGGAGGTTATTATGCGTATTGCAGTTGATGCCATGGGCGGTGACTATGCTCCCAGAGAAATCGTAGCCGGTGCTGTGCAGTGGGTGCAGCAGCATGGGGGCCAGATTATTCTGGTGGGTCCCGTTGAACAGCTGAACAAGGAACTGGCTAATTACGATTATGACCCGGCCAAGATAGAATTGGCTGAGGCCAGCCAGGTTATAGGCATGGATGAGTCGCCAGCCCTAGCCTTGCGCAAGAAAAAAGATGCTTCCATCGTGGTGGCTACCAAGTTGGTCAAAGAAGGACGAGCTGATGCCGTATTATCCTGTGGCAATACCGGTGCGCAAATGGCCGCAGCTATATTTATTCTGGGGCGGCTGCCCGGGATTGAAAGGCCGCCGGTGGTTGTGGCTCTGCCTAATGGACAGGGAAGCCACACAATACTGATAGATGCCGGTGCCAATGTGGATTGTCGCCCCAAGCAGCTTCTGCACTTTGCCATATTAGGCAGTCTGTATGCCTCTTCGGTATTAAAGATCGCCAACCCCCGGGTAGCCCTTATCAACAATGGGCAGGAAGAGGGGAAAGGCAATCAGCTTACCCTGGAGGCTTATGAGCTTATTAAGAATCACAGCGGTCTTAACTTTACCGGCAACATAGAAGGCAGGGAATTGTTGTCCGGTCAGGCTGACGTAGTGGTATGTGATGGTTTTGTGGGCAATATTATTTTAAAAACCATTGAAGGATTGGCTATGTTTGTTGCCCAGGGCGTCAGCCGGGAACTGGGCTCGGTGCCGGCATTTTTTAAGCAGCTGGATTATACCCAGTATGGGGGAGCTCCCTTGCTGGGTGTGGATGGAATCAGCATAGTCTGCCATGGCAGTTCACGCCGGGAAGCTGTTTGCAACGGCCTGCAGGTTGCTGCTGACTGCGTTGCGAAAAATATAGTCAATTTACAGAAGGAGTCCTTGGAAGTTTAGAGAATGGCATATCCAAGCAATATAATCAGGAGGGATAGGATGCAGGAGTTTCAGGAGTTTTTTGAGTTAGCCTGTAAACTGCTGGCTGAACAATTAGAGATTGACCCAGCGGATATTACTATGGACACCACTTTCGAATCAATTGATGCCGATTCCATTGATATTGTGGAAATGATCATGGCTCTGGAAGACATATATGACGTAGAGTTCCCCGAGGAAGATCTGGAAGACTATCCCACCATGGGTGTGCTGGTTGAGGCGTTGTGGAGCTATCTGCAACAGGTAAAAAATGAGAAGTAATGATAAACGTATAGCAGCAGCTTTCTTAAAAGAACAATCAGTGCCCTGCCAGGACCTGGAGTTAATGGTGAATGCCTTAACTCACCCGTCCTATGCCCAGGAGAGCAATTTAATCACCAACAATCAGCGCTTGGAATTCCTGGGTGATGCAGTGCTTAATTTTGTCGTAGCCGAGTACCTGTATACCCACTATCCCCAGCTGGCTGAAGGTGAGCTGACCAAAATACGGGCTCGAGTAGTGTGCGAACCGGCTCTGTGCAAAGTGGCTAACCAGCTGAATCTGGGTCAGTACCTGCTTTTGGGCAAGGGAGAGGAAAAATCCGGGGGACGCCATCGCCAGTCGATCCTGGCTGATGCCATGGAAGCCGTTATCGGCGCAGTGTACCTGGATCAGGGTTATGAAACAGTGCGCCAGTTTATCCTGAAACATCTGGAAGAAGATATTCAAAAGACGGAAGCAGGAGACCATTACGATTATAAATCCCGCTTGCAAGAATTAGTCCAGGGCAAAAACCGGGACAATGTTACTTACAGTATTCTGCAAGAGACGGGTCCTGCTCATGACCGTACCTTTGTAGCCGGGGTTTTTTACCAGGACCGCTTGCTGGCTACCGGAGTGGGGCACAGCAAAAAAGAAGCCCAGCAGAGTGCCGCATGCAAAGTGCTGAGCAACAAGCAACTGATTAACGCCATTATTGCGGAGAAAGTGAATGAATGAAACGTACCCGCAACATTGCCATATTCATACCCCATTTAGGCTGTCCTTTTCGCTGTTGCTTCTGCCAGCAGCAGAGGATAAGCGATACCCTGCATTATCCTTCTCCTGCCCAGGTTAAAGACCATATTGAGACAGCTCTGAGTACTATACCTGCCGGTACCGATGTAGAGGTAGCTTTTTTCGGAGGTACTTTTACCTCGATACCGGAAAAAATGCAAAACGATTACCTGGAGTGTGCCCGGCCCTATTTGGAGAAAGGAAAGGTTAAAGGTATCAGGCTGTCCACCCGCCCTGATGCCATTGACGGGGAGCGGCTCAAAGAACTGAAAAGGCGCGGGGTTACAACTATAGAATTGGGAGTCCAGTCTTTGGATACAGAGGTCTTGAGACTATCCGAGCGCGGTTACGAACCGGACCAGGTGGTTAAGGCCTGCCAGATGATCCATTATGCCGGTATCAGATTGGGAATTCAGCTGATGGTCGGCCTTCCCGGGGACAATTTCCGGAAGGATCTGGACACCACCCGGCAAGTCATTCAACTGCATCCTGACATGGTACGAATATACCCGACCTTGGTAATAAAGGGAACAGAGCTGGAACAGGCTTTTCAGGAGGGCAGGTATCAGCCCCTCACTCTGGAAGAAGCAGTAGACATTACAGCCGCCATGTATATGCGCTTCAGGCGTGCTCACATCCCGGTAATACGTATGGGATTGCATCCCGGTGAAGAACTGCAGCGAACCGATACGGTAGTAGCCGGGCCTTTCCATCCTGCTTTTGGTGAACTGGTACTGCAAAAAGTGGCATTAGAGCAAGCCCGCTTTCTCATAAAGGCGTATTTGCCTACCGCTGACAACCATCAAGCTCTTATTCTGTTTTGCCCGCCTCGTGAACTTTCCCAGTTAGTGGGACCCCAGCGCTCCAATATTCTTGCTTTGCAAAAAGAATTCGGATTAAATGAGCTGGCGGTAAAAAGCGATGAAAGCCTGCCGTCCGGCAGTATCGGGGCCGGGAATCACCAGGGTATGACGGCAGTGCTGACCCGGGAACAATACCTGCAGTCCATTGACTAGCACGCTAACCACGGCTTGGCAGGAGTATTAGCCGGCTCGCTCCGGTACTCCTCGCCTGCAACACATCGGCTTACTTCGGTGCGAAGGGGACCGCTCGTAATTCAGCATCCATGCACTCAGTACTCGCTGCTCGAAACGTCCTGTTTCTCGCTCCCCTTGGCAGCCCTCAGTTGCGCCGTGAGTTGCAACGGCTCGTCGTAAGTCGCTCGCCGGCTAATACTCCTGCATCCAGATTGACACTTATGCCGAGCTGCGATTAGCGGAGATGGTACTGAGATCGCCAAGTTGCATGCGCTCGAGATGACAGGGCACCTGCTTTTTTGGTTGGATCCTTATGGCTGGTAAAAGGATTTGCTGGGTGTATGTCTAAATAAACTCATAACTGTCCGGAAAGGAAGATCTATGAAAGACAGGATACTGGTAAAACTGAAAGAAGCATATCCGGATTGTATCTCCGGGGCTCAGCTGGCAGAAAGCCTGGGAATCAGCCGGGTAGCGGTCTGGAAACATATTGAAAGCCTTAAGGAATCCGGATATGAGATCGTAGCTAAAAAGGGCAGGGGATATTGCCTAGAGCACCCTGAACAAGCCATTATCCCGGTTTTAATATCAGAAAATCTGGCCGATCCCCACTGGGGAACCCCGATCTTTTATACAGGGCAAACCCAATCCACCAACCTGTGGGCTCGCCAACTGCTCGAAGATCAACATTTACCCGAAGGAACCCTGATTATTGCCAGTCAGCAGACCGGCGGCAGGGGACGGTTGGGACGGACCTGGGCATCACCCCGGGGAGGCTTGTATTTTACCCTGATTCTCCGGCCCGCCCTGAATTTAAAGAATGCCTCTCTTTTGTCCCTGGTAATGGCGGTAGCCTGTGCCCGGTCACTGCGGCAGCATACCGGTTGTGCCTGCAGGATAAAATGGCCCAATGATATATTCATCCAGGGACGTAAAGTGGGAGGCATTTTGTTGGAAGCCAGGGGGGAGATGGACCGCCTGGATTATGTTATAGCCGGTATCGGCATCAATGTAAACCTGAGTTCCCAAGATTTTCCGGAAGAGGTGCGCCATCTGGCTGTCTCCCTGGCAATGGTTGCCGGACATTCCTTTGATTTAAACCAGTTGCTGGTTAGTTTGCTGGAAGATCTGCGCCAGGATTATTATCTGTTTCTTCAGAAGGGGTTCCAGCCTTTCCGGGAGGTTTATCAGGAGTACTGCATTCACTGGCAGCAGCCCATTGCTGTTAATACTGGGAAGGAACTTATCCAAGGTATTCACAGGGATTTGGATGTCAACGGCAGCCTGTTGGTAGAAACTGCAGACGGGGAAATTACCAGCATCAGTACCGGAGATGTTCAACTGATAAGTTATCAGGAGGAATAAGCGTGTATTTAAAGCGCGTGGAATTAAAAGGATTCAAATCCTTTGCTGACCACACGGAAATTGTTTTTCAGCCTGGCATCAATATTATTGTCGGGCCCAACGGATGCGGCAAAAGCAATGTGGTGGACGCCATTCGCTGGGTCATGGGGGAAGCAAATATACATACCATCCGGGGCCAGCGCAATGAAGACATTATATTCAGCGGTACCGACCAAAACAAGGCTTTGAGCATGGCCAGCGTGGAGATTACCCTGGACAACAGCGATCGCTTGCTGGACATCGATGCTGCTGAGATATCACTGTCCCGCAAGCTGTTTCGTTCCGGAGAAAGCGAGTATTACCTGAACCGTACCCGGGTACGCTTGAAGGATATTCAAGCTTTGTTCACAGGTACTGGTTTGGGGAAAAGGGGATACTCGATAGTTGGCCAGGGTGAACTGGAGCAGGTATTGAACGGGCATCCCCTGGATCGCCGTTTTTACTTGGAAGAAGCTGCGGGCATCAGCAAGCATCGCCAGCAGCGGGAAGAAGTACTGCGGCGTATTGCCAATACCAAGGCGGATCTGGTGAGACTGCAGGATGTGCTGTCTGAGCTGAGCAGCCACAAAGAGCAGGTCTATTGGAAAGCCCAAAAGGCTGAAGCATATAAAAAACTGGCCAGTGAACACCGCAGCCTGGAAAGAGCTTTGCTGAAATATGAACTGCAGCGGACTGATGCCGTTCTGAAACAACGCCACGATGAGAACCATCTGCTGAAGGAACAGATGAAAGCCTTGCAGCAGCAGATCAATGAAATTAAAGTACAGATGGAGCAGGCGGCGGCTGCAGCTGAAGCCAGGCGCACCAGTGTAGAGCAGCTTAAGGAGCAGCGCTTTGCCCAGGAGTCAAGCATACAGGCTATGCAGGGAGAGTTGGAGCTCTGCCAGGAACGTCTCAGGAATGCTCGGGAGCGGATTCAAGCTGCGGCGGAGGATCAGCTCAAGTACCAGCAGATGGCAGAAGGAATCAGCCAGGATCTGCACCGGCTTAAGCTTGAACTGCAGCAGGAATCCCAAAAGCACCAGCTGAAGCTGCAGGCATTTCAGGAGCTGAATGCCCAGGAAGAGCAACTGGCAGCCCAGATCGAGCAGTATGAACAGAGCTTGGAAAAGCTGAAAAACCAGCTGTTTCAAGCCAGAAATGAAGAAATAGCCAGCCGCAACCAGATTCGTGAGGCAGAAGAAAGACTGAGCCGGCTTAAGGAAAGATGCCGCCGCTTGGAAATAAAGAAAGAGGAATTAGTGCTGCAAAGGCAGCGCATGGGAGAGGAATTAGAACGAAGCAGCCAGCAATTAGGGGAAATCCAAGGCCGTATTGAACATACCCGGGAAGAATTGGAAAGATGTACTCAAGAAAGGTCGGCATTAGAAAACCAGCGTAAGAGCCAGGAGTCCCAACTGGCCAATGCCCAGCGCCGGAGGATAAAGGTGGAGAATGAACTCCTGGCAGTGCAAGAGCGCCAGAAAGCCCGGATAGGGTATGCTCCGGGAGTCAAGCTGCTTATGCAGGATGATCACCGGGCAATGTTTCCGGGAATTGTGGGCGTGGTGGGAGAGATGATCGAGGTTCCGGCAGGCCTGGAGATAGCTATTGAAACCGCGGCCGGCAAAGGATTGGAGAATATCATTGTCAAGGAAGTGAGTGAAGCCCGCCGGGCTATTGACTACCTGAAGAAAAAACAAGCAGGCCGGGTAACTTTCCTGCCCCTGGATGTGTTAAGAGTTGTTCCTGTAGATGAAAAATGGCTGGAGACCATTTTGGCCCAGCCGGGAGTTGTTGGTTTGGCTTCCCGCTTAGTCAAGTGCTCTGCTATGTGCCGACCGGCGGTGGACTATCTTTTGGGCCGGGTTCTGGTAGTAGAGGATATGGACAGCGGCATAAACCTGCTAAAGAAAGCTTACTTCCCCCTGCGCATGGTGACTTTAGAAGGGGAAAGCTTTGCAGTGGGGGGTGCTTTGACCGGAGGATCCAAAAGCCAGCGCACAGAAGGGCTTTTGCAGAGACGTCAGGCGGAACGCTCCTTGCTGGAAACCCGCCAGACCATTGACAGGGAAATACAAGCCTACCAGGAAGAAATGGATGCCCTCAGCCGGCAGATCGCTGAGCTGAATCAAACCTTGGATAAGTTGTACGCCAGTCATACGGAAGATCGTATTCACCTGCAAATGCTGCAGCAGCAAATCGCGGAGACAGAACAGCAGCAAGCCCGCTTGCTTGAGGAACAGAATGGTTGTGATGACGAAATTGCATATTTGTCGCAGCAGATAAAGGAAGTGGAAGAGGAAATACTAATTCTTAACCAGGAACTGCGAGAACGGGAAAAGCGCAGCGCGGATCTGGCTCAGGAGTTGGAAGAAAGCCGGCAGAGCGGGGAGGATTCCCGGCGGGAAATGGAAATACATTTAGCCCGGGTAGCCTCTTATCGTGAACAGGTGGAAATAAAGAGCCGGGAACTGGAAAACCTCCAGCGCAGCCTGGAACAGATGGAACAGATAGATTATTCCTACCGGCAATCAGCCCAAGAAGCCTTAAATCTTTACAAGCGGCTGGAAAAGGAGATCGCTCAGCAAGAACGGCGCATCGGTGAATTGGACCAGCTTCTTAAAGAAGGGCAGGATAAATTGCAGCACCTGGCTTCTCAGTTGGAAAATGAACGGCAGGCCGAGATCGAGGCTCGCAACCGCATGGATAGCCTGCAGAATTCAGCAGAGCCCATGCAGAAGCAATTAGAGGAGATGCAACAGCAGCTTCATCAGAATGAGCTTTTAATTGCCCGATTGGAAACAGAACAGGAAGGATTAATGACCCGCTGGGAAGAGAAATTCTCCGGCGAGGATTATAGCCAGGAGGATACTGGACCTTTAAGCGGAGGCGTACGCCGCTGGCGGCAGCGCTTGGAGGAAATTGAAGAGCAGATGGCAGAGCTGGAACCCGTTGATCTGACTGCCATCGAAGAATACCAGCAAATTGCTCAGCGCTTTGAGTTTCTGTCCCAGCAGGTGGAAGATCTCCAGGAGGCGGAAAAATCCCTGGGAAGCCTCCTGAAGGAAACAGAAAATCTCATGATGGAGCGTTTCTCCCAGTTTTTGGAGTTAGCCAATCAGAGCTTTCAGGAGACCTTCAGCGAAATCTTCAACGGCGGGGAAGGAGCCTTGGTTTTGGATGACAAGGCTGACCGTTTGGAGGCAGGGATTGATTTTGCAGTGAAGCTTCCCGGCAAGAAGGTGCAATCCCTTAATCTGCTGTCGGGTGGTGAACGGGCTTTGACCTGTATAGCTTTTATATTTGCCCTGCTGCGTCTGAAACCTACTCCTTTCTGTTTATTGGATGAAATAGATGCTTCCCTGGATGAAACTAATCTGATACGCTATACCCAATTCCTGAAAAGCATGGCGGAAAGAATGCAGTTTGTGGTAATCACTCACCGGCAAGCTACAATTGAATGCGGTAATCACCTGTATGGTGTAACCATGCCGGAGAAAGGAATATCCAAAATTTTTACTCTGGACTTGAGCCAGGCGGAAACCCTGGCGGGATAGTATAGAAGAGGTGGACATAGTGGCAATTTTTGATCGTTTTAAGGGGAAAAAACAGCAGGATGAAAGCCAGCTGCAGCCGGAAGCAGCATCAATCCCGGAGGAAAAGGGGAATGGCAGTGAAGAAGCTTCGTCCTCCAAGACCGGCTGGCTGAGCCGATTTAAAAAGGGACTGCAGAAAACCCGGCAGAACCTGAGCGGCCGGTTAGAATCCTTGATAAAACACAGCGACCGCATAGATGATGATTTTTGGGATGAAGTAGAGGAAATCCTTATTCAAGCCGATGTAGGGGTGGAAACATCCCTGGAATTGGTGAATAAGGTGCGGCAAGAAGTCAAAAAGCAAAAGCTGCAGGAACCTGAACAGGTACTGGAATTAATCCGGCAGGAAGCCGCCGACATGCTTAAGCTGGAAGAGAGCAGCGAGCTATGTTTCAGCGAAGATGGTCCTTCCGTTATCCTGGTAGTTGGTGTCAACGGCGCTGGGAAGACCACCTCAATAGCTAAGCTGGCCTATCAATTTAAACAGCAGGATAAACGGGTGCTGCTGGCTGCTGGTGATACCTTCCGGGCGGCAGCTATTGACCAGCTGCAGATATGGGCTGACCGTATCGGGGTTGATCTGATCAAGCACCAGGAAGGAGCGGATCCCGGAGCAGTGGTATTTGATGCCCTGAACGCCGCCCGTGCCCGGCGAGCCGACTGCCTCATAATCGATACAGCTGGCCGCCTGCAGAATAAAACCAACCTTATGAAAGAAATCAGCAAGGTTCGCAAGATAATCGAAAGGGAAATACCTGGTGCCCCTCATGAAGTATTGCTGGTGCTGGATGCTACCACCGGCCAGAACGCTATCAGCCAGGCCAAGGTTTTTACCGAAGCTACCGGGATATCAGGCATTATTCTTACCAAATTGGACGGCACCGCCAAAGGAGGCATTGTACTGGCCATTGCCCGGGAGCTGCAAATTCCCGTGAAGTTCATCGGCATTGGAGAAGGTATGGAAGACTTGAAGCCCTTTGCGGCAGATATGTTTGCTGCAGCTCTATTTGACCGCAGCGCCGAAGAGGAATGACATTAGTTGGATAAGGGGGAACCGCTTATGGCACTTGTTGGTGTTATTGGAGGGACAGGAGTATATGATCCGGGTATTCTGGAAAATATCAGTGAACATATACAGTCCACGCCTTATGGTGAGGTAAAAGTATTATTGGGGTATTATAGGGGACAACAGGTAGCCTTCATACCCCGGCACGGCAGCGGGCACAAAGTACCGCCCCACCTGGTGAATTACCGGGCTAATATCAAAGCCCTGCATGATATTGGAGTAAAAAGCATAATTGCTACCGCTGCGGTAGGATCTCTGACCCATGACTTCCAACCAGGGTCCTTTGTTTTATCCGACCAGTTTTTGGATTTCACCCGCACCCGTAAATCTACTTTTTATGAAGGAGATAATGATGCAGGGGTAGTTCATTGTGACATGACCGTCCCTTATTGCCCCGAAGTAAGGCAGGCTTTGGTAAAAGCCGGGGAAGAGTTAGGGGTTAAAGTCCATAATGGAGGAACCTATGTGTGTACTGAAGGGCCCCGTTTTGAAACAGCTGCGGAAATCGCTATGTTCAAACAGCTGGGGGGTCATTTGATTGGTATGACCAGTGTTCCGGAAGTGTGCCTGGCCCGGGAGCTGGGCCTTTGCTATGCCAATATATCCATCGTTACCAATTATGCGGCGGGTATATCTCCCAATATTTTAACCCACAGCGAGGTTTTGGAGATGATGGCCAGCCGCATCCAGCAGCTGCGGGAAGTGATAATGACCAGCATCAAATATATTCCGGCAGAGCCCGGCTGCGACTGCAAGCGAATTCTGGATGAAATAGGGGTTATGGGTAAATGATAAATACTGTTGCCTACGAAAATGACCAGGTAATTGTTTTGAACCAAAACCTGCTGCCCGACAAGATAGTATACGAATCATATACTTCCGTCGAGGAAGTGGCCGAAGCTATCCGCACTTTAAAAGTGCGGGGTGCCCCGCTGATCGGGGTAACAGCCGCCTTCGGCCTGGCTTTGGGAGCAGCCAGGTACTCGGGCAGGGCTGAGGAGTTTACAGAATACTACTCAGCTATCCGCTCCCAACTGGCTTCTACCCGGCCCACCGCTGTAAACCTGTTTTGGGCACTGCAGCGCATGGATAGGGTTTACCAGAATAATGCCCACCGGGAATTGGCGGAATTAAAAGAACTGCTGTTGAATGAAGCCCGCTGCATGTTTGAAGAGGATATCCAGACCAACCAATTGATAGGCCAGCACGGTGCTCAACTGCTGCAAGAATCCAGCCGGGTCCTGACCATATGCAATGCCGGGGCTTTGGCCACCTGTGGTTATGGTACTGCCCTGGGAGTGATCAGGAGTGCGTATCAGCAGGAGAAAATTGCAAAGGTGTGGGCCTGTGAAACCCGCCCCGTCTTGCAGGGAGCCCGCCTCACAGTATGGGAACTGATGCAGGATCAGATTCCTGTTGCCCTGATAACCGACAATATGGCCGGTTACATTATGAAGCTGGGAAAGGTAGATGCAGTCATTGTAGGAGCTGATCGCATAGCCGCCAATGGTGATACTGCCAATAAAATCGGCACCTATTCTCTGGCGGTTCTGGCTCATCACCACGGCATTCCTTTCTACGTGGCCGCTCCCCAGTCCACTATAGACTATTCCATTGCTTCTGGCCAGGATATACCCATTGAAGAGCGAGACCCGGAAGAAGTGCGCTCTGTCCGGGGCGTATATCTGACCGTAAAAGAGGCCGAGGTATTCAACCCGGCTTTTGATGTAACCGATAACCGGCTTATTACCGGCATAATTACTGAAAAAGGGGTAGTGTTTCCCCCTTATGAAAAAAGTTTAAGGGAAAGGAACTAGAGTATGCATTACCAAGGAGAACGGCAGCAAGTTATACGCATCGGCAAGGAAATCTACCAGCAGGGGCTGGTAGCCGGCACCTGGGGTAATGTCAGCTGCAGGCTGAAGCCGGATCACTATTTTTTAATTACTCCCAGCGGGATGCCCTATGAGTCCTTACAGCCAGAGGACCTGGTGGTGATGGATCTGGAAGGAAATATAGTGGACGGAGAGCGGAAGCCCTCTTCCGAATATCGTCTGCATGTGCGGATTTATAAAGAACGGCCGGATGCAGGAGCCATTGTCCATGTCCACAGTCCCTGGGCTTTAGCTTATGCAGTAGCCTACCAGCCCATCCCGGTGCTGTTGGAAGAGAGTGCTCAGGTATTGGGAGGACCTGTGCCGGTAGCCCGATATGCCCATGCTGGTACTGATGAATTAGCAGCAGCTGCCTGTGAAGCTTTAGGAAAAGAAAGCAAGGCAGTTTTGCTGGCCAATCATGGCCTGGTCGGACTGGGAAAGAACCTGGAGGAAGCTTTACTGGTTTGCATTATTGCCGAAAAGACTGCCAGGATAGGCTTAACCGCCAGGCTTCTGGGTACGGTTAACAGTCTATCTCCTGAGGATGTGCAATACCTGCATCAATCATTCCGTGATTATGGGCAGCCCAAGCCAAAAAATTAAGACCGGAGGTAATACCATGAAAATGTTATTAAAAAACATTACGGTTCTTCCTATGGCCGAACCCGGCAAAATCATCGAGAAAGGTTATGTCTTAATTAACGGCAATCTGATTGAAGCGGTGGGATCAGGAGACCCGCCGGCAGGGGAATATGAAAAAGTTATAGACGGCACCAATTATCTGGTTATGCCGGGACTTATCAATACTCACACCCATGCGGCCATGACCATGCTGCGCAGTTATGCTGATGACCTGCCCCTGATGGAATGGCTGCAAACCAAGATATGGCCCATGGAGGACCGGCTTACCGGGGATGATATTTACTGGGGCACCATGCTGGCCATCATCGAGATGATTAAATCGGGAACTACTACCTTTACTGACATGTACTTTCATATGGACCGGGTGGCTCAAGCAGTGGAAGAAACCGGCATACGGGCGGTATTGTCCCGGGGAATGATAGGAGTAGGGCCGGAAAACCAGCTGGCTATAGAACAATCACGCCAGCTTATTGAGCAATGGCAGGGTGCAGCAAACGGCAGGATTACTTTTATGCTGGGACCCCATGCTCCCTATACCTGCCCGCCGGATTATTTAAAGCAAGTGGCGGATTTAGCCCGGGAAACCGGAGCCGGGATTAACATTCATGTGGCAGAAACCCTGGATGAGATAAACACTATAAACCGGGACTATGGAGTATCATCGGTAGTGTATCTGGAAAAGGCCGGCATTTTTGAATTTCCGGTAACTGCTGCCCATTGCGTGCACCTCAGTGATGAGGATATAGCCATATTAAAGAAATATGGGGTAGGAGTAGCTCATAACCCGGAAAGCAACATGAAACTGGCCAGCGGCATTGCTCCTGTACCCAGGATGCTGGAGGAAGGTGTTCCTGTAGGTTTAGGTACCGACGGGGCTTCCAGCAACAATGACCTGGATATGCTGCAGGAAACCAGGACCTGCGCTTTGTTACATAAAGTAAACAATATGGATCCTACCGTGCTGCCAGCTGAGCAGGCCTTGACCATGGCCACCGCCCTGGGGGCGAAAGCCCTGCACCTGGGTGATCAAATAGGATGCCTGCGTCCCGGCTATAAGGCGGATATGATATTGATCAACCTAAATCAGCCTCATATGATACCTCGCTATGATCTAATCGCCAATCTGGTCTATGCCGGCAAAGCCAGTGACGTGGATACAGTTATCATTGACGGGCGTATAGTCATGGAAAACCGTCAGCTTACCACCATTGACGAGAAACAGGTCCTGGAAAAGTGCAAAGAAATAGCCGCGCGTCTGGTTCATAATAAGGATTAGGAATCAACTTTCCATCCCTTGCGGTAATGAGTTCCATCGCAGAAAGGACGCTTTTCACTGAGACCGCAGCGGCATAGGGAGGTTTTGCCTGTTTCTTGCTTGATGCTGCCGTCAACATCCTGCAATTGATAAGGGCCTTCCAGTACCAGGGGGCCATTGCGTATCACTTTGATGCGCACCAGAGATGCAGCCGCATTGCTGGCAGCATCACGGCTGCCCGGACCTTTGGCCAGATCGGGATTTACAGAGGATCCCTCAGGCAGGGAGTATTTTAAAGCGCCGGAAGGACACTCATCTATAGTTTTGATAATCTCTTCCGGGCTGGCTGCATTAATATTTACCCAAGGCCGCCTGTCCACATCAAATACTGAGGGGAGTCGCTTGAGGCAGATGGCTGAATGAGAGCAGCGTTCCGGCTCCCAGTATACTATGAGGTCCTTGTTGCTGTATTCCTTCATTGTTCAATCTCCTTACACGTTGTTTTATATTTACTACTATACCCCTTTTGCCAGATAGCGACAAGAAAGAAGGTGGAGCATGGTACCGGTCATAGCTTTTGTTGGCAGGCATAATTCCGGGAAAACCACATTGCTTTGCAGAATAATCGGCAGGTTGCAGGAGAGAAGAATAGAATGCGCAGTAATTAAACACAGCCATCACTTGCTTACCCCGGACAGTTACGATTCCGGTAAGCTATATGCTGCTGGAGCTAAACAGGTGTACCTGAGTACGCCCCAGGAAACCTTGATTTATCTTCGGGAGGAGCAACCCCTGGATAAGATTCTGGGCCAAATTGGAGCTGCAGCAGACATTGTATTCCTGGAAGGATTTAAACAATCCGCTTATCCCAAGATAGAGGTAATCAGGACTGATGTTGATCCCGAGCCTCTGAAGGCATCTAATGTTATTGCCCGGGTTATCGATGGCAAAGGGTTTGATGACGGGATACCCCAGTTTACCTTTGATCAGGAAACCGAACTGCTGGAGTTTATTATAGAACAAATCAAATCAGCCCGCGGATAATCAGGGTTAGGAGATAGCCTATCCCCGAACAACCTATCCCAACACCGGTGGAGGTCCACCGTGGATTGTAAGCTGGTTGATGCTATTATCAATGGCAAAGCTTCAATGGTATCAAGATCATTCCCAATAATGCAAGAGGGACGGTTTGACTGTTTAAGGAGGTTTTCTACAGGTGAATTAACTCCACAGCAAGAACCGCCCCTGTTGCGTATGTCACACGGAGCCTAGCCTTTTCTTAAAGCAGATAATCGCCATCATGATTAGTATAACCTTGTTCCTGAGCTAACATATCCAGGTAGATAGTACCTATATTTGCTATATACATATCTACCTGTCGACCGCTGGTGCGTTCATCATAAGTTTTTAAATAACCATGACATTGTTTGCACACATAAACCCGGTAGGCATCATTTCCTTCCACGCTCAGATAAGAGATATCGTTGGGATGATCGCAGCCGCAGTGCACACAGAACAGGTAACGGGTCTTCCACTCTGAAAAACATCGGTCACAGAACATAATGCGTTGTCCATCCTCCTGCCGCAGACGACTGAAATGAGATTTAGCTCCGCAAATGGGGCAGATAGCAGGAATATCCCAATGAAAATCATTAGCCAGTTCTTCCTGGTATGACTCAGCTATCAGACGCAGTACTGGACGCAGAGCATGATCCAGAACAAAGATAAAAAATTCCTCTGGAATTTCCAGTTGTTTGGCTGTGTCGACAAGTTCACTTTCCTTGGGCTTCAGGAAAGCTTTTACAAGGTTATCAAAATCAAGCCACTTGAAGTTGGACTTCAGTTTTTTGACATGTTCTGAAACCGAAGGACGAGCTGTTTCAAGAAATGTTAAAAGCCCATCCAAAAGGTTTTGCAACAAATCCCCGTCGATATTAGGATTAATCTGGCTGAGCAAAGGCTTTTTGTTCTTCTGCAGTCTAACCGAAAGATCCTCTTTGGAATGAATGAAACTATTGCGCAGGCGTATGGTTTGTTCATTCTGCCAGCTTTCCAAAGATTGAAAAAACTCCAGGTACCCTTCAGGTAGAGGGGTAGGGGGATGTAAGTCCATCTATTTCACCTCTCATAATGCTCCTTAATGCAGTTTATCAAATAATCAAGTCAAAACCAAAGGGGGAGTATAACTCCCCCCAAAAAAGTTTGTACTCGGAAGATACTATAACTGGCTGTTCTTTTAGTCAGCACTTTCAGTCTTAGCCTTTTCCCCGTAAGTCTCCTCATACCAGATAGCATGATGGTGTTGGGCCCAATCGGAGCGGACCGTTCCTTTCCACATGCCCCAGAAGGACTCACCGGAACCGGGGTGGAATGAGCCCAGATAAGCATGCATACATACCATAACTGTAGCCAAAACCATAGCTATATCATGGATCGGATAAGCAACTCGTACCAGTCCTGCTGGAAAGATAGACGGGAACCACATGATGTAACCGCTGAGCACCAGCAGAATTACGCAGGTCGGGGTGACAATGGAGTTGCCTTTTTCCCCTCCATTGAACCTGGTTTGGGGCGGCATTTTAACTGGAAAGCCCAGGAATTCTAAAGGGAATAACATAACGAATTTGATGTCATTTATACCGAAACGGAGTATATCTTTAATCCAGTTAATTATGCCTTTGAAATCAAAGACTACAAAAAAGAGTATGCTCAGAGTCATTATTACCGCCGATATCCGGTGAACCAGACCTGCTCCTGCATATCCGCCGAATATGGCTGCCAACCAGTCTACACTGTCTAAAAACAGTACCAATCCGGTAAATAAACAGAGCAGAAAAGTCACCGTGTGGCTCCAGTGCGTCAGGCGGGCTACAAAATTAAACCGTTCTACGCGTGGAATATCCTCTCGGTATTCAGGAAGTAACTGCATTATTCATGCCCCCCTTCATCATGCTCACCATGTTTGTTGGCCAAGATACGGGTGGTTACAAAGCTGACAGCAGATCCTGCCAGAGCTATAGGAATCAGCCAGCCAAGGTAAGGTTGAATCCAATCCTGCCAGAAAGGAATTTGGCCAGGAATCTTAGGATTAACAGGTAAACCAAATTTATCTGGGGTATCAGTCAATACATATATCTTATTGAGGCCGCCCAACTCCAATTTCCCATAAATGGTAGCCCGGGGGAAGCCATTAGCCCGAAGAAACTTTACACGATCTTCTGCATACTGGAGCAATTCATCCCGATCACCAAACATGAGAGCACCTGGAGCACAGGTTGCAGCGCAAGCAGGCTGCAGGCCTTCTTCCACACGATCAGCACACAAGGTGCATTTAGCAATTTTATCTTCTCGTTTCCTATATTTGGGTATTTCGAAAGGACAAGCATAGGTGCAGTACTGACACCCAATACATTTATCGGGGTCATGAATAGTGGCACCCCAGTCTGTTTTCGTATACGCCCCCCGAGGACAGACTTTCATACAGGCAGGTTCAAAACAGTGCATACATTGATACTTCAAGAAGTTCCATATCACGCCGTCAACCGGGTCTTCGGTTTCGATCATTTTAACGATGGTGTAGGTATCGCCATTAGTGTCTTTATGAGTCTGATAATTTCCCTGGAAGGGCTCGATTACAGCTGGCAGCTGGTTCCAGTTCTTACAAGCGACCTGGCAACCGCGGCAGGCTGTACATCTGCTGGTATCATAGAGATTGGTTAAATATGCCATCTTTAAGCCCTCCTTATATCGCACAGAAATGCTTTATACTCGGGACACATAGTATTAGCATCGCCTATGTGCGGGGTCAGCCGGTTGGCAATATCACCAGTTGCATAACCTTTGAAGCCGTAATGCCAGAGCAGGCCAATCTGGTGAACAATCTTGCCACCCAGGTTAAAGGGCTTAAAACGTTTGGTAACACAGGCTATTGCCTTAATGTCACCGCGGGTAGTGGAAACAATAACCTCATGACCGTTCTTAATACCTTTTTCTTTGGCCAGCTCTTCGCTAAGTTCCACTATCATATCTGGCATAAGCTCTGCCAACCAGGGCAGGTTGCGGGTTAAAGCACCACTCTGCCAGTGTTCTGTTACTCTGTAAGTAGTGGCTATAATCGGATATTTGTCCGTATTTCCCTGTTTTTCAGGTTCCCATACCTTGGCTACAGGATTGAGGGGCTGTTTGTTTAATATAGGAGGCATCGGGCTCTCCCAGGGTTCGTAATGCTCTGGGAATGGACCGTCTTTTAACACACCGTTGGTGGAGAAAATACATCCTTTGCCTTCGGGACGCATAATAAAGGGATCCTTGAAAGCAGGATTATCGGGACCAACGGTCTTAATGAAGTCAGGTACATCCCATCCTGCCCAGCCTCCTGATGCTTCATCCCACCACACCAGACGGCGGTCATCGTCACCTGGCCAGGGGTTGATTCCGTCAGGCTGAACTGAACAGCGGTTGTAAACGATACGACGATTCATTGGCCAAGCCCAGCCCCAATTGGGGAATAAGCCTAATCCTGAAGGATCTTCTTTTTGACGAAGCTGCGGCTTATAAACAAACTGACCATCTTTTAACGTGGTGGCACCACAGTATATCCAGTTACCACAGGCAGTAGAACCGTCATCCTTCAATTGAGCAAAACCCTCTACAGGAGTACCGTCCGCTACATTATAGCCACACATCTCATTGGCAACTTTAAGGATGTCTGGTTCATGTTCATCATGTCCATCATAATCCCAGGTCATATTGACAATAGGTTCATCTTCTGGACGGGTACTGCCGGCATAAAGCTGTTTTATACGCTTGCCAAGCTCATTATATATCCATAAGTCTGATCTTGATTCGCCGACCGGATCAGCACCTTTCCAGCGGAACTGCACCCAGCGCCCCGTTTGTGATGCGGTTCCTTCTTTTTCATAGACGGCAGCTGCTGGCAGGAAGAATACCTCAGTTCCGATGTCTTTAGGAGTATATTTTGGTACATCAGGATTATTAGTAGCTCTTTCCCATCCTTGGTAGGTCCAGAATTCAGCAGTCTCATTCAGCCATAGATCCATGGAAACCATCCATTTTAGTTTAGTTAAAGCTTCCTGCTCTTTATTGGCATTGGGGCCGCCTACCACTGGATTGGTTCCGTTTACAAAAAGGCCTTCAATTTCGCCTTTGTGCATGGCCTCAAATAGTGCTATATGGGAATAATTTTTGCTGGCATCACGTTTGGGCAGGTAATGATAGGCAAAATCATTTTCAGCGTTGGCAGCATCGCCATACCAAGCCTTTAATAGGCTGACCACCCACTTGGAGGAATGAATTCTCCAGCCAGAATAAGGTATGCCCGCTTTAACCAATTCCCGGAACTCGTTCAGGTTGCTGAAGGGCAGCTTGGCTGCTCCGGGAGTTATTTTGCGGATGAAGGAAATCAAATCTTTGTTGTCTTCAGTATTAGTTGGTGAATCGATATAACCGGGGATGATGTGGAACAAAAGGGCCATATCGGTTGCACCCTGAACATTATTCTCGCCGCGCAGAGCATTTATACCTCCGCCGGGACGACCGATGTTTCCTAATAACAGCTGTATAATGGCGAAAGCTTTAACATTCTGACTGCCTACTGTGTGCTGGGTTATACCCATGGCATAGCAGATGGTACCGGTTTTGTCAGGAGCACCGGTACTGCAGAACAGCTCCAGAACCTGCATATATTTGTTCTTGGGCGCACCGGTAATCTTGCATACTGTATCGATATCATAGCGTGAAAAGTGCTTTTTAAGCAGTTGGAATACGCAACGGGGGTGTTGCAGTGTTTCGTCAGTTAAAATTTTGCCGTCGGGGCCGTACTGATAGTCCCAGGTACCAAAATCATAGGCCCGCTTGGATGCATCATATCCGGAGAATAAACCATCTTCAAAGCTAAACTCGTCTTTTATCAGGAAAGATGCATTTGTGTAATTGACCAGGTATTCCTTGTGATACAAGTCATTTTCCAAAATATAATTAATCATTCCACCCAGGAAAGCTATATCGGTTCCCGAGCGTATGGGGCAGTATAGATCCGCTACCGCCGAAGTCCGAGTAAAGCGAGGATCAACATGGATGATCTTGGTCTGACGTTTGGGATCAAACCTTCCCTTCATAAGCCATTTCATGCCAATAGGATGGTTTTCAGCCATATTACTGCCCATAATAAGGGCCACATTAGTATTTTTCAGATCAATCATATGATTGGTCATGACCCCACGACCAAATGCAGGTGACAAACCAGCCACCGTGGAGGAGTGTCAGATACGAGCCTGGGTTTCCAAATATACAACACCCAGGGACCTCATTAATTTGGATAACAGGTAGCACTCCTCATTATCCAATCCAGAACCGCCGATAGAAGCAATTTTTTCAGTGCGGTTCACGATCATGCCGTTTTCAGTATGAATAAAACTTTTATCTCTAGTCTCTTTCACTCGCTCGGCAATAGTCTGCAGCATCCAATCCCAATCTTTTTCCACCCACTTGTCGCTGAAAGGTGCACGATACAGGGGTTTCTTAACCCGTTTGGGGTTAATAATCTGTTCACCGGTATGAGGATCATAGATCTCTCGGAGGTTAAACATAGCTGCACCCTTGGGACAGGCGCACCCCTCATTAATAGGGTTGTCCGGGTCTCCCTGCACACTTAACAACTGTGTCTCTTTGCCTTCGCGATGCTCCGCATAGACAACCAGGCCACAACCTGATGCACAGTAGGGGCAAATGGTTGGCACCGGGGTTACATTCTTTATGCGTAGCTCTTTAATGGCTGCAGCCGTTGCCTGGGTGTCAAAGCCAAGATCAAGAATGGCAAAGCTGGCTGCTGTTGCACCGGTTACCTTTAGGAACTGTCTGCGGGTAACCTTCATAACACATCACACTCTCCTTTCCCCAAATGATAACATTTCGCAAGAATTCCCGTAGCAAAATAATAGCACCTTATGGACCCGCAAGCTTGTATACCATGATACATACATGGATACGCAAATAACAATGTGGGCATTCCATAGGTGCTAAAATTCCCCCCCGAAGAATTCCAACCTACTAAAACCATGTATGGTAAATGAACATACCACATCGTATTTTGTTTTCGACACGAACCTAGAAATTCCTTGATGCAATATTTAGAAATCGGGGTAATATTACTATTTTTTATACAAGGCATAAAAAGATGGAATATCATTCGGCACTTAAACGAATATGACCACTTCCTTCCAGATTATAACCACCCAAGGCTGATACTCTTTCAATGAATTCCTGACTTTTAATGGTATTAATCAGGCATTCTACATGCTCAGGCCGGATTATATCGGGTAAGATACATAACTCATAGTCTTCTTCCACCAAGGGAATAAAGTCCAGGCCTAAAACTCGTGCACTGGCATAGACTCCCATGCCTACATCACAGGAATCGTTTTGTACAGCAGCAGCTACAGCCAGATGAGTGTATTCTTCGTGGTTGTACCCGTATATATCTTCGGGTTTTAGGTTTTCTTTGGCCAGGAGATAGTCTAACAACACTCTAGTTCCCGAACCCTTCTGCCGGTTTACGAACCGTACACCGGATCGGGCCAAATCAGTTAACCCTTGGATATTGAGAGGATTACCGGGTTTGATAATTAGACCCTGTTGCCGTTTAACCAGGGTAAGCAGTTTCCAGTTTATCCCTGACATATAACGTTTAAGATAACTGGTATTGTAGGTGCCAGTCTGGGGGTCTAGCAGGTGAATACCAGCCATATGGGTTTCCTGGCGCCGCAGAGACATAATTCCCCCCATACTGCCTACATTGCTGGAAATAAGGCGAATACCATAATGGCGTTGGAGCAGGTCTGCCAGAACATCAATAGCCAGATCGTGGCTGCCAATGCATACTATGGTGTTATCAATTATTTGGCGGGAGCGATGCAGCCATACCTGTACCACTTCCCCTGCCTGAATCCCCTCACTGCCTCGGGGTATGCGAATGAAACCGTCTGATTTTACCAGGCTGGTGGTTACTCCGGCTCCACGGTTGAGGGGGTAAGCATAATAGCCAGTAGGAAGAGAGGCACAGTTAACGTATACGTATTCGTCGACCCCCATAGGAGAAGGGAGTTTGCGAGCAATCTGACAATCCAGCACGTCCTCTTGTGGTTCGGGTATACCCTGTCTGGCAAACAGAGCTGGACGAACAAATAGGTTGAAGACCAGCTGGGCGGATATAGGATAACCGGGGACGCCAACAACTGGCTTATTGTCTATAGAGCCTAATATGGCGGGTTTACCGGGTCTTATAGCTATACCATGAATCAATAGCTGCCCTAATTCCTCAACTATATGGGCAGTGTAATCCTCACGGCCTGCTGAGGAACCCGAACCAATTATCAACATATCACACTGATCTAACATTTCCAAAACTGCTTTTTTGAGGAGTTCACGATCATCAGCTACAATGGGATGGCGCAGAGGGATAGCCCCCCATTGCCGGCAAAATGCACTTAACATATGGCTGTTGGATTCAACAATAGTTCCCGGCGCCATGTTATCACTACCGGACTCTACTAATTCGGTACCCGTAGGTATAATAGCTACTACCGGCTGTTTAACCACTTCTACTTCATCTACCCCTGCTGTAATCAGTGAAGCTAGTTCGTAGGGACCAATACGGGTATAGCTAGGCAGGAGCAAATCCTGGGCTACCATGTCTTCTCCAATGGAGCGAATGTGCTGCCAGGGCACGGCAGGCTGGATAATACGGGCCCGGTCATTTTCGAAGTTTACATCTTCGATCATAATAACCGCATCATAATCATCCGGTACATAGTCACCGGTATCAACTTCCATATATTTGTCAATATAAACCGGGGATTTCTCCGTAGCCCCATATGTGTCAGCAGCGCGCACAGCAATACCATCCATAGCAGCTGCCGGATAATGGGGGGCAGAACGTTTGGCGTAGACGGCTTGACCAGTAATGCGATTTAAGGCATTATGAACTGGTATGGTTTCAACTTGCGGGGTACAGAAACCCAGAGAATCAAGATGACTCATCCACCGTTTGCGGGCCTCATCTAGGGGCATGTTTTCTATATAAACTTTTCTTGACAATTCCAGTCCTCCCTGCTTTATTTTCCACTGTTCTTAAGTAAAATCTAGCATATATAAATTTGATGTGCCACTTTTGCTGCTGCTTTTTGCCCCCGGTTAATCGTGGTATATAGTATATATAAAAAGGAAGAGTGAAATAGCAGATGAGGTGTTGTAAATGATTGAATTTCTAAAGGTAGTAACGGTTCAAGAGGCTCTCCGGTTAATAGCTGGTGCTTTGCCCTACCGGGACTGGGAAGTAGTAACACTTCCCTTTGCTCTGGGGCGGGAGTTAGCTGAGCCGGTATACAGTCCGGAACCGATACCTTCATTTCCTCGTTCCACCGTGGATGGTTATGCAGTTTGTGCTGCCGATACCTTTGGCTGCAGCGAATCCCTGCCTGCATTTCTGGAGTATCGGGGTGAAATTCAGATAGGAAATAAACCGGATTTGGCAATTATGCCCGGGCAATGCTGCTGGATCCCTACTGGGGGAATGCTGCCATCAGGCACTGATGCGGTGGTAATGGTTGAATATACGGAACGATTAGGTGATGATACTGTTTTAGTATTCAGACCGGTTGGACCAGGGGAAAATATTATGCACATTGGAGAAGATGCTCCGGAAGGCAGCTTACTGTTGCACCAGGGTCACTGGCTTCGTTCTCAGGATCTAGGGTTATTGGCTTCTGCGGGGGTCAAACAGGTGAAGGTTTGGAAGCCATACCGGGTAGGGATTATATCCACCGGCAATGAAATTGTACCTTTGGATGTATGCCCGCAGCCCGGGCAGGTCAGGGATGTTAACAGCATATCTCTGGCAGCAGCAGTCCAATCAGCTGCTGCTGTGGCTAAAACCTATTCTATTGTCCCTGATGACTATGACAAGCTGCGTCAGGCTGTGGCGGCAGCCTGTGAGGAAAACGATTGGGTATTGATGTCAGGGGGCAGCTCGGTAGGAGTAAAGGATATGACCCTGGAAGTATTGATGAGTTTTCCTCATGCCCAGTTGCTGTTTCATGGTGTAGCTGTCAAGCCAGGAAAGCCTACCTTGGCTGTCAGAATCGGCGACAAACTAGTGGTTGGCTTGCCCGGTCATCCGGTCTCAGCCTTGACCATGTTCGGGGTGATCTGCAGACCATTCCTGGACTCTAAGCCACCCAGTCAGGTAATCGCTGTTGCAGGGGCTAATATTGCCTCCCAGGCCGGACGGGATGATTATATACCTGTGTCCCTGAAAGATATAGATGGGCGGAGGGTAGCCGATCCGTTATTGGGAAAATCGGGTTTAATGACCGTCCTGGCTCAAGCTGACGGGTACATTCATATAGGTTATCAACAGCAAGGTGTTTTGAGTGGGGAATCAGTGCTGGTAACCAGATTCGATTAGGGGGAGGATGCCTTCTGCCAGCTGTTTTCACTGCATGCATCAGGGAAAACCTTTTATGGACTTGTGATTAAGGAGGAATTCTATATCTTCTATTAGGTCATCCCGCTGCTGATCTATGGAAAGGAAATCCATAGCTTTGACATAGAAATCTTCCAGACGATCATGATACTGTTTTGCCAGAGCTATCCATTCTATGGCTTCGTTGATCCCATTTTCCAAACGTTCTTTTGCCAGGGCGATTCTTTTGGCATAAGGGCTAAGAGCATCTTGGGGCAATAGCTGGTCGAAGTCTAACTGCCGTTTGTAGCGCCTTCCTGACAGGTGTTCCGCATAGGCAAATAAATAATCGCTTACATCCAGTAAAGCTCTCCGGTAATCAGGCAAGTATACCATATCTATCTGAGCAGGGTCGAAAGGATTGTGGAATACTTCGGCTCTAACCCCGGTTAACTCGATCATGTGGACCAGGTGTTCAATTAAATCCCTGACTCCGCTGCCCGGACTGCCTTTAATAGCATACAGAGCGGTATCAGCCTCCAAAATGTTTTCCACCTTTAAGATTATGCCGGCGGGAGTAATGGCCCCAGCAAACAGGTGGCGCTCGCCAGCGTCCACCGATGTCTCGGTTCCCTCAAGGAAATCAGCTACAAGGGCAAGAGTATTGCGAGCGACAACTTTATCAATGCGTATTTTTTTTAGATAAACTGACCACTCCTGCCAAGCCAGATGGGCTTCCGCCAGCCGGTGATAAGCCTGTTGGAAACAAAAGGATATCTGATCACTGATTTCGATTATCTGTTTGCGATTTTCCGTTAAACTGGTGGGCTGCCAGTACTGACCCAGATTTATGATTTCATCCACCGCACCAGGGTATCGGGGATCAACCACATGGGGAGCCGTGCCATCCAGAACTGCTGCTTGGTGGTTGCCGATCACGATGCCATCCAGGGAATCAGGATCTGAGGAACACCAGTGGTATTCAATGTCGTATCCTTGATTTTCAAAGTACTGGCCGATTTTTTTCATGAAATTGGATTTTCCCACTCCAGGCCCGCCTTTTAAGATATATTTTCTCTTAACGGTGGGTTTGACCAGGTATTGGTAAAATGAATAAAAACCATAACAGGTGTTTCCACCCGGGAAAAAATGACGGGATTTACCCATGGCCATCGCCTCCAAATTTTTAGATTGTCGCTGAACTATGTAGCAGGAATTTGTATTATGTAATTATGTATATGAAGTGATTAGTTTTTTTAGGTATATTTAGGCAATGATCACAGGTATCTTACCGGTGATTATTTTAATATCGGTGGTTGGGTTTAGTGTTGCTTCTAACCAGCTAACTTATTATCTCAGGAGGAAAAAGTTATTGCTTAACTGGAAAATCGAGCCGGTAGATGGGAAGAGCGTGCAAAGGCTGCGCCAGTCATTACATATTTCCGAAATACTCGCTTCAGTCCTCATCCGCAGAGGTATTGATGATCCCCAGGAAGCCAGGTATTTTTTGTTTGCTGATCGCACCCACCTGCAGTCCCCGGAATATATTCCCGGTCTTAATGATGCTGCCCGGCGCATACAACAGGCCATAATGGGCGGAGAGAGAATTGTAATTTACGGAGATTATGATGTGGATGGGATTTGCGGTACGGTAATTTTACTAGAATGCCTGCAAAACCTGGGAGCTAAGGTGGATTATTATATTCCCGATCGGTTTGATGAAGGTTATGGTCTTAATTGTGAAGCAGTGGAAAAACTGGCTTCCCAGGGCATTCACTTGCTGATTACAGTGGACTGCGGTATCAATTCGGTTCAAGAAATCGCCCGGGCTTCTGAGCTGGGCATGGAAGTAATAGTTACTGACCATCATACTCCGGAGTCAGTTCTTCCGGATGCTGCTGCTATTGTCAATCCTCATTTGGGAGCACCTGACAAAATGCGGGACCTGTGCGGGGCAGGAGTAGTATTTAAACTGGTGCAGAGGCTGGGCAGGGGCATAATTGCCAACCAGCAGTTTAATGATTGGATCGAGCTGGCAGCTATGGCTACGATAGCGGATATTGTACCTCTTAGAGGGGAGAACCGCATTTTAGTCAAGGAAGGGCTGAATTGCCTCCGGCAAACTCGCCGCCCCGGATTGAAGGCCTTAATTGAGGAAAGCAGGAGCGACGGGGAGTCACTCCAGGCCTATCATTTGGGGTTCATCCTGGCACCCCGGATCAATGCTGCCGGGCGTTTGCAGCATGCCAGCCTGGCGGTTGATCTGTTAATGGCTAAAGAAGAAAGCGCTGCCCGGCGGCTGGCTCGGGAATTATGCCGGTTAAATGAGGAACGCAGGCGCATTGAACAGGCAGTGGTTGATGAAGCTGCTGCTTGTGTTGACAGAATGGAGGAGAACTTGAAAAAGGGTATTCTCATGGTAGAAGGGGAAGGCTGGCATCCAGGTGTAATCGGCATCGCTGCTTCAAGACTGGCTGAGCTGTACGGACTGCCGGTAGTATTAATCTCCTGGGAGGGGGAACTGGGCCGGGGGTCTGCCCGCAGCATACCTGGATTTGATTTATATGAGGCCTTGTATGCCTGCCAGGATACCCTGGAAAAATTCGGAGGCCATGCCATGGCCGCCGGTCTCTCCCTTAAGCGTTCCCAATTGAAGGAATTTAGACAGCTATTGCAGGAACAAGCCTCCCTGGTCCAGACAGGGGGGGAAGCAGTAACCTATCTGGATGGGGAGATATTTTCCCACCAGATAACCATGGATCTGGCGCGGGAATTGGAGATGCTGAAACCTTTTGGGGAGGGTAACCCTGTCCCGCTGTTCCTGATTCATCATAGTAAGATTGAACGGGCTTCTCTGATGGGTTCCGATCGCAGCCATTTCCGGGCGGTGCTGCAGCCCGGCAATATACCGGTAATATCATTTCGCCGGTCGGAATGGATTGAATATCCCTTTCGCCAGTGCCGCTTTGACTTGCTGGGGCATTTGGAGATTAATTCCTACCAGGAAAAATTCCAGGTGCAGGTTAAAGCTGCTCACTTGGAACCCAGCTATAAAAATCCTGCTGCCGGCTGTGAGCTTAAGCTGCAAAACATATTGGATGAGACGGTGAGAATGCTGCGATGCGGTAAGCCGGCAGTGTTTGTATTTCCTACCTATCGCCTGCTATGTTATTACTATAAGTTTTTGTCCACTTTGTTATTACCTGAGGCAGTATGTCTCCTCCATGGACATCTGCCCCCCCAGGAGCGATTAGCTGCCGAGACAGCTTTGTCCAGCGGACACCCCCTGGTTTTTTTGCTTACCGAGTCTTTCTGCCAGCATTTGAGAAAAAAGTCAGGTCACCCTTACCTGAAGGGTGATTATATGGTAAAATTTTGGCCGTTAGCGGCGGAATCAGCTGATTGCTGCTTCAACCGCTGCTATCCGGACATAAAAGATCAACCCCGGGTTAAATTATCCAGTAACATTAACAGCTTCCCGGATCATACCCTGCTGTATATAAACAGCCAGGCAAGCAGAGCCAATTTAAATCAACAATGGACCAAGCTGACCAAAAGATTTTCAGTATCTGACTGGACTTTCAGCGAAGCCCTGCCGGCAGGTGAACCGGTCCAGGACAATGGGCAGGCTGAACCTGCCCACTTTGGCTGGCCTAAGGCAGACCAGGTGGTCCTGGTTGATCCTCCTTACAGCTGTTATGAAGCTTTAGTCTTAGCCCAGCAGGTAACTCCTGCTCCATCGGCGGTTGTGCTTCAGGCTGAATTTACTCCCCGGCAATTAATGACTCTGGAAGATAATTTGCAGCAAATATATCCTGACCGGACGATTATTGCCAAAAACGCTGCCTGCCTGGCAAAACTGGCCCGGCAAGGGCTAATTCAGGAGGATTTGCAGGCTTTGACTGCTCGAGCCAGCCAGGCTGCCGGTTTAAAGCTCAATGAACAGCAACTGTTAAGTTCACTGCGCACCATGTCTGATTTAGGGTTGTGCCTGTATCGTAAAAAGGGTAGTATTATTGAAATAAAGATGCTTAATTCGCCTTCAGCAACTCTGGATTTGGCGGATTCGCCTTTTTACCGCGAGGGACAGATGGAAAAACGAGCTTTCGACAGATGGAAACAGTGGGTTATACAAGAACTAGCATGGTGATGAGGAATGGGCCCCGAACTGATTATTGAAAAAATTAAACAATATGATCCATCGGCTAATGTGGAGCTGATTAAAAAGGCTTACTATTATGCGCAAAGAGCCCATGACGGCCAGAAAAGGATTTCCGGTGAGCCCTATATTATTCATCCGGTGGAAGTAGCCCTTATTCTAACGGAAATTGAGATGGACACTGCTTCCATTTGTGCTGCCCTCCTCCATGATGTTATTGAAGATACAGACATGAGTTATTCCGCCATAGTCAATGAGTTCGGAGAAGAGATCGCTCTGCTGGTAGACGGGGTTACCAAGTTAAGCCGCATTAATTTTAAATCCAAGGAAGATGCTCAGGCGGAGAACCTGCGCAAGATGTTCATAGCCATGGCCAAGGATATCCGGGTAATTTTAATCAAACTGGCCGATCGCCTGCACAATATGCGCACTCTGGAATACCAAAGCGAACGCAAGCAAAAAGAAATCGCCCAGGAGACTCTGGAGATTTTTGCCCCCCTGGCTCATCGCCTGGGTGTTTTCAAGTTTAAGTGGGAATTAGAAGATTTGGCCTTTTGTTATTTGGAACCGGATATTTACTATGAAATTGCCAAGCGCTTAAAACAAAAACGCAGAGATCGGGAAGAGTATGTCCATGAATTGATACAGCAGATAAGAAACGGCCTGGAACAAATAGATATTAAGGCTGACATAAAAGGCCGGCCTAAAAACATTTACAGCATTTATAAAAAGATGGTGAAGCAGGGCAAGGACATTGATGAAATATATGACAAAATAGCGATCCGGGTGATAGTTGACGATGTTCGCGACTGCTACGGGGTGCTGGGTATTATTCACACCATGTGGAAGCCCCTTCCGGGACGTTTCAAAGACTATATAGCTACTCCCAAGCCCAACCTGTACCAATCCTTGCATACCACTCTGATCGGCAAAGGCGGTGAGCCCTTTGAGGTACAGATTCGTACCTGGGAAATGCACCGAACTGCCGAATATGGTATTGCTGCCCACTGGCGCTACAAAGAAGGAGCCAATCCTAAAGACAAAAAGTTCGATGAAAAGCTGTCCTGGCTGCGGCAAATACTGGAGTGGCAGCAGGAAGTCAAAGACACCAGTGAATTTATGGAGTCCTTAAAAATAGATCTTTTTGATGATACTGTTTTTTGCTTCACTCCCAAGGGCAAAGTTATTGAACTGCCCAAAGGTGCCTGCCCGGTTGATTTTGCCTACCGGGTGCATACTGAAGTAGGGCACCAATGTATCGGTGCCAGAGTAAACGGGCGGATTGTGCCCCTGGATTATCCCCTCAGCAATGGTGACATAGTGGAGATACTGACTTCCAAGAGTTCCCCCGGTCCCAGCTATGACTGGCTTAATTTTGTAAAGACTTCCTCCGCTAAAAGCCGGATAAAACAATGGTTCAACCGGGAAAAACGCCAGGCTAATATTTTGCGGGGCTATGATCTGCTGGAGAAGGAACTGCGCAAAAAACACTTCAGCACCAAAGAATTTCTGCAGGAAGATAAAATGCTGGAAGTAGCCCGGCGATTAGGCTACAATTCTGCCGATGATCTGTATGCCGCTGTTGGCGATGGCAACATAACCGTCAATCAGGTTTTGAATAAACTGAAGGAACTGTTTTTCCATGATGCCCAGGTAGACGATATTGTGCCTCTTAATGTCACCGACCGGGTTATACCCCATCGGGACCGGGACAGCAGTGCCCTGCGCATTAAAGGAGTAGATGATGTAGCCATTCGTTTGGCCCGCTGCTGCAATCCCCTGCCCGGTGATCCGGTATTAGGCTATATTACCCGGGGAAGAGGGGTCTCGGTACATCGCAAGGATTGCCCCAATCTGAACAATTACCTGCGCACGGAAAAGGACCGGATTATAGAAGTGGAATGGGCGGAAGAGCGGGGCATATATACGGTGGAAATTGAAATAAAGGCCATGGACCGGGCTCGTTTAACCGCCGATATTATGAATATCATAGCCGATATGCGTATTAACATTTTATCGGTCTTTTCCCGGGCTACCAAGAATAATCTGGCTATAATGAACCTAAAACTGGAAATTAAGGATATGCCTCAAATGTACGCGGTGATGCAGCGACTGCAAAAAGTAAAGGATGTCCTGGAAGTTCACCGGGTACTGCCAGGTGAGGTAAGAGGTGAGCAGGTATGAGAGCAGTTGTTCAGAGGACCAAAAGCAGCCAGGTAAGTGTTAACGGCCAAGTAGTCGGGCAGGCTGGTCCTGGTCTGACCGTACTTTTAGGGATAAAGCGGGGAGACCAAACCAGTGATGCCGAATATATAATGGATAAAATCATCAATTTACGGATATTCGAAGATGAGGAAGGGAAGATGAACCGTTCTCTGTTGGAGTGCGGCGGGGAAATACTGCTGGTGAGTCAGTTTACCCTGTACGGTGATGTTCGCAAAGGACGGCGCCCCAGCTTTACTGATGCCGAACTTCCGGAACGGGCTGAACCTTTGTTTGCATACTGCTGCCAATTCCTCCGGGATAAAGGCATCAGGGTTGCCACCGGGATATTTGGAGAACATATGGTGGTAAGTATAGAAAATGATGGACCATGTACTATCCTGTTGGATAGTGAACGGAATTTTTGAAGGAGGCGTGCCGAGTGATTTTAAAAGGGTTAGAGATTAATACCATGGGTACCAACTGTTATATTGTTGGCTGTGAAGAAACCAAGGAAGTAGCTGTCATAGATCCGGGCGGAAATCCCCGGGGAATTGTGCGATTCCTGCAGCAAGAGGGATTAAAGGCAGTTTATATAATCAACACCCATGGCCATATAGACCATATCGGCGGCAATAGAGGCGTAAAAGAAGCTACCGGCGCTAAGATTCTTATCCATGAAGATGATGCCAAGATGCTGGTTAACCCCATGTCCAATTTCTCTTTCCTGATGGGAAGCAGAGTGACTAGTCCTCCCGCTGACCAGTTCCTGCGTGATGGGGATATCATAAAAATCGGCAATACGGTTGAACTTGAAGTTATCCATACCCCCGGTCACAGCCCGGGAGGTATTTGCTTAAAAACTGACAATATTATTTTTGTGGGGGACACTCTGTTTTACGGTTCCATCGGCAGGACCGATTTTCCGGGAGGGTCCTACCACCAGCTTATCAAAAGTATCAAAGAACGCTTGCTTTGCTATGATGATGATGTGGTATGCTATCCGGGACACGGTCCGGCAACAACTATAGGTTTTGAAAGACAGCACAATCCTTTTTTAATATAAAATAACTACTTTACAAGAGCCTGGCACCATGCTATTATATGTGCTAACCACAACATCTAAAATGTTATAACCATCAAATGCTGTGAACAAGTAAAGTAGAAGTGGGGAACTATTCAGAGAGGAGACGCCGGCGGCTGAAAGCGTCTCTATAGGGAAACACTTTGAAGTTCACTTGGGAGCACCCGGCTGAAACCATCGGGCAAGTAGGCTAGGGCGGAAACTTCCACCGTTAAAAGGAAGGGGATATCGGATCAACCTGTATCCTTTTTGAGCGGGCCTACAGGCAACATGGGTGGTACCGCGGGAAGTCAGCTTCTCGTCCCATAGGGGATGAGAAGTTTTTTGTTATAAAAACAGGATGATCCCGTATCCTTAAAAGAGCGGGCAATTAATGCCAATCAGGGTGGTACCGCGGGAAGTTAACAGCCTCTCGTCCCTTCCAGGGATGAGAGGTTTTTTATTCTAATGGAGGTGAAGCATAATGAAAGGACTGAAAATAAAGCTAGCTGATGATATGCTGGTTTTGCGCCAGGCTAACCAGCCCGCCACTGTTATCAATGTAAAAGGCTGTCCTATTGGCGGGGACTCAATAGTGGTGGTGGCTGGGCCATGTGCTATAGAAAATGAGGAGATTTTAAAGGAGACCGCTTTCAAAGTACGGGGATCGGGAGCGGTTATGCTGCGGGGCGGGGCCTATAAGCCCCGGACTTCTCCCTACAGCTTCCAAGGTCTGGGAGAGGAAGGATTGCGGATCCTGGCCCGCATCGGCGAGGAAATGAATATGCCGGTGGTAACAGAAGTAATGGACACTGCTGACATAGAACTGGTGAGCCAGTATGCGGATATCCTGCAGGTAGGAGCCCGCAATATGCAAAACTTCTCCCTGCTGAAAAAACTAGGCCAGATAAATAAACCAATCATCCTCAAGCGGGGGTTGGCAGCTACCATTGAAGAATGGCTGTGGGCGGCCGAATACATCCTAGCGGGAGGCAACTCCCAGGTGATACTGTGTGAACGGGGCATAAGGACTTCTGAGCCCTGGACCCGGAACACCCTGGATTTATCTGCGGTAGCCCTGGTCAAAGAGCTGACCCACTTGCCGGTACTGGTGGATCCTAGCCATGCCACCGGCATACGCAGTCTGGTAACCCCTATGGCCCGGGCAGCTATTGCTGCAGGAGCCGACGGCATTATGGTGGAGGTGCATCCCCATCCGGAAAGAGCTTTGTCGGACGGGGACCAGTCCCTGACACCTAAGGGTTTCAGCCAGCTAATGAAGGAAATAGAGCCCATTGCCCGAGCGGTGGGAAGGAGAGTTTACTAATGAGTTTGGGTATCTTGGGACCGCCGGGTACTTTCAGTGAAACAGCCGCCATCGCTTATGGCTGGCCTAAGGAGGAACTGGTGTATGCTGATTCCATTCTGTCCCTTTTCCATAATCTGTGCCAGGGGGAAGTAACAGATATTCTGGTTCCTTTTGAGAACTCAGCAGCGGGTATACTAAGGAATAGCCTACTGGGTTTAACCCAGTTTCCGGTAATGATCAAGGGAGAAGTCACTGTCCCTGTAAAACAGTGCCTTATGGGGGCTCATCCCTATGATCCTGCCGAAATAGAAGTGGTGGTGACCCAGCCCGCTGTACTGGCCCAGTGTGAAAATTACCTGCGCCGGAATTTGCCCGGGGTGCGCATCGAAATAACAGAAAGCACTGCCCGGGCTGCTCAGATGGCAGCGGCTGATTTGCGCAAAGCAGCCGCTATCGGTCCGGAACAGGCGGCGGAAAACTATGGATTAGTTGTCATAGCCAGGGATATTCAGCAGGAAAACAACTGCACCCGTTTTTTTCACCTGAGTCAAGCTGCCAAACTGCCAGGCAATGCTGGCAATAAAAGCAGCATCATATTTGAACTTGATGATCGTCCGGGTGCCCTGTATAAAGCTTTAGAAGTTTTCGCCCTTCAACAGCTGAACTTGACCAAAATTGAGTCTTTTCCTGTAAGAAGGAAAGCTGGGTACCGGTTCTATGTGGAGGTGGATCTGCCCATCAATCAACTGCCAGTGACAGATCTGCTGGCTGAATTGGAATCCCGCTGCACGGCGGTCTTATATCTGGGCAGCTATTACCGTTGCAGGGAGGTTATTGCTTGTTAATTCAGACTACATTCCAACCAGCCCAATTATATGAGGCGGTGCATGAACTGATTCGTATGGCCTATCCCAAGCATGATTTGGTCCGTGTGGAAACACCTTCGGCCCAGGTGAAACTGAACATGCAGATGGACCTGCAGGATCAGCGGGTGACTTTTTCCGGCTGGATAATCTCAAAAGAAAAAGAGACAGCCCGTAAAGAAACCTATTTCCTCGATGAAATAGAAAGGGATGAACTACACCGGCATCTGAACCGGCTTACCAGGCGCTTTGCCTATGACTTGCTGGTGGAACACACCGGGCATTCCATCAACAGCTATGGAATATTGACCGGAATGCGGCCGGTTAAGCTGGTGCATCGCATGTTGGAGCAGGGCATGTCACCCATCCAGATCAGGGAGCAGTTAACCAGTGACTTCCGTATGAGTCCGGAAAAAGCGGAACTGATAATGGAAGTGGCCAGCAACAACTATCCTTTTGCAGTCAGGGGACCCCAGGCTTACAAGACGGTGGGTTTATATATCGGCATACCTTTTTGTCCTTCCCGCTGTTATTACTGCTCCTTTCCAGGAGCAGTATACCGGGCTGGTGACTCGCTCCAGTCTTTCCTGCAAGCGCTGGAGCGGGAAATGGAGGGTATATCCCAGGTTCTTAATGACACTGGGCGATCTGTCCAGAGCATATACATTGGCGGAGGCACCCCTACCGTGCTCTCGGAGGCTGAATTGGACCTGTTGTTCAGCCACCTGAACCGGTGGTTTATTTCTCCAGCAACCCTCGAGATCACGGTAGAGGCGGGCAGACCCGATACACTTACCCCCAGTAAACTTAGGCTGCTAAAAGATGCGGGGGCTAATCGGATCTGCATAAATCCTCAAACCATGAACAATGAGACCTTGGTCAAAATCGGCCGGGCTCATGATAGGGAAGGAGTGGTGCGATCAGTTAATTGGGCAAGAGAAGCGGGTTTCAGACAAATCAATATGGATTTAATTGTTGGTCTTCCTGATGAAGGCCGTCAGGAATACCAGCGCACAGCAGAGGATATTCTTGCACTAGCCCCGGAAAACATTACCGTACACACCTTGGCGGTGAAAAGGGGCTCGCCTATGGCAGAACAGGAGGGGCGGGAGTCGGTAGGTGACCGTGTTAAAACGGTACAGGAGGGTCTTATTATGATGGAAACCTTCTTTAGAGCCAACAATTACAAGCCTTATTATCTGTACCGGCAAAAATACATGCAAGCCAGTATGGAGAATATAGGCTACTCCCTGCCCGGTCACTTCTGCCTGTACAATATCAATATGATTGAAGAAAAACAGACTATTATCGGCATAGGAGGGGGAGCAGCCAGCAAATTTGTCAACCCCAGGGATGGAGAACTCAAGTCTTTCTATAATCCGAAAAACCCTGCGGTTTATGCGGAATCAGTCGACAGGTTAATAGCTGCTAAAGTTGACAAGCTTAAGGCCGTACATTAGAATTATCCAAGAATTATGCGAGGCTGGAGGTGCTTTATGCAGATCAAAGCTCCCCGGGGTACATATGATATTTTGCCCGACGAAGCAGTGAAATGGCAGTGGATGGAGCAGGTGCTGAGGGAAACCGCTGAACGGTTTGGATATAGAGAAATCCGTACTCCCATGTTTGAACACACCGAATTGTTCCACCGCGGGGTAGGAGAAAGCACCGACATTGTCACCAAAGAAATGTATACCTTTCTGGATAAAAGCCAGCGCAGTCTGACCTTGAGACCGGAAGGTACAGCCTCGTGCGCCCGGGCTCTTATCGAGCACAGCCTTTATAACGGAACTCTTCCTATTAAGTGGTATTATATTGGTCCCATGTTCCGGTATGACCGGCCCCAAACCGGTCGGTACCGGCAGTTTCATCAATTTGGGATAGAAGCTTTCGGCAGCCGCAGTCCCTACTTGGATGCGGAAGTTCTGTTCCTGCTGGTGGAAATTCTCAAGGGACTAGGGCTTCCCGCCTATGAACTGCATTTGAACTCGGTGGGATGTTCCCAATGCAGGGAAGAGTACCGCCGAAAACTTATAGAGCATATCACCCCCGTAAAAGATCGGCTTTGTGCCGATTGTCAGGTTCGTTACCTGCAGAATCCCTTAAGGGTACTGGACTGCAAGGAAAAAAGCTGCCACCAGGCTATTGCCGATCATCCCACTTTGATCGACAGCTTGTGCGATGACTGCCGGGACCATTATACCCTGGTGCAGAAGGCTCTCCGGGACAATGGTATTGAATTTGTCCACGACGACAATTTGGTAAGGGGACTAGATTACTATACCAATACCGCTTTTGAGATTCATATCCCCGGAATCGGTGCCCAAAGTGCGGTAGGGGGAGGAGGACGGTATGACGGCCTGGTTGAGTCCTGCGGGGGACCATCCTTACCCGGGATAGGTTTTGCTCTGGGATTGGAGCGGCTTTTGCTGGCCTTGGACAAGTATAAAGGTGTTCCGCCGGCGGAAAAGCAGGTAAATGTTTTCGTGGCTGTAATGCAGGACCACCTGGAGGATCGAGCCGCGGCCCTTTTATACCGGCTGCGCCAGCAGGGGATAGCTGCGGATAAGGATTACAACCAGAGGAGCAGCCGGGCCCAAATGAAGCTGGCTGACAAGCTGGGAGCAAAATATGTAATCCTGTTGGGTGAGGATGAAGTTAAAGGCGGCTTTGTTACGGTAAGAGACATGAAAACCAAAGAACAACGGAAAGTTGATCAAGAAGGGCTGATCCCTTTTTTGCAGGAACGCTTGGATAATTGTTAGGAGGAACATCAGAGCATGAAAAGGACGCATAGTGCTACGGAATTAACCGTCGATCACGCTGGGCAGGAAGTGGTATTAAATGGTTGGGTAGATACCAGGCGTGACCATGGGGGCTTGATTTTTATTGACCTCCGGGATCGTTCCGGTATTATCCAAATCGTATTCAGCCCGGAGGTTGGAGAAGAAGCCTTTCATTTAGCGGAACAGGTCCGCAGTGAGTATGTTATCGCTGTCCGCGGGGAAGTCAGAAGACGACCTAAAGACACAGAAAACCCCAATCTGAAGACCGGATTAATAGAAGTATATGCCCGGCAGATGGAGGTGTTAAATCCCGCCAAAACGCCGCCTTTCTACATTGAAGACGGTATTGACGTGGATGAGACTCTGCGCCTGCGTTACCGGTATTTGGACTTGAGACGGCCGGAGATGCGGGACTGTCTCCTGTTACGGCATCGGGTTGTTCAGACTATGCGGTCCTTTTTAGATCAGCGGGGCTTTATAGAGATTGAAACACCTATTCTTACCAAGAGTTCTCCTGAGGGGGCCCGGGACTATCTGGTGCCCAGCCGGATTCACCCCGGTGAATTCTATGCTTTGCCCCAGTCACCCCAAATATTTAAGCAAATACTGATGGTGGCCGGTATGGAAAAGTATTTCCAAATAGCCCGCTGTTTCCGGGATGAGGATCTGCGTGCTGACCGGCAGCCGGAGTTTACCCAGCTGGATATGGAAATGTCCTTTGTGGACGAAGAAGATGTTTATGCCCTGGTGGAAGACCTCATGGCCGTCTTATTCAAAGAAGGCATAGGTCTTGACATACCTACACCTTTTCCCAGGATTACCTATGATGAGGCTATGCTGAAGTATGGTTCCGACAAGCCAGACATGCGCTTTGGCCTGGAAATCATCGATTTGACCGAGCTGGTTAAAGACGTGGAGTTTAAGGTGTTTTCCTCAGCAGTTCACTCTGGCGGTGTAGTGCGGGCAATTAATGCCAAGGGCTGTGCTGTATTCTCCCGCCGGGAAATTGATGAACTGACCCAGATAGCTATTGACAATGGGGCCAAGGGCATGGCCTGGATTATTGTGACCGAAAATGAACTGCGTTCACCCATAACCAAGTTCTTTTCCGAAGAACAGATGAACCGGGTGCTTCAGGCTTTGGATGCCAAACCGGGAGATTTGCTGCTGTTCAGTGCCGATTCACCGGAAACAGTAGCCCGGGTTCTGGGGACTATTCGCCTGGAACTGGGCAAGCGGTTAAAGCTCATTGACGAATCTGTCTTTTCATTTGTATGGGTAACTGAATTCCCCCTGTTGGAGTGGGACGAGGAAGAAAAACGCTATGTAGCCGTGCATCATATGTTTACATCTCCCCGGGCAGAGGACATTCCTCATCTGGAAGAAAATCCTCTCCAGGCCAGATCCAGGGCTTACGATCTGATCCTGAACGGGACGGAAATAGGCGGAGGCAGTATTCGTATCCATCGCCGGGACTGGCAGGAAAAAATGTTCAGACTGGTGGGATTATCACCGGAAGAAGCCTACGACAAATTCGGGTACATGCTGGATGCTTTTGAATATGGAACTCCGCCCCATGGCGGCATAGCCTTTGGAGTGGATCGCCTGGTTATGATAATGGCTGGACGCAGCAGTATCAGGGATGTCATAGCTTTTCCCAAAACCCAGAGTGCTTCCTGCCTGCTGACCCAGGCACCTTCTCCGGTAAGTCCCAAGCAACTGCGGGAATTATCCCTTAGAGTCCGGGAGAAGTAAGCGGGAACTGGCAATGCTGCCTATTAATAACAGGCCCGTTTCCCTTGAAGTGCCCCCGGTTGTGTGATATATTTTACCTAGCAATAGTCAATTGTGTCAGGAAATCCCTGCTGTGTGCGTGTAAATGCCGTAAGTTTTTGCCAACACCAAAAACGAGGGAATTCGGCTCCATGTGTGGACTGTATGCCTGGCTTGACCGGGACACAGAAAGCATGTGGGAGAATACCCACCTGACGAGAACAGGTTTAAACTACGGCTACCACGGCTCGGTGGGGTTTTTTTATTGGAGGTATACAGAAATTTATGGAAGGATTTTTGCAAAGGACTTCCTTATTAATAGGTGAAGATGGAATTCAGCGCTTACAAAATTCTTTCGTAATGGTAATCGGCCTGGGCGGGGTAGGTTCTTATGCTGCAGAAGCCCTGGCCCGCAGCGGAATCGGCCACTTAACCCTGGTTGACCGGGATCGGGTGGAAGCATCCAATATTAATCGTCAACTGCCTGCCCTGCATTCAACCCTGGGGCGCTTCAAATGTGAAGTAATGGCCGAGCGAATACGGGATATTAATCCGGATATAGATCTGCGGGTACTGCCGGTTGAGTATACTCCTGAGACCGCTGATAAGATACTGGATAGATCCTATGATTTTGTGGTGGATGCCATCGATTCCCTGACCGACAAGATTCACCTCATCGAGCACTGCCTGAAAAAAGGCCTGCCCATCATTAGTTCGATGGGAGCTGCCAACCGTCTTGATCCGCTTAAGTTTCAAATCACTGATATTAAAAATACCCATACTTGCCCAATGGCTCGCAAACTGCGCAAAGAGCTGCGTCAACGGGGGATTTCTTCCGGGGTAACAGTGGTATATTCCACCGAGAATCCTCGAACACCGCAATATCACGAGGCAACTCGGCTGGGAAGCATCAGCTTTGTCCCCGGAACTGCGGGGCTGGCCATGGCCGGTTTCGTGGTCAACAGTATTCTGGCCAACACTCCCCGATAAAATGGTTAGTAACTATGGCAATACCCCTTTTAAGCCTTTGTCGCAAAAAAGTAATTATTTTCATGTAAGGCAGGAAATAAATATTAGGAGGTAGAATTAATGACCTACTGGGATCGCGAAAAAGAGTGTATGCCTCGGGAGGAATTAGAGAAACTTCAGCTCAGAAGATTAAAGGAAACTGTATATCGGGTATACGCCTTCGTACCAGCCTACAAGGAAAAAATGGATCAGGTTGGTATTAAGCCGTATGACATAAACAGTTTGGACGATTTGCAAAAGCTGCCTTTCACGACCAAGCAGGATCTAAGGGATAATTATCCTTTCGGCATGTTTGCTTTGCCCATGAGCGAGGTAGTAAGGGTACACTCTTCATCAGGCACCACCGGAAAGCCAACGGTGGTCGGCTATTCCAGGCGTGACATCGATATTTGGGCTGAATTGATGGCCCGAGCCCTAACCAGTGCAGGTGCTAACCGCCATTCCATCATACAGAACTCTTACGGTTATGGCTTGTTCACCGGCGGACTGGGTGTTCATTATGGGGCTGAGAAACTTGGAGCGTCAGTTATTCCCACATCTGGCGGCAACACCAAGCGCCAGATAATGCTGATGCAGGATTTCGGCACTACCGTATTAACCTGTACTCCTTCATACGCCTTATACCTGGCGGAAGTAATGGAGGAAATGGGTATCAGCCCGGCAGAGTTAAAACTGCAGTGCGGTGTTTTCGGAGCCGAACCCTGGTCCGAAAACATGCGGCGAGAAATAGAAAACAAGCTGCGCATTGATGCTTATGATATATATGGACTCAGTGAAATAATAGGGCCGGGCGTTGCTATAGAATGCCCCGTGAAGCAGGGACTTCATATAGCCGAAGACCATTTTATTGCGGAAATAATTGATCCTGAGACCGGGGAAACTCTGCCAGAAGGTTCTATGGGTGAACTGGTAATCACTACTATTACTAAAGAAGCCTTGCCCATGATCCGTTACCGGACCCGGGATCTTACCAAACTGGACAGGTCAGTATGCGAGTGCGGCAGGACTCATGTCCGCATGCAGAAAGTACTGGGACGTTCCGACGACATGGTTATTATCCGGGGGGTTAACGTATTCCCCTCCATGGTGGAAAGCGTACTGCTCGATATTCCTGGTGTTGAACCCCATTACCTGCTGGTAGTGGATCGCAAAGGTAATCTGGATATCCTGGAAGTCAGGGTTGAAGTGTCGGAGAAGATTTTTTCCGATGAAGTTCGCAAGTTAGAAGAACTGGGAGCCACTATTACCAAAGAATTGGAAAGTGCCCTGGGTATAAGCGTTAAGGTACGTTTAGTGGAACCCAAATCCATTGAGCGCAGCGAAGGCAAGTCCAAAAGAGTTATAGATAGAAGAAAAATATAAGGAGGGGCAGTATGGCGAAACAAATTTCCGTGTTTTTAGAAAATAAAGCGGGACGTCTGGCCCATGTAACTCGTGTGCTGGGAGAAGCAGGAATCAACATTCGTGCCCTGTCCATTGCTGACACCTCTGATTTTGGAATACTGCGACTGATTGTAAACGATCCGGAAAAGGCTTATCGCATATTGAAAGAAGCTGATTTCACCGTCAGCGAAACAGAAGTAATAGCAGTCCAAGTACCTGATTCCCCAGGAGGATTGGCAACTGTTTTGGAACAAATGTCAGAAGCCAATCTGAACATCGAGTATTTATATGCTTTTTTGGGTACAGCAGAAAACGATGCACTGGTTATTTTTAAAGTAGAAGATATTGAAAAAGCCAGGCAGACCTTTAATGAGAAAGGAATACGTTTCATTGATGAACAACAACTTTATAAATTATAAAAGTTCAATGGGAGTTCTGAATCGGGACTCCCTGGCCTTTTAACTGTACTGTTAAAATATTTGCAGTAATCCGCCTTCTTGAACACAGCAACATTCTTACTTATATCCCTTCACCATTCACGGCACCATTCTGAAGATACAGCTACCAGATACCTGACTGCAGTAGCATTCCCAGCTCCTTCCCAACAATGATTGAGAAAACAGTGCGAAGGAGGTGAACGAAATGAAGAAAGCCATCGGTCTAGGTTTAATCGTAGGCGTATTCTTTGCCCTGTTTGTCCTGTTTCAGAATTATCTGGGAGCTACAGCGTTCTATATTGCTGCCGTCGCCATGGCAATGTTCGCAGTGCTTGGTCCCTTTGGGGACTATCTAAAAGCTGCCATCGCTATGCTGGTAGGTGTGATAGTTGGCCTAGCTTCTATGGTAATCCTGGCCTTATATTGTCCCCTTCCCCCTGACAACCTCCTGTATGTGGCGATAGTCTCAGGCATTGCTCTTTTCCTGCTAGTGGTGCTCTCCGTTACCGGGCTGAGAATTGATGCCATGTTTTTAGGCTGGGCAGCCGCTTTAGCCGGTTTGTATCCAACTTATCTGGCTAATGCAGCTTCTCTGGCATCAGCAATTGTGCCTGCCGCAGTAGGAGTTACCGTATCCCTGATGGTGGGATTGGCATTATCAGTGCTGGTAATCAAAATTGCCATGGCGGTAAATCGATAAATGTGAGGGGAGGGATATAAGTGAAGAAGAGAACCAGGTTATATCAGCTGCTGGCATTATTTATGGCCTTATCATTGGTGTTCGTGCTGCCTTTAAGTGCAGCTGGGCCTCAAGGGGCTCCTGAAAAGGTAATTGATAACGAACTGGTAATATCTACGCTGGGTGAAGACGGATCTATTGTAGGAATGCAAGTGCTTAATCAGATAAGAGTCTTTGGAGATGGGTCTTTCTCAGTACAGGATACCAGTAAATTTAAACTCTCTTCTATCAGAAATTTATACGGTTCAGAAAAAATCAACTACAGTGACGGCAAGATAGACGTAAACCTGTCTTCAAGCGGTTATTCGGACTTGTATTATCTTGCTAAGCTAGATAATAATGAAATAGCTAATGTTGAGTTTCCAGTTAGCGTTAAGGTGGAGTACTATTTAGATGGCAAGAAGGTTAAACCTTCCGAAATGGCCGGCAAATCCGGACATATCAAAATAGTATGTGAAGTAGAAAACCTGACTGGTGAACTTAAAACCCTGGAATTTCAAGATTCCAAAGGTGAGACTGTAACCAAGGAAATGATGGTTTATACTCCTTATGCAGTCTCCATAAGCGGTGTAGAGCTGGCTAATGACAAGTTTGCCAATATTAGTGCCCCTGGCGTAGCCGGAGAATCACCGGAAGGTGTACTGGCTAATGTGCAGGGAGTTACTTCGGTTAGCTGGACGGTTCCTTTGATTCCGCCGGCTTATCCGGCCAAGCAGTATACCGTTTTGGAAGCTGACGGCAAGAATATTGAAATTCCCAGTTTCAATATCGGTGTAATGCCTATATTGCCAACTACTTCTTCTGTTGACAATCTGACCGGAAGCCTGCAACAGCTTTATGATGGCTTTAACCAGATTGAGCAGGGGATTGGCGCCAGCAACAAGGATGCTACTTTACTGTACGGTCTGGCATCGGTCAAAGATGGCCTGCGTCAGGTAGTTGATGGTATTGGCACAGTAGAAACAAACCTGAAGACCATTAGAGTAGGATTGGCTAATCCCAACTTTGATGCCTCATCCTACAATATGGCCACCGGCACTGATGCCAAGGGAGCCACACCCGGTGCCAAAGATGCTATTGGGCTGATGAAGAATACCATTGACACTCAGCTTATGGCAGCCTTCGCCGCACAAAAAATGGTTTTGGGATTAATGGAAACTGCTATTGGAACATCAGCTGATAACGGACAGGAACCCTCTCTAAATACTAGTCTGTATAATGATATTAATTACCTGAAGGCTGCTACTGCCGGAACTCCAGCTTATCAGGTAATTACCAATGCTATCGAACCTAAACTAAAGGCTATGAACAACAACGTTAAAGTATTCCGGGATGGCGGTGAAATGATAACCGCAACTGGAACTATGGCTTTTCCTGCCAGCGTAACTGCGGTAGAATTAGGTAGCAAGACCTTATCGGAAAAATTAGGCCAGTTAGATAGCGGCTTAACCATGGCTGTACTCGGACTGGGAGCCTTGGATGAAAAGGGTCGACCGGTTCCGGTAATGGCTAACGGAAAACCTGCCAGCCTTCTGTATGCCTTGGAGTACCTGCAGCAGAATATTAACGGGAAAATGATACCCGGTATTGACCAGCTTGCAGAGGGTGCCGGAAAGATCGGAACCGGGGCACTGACTGCCAAAGATGCGATCAGTGTTGGTCTGCAGACCACACCGGTTATGATGGAGGCCATGAATGAAAAACTGGCTACAGCCGATACTTTCCTGGGCAAACCTGAAGGTGCAGAAGGAACAGTAACCTATGTATTCCAGACTCCAGCCATTACTACTGAAGGGCAAGCCATGAAATATGGTCTTGGTGCTATTGCCGTAGCCCTGATCCTGCTAATTGCGGTAGGAAGACCGCCCAAACAGGCTTTCCAGGCTCCGGCTGAACAAGCATAAAAATTTTTGTCGGGAGGTTTGAGAAGACATGAAAAAAAGATGGATCGCCTTGTTAACTGTGGCAATGCTGTTTGCCTTCACAGCAGGGGTAGTGGCACAACCGGCTGTGCAGTCAATTACCGCCAGCCTTGCCAACGATTTCAAATTCACCTTAAATGGTGAAGCATGGACTCCGATGGATAATGGGCAGCCTATGGCTCCGATTGTCTACAATGGCAGAACATATTTACCTGTACGGGCTATTGCTGAAGCTCTGAACATCAAAGTTGACTGGGATGAAGCTAACCGTACCGTAATCCTCGGCGAAGCTCCGGCTCCTGCTGAAGAGCCCGCTCCTGCTGAAGAGCCTGCTCCAGCTGAAGAGCCTGCTCCAGCTGAAGAGCCTGCTGCTCCTGCTGCTGAGTTAGCCATTGAGCCCACTGCTGCTGATTTCAGCAAGAGCGCTCCTGCCGATATCCCCGTGAAGGTTACCTGGGGACCGGCTAAAGCTATTACCGGCATCACTGGTTCCGCTCTGGGCGGAGCTGTAAAAATCACCCCGGAAGCTGATAAGCACTATGTGGTAACTGATAATGGAGACGGCACTGCACAGCTGACCATTAAGAAAGAAGTAACTGCATTACTGCCTGTGCCGATCACCGCGGTTCCTGAGGGCACTACCCTGACTCTGACCATTGCCTTTGACAATGGTGACAAGAAAGATTTTGCAGTTACAGTTGCAAAATAAAAACCGGGAATTATAACACAAACATAATTGCGGCAGAGGTTCAGCACCTCTGCCGCTGTTTTTATGTTAGTATAGGTACCGGTGCTAAAATGCTATACGGTAATAATAAGAATGAGAAAGCAATAAAAATGTACCACCAAGGGGGACTTTCATGTACGAGTATACGGGCAACATCCATATGCATTCCACGTTTTCGGACGGTGCTTTAACCATACCGGAGATTGCTGCCCTGGGAAACAAGCAGGGATTGAATTTTCTCATTGTAACCGATCATCAAACCCTGGCTGGACTGGACCAGGGGATGGAAGGGTATTATGATAAAACCCTGGTTTTGATCGGCATGGAGGTGAATGAGCACAGCCACCATTATCTGGCCCTAAACGTGAGGACTGTAGTTCCAGACAATGAGAGCAACCCCCAACAGGTTATTAACGGCGTAAACCAGCAGCAAGGCATTGGTATTATTGCCCATCCCTTTGAAAAAGGATCCAAGTTTTATCACAACGGGCTGACTTTCTTGTGGACCGATTGGTCAGTGCAGGGGTTTCAAGGTATCGAAATCTGGAATCATCTATCCCGCTGGCGGGATGAACTCACCGGTATATTCAGGGGTCTGCTGCTGATATTAAAACCATCCCTGGCACTGCACAAAGGGCCTTACCGGGAGACATTAAGGCTTCTGGATGGATATCAGGTGCAGGGAAAGCAGGTTTTTGCCTATGGAGGTTCCGATGCTCACGGAATTAGATTTAAATTACCATTAACCAGCATTGAAATTGGTTCTTATGAACAGGGATTTCGTTCCATCAATATGCACATTTTAACCGATCAGCCGCTGCAGAATAACTTGGAGCATGACCGTCAGCTGATCTACCAGGCATTGGCCCAGGGGAACAGCTGGGTAGCCTGCGATTATTACCGGAACAGCCGGGGTTTCCGGTTTGAAGCCCAAAGTCCTCGGGGCAAGTGGGGGATGGGGAGCACCATATCCTGGCACCGGGGTATAGATTTACTGGTAAAAACTCCTTATCCAGCCCGGGTATTGATGCTGCGCAATGGAGAACTGTGGGCAAAAAGTCAGGGGACTAAACACCGGTTTCCCGTGAATCGTCCTGGTGTATACCGGGTGGAAGCTGAGTACCGCCGGGGCTGGAGTTGGCAGCCCTGGATATTCTCCAATCCCATTTGGATTAGCGAATGACCGAAAGGTAACTGCTAAAAATAAACTATAGGTCCCGGACCATGAGGACCATAGTACAAATTTTAGCCTATACTTTTTTGCTGTAAAAAGGCTGAAATGCCCTTTTAATGGGCGTTTTCAACCTTTTTTTCAATTTTGTGGCGAAAAAAATGACAATGTAATAAATTTCACAAAGCAGGGATGGAAGTGTACTTAAGAGAATTAAGTGGATTAAAGTGGGGCAAAGTGGTATACTATCCCTAAAATGGTGGGTAAAGCAGGGAGGTAATGGCGATAATGTTCTTAGGTGAATATCAGCATTCACTGGACAGCAAAGGTCGCATTACTATTCCTGCCAAGTTTAGGGATCAACTCAGTGATCGCTTTATAGCTACCAAGGGTTTGGAGAACTGTATTTTTCTGTTCCCTTTAAGTGAGTGGCACAATATCGAGGAAAAACTGCGGTCGCTGCCTATGACTCGTGCTGATGCCCGTTCCTTTGTACGCTTTTTTTTCTCCGGTGCTTCAGAATTGGAAGTGGATAAGCAGGGAAGAACAGTAATACCAGCGAATTTAAGAGAATATGCAGGAATTGACAAAGATGTTGTCATAATAGGGGTAGGATCTCGAGCTGAGATTTGGGCTAGCGAAAAATGGGCAGAATACAACCAGGAAAAAGCCGGCCACTACGAACAGCTGGCTGAAAGCCTTGTAGATCTCGGTATCTAGGAGCGATAACTTGCATCAGCCCGTATTGCTTGCTGAAACCATATCCTATTTGCTTAATAAACCTGACGGCATCTACGTAGATGGCACGGTAGGCGGAGGGGGACACCTGCAGGGCTTGTTGCAGAATTTAGACCCACAAGCCAGGGTTATAGCTCTTGATAAAGATCTGGATACCCTGGAGGCAACCAGAAAAAGATTTCAGCACGACCCGCGAGTGGTATTTGTACATGAGGATTTCCGCCATCTAACCCGGGTCTTGGCCGAGAAAAATCTTACAAAAGTGGATGGAGTATTGCTGGATTTGGGCGTGTCATCTATGCAACTGGATCTGGAGGAGAGAGGTTTCAGCTTTCATGATGATGCCCGATTGGATATGAGGATGAACCGGCAGGATAAATTGACTGCCTGGGATATAGTAAACACTTATGATGAGTCAGATTTACTAAGGATTTTGGTCCAGTACGGGGAAGAAAAATATGCTCCCTCTATTGTTCGCAGCATCATTAAGAGGCGACAGGAAAAAACCATCGACACTACTTTGGAACTAACCGAGTTGATCAAAGCTTCGGTTCCAGCCAGTTACAGGCGGGAGAAGCATCCAGCCCGAAAAACTTTTCAGGCTTTGCGGATAGCAGTTAATGATGAATTAGGCGCTGTAGAAACCGTACTACCCCAAGCAGTGGAACTATTAAATCCTGGAGGACGTTTATGTGTAATTACTTTCCATTCGCTGGAAGACCGCATAGTTAAACGCTTTATGCAGTGGGAAGCTCGAGCATGCGTCTGCCCGCCGGAACAGCCGGTATGTACTTGCAATCATCAAGCTAGATTAAAAATATTGACCCGTAAACCAGTTCAGCCCAGACCGGAAGAATGCCGCAGCAATCCTAGATCACGCAGTGCTAAACTCCGGGCAGCCAGCAGAATCTAGTTCTACTAGCCAGGGAGGACGAATAGGATGATACAGGCAGGCTTAGATTATGCAAATAGATGGGATGCCGAGTCTTTTTACCGGCCGGTGCCGCAGGTAAAAAAAGTTCGGCGTACATATCGCAAAACTAATCCAAAAGGCAAAATGATTGTAAAAGCAGCGCTGGCCTTATTCGTTTATGCCTTGATACTGGTTTATCTATGTATTAAAGGTGCTGTGTTGGGCTATCAGATTGTGGAACTGGAAAAGGAGATCCAGCAATTAGAAACGGATAACCGGCGTTTAGAATATAATATTGCGCAAAAGTGCTCCTTGGATTATATTGAAGCTGCCGCTTTGGAATTAGGTATGGAAAAAGCATCCCAGGGCATAGCAGTGGCTGTAGTACCTGATTACGAACCGGTGACCATAAGTGAAAATACCCAGACTCCCGCTCAAGCAGACAAGAGTCTCTTAAACAAGCTGTACAACAACCTGCTTATGCTTGCCCACAATAATCCATAACGCTGCGAGGTGGACCTCTATGCAAACAGCAAATCTGCAGGTTCGAAAGCGTATTGCCACGCTTTTTTTCTTATTTACGATAGTCTTTATTTTGCTGGGCAGCCGTATCTTCTGGGTACAATTTGTGAAGGGAGCTGAATTATCTGAAAAGGCTTTGCAGAACCGCATGCGGGATATCCCGGTGGAAGCCAAAAGGGGAATAATATATGACCGCAACGGTGAAGAATTAGCTATTTCTATCAGTGCTGATTCAGTTTACGCTATACCTGCCGAAGTGCTTGCTTCCAAGCAGGAAAAGGAAATAGCTGCCCGATTAGCTGCCATATTAGAAATGGATGAGGACAAATTATACCAGCGTATTACCCGCACCAGTTCTTTTGAGTGGGTGAAAAGGCAGATAAAACCAGAACAGGCCCAGAAAATAAGGGAAGCAGACCTTCCCGGCATCGGACTCACCGAAGAGAGCCGCCGTTATTACCCCAAAAATACCCTGGCTGCCCACGTCCTGGGTATTTCCGGCGTTGACAATACCGGTCTGGAAGGAATTGATTTTTATTATAATGATTTAGTCGGAGGAACACCGGGAAGAATCGTGGTGGAACATGATGCTGCTAACCGTCCTATCCCCGAAGCCACCCATAAGTATATCCCTCCGGAAGACGGAGCTAATTTGATCCTTACCATAGATGAAACCATTCAATATATAACAGAACGTGAGCTTGACAAAGTATTTAAAGAACGCCAGGCCAAATCCGCGGCGGTCATTGTTATGGATCCCAAAACCGGAGAAATACTGGCCATGGCTTCACGTCCTACCTTTGACCCCAATAATTACAATGATTATCCCGCCCAGAACCGCCGCAATTTTGCCATCAACGATGCTTTTGAACCCGGGTCAACCATGAAAATATGTACGGCCGCCATGGCCCTGGAAGAGAAGATCGTGGGATCAAACAGTCAGTTTTATTGTCCGGGGCACATAAAGGTGGGTAAGGAAACCATCCGCTGTTCAGGGGGTACTGCTCATGGCAATCAAACTTTTGCGCAAATAGTGGAAAACTCCTGTAACGTTGGCTTTGTACAGGTTGGCTTGGACCTGGGACTGGAAAGGTACTATAAATATTTACGTGCCTTCGGTTTTGGGAAGACTACAGGCATAGATCTGCCTGGCGAAGCTGAGGGGATTATAGTACCTGAATCCCGGGCTATGCAGATTGACCTGGCTACTATGGCTTTCGGGCAAGCCAATGCCGTAACGGCTATCCAGATGACTGCTGCAGTTGCGGCTGTAGCCAATGACGGCAAACTCATGCAGCCTCATTTGGTTCGGCAGGTTATATCTAAAGACGGCCAGGTAATCAAAAACTCCGAACCTAAAATGGTGCGCCAGGTCATATCTCCGGAAACGGCCCGGGAATTGTGCATGATACTGGAAGGGGAGGTCATCAACGGAACGGGTAGAAATGCCTATATGCCAGGGTACCGGGCAGCAGGGAAAACGGGTACCGCCCAAAAGATATCTCCCAGCGGAGGATACCTAGCTAATGAATATGTGGCTTCCTTTATTGGTTTTGCACCGGCGGACGATCCGCGCCTGGTATGTATGGTGGTAGTTGATGCTCCCCAGGGTTATCCCTATTATGGCGGTTGGGTAGCAGCCCCAGTGTTCAAGGCTATAATGGAGGACTCCCTGCGTTACCTGGAGGTTCCCAAACGGGAAGATCCGGCTGCCGCGGCAGAAGCCCAGCCTGCTGTTAAACAGGTTTTAGTGCCGGATGTGGTAAACCTGCCCCTGGCAGAAGCCCTTACTGCTATAAAGTCCCGGGGCTTGAATGTAAAGGTAACCGGGGAGGGCAATATTGTGTGGCAGCAGACTCCCAAACCAAATACCAAATTACCGCAAAACTCTGAGGTTATCATATATCTGTCTCCTTTTGACCAGGGGGGAGAAAATACTGAAGTTACTGTGCCTGATTTACAGGGCAAGTCTATGAAAGAAGTGGCTAAAATCTTATCGGACTTGGGGCTTCACCTGATACCGGAAGGGTTTGGTTTGGCCTACGAACAATCTCCGGCGCCTGGTAAAGTGGTTACCAGCGGGTCGAATATCAAGGTTAAATTCCAGCCTGTCGGGGAATAGCCAATTATGAAAGGGTGAGTATTCGTGCGGTTAGATCAGGTATGTTTGGGAATTGATTATAATATTGTCCAGGGAAGTCTAGAAACTGAGATTACCGGTGTCTGTTATGATTCGCGCCAGGTCAGACCCGGAAGCCTGTTTGTATGTATTGTGGGGCAGAAAACCGATGGACACCAGTATGCTCATCAGGCTGTTCAAGCAGGAGCGGCGGCCATACTTGCGGAAAGGGAAATAGATGTGGGCGGGCAGGCTGCCTTGATACTAACCGATAATACCCGCACCGGATTGGCTAAGGCTGCGGCCAATTTTTATGGACATCCATCCCAGCAGTTAAGGGTGGTGGGCGTAACAGGCACTAACGGTAAAACCACCACTACTCACCTCATCCAGGCTATCTTAAATGAATATAATAAACCGGCTGGAATAATGGGTACCTTATATGCCCGCCTGGGCGATATCACCAGGGATTATGGACATACCACCCCTGAATCTGCTGACATTCAGGAGTTCTTCCGGCTGTTAGCCGACAATGCTGCCGAGTATGTGGTTATGGAAGTGTCTTCCCATGCTTTGGAACAGCACCGGGTGGACACCATACACTTTGATGCCGCCGTATTCACCAATCTTACCCAGGATCATCTGGATTATCATAAAACTATGGAAAACTACCGGCAGGCCAAATTAAAGCTGTTCCAGATGGTGGAGGCTAAGCCGGGAAACTTCAGCGTTGTGAACATGGATGACCCGTCAGCGCCGTATTTTGTGGAGGCCTCTCCGGTACCCTGTTATACCTATGGCATTAATTCCGCTGCTGATGTAAGAGCAGTTGATATACAAAACAGTCTGAAAGGCACCCAGTTCAAAGTGCTGTTTGAGGATCAGTCTTTTACTGTAACGATGAAATTAATTGGCGGGTTCAGCGTATATAATGCTTTAGCGGCTATTACCTTTGCTTTGGCGGAAAAGATACCCGTTCCTGTTATTCAGCAGGTTTTAGCCAATATTGAAGGGGTTCCCGGCCGGTTTGAACAGGTTGATTTGGGACAGGACTATACCGTGGTAGTAGACTATGCCCATACCCCGGATGGGCTGGAGAATATTTTACGGACCGCCCGGGAGCTGACTGGAAACCGGTTGATTACTGTGTTTGGCTGCGGCGGTGACCGGGACAGAACCAAAAGACCGCTGATGGGAGAAATTGCCGGGCGATATTCGGATTTTTGCATTGTGACTTCTGACAACCCGCGCACCGAAGATCCCCAGGCTATTATTGATGATATACTTCCGGGTTTGAACCGGGTAGAAAACGCCCGTTATGCAGTTGTTCCTGACCGCCGTGAAGCTATACGGCATGCCATCAACATAGCTAAGAGCGGTGATTTGGTGGTAATTGCCGGGAAAGGGCATGAAACTTACCAACTGGTCATGGGGCAGGTACTGGATTTCGATGATCGTCTGGTCGCAGCCGAGATGATTAAGGAGAAGATGTAATTGTGCAGATGACTTTGGGATATCTAACACAAGTAACTGGTGGTCAACTGGTACATGGGTGTGAGCAAATGCCGATATCCGGGGTCAGCACGGATTCGCGCCAGGTAAAAGAGGGGGAAGTATTTTTTGCCCTTACCGGTGAAAACTTTGATGGTCACAATTTTGTGGCGGATGCCTTGGCCAAAGGAGCCGCGGCAGCAGTAGTATCGAAGCTTGATTCTCATCTGACTCAGGCAGCAGACAAGGGTTTGGTCCTGGTTGATGATACTGTGCAAGCTCTGCAGGATCTGGCCTCTGCCTGGAGGCTGAACTATAAGCTGCCTCTAGTCGCCATTACCGGCAGTGTGGGAAAAACTACTACCCGGGACCTGCTTAGCGCAGTATTGTCTACCAGGTGGACCACTTTAACCACTTACGGCAATTTCAATAATGATATCGGTCTTCCTCTTACCTTGCTGCGGCTGAGGGGTGAGCACCAGGCAGCAGTAGTGGAAATGGCCATGCGTGCCCCCGGGGAAATCCTCAGATTGGTTAGAGTTGCCCAGCCTACGGCGGCCATAATTACCAATGTGGAGCCGGTTCACCTGGAGACCCTGGGGAGCCTGGAAAACATTGCCCGGGCTAAATGCGAAATATTAGCTTCCGTACAGGATTTTGCCGTTATCAACGGAGATAATTCCCTATTGAAAAAAGAAGCGGCAAATTATTCTTGTCCCTGTTATACCTTTGGCTATAATGAAGATTGTGATTTCAGGATTCAGCAAGTTAAATTGAACCAGCATAAACTGGAGGTAGCGGTTCGGATGATAAAAGAACCAGCTTGTTTTGAGTTTGCCGTTCCCTCCAGACAACTGGCTTATAATATCATAGCTGCTGCGGCAGTCGCCTATTTATATGGGTTTAATATTGATGAAATACAACAGGGATTAGCGGCCTACCGCCCCACCGGAAACCGCTTGCATATATCCCCCTTAAGGGGTGGCGGTATTTTAATAAATGATACTTATAATGCCAATCCGGTTTCCATGGCAGCGGCATTGGAAACAGGGCGGGAGCTGGCAGGATCCAGCCGCTTTGTGGCGGTATTGGGTGATATGTATGAACTGGGAGATTATGAAACCGAAGGACATAAAGCGGTAGGTGCCAAAGCTGCTCAAGTAGGCGTTGATCTTCTGGTTACCATTGGTGAAAAGGGAAGTATCGTAGCCAGGGAAGCGCAAAAGCAAGGATTACCGCCGGAGCGAGTTTATCATTTTCCGGCCAAGGAAGATAGTATTGATTTTCTGCGTACCCAGGTCAGTAAGCAGGATACCGTTTTGTTCAAAGCATCGCGGGGTTTGCAGCTGGAGACCCTGGTTGATGAATGGCTCAAAGATGAATGATCCAGGAGGATATCGATGCAGGGAATTGTCACGACCACTCTGCTGGCATTGCTGATTGCCGGACTGATAACTCTTCTCATGGGACCGGTTCTAATACCTTTTCTGACCCGGCTAAAGGTGGGGCAGAATATCCGGGAGGATGGCCCCCAGCGGCACTTGAAAAAGGCAGGAACCCCAACTATGGGGGGGATAATGATAGTTACTGCAGTTATGGCTGCCACCTTTATTATGGCGGGCAACAGCGGGGAAGCTATAGCCGCTGTAGTAATAATGCTGGCTTTTGGAGCCGTGGGTTTCTGGGATGACTATATCAAGGTAGTTTTAAAAAGATCCCTGGGTTTACGGGCACGGGAAAAGCTGGGCCTGCAGTTGCTGATTGGCCTGGCTTTTGCGTTGTTGCTCCTTTATTATTTCCAGCGGGGAACTTATGTGGTAGTTCCCTTTTCCGGTTACGAATGGGATTTGGGTTTGGCTTACATTCCTTTTCTCATCCTGGTACTCATGGCCACTACCAATACCGTTAATCTTACCGATGGACTGGACGGATTGGCCTCCGGGGTAACCTTTTTTGTAGCCCTGGCTTTTGCACTGGTCTGCCTGATGACTTCTCATTACCAGCTCACCGTATTCTGCGGTGCTTTAGCGGGAGGATGTCTGGGTTTTCTTTTCTTCAATCGCCACCCCGCCCGGGTATTCATGGGTGATACCGGATCCATGGCTCTGGGAGGAGCAGTGGCAGCGGTGGCAGCTTTTACTCATTCGGAGTTATTCCTGCTGCTGTTAGGCGGTGTTTATGTTCTGGAAGGTTTAAGTGTTATTCTCCAGGTAATATCCTTTCAGACTACCGGGCGGCGGATACTGCTGATGGCTCCGCTGCATCATCATTTTGAGCTGAAAGGATGGCCGGAAAAAAAAGTAGTGCGTTTCTTTTGGTTTCTGGCTTTGCTGTTTACCGTAATAGGGCTGTTGGGTTATCGCAACATTGGATAGGGAAGTGTATCATCATATGTTTGCAGGGCAAAAGGTTTTGGTAGTTGGTCTAGCCAGAAGCGGGCTGGCAGCTGCTCAGAGCTTATATAAGCTAGGTGCCCGGGTTATTGGCTATGATCAAAAAAGAATAGAGGAACTGGACCCGGCAGTTAAAGAATTGGAACAACTGAACATTCCGGTAGTGAACCAGCTGGAGCCCGATATTATTAATGAATCCCTGGATTTAATCGTGGTAAGTCCGGGAGTCCCTTTAAGCTTGCCAGTCTTTGACTGGGCTCGCCAGCAGGGGTTACCGGTTATCGGTGAACTGGAACTGGCTTACCGGCTTAAAAAACCCCAGGTGGATCTGCTGGCGGTTACCGGCACCAATGGCAAAACAACTACCACTGCTTTGCTGCGCTACATACTGGAAAAGAACGGATATGCGGCCTATTATGGAGGCAATATAGGGCTGCCCTTAACCAGCCTGCTGGAAAAACTCACCGAGGGTGTAGTGGTTGTAGAAGTGTCCAGTTTTCAACTGGAGACCGTTGACCAATTTCATCCCGGTATTTGCGGTTTGTTGAACATCACCCCCGATCATCTGGACCGGCATAAGACGATGCAGGCCTACGTTGAAGCCAAATCCCGGATTTTCAAACAGCAGCAGCCCGGTGATTATGCGGTATTCAATTTTGATGATGATTATCTGCGCCAATTAGCGGAAAAGTGCCCGGCTGACGTGGTGTTTTTTTCCACTCAGCAATCACTGCCGGAAGGATTCTTTATCGATGGGAACATAATTGTCTACCGGCATAAAGGAGTGGATATTCAGATTTGCCCGGCAGGGGATATTCGCCTGCGGGGTCAGCATAACCTGGAAAATGTCTTATGCGCTGTAGCCATGAGTTATCTATATGGAGCCAGACCAGCCATGATCAGTGATGCCTTAAAAACCTTTACCGGCGTAAGGCACCGCATGGAAGAAGTAATTTATCATCAGGGAGTCCTTTACGTCAATGATTCCAAAGCTACCAATCCCGAATCGGCTATTAAAGCCTTGCAGTCCTTTGATCAGCCGATAATACTGATTGCCGGAGGCAGGAACAAAGGATCGGACTTTGCTGAGTTTGCCAGGGTCATAGCAGAAAAAGTGCGGGAGTTAATTATTCTGGGGGAAGCTCGCTCGGAGATTAAGGATGCGGTCATGAAGACTTCCTTCAGGAATATACATGAGGTAAACGACCTTACAGAAGCGGTAAGGCTTGCGTCCCAATTGGCTGTAGCCGGAGACGTGGTGTTGCTGTCACCTGCTTGTGCCAGCTGGGATCAGTTTCCCAGCTATGAAAACCGGGGTGATTTGTTTTGCGAGCTGGCCCGGTCTCTGTCACAACCGTCACTTGATTAAGAGGAGGCGCAAAGGTTGCGTTTGAGAAAGGGACCTCCCGATTTTATTCTCTTCATAACCACCCTGCTGTTAATCGGAATCGGTTTGGTAATGGTGTTTAGCTCCAGCGCGGTTACTGCCAACCTAAGATATGATGATCCTTATTTGTTCTTCAAAAGACAGCTGTTGTTTGCTTTTATCGGACTCATCTGCATGCTGGTAGTTATGAAAATCAACTATCTGCGCATTAAAGACCTGGCTATTCCCCTGATGGTTGTTGCTCTGTTGTGCTTGATTCTAGTAGTAACTCCCCTGGGAATAGTAACCAAAGGGTCCAGCCGCTGGCTGGGAGTAGGTATCTTGCAGTTTACTCCTTCTGAATTGGCTAAATTGGCTATAGTTCTCTTTTTGGCCAAGACCATGGCAGTGAATATAGATTATATAAAATCCTTTACTAAAGGAATTCTGCCCTTTTTAATTCTCACCGCCCTGGTGTGCGGACTGATTATGCGGCAGCCTGATTTGGGGACAGCTTTTGCCATTGCCGGGACCGCATTTTTTATGCTGCTGGCCGCCGGTGCCCAGGCCAGTCATTTAGGGCTGATAGCGGTTTCCGGTGCAGGTTTGGTAGCCGCAGCTATTGCCGTTGCCCCTTACCGCATGGAACGATTTATTGCTTTCCTCAACCCCTGGAAATATCCTACTGATGAAGGGTTTCAAACTATCCAGTCTCTGTATGCCCTGGGATCAGGGGGACTTTTCGGCATGGGACTGGGCAGAAGCCGGCAGAAATTTTTCTACTTGCCGGAACAGCATACCGACTTTATTTTTGCTATCTTGGGTGAGGAGTTGGGCTTTTTGGGGGCCTTTCTGGTAATCTGCCTTTTCGTGCTCTTTGCCTGGAGGGGTTTCCGTATAGCCATTAATGCACCTGATACCTTCGGCAGCTTGCTGGCCACCGGTTTGACTGTTATGGTGGTTTTCCAGGCGGCTATTAACATAGGAGTGGTATCAGGCGCACTTCCGGTTACCGGCATAACCCTGCCTTTCATCAGTTATGGCGGATCTTCGCTGCTGTTTACTATGATAGGGGTGGGGTTATTGTTGAATATATCGCGATACAGTACCTATCGCTGACAGGAGGATCTTATGAAGGCGATCATTACGGGTGGCGGAACTGGCGGGCATATTTATCCGGCCCTGGCTATTGCTAAGGAACTATGCCGGCGAAAACCGGATATGGATATTCTGTATGTGGGATCCAAAGGAATGGAAAGCCGCATTGTCCCTGAAGCCGGCTTTAATTTTGTGGCCATTGATGTTTCCGGTATTGATCGCTCTTCTATGCTGAAAGCGAGCAAATCCCTGGTAAAGTTTCCCTACAGTTTTTTTCAGGCCCGGGATATAATCAAAAAATTTCAGCCCGATTTTGTCCTGGGTACTGGCGGATACGTTTCCTTTCCTGTGGTCCTGGCGGGAACTTATTTTGCCCCCAAAACTTTCATCCACGAGCAGAACGCTTACCCAGGACTGGCCAACCGTATCCTGGCCAAACGGGTTGACTGTACCATGCTGACTTTTGCTGAAGCCCAGGAATACCTGGAAGCCAAACGGATTAAAATAACGGGACTGCCAGTGCGCCAGGAATTCTTTGAAGTCACTCCCGAAGCTGCCCGAAAGGCCTTAGGATTGGAGGACAACTGGTTCACCTTAATCGCTTTTGGGGGAAGCCGGGGAGCAGCCTCCATAAACCGGGCTATGCTGGAAGCCGTTGATAGGCTGCAGGACAAAAAAATGCAAATTATTTGGATAACTGGCTGGGACAGCTATGAGGATCTAAGCCAGCAAGTAAAGGAACGCTTGACCGCAGATCATAAGGCCAGGATCAGAATGCTGCCCTATATGAATAATATTGAACAGGCTATGGCAGCAGCCCATCTGGCGGTTTGCCGCGCTGGGGCCAGTACCCTGGCGGAATTGGCCATATTGGGATTGCCGGCTATTTTGGTTCCCTATCCCTATGCTGCGGAAAATCATCAGGAAAAAAATGCCCGGGCTCTGGTGGAGAAAAATGCGGCAGCTATGGTTATTGATGAGTTCTTGGACGGAGATACTTTAGTTAAAACCGTAGAATCACTGCGCAGTGAACCTGAGCGTCTGAGCAATATGCGCCAGCAGATGCTGAAAGAAGCCAAGCCTCATGCTCTGGATGATATCATCGCTGAATTGCTTAATTGAATTTAGCTGAGTTTGCAGCTGGACAGGCCTGGTATATCAGAATGTAACCACTTTTGTTAAATATGCATACCATAAAGTGAAGAATCAGTTGGTTCAAGGAGTTGAGGAAATGACCGACAATAACAACGGACAATGGATCCATATGGTAGGGATTGCCGGAGCAGGAATGAGCGGAATTGCCAAGGTTCTTGCCCAACAGGGCGTGAAAGTTACCGGATCTGACCTGCAGCATAATGAGATAACTGAACAGCTGGAGCAAATGGGTATTACTGTTTATCAGGGTCATTCCTCATCCTACCTTCAGGAAGGAGTTGATGTGCTGGTCATATCCTCGGCTATCCCAATGGATAATCCCGAGGTCGTTCTTGCTCGCCATCGCAATATACCAGTCCTGAAGAGGGGACAGATGCTGGCTAATCTGGTCAATCGCAGCAAAGGCATAGCAGTAGCCGGTGCCCATGGTAAAACAACTACTACCTGTATGATATATACGGTTTTATCCGGTTGCGGATTAGACCCTGCCTTTATTGTAGGGGGAGAACTGCAGGATTATCATCTCAATGCCAAACTGGGAGAGGATGACTTATTTGTAGTAGAAGCCGACGAAAGTGACGCTTCATTTTTAGAATTGCGCCCCTTTGTAGCAGTAGTAACCAATATCGAAGATGATCATCTTGACTATTATCATACTTTAGACCGGCTGCAAGAAGCTTTTCGCCAGTATATCGACGGGGTGCAGCCCCAGGGGTTCGCGGTGCTTTATGGGGATGATCCGGGTATCAGAACCATTTCTGGCCGCACTGAAACCCGCTGTGTTTTCTATGGTGAAGGGGAGGAAAACGACTATTATTTGCGAAACTGGCAGGCACAAGGTCTGGGGTCGGTTTTTGAGATATATGAGCATGGCCGCAAGCTGGGAAAAGTACGCTTATCCGTTCCCGGAAAGCACAATGCCCTTAATGCACTGGCAGCTATTGCCACCGGCCGGGAGTTAGGTTTGGAGTTTGCCCATATGAGCAAAGCAATTGCTGTTTTTCATGGAGCCAAACGGCGTTTTCAAATTATTGGTGAGCATAATAACATCACAGTGGTTGATGATTATGCTCATCATCCCACAGAAATCAAAGCCACCTTACGAGCAGCGCGCACTTATCATTCCAGCCGATTGATAACCGTATTTCAGCCTCATCGCTATACTCGTACCCGTCAACTGGGTACCCAGCTGGGGGAGGCTTTACATGAGAGTGATATAGCTGTGATTACCAATATATATGCGGCCGGAGAAACTCCTATTCCTGGTATCAGCAGCGATATTGTCTTTAAAGCTGCTCATCAGGCTGGGTGTACGGCAGTATACATTCCTGATCTGGATAGTATTGTGGATTATCTGTTAGAAATCTGCCGCCCCGGTGATCTGATCATAACCATGGGGGCTGGCGATATCTGGAAAGTTGGGCCAGCGTTTATTAACCGGTTAAAACAATCTGTCCCGCAGGCGTAAGCTAGCGGAGGTGTTTCTTTGGACTGTTTAGTGGTAAGAGGTTCAAAACCACTCAAGGGCCAGGTTAGGATTAGCGGCTCCAAAAACTCAACGCTCCCGATAATGGCTGCTAGTCTGCTCTGCTGTGGTGAAGTAGTATTGACAGGTGTACCTGATCTGGAAGATATAAAAGTAATGGCTCAGGCTTTAGAAGTCTTGGGAGCCAAAGTCAAACGGGAGAAAGATGTATTAATTATTGACGGGAGCACAGTAAACCGGGTTGAACTGCCTGAAGAGATATCCCGGAAAATGCGGGCATCTAATCTGGTCATGGGAGCCCTTTTATCCAGGTTCCATCAGGCCCGCGTGGCTTATCCCGGCGGGTGTGCAATCGGAACCCGGCCGATGGATTTGCATCTTAAGGGCTTTCAGAGTATGGGTTTCAATATTCGTGAAGAATACGGCTATATGGAGGGAACAGCCGGCTCTTTGCGGGGCCAGGAGATATTATTGGACTTTCCCAGTGTAGGGGCCACGGAAAACCTGATCATGGCAGCAACCCTGCTCCCTGGTACCACTGTATTGCGGAATGCGGCCCGGGAACCGGAAATAGTTGATTTACAAAACTTTTTAAATCGCATGGGTGCTAAGATCAGAGGTGCCGGGCTGGACACCATACGCATCGAAGGGGTCAGCCGCCTGGGGGGTGTGGAGCACGCCGTGATACCTGACCGGATAGAAGCAGGTACCTTTATGGTAGCTGCTGCTATATCCAGGGGAGAAGTAACTATTGAGAATGTGGTGGTGGAACACGTTCAATCTGTAGTTTCCAAGCTGAGGGAAATAGGAGTGGAAGTTCTTACCTCCAATTCAGGAATCAAAGTAGTAGGGGGAGGCCGTTTGCGGCCTTGTGATATCAAGACTATGCCCTATCCCGGATTCCCCACTGACATGCAGCCTCAGTTCATGGCTTTGCTGTCTTCGGTACGAGGAACCAGTGTGCTGGTGGAGACTATTTTTGAAAATCGTTTTATGCATGTTCAGGAGCTGCGCCGCATGGGAGCTGATATCAAAGTGGAGGGCAGAGTAGCTATAATAAAAGGGAAAAACAGGTTGGAAGGAGCATCCGTTGAAGCTACTGATCTTCGAGCCGGTGCCGCTTTAATTCTTGCCGGATTATTTGCTGAGGGAGAAACCCAGATTCACCGGGTGGATCATATAGACCGGGGTTATGATAAAATTCATGTTAAATTGCAGAGCCTCGGCGCAGATATAACCAGGGGGCCTAGGACCTAAGGGCAAGGCCCCTCTGAACTTTTAATAATGCGTTTACAAAAATTTTCTGTTATAATCAAGCATACGGAATCTGGGGATGGAGGATTACTTCTGATGAAGGGCACACCTCGCAGGTTTTTTCGTGCATCCATCTTCCTGTTGTTGGCAATGATCTGTGTATATTTCTTTCTGCACAGTTCTTTTTTTCAGGTTGATACAATAACGGTTACAGGCAATTCAGCTGTTCCCAAGCATGATATAATTGAACTATCCGGCCTTGAAGAAGGAATCAATTTATTCTCCGCTGATGAAAACTTGGTATCCCGAGCAGTAGAAATACATCCCATGATAAAGCAGGCTCATCTGGTTCGGCACCTGCCAAGGGCTTTGGAAATTCAGGTCAGCGAGAGGACAATGTGGGCGGTGGTACCTGCCAATAATGAATTTTTAATTGTTGATGACGAAGGGGTTTGTATTAACAAAAGCCTGCTGTTCCCAAGCCTGGAATTGCCGGTGATTACCATTGATCCTGTTCCTCAGGGAATTCTGCCGGGACAAGCTCTGGAATCTCAGGGTATTGCTTTAATCCGCAAGGTATGGGATGGACTCTCTGAACAGGAGCAGGAGAGAATATCAGATTTTCATTATACTGTAAGCAATCAGGAATTAATTATATATACAATAGAAGGAACCGAAATCAGGTTTGGAAAAGATGAACGCTTGGATGAGAAATTATCGGCCATGAACCAGGTTTTTCAATTGGAACAGGACTTTGATAAGTCAGGACAGGAAGCTTTAGTTTATGTTGATATCCGCTATAAAGGGCAACCGGTGGTCAGGACCTCCGGGTGACAGAACTGAGAAAGGTGATAATAATGCGGAGTAAGGGAGCGCAAATATCAATAGCTCTAGTTTGTTTAATTCTGGGGATTATGCTGGCAGTACAATTCAGAACTACGGCTGCTATCCAAGCTACCCAGACCGATGGCCGGATTGAAGAATTAACCCAGAAGCTGCAAACCGTAACCAGTGAACGGGATGCCTTGGCAGAAGAAGTTTTGGGACTACGCTCTAAATTGTCCAATTTCCGCCAAACCGACCAAGCTCTGGCCGATCTGCAGCAAGAAATCATTGACGCTAACATGGCAGCTGGTTTAGCTGCCGTGGAAGGACCCGGTATCATTTTGACAGTAGATGACAGTCCCCTTTATTATCAGGTGGGAGAAAACGCCAACGCCTATATTGTCCACGATTATGATTTGCTAAATATTGTAAACGAATTAAAATCTTCCGGGGCTGAAGCCATATCAGTAAATGGCAAGCGTATTATCGCCATGTCCGAAATTCGCTGTGCTGGCCCGACTATAATAGTAAACGCGGACAGAATTGCTCCTCCCTTTGAGATAAGAGTGATTGGTAATCCAGATATACTGGAGAGCGGCCTGCTTATGCCGGGTGGCCGACTGGAACAGCTTAAAGTGCTGGGAATGCCGGTTCAGATACAAAAATTGGAGAAGGTAGAAATACCTGCTTACACCGGCAGTTTTAAGTTCGATTACGCACTACCCGTTGAATACAAGGAAGAGGCGGAATAATGGAATGTGGCTGTTGATCCTTTTTTGCTTACTGGTTGGTCTGATAATCGGTTTTTCCATACCGGTATTAATGCCGGCAATATATGCCAAATACATGTCCATTGCGATACTGGCAGCATTGGATTCAGTGTTCGGCGGTATTCGTGCCTACATGGAGGATGGTTTTGACAATACCATTTTTATAAGTGGATTTATAGTTAATATGGTATTAGCAGCCGGACTAGCCTACCTTGGCGACCGGTTGGGAGTGGAGCTTTACCTGGCAGCAGTAGTGGTTTTCGGGGTCAGAATTTTTCAGAACCTGGGGATCATTCGCCGTTATCTTTTGAAAAAATACTGATTATTTACCTGCCGGGAAAGAGGAATTAGATTCCTCGTGTTGTATTTTTTATTAGGACTTCAAGTGAGGGGTGCGTTTACATTAAGAAACGAAACATCCTGGTAAGCATGGATATTGGTACCAGCTTTGTTAAAGCAGCCATGGCCGAAGTCCACGGGCAAGATGTTCATTTGTTAGGCTTAACAAAAGTTCCCTCCTTCGGACTGCGTAAAGGAAGCATCATAGATATTGAAAGTACTGCCAAGTCCATAGATAATTGCTTAAGCGAACTGGAACGTCTTACCGGTATTGAGGTCTACAGTGCTTTGCTGGGATTTTCCGGAGTAAGCATTTCGATTCTGAATAACCATGCTGTTATAGCCGTCGCCAACCCCACCTATGAAATTACCCAGGAGGACAAGGAGCGCGTATTATACTCAGCCCGCAACCTGTCTTTGCCACTGGATAAAGCGATCATACAGATTATTGAGCGCCAGTATATAGTGGATAGCTATGATGGAGTAAAAGATCCGGTTGGAATGGTAGGAAGCCGTTTAGAGGCTGAGGTAGCTATAGTAGTAGGGGCTATAGCTGCCATTCAAAACTTACAGAGAAGCGCCCAGCGAATAAATCTGCATGTGGATGACTTGATGTATACTGCCCTGTTAGGGGCAGAATCTGTATTATTACCGGCAGAAATGGAAATGGGAGTAGTTCTGGTAGATATCGGCGGAGGAACTACGGAAGTAACTTATTTTGAAGAAGGAAGTGTCCTGCAGACCTCGGTTCTGCCCATCGGCGGTGAATATATTACTAAGGATTTGGCCATTGTGCTGCGTACTTCCATGGAAGAAGCCAACCGCATCAAGGAAATCCATGGAGTAGCTAGCCCGGAAATGGCTAAGAGTGATATGGTGGTACATGTTCATAATATACAGGGGAAAGAAGCCCGGGAAGTATCTCAGCAGGTCATCGCCGAAATAATTTCTGCCCGGGTAACTGAAATGACGGAATTGATTTATGCGGAACTCAAACAGTTCCAATGCCTGAATCGTATGCCGGGGGGTATAGTATTAACCGGCGGTGGTGCCAAATTAGTGGGATTTGCTGAATTAATGGAAGAATACATATCAGTCCCGGTCAGGGTGGGTTTGCCGGAGAATGTTAAGGGTTTACCCCCTGATTTTAATCGCCCCCAAAATGCTGTGGTTTTAGGAGGGTTATTATATTCGGCTCGGCAGAGAGCCAGCAAACAAGAGGAGAGTCCACGTTTTATGGGTTTAATTGATCGATTAACCTATTGGTTTAAAGACTTATTTCGGTAAAGCAGGGGAGGTTTTGCAATGCCGTTGGATTTCGATGTCGAGATGCAGCAATTTGCTAATATCAAGGTAATAGGAGTCGGTGGCGGAGGAAACAACGCCATTAACCGGATGATTGAAGCTGGGCTAAAAGGAGTTGAGTTTATAGCGGTTAACACCGATGCTCAGGCTCTATATATGTCCAAAGCAGAATCAAAAATTCAGATAGGAGCCAAATTGACCAAAGGCTTAGGTGCTGGTGCTGACCCGGAGATTGGCATGAAGGCTGCTGAGGAATCCAACGAAGAAATAAGAAGAGCCTTAATGGGAGCCGATATGGTTTTTGTTACTGCCGGTATGGGCGGGGGAACCGGTACCGGTGGTGCTCCGGTTATTGCCCGTATCGCCAAGGAATTAGGATCCCTTACGGTTGGTGTAGTTACCAAGCCCTTTGCTTTTGAAGGACGTAAGCGCAGTGCCCAGGCTGAACGCGGCATTCAAGCCCTGCGGGAACAGGTGGACAGCTTGATTACCATTCCCAATGATCGCCTTCTGCAGGTAGTAGACAAGCATACCAACTTTAATGATGCCTTTAAAATAGCCGATGATATACTGCGCCAGGGGGTACAGGGAATATCCGATCTCATTGCCGTACCGGGAATAATAAACTGTGACTTTGCTGATGTTCAGACCATTATGCAGAATACCGGCTCCGCATTAATGGGAATCGGCCGTGCCAAAGGTGAAAACCGGGCTGCTGAAGCTGCGAGGATGGCCATTTCCAGTCCTCTTTTGGAGACCTCCATTGACGGAGCCAAAGGAGTCCTGTTTAATATAAGCGGCGGCAACGACCTGACCCTGTTTGAAATAAATGAAGCTGCAGAGATTATCCATCAAGCAGCTGACGAGGAAGCTAACATTATATTCGGCGCCAACATTGATGAATCTCTCAATGATGAGGTTAGAGTGACTGTGATCGCTACCGGCTTTTCCACAGCCCGGCCTGCTGTACCGGAGACTCCCCGCAGTCGGGTTCTGGATACACCGGTGTCCTTCTTCGATAAAAGCGATTTGGAGATTCCTCCTTTCCTGAGAAGGAAATAACTTAACGATAACGAACCGGGAAGACATTTCCCGGTTTTTTTGCTTTTCTGGCCGATTATAGTTGAGCAAGCTTTGCTAAAGCAACAAATTCCCATCTCATCCATTGGTATAATGTGGAATACATTATCACAAATATAAAGACATAACCATTAATTAGCGTAAAATTGACCGCTGGGAAAGGTACCAGGTGCTGGCATTATGGGGTCAAGAGTATACGCGGATATAACTTTTCTGGTTAACTTCATCATGGACTTTTTAATCCTATGGGTTACAGTTCGGTTAACAGGAATACCTGTCTCTTATATCCGCATTGTTATCGCAGCCGGACTGGGCGGCATATATGCAGTAGGGTATTTGTTCCCGGAACTGTCTTTTTGGTATTCACTTCCGTTTAAAGTACTGTTCTCAGTTTTTTTGGTTATAGTGGCTGTTTTGCCCCGTACCTGGAAGGATCTAGCCAAGAGCATGCTGTTGTTTTACGGTATTAATTTCCTGGTGGCGGGAGCCAGCCTGGGCTTTTCTTATCTGGTTCAGTCATCTTATCAGTTCGATTATTCATATTGGTGGCTGCTGGCCGGCATCAGCTGTGCGCTGTTATTGGGCATATATGGGAAAAGCTGGTTTAACGAGCGTATCCTGCCCCAGTTGTTGAAATTCCCGGTACAACTTACTTTTGGCGGTAACCGCTGTTCTGGTCAGGGATTTGTTGATACGGGCAATGGTTTGCGAGATCCCCTTACCAACCGGCCGGTGATTATTGCTGAGTATCAACTGCTGAAAGATTGTCTGCCTGCGGATTTCCAAAGCGCCCTGGAAGACAGCTGCAACCAGGAAGAAATGCTGGATAGATTGAGTCAAAGCAGTTGGGCTAACCGGTTGAGATTGATTCCTTTTACCTCTATTGGCAAAAAAAATGGATTGCTGGTAGGGATCCGGGCTGATGCCATCCGGGTCGGCTTAGGTAATAACAGTATTAAACATAGCAATATGGTAGTGGGCATTTACCAGGATAAGCTCAGCCCAGAGGAACATTACCAACTCCTGATACCTTTAGAAATACTTAATAATGGATAGGGGGAGTAAGCATGAAAAGATTGTCGATCTGGAAATTGCGCCTCTATTTTCTGTACTGGCTGTTAGCCCGGCAGAAACCCAAGTTCATACATTATATTGGCTCAACGGAAGTGCTTCCCCCGCCCTTAAAGGAGCAGGAAGAATATGATTTGATTTCCCGGTTGGATCAGGGGGATATGGCAGTTAAGGCTAAGCTGATTGAGCACAACCTGCGCTTGGTAGTTTATATAGCCAAAAAATTTGAAAATACCGGCATCAACATTGAAGATCTGGTATCCATCGGTACCATCGGATTAATTAAAGCGGTGAATACTTTTGAACCCAAGAAAAATATCAAATTAGCCACCTATGCTTCCCGCTGCATTGAGAATGAAATATTGATGTACCTGCGCCGCAACTTGAAAAACCGGGCGGAAGTATCTCTGGATGAGCCTCTTAATGTGGACTGGGACGGCAATGAACTGCTGCTGTCCGATGTTTTGGGCACGGAGAGCGACATGATATATAAGAAGATTGAAGGGGATGTGGAAAAGCACCTGCTCTGGCAGGCTATGCATAAGCTGAATCCCCGGGAAAAAACCATAATTAAGCTGAGATTTGGCCTGGAGGACGGGGTGGAGAAAACCCAAAAGGAAGTGGCCGATATTCTGGGGATTTCCCAATCCTATATATCCCGTCTGGAAAAGCGCATCTTGAAGCGTTTGCAGCGGGAGATCAGAAAAATTGAGTAACTCTATCTGCTGGAAAACTTGTTTGTCTTCACCGGTTCCACTTTAAAAATGAAACCGTGAGAGTGTTAAAAAATTAGCTAAAAGAGATCGCCACGTCGCTACGCTCCTCGCGAAGACATACCAAAAGGCCGTCTTATGTGTCATTGCGAGCCCCGGAGGGGCGTGGCAATCTCAAACGTCTAACCGCTAAAAGACTTCTTTGACAGTCTGACGGTTCCACTTTAAAAATGGAACCGTTTTTTTAATAGGCACTGATTCAGAACCCAGAATAATTCCCCTGGTCAGCGAGAATACTTTTATTAACAGTATTGCTACAATGACGCCTCTCAGCTAAATCGCACTGTGAACTAAAACATAAGCAGCAACCCATTTAAACTCAAGGGGAAGGAGCAGGACGCTTTGATTAACAAAGTTGAAATCTGTGGAGTCAATACTTCCAAACTTCCCGTGTTAAAGAACGAAGAAATGAGGGAATTGTTCCAAGCCATGCAATCAGGAGATGCTTCTGCTCGGGAGCAGTTGATTCAAGGCAATCTCCGCCTGGTTTTAAGTGTTATTCAAAGGTTCAGCAACAGAGGCGAATATGTGGATGATCTTTTCCAGGTAGGGTGTATTGGCTTAATAAAAGCCATTGACAATTTTGATTTAAGTCAAAATGTCCGGTTTTCAACTTATGCAGTTCCTATGATTATTGGAGAAATCCGGCGTTATTTAAGGGATAACAATGCGGTAAGAGTATCAAGATCTTTGCGGGATATTGCTTATAAGGCTCTGCAGGTTCGAGAAAAACTGGTATCAATACATGGATCTGAACCAACTATTGCCCAAATAGCTGAAGAGCTGCAGATTCCCCGGGAAGAAGTGGTATTTGCCCTGGATGCTATTCAGGAACCGGTTTCCTTGTTTGAGCCCATTTACAATGATGGGGGAGATCCTATCCTGGTCATGGATCAAATCAGTGATGACCGTAATACCGACGAGTCTTGGCTGGAAGAGATAGCTATCAAAGAAGCTATGAAAAAGCTCAACAATCGGGAAAAACACATAATATCGCTGCGTTTTTTCCAAGGAAAAACTCAGATGGAAGTTGCCGATGAGATCGGCATATCCCAAGCTCAGGTCTCCCGGCTGGAGAAAGCCGCCTTAAAACAACTGCGCAAATATATTTGAAAGGAGCGCATGGAAAGGTTCGATGTACAAAAACTTGCTGGTGATATGCTTGATAGGTATTATTCTGGCATTGCTGCTGCCTATTACGGAACAGTACTCTGCCAGTGAATTGGCTTTTACCTATGATAACCTGGTGCAAACTGAGATCATAGCCAAATAGCTCTGCTCCTATCTTAGAAGGCCATACCATGGAGGAGTTGCTATGAGCAGACTCCTTTTTTTGTTACAATGGTGGCATAAACGGAGGTAGGAGAATGGGCCAGGATGATATAGTTCTGTACTGGTGCGGGAAAAAGCTGCCAGAGGTAAAAAACTATGAATATTATACCCAGCAGACGGTATTCCCCTGCGCCAACCAAAACACCCTTAATAAGCCTCTTTTTCAGGTGAACAACCAGCTATGCTTAGGCACGGATCATGAGGTAATGGCATGGCTGCTGGATAATGGCTATCAGAACAGCTTTGACTGCATATACATAGATCCGCCATATTTAACCGACAGTGACTATTATGCCCAGATAAAAGTTGATACTCCCGGCGGAACTCAGCGGGTCAAACAGCGGGTATTTCGTGACATTGGCTACCGGAATCTGGCCTCTTACCTGCAGCATATCTATGAGTCAATAGCTATGATAAAGGAACTTTTGTCGGAACAGGGCAGCCTGTTTATTCACCTGGATTACCATTCCTCCCATTATGTAAAGATAATTCTGGATGAAGTTTTTTCTCCCCAGCGCTTTGTCAATGAGATTGTCTGGTGCTATGGAGGGGGCAGCGGAACCCGGCGCCATTTTCATCGCAAGCATGATGTTATATTTTGGTACAGCCGGGGAGCGGACTATATTTTTAATCCCCAGTACCGGCCTTATTCCCCAGGCACTATACAAAGAGGTCTTACCAAAGTTAAAGGGGATCGTTATAAGCTGGACAGCAGAGGGGCACTGCTGCAGGACTGGTGGCATGACATACCCAAAATTCTCAGCCCCACAGCCAACAGCAACTGGAAGTTTCCCACCCAAAAACCAGTGGAACTGGTACAGCGCATCCTGCAAGCCGCAACTGCGGAAAACTCTCTGGTAGGGGATTTCTATTGCGGTTCAGGAACCACTGGAGAAGCCTGCGAAAACCTGGGGCGCCGGTGGGTAATGAGTGACAACAGCATATATGCTATTCAAACCAGTATTCACAGGCTAATCAGATCCAGTAGCCGGCCTTTTATAGTCAGTTCCACTCAACCGGAACCTTCCCCGCCCGGTGACTTATCAGTTGCAGCAGAATACTTTTCCAATTTATTCGGCAATGAATTAACCATTAGCCTGCAGTCCTATCAGCCCAAGGACAACCGACCGCCCAGCTTGGCCTGGATCGATTTCTGGGAGATAGGCTGGTTAAATGGTGAGAATTTCATATCCCTGCGGCAAGTTATTCCAGCCAAAAGAGGGCAGAGGGTTCCCGACTGGGTTAGCCTTAAGCTTGACGAAATCAGCCAGCCCTTGGCAGTGCAAGTCTGGGATATCCAGGGAGGACCAGTTAAAATGCCCATAACTCTGCTGTAACTGCACTGGTCTCCCCCATATCCAATCTATACCAAACTCCTGTACATATTACTTATTACTTACGAATCCGGTGCTGTTTCAAAAGCCTATGAATATCAGTTTCCTTGTCATCGCCCAAAGGCAGCCAGACATCATCATAGACATCTTCGTCCAGTACGTCTTCCCGGTCCAGAGTACTGCGCAGGCGATAGCGAATAAATGATAAAGGCTCATAAGAAAATATACGCATTTTTCCTCCCTCATTACCGGCTTATTCTAGCGATGCTGCATGCGGCGTCCTAACAGGTATACTCCAGTGATAGCTATAGCATGCAGCACCCACCACCCTGGCTCCAGCATGCTGAATGTGCCTGGGTCAATCCTATCTCGGTGCATTACTTTTTTACTCAGAGAGTGCTTTATATCCATCAAATTCAAAAGAGTGGAAAGCAAAGGCATCACTCCTTTCATATATTTTTCAATAATATTTTTCCCGCCGGCCGTTTTATTAGCAGAAGTAAATAATGTAACTCACATATAATAACAAATAATTGCCATATAGGAAAAAGAAGGTAAAATTCTTGCTTTGCCTAAATATTTATGGTATCAATGGCGATAGAGTTTCATTTGTTCATTAAAAGCGGGGAGATAGCGGATGGATCGAACTGAGAAAGAAGCACTATGTGAAATCCATGCCTTGTGTGGGGTTGGGGCTGCTACTTTATGGAAAGCTTTCCATGAGCGGGGCAGTTTTACTCAATTGTATCAAGCAAATGAGGCGGATTTATACGAAATTCTGCCGCCGGAGGCAGTGAATGAATTGATCCAAAGGCGTCGCTCCCGGACATCCTGGGATTGTCTTGAAAGAATTGAAGCCCATGGCTTTCAGGTTGTTTCCGTATTAGATGACAACTATCCGGAATTATTGAGGACTATTCATAATCCGCCTTTTGTAATATACTGTGCAGGTAACTTGGAATTATGGAATAGCTTTTGTTTGGCCATAGTGGGTTCCAGAAATGCCACTCATTATGGGCGGACTACTGCCAGAAAACTAGGTGAAGAATTAGCGGCTTACGGGGTTGTAGTAGTGAGCGGCATGGCCCGAGGAATTGATGCCGAGGCTCATGTCGGGGCTCTTAATACCGGTACTACTATAGCAGTTCTCGGCAGCGGAATAAATGTGGTTTATCCCCGGGAAAATCAATCCCTGTATGAACGCATCCGAATGCAGGGACTAATAATCAGTGAATTTCCTATGGACTCACCGCCGGATTCCAAACACTTTCCTATGCGCAATCGTCTTATATCCGGTTTGAGCCGGGGAGTAATTGTGGTGGAAGCCAGGGAACGCAGCGGTGCCCTCATTACAGCTGATTTGGCTTTGGAACAGGGACGAGATGTTATGGCCGTACCCGGGCCCATAACCAGTAAAAACAGTGTGGGAACCAATCGCCTGATTCAGCAGGGAGCCAAACTTGTTATGGACGTTGAAGATATCATAAGCGAGTACCCTAACTTTAATTGGCAATTGGCTTCACCGCCGATTATGGTGGAAGGCATGTTGTTTGCAGAAGAGGACAGTGAAGAAGCTGAAATACTGCAGCTGATTGAAGTTGATGGAATTCATTTTGATGAACTGCTGCAGCGAACCAGCCTGGATCATGGAACCTTGAGTTCTTTGCTGCTAAAACTGGAGCTAAAGGGGATAGTGACGTCAACCCCGGGTAATTACTATGTTAGGATACGTTAGATGATCCTTGGCACATAGAACACGATAATATTCATGGAGAGGTGATCTGTTTGGCAGATACGACTCTGGTGATTGTTGAGTCAGCAGCCAAAGCAAAAACTCTGAGCAAATTCCTGGGCAAAGGGTACCGGGTAAAGGCATCCATAGGACATATTAAAGACTTACCCAAGAGTAAACTGGGCATTGATATAGATAATGACTTTGAACCCCAGTATATTACTATCCGCGGGAAAGGGGATTTACTTAAGGAAATCAAGGATGAATCCCAGAGAGCGGAGCAGGTGCTGTTAGCCACTGACCCAGACCGGGAAGGGGAAGCTATTGCCTGGCATCTGCAAAATGCCATGCGTATTCCTGCTGATGCCAAATGCCGGGTTGAGTTTAATGAAATTACCAAAGAAGCCGTGAAAAAAGCTATCAAGAAACCACGGCCCATTGACCTCAATCGGGTTAATGCCCAGCAGGCCAGAAGAGTATTGGATAGATTGGTAGGATACAATCTAAGTCCCTTGCTGTGGAGCAAGGTACGCAAAGGACTAAGTGCCGGCCGGGTTCAGTCGGTAGTTGTTAGGCTGATATGTGAACGGGAGCAGGAGATACAGAATTTTGTTCCTGAAGAATACTGGACTATCGAAGCAATTCTGCAAACCAAGGACAAGGAAAGCTTGAATTGCAAGCTGGTCAGTTATCGCGGCGAAAAAATCAGCATTCCCAATGAAGCAGAGAAAAACCGCATTGCTGATGATCTAGCCAAACAAGATTTTATAGTTATTGAAATAGAAAAGAAAGAAAAGCGCAAAAGACCATTGGCGCCCTTTATAACCAGCACCTTGCAGCAGGAAAGCTCCAAACAATTGAATTTTTACAGCCAGCGTACCATGAGGGTGGCTCAGGAACTGTATGAGGGTCTGGAACTGGGAAAAGAGGGTACAGTAGGTTTGATCACTTATTTAAGAACTGACTCTACCCGTGTTTCCAGCGTAGCCCAGCAGGAAGCTCTGGCCTTTATTACTGAACACTATGGTCCGGAGTATGCGCCCTCTGAACCAAATCAATATAAAAGCCGCAAATCAGCTCAGGATGCTCATGAAGCTATACGCCCCACTTCCGTGTATCGTACTCCTGAGTCGGTAAAACCTTACCTCACCCGGGATCAATACCGCCTCTACAAGCTGATATGGGAGCGTTTCGTAAGCAGTCAAATGACTCCGGCGGTGTATGATACTATTTCCGTGGATATAAAAGCAGGTGATTACCTGTTTCGCGCTTCATCCTCCCAATTGAAATTTGCCGGATACAAAAAAGTGTACAATGATCAGGAAGAAGAGGAAGGGAAAAGCTATATTCCGCCCCTGGAAATAAACGAAAAACTGAACCTGGAAAGCTTACAGGCGGAACAGCATTTCACCCAGCCGCCGCCCCGCTTTACCGAAGCCAGTTTGGTAAAACTCCTGGAGGAGAAGAATATTGGCCGGCCCAGTACCTATGCGCCGATAATCGATACTATTTTGAAACGGCGCTATGTGGAGCGGCAGAACAAGCAGTTTGTTCCTACCGAACTGGGTTTCATCGTAGTTGACCTGCTCAAGGAAAATTTCAATAATATTATGGAAGTTGAGTTTACCGCCAAAATGGAAGAAGAATTGGATCTTATAGAAGAAGGACAATTGGAATGGCGCCAGGTAATCCGGGACTTTTACCAGCCCTTTGCCGAAGATTTGAAAAGAGCCCAGCAGCGTATCGAGAAAGTGGAAATAAAAGATGAAGAAGCCGGCAAGGATTGCCCCGAATGTGGGCGTCCTCTGCTGATAAAATACGGTCGTTTCGGCAAGTTTTTAGCTTGCTCGGGTTTCCCCGAATGCCGGCACACCGAATCGGTCAACGAAGATGCTGGGGTTAAATGTCCTTTCTGCGGCGGCAATATCTTGGTATTGAAAACCAAAAAAGGACGCAAGTTTTACGGATGCAGCAATTATCCCAACTGTAATTTCCGTTCCTGGAACAAGCCTACCGGTGCGAAGTGCCCTCAGTGCGGTGATGCTATGGTTGAGAAAAGTGATCGTAACCATGGTACTCATATAATTTGTCAAAATAATAATTGCAAGCATCGTCAGGAAGTGAAAGCATAATTGGCAGCCGTGCATGTTATTGGAGGCGGTTTGGCTGGATGCGAAGCTGCCTATTACATTGCCAACCAGGGGATTGATGTCAAGCTGTGGGAGATGCGGCCCATTAAGAATACTCCCGTCCATCGAACCCCTTATCTGGCTGAATTGGTCTGCAGCAACTCCCTTAAATCAGATCAGAAAGATACCGCCCAGGGATTGCTGAAAAGGGAGATGAGAATCCTGGGTTCTCTGCTGTTGCAATGTGCTGAAGAAACCAGGGTTCCGGCTGGCAGTGCCCTGGCTGTAGATAGGGATTTGTTTGCTCAAAAAGTTACCAGTGTTATTGAAGGTCACCAGCGCATTGAAATCATCCGTCGGGAAGCAGACAGCATCCCCGAAGACCAGTTGGTGGTAATAGCTACCGGACCCCTTACTTCCGGAAAGCTGTGGCAGTGTTTGCAGAGTATAACTGGAGAGGAAAACCTGTATTTCTATGATGCAGTTGCTCCCAGCGTAACGGCCGAAAGCCTGGATATGACTAAAGTATTTCGAGCCTCCCGTTACGGTAAGGGGGGCGACGATTATCTCAATTGCCCCTTGACCAAGGAAGAATACGAAAAGTTTTATCATGCTTTGGTGGAGGCAGATGTGGCCGAGGGGCACAGTGTGGACCAGGGCTTGTTTTTTAGTGGCTGCATGCCGGTAGAAGTAATGGCCCGACGGGGAATAGATACCTTGCGATATGGTCCCATGCGTCCGGTGGGGCTTAAGAACCCTCACGACAACTCCCGGCCTTACGCGGTGGTTCAGCTGCGCCAGGAAGACCGGGAGGGAAGAATCTACGGTCTGGTAGGGTTCCAGACTCGTCTCAAATGGGGTGAACAGGACAGGATATTCCGGATGATTCCGGGTCTGGAAAAGGCGGAATTTGTGCGTTACGGAGTAATGCATCGCAACACTTACATTAACAGTCCGGAATTACTGCATCCCACCCTGCAGCTAAGAAGCAATCCCTGCATACTCTTTGCCGGTCAGATAACCGGGGTGGAGGGCTACATGGAATCAGCTGCTACCGGTATTATCGCCGGAGTTAATGCCAGCCGCCTGTTTAAGGGGCAGGAACCGATTATACCAGGTGAATATACCATGATAGGTTCCCTGCTGAGGTTTATTGCCACCGCCAACCGGACTAACTTTCAGCCTATCAACGCTAGTTTTGGTCTATTGCCTGAGCTGGTACCCGGGGTTAAAGATCGCAAAATGCGCTATCAGCTCTATGTAGAACGTGCTTTGCAACAGGCGCGGGAATTTTCAGAATTGTTGCTTGTATAGTTGTAATTTTGACAGGCATATGCTAGCATGGGCTTTAGAGGAAAAGACAGAGGCGATGATATGCTGGTTAAGCATATAGAGGGTTTTCTCGACTATCTTCGCGTGGAGAAAAATGCATCTGCATTAACATTAGTCAGTTATCGAACCGATTTAACACAATTATTTTCATTTTTAGCCGACAAGTATTCCATTCCCCACGATAACGTTTCCGCTGATTTTTTAAATCACAAATCTGTGCGTGAATATCTGATTAATATGCAGGAGCAGGGCATGAGCCGCTCTACTATGGCCAGAAAGCTAGCTGCCCTGCGTTCCTTTGTTCGTTACCTGTGCAGGGAGAACATCCTGCAGAATAACCCTATAGCGGCAGTTTCTACTCCCAAACAGGACAAGCGGCTGCCGAAATTTCTCTACCCTTTAGAAATACAATTGCTTCTGGATGCCCCGGATGTTTCCAAACCTTTAGGACTACGGGATAAAGCAATTTTGGAGACCCTTTATGCCGCAGGATTAAGAGTTAGTGAATTGGTGGGCTTGAACGTAAACAATCTTTATTTTGACGAGGAAATGATTAAAGTATTCGGCAAAGGAAGCAAAGAACGCATAATTCCCTTGGGCAGCCAAGCTATAAGCAGCTTGAAGGAATACCTGGACAAGGGGCGGCCTTACTTGCAAAAAAGCTCGACCGATATTTTGTTTTTAAATAAATTTGGTACACGGCTTTCGGAAAGAAGCGTACGTAATATCATAAACAAATATGTGAAGGAAGTTGCCCTTAATCAAAAAGTTAGTCCCCATACCTTAAGACATTCCTTTGCTACCCATTTATTGAATGCCGGGGCTGATTTGCGTTCGGTGCAGGAACTGTTAGGACATGTAAAGCTGTCTACCACCCAGATATATACCCATATTACTACGGAAAATATCCAGCAGGTTTACCACGAAACCCATCCGCGGAGGTAATGCATATGTTTCAAGCAACCACCATCGTAGCCGTGCGTAAAGGCAATCAAACTGCCATAGGCGGAGACGGACAGGTTACCATGGGTCAAAACACTGTGGTAAAGCATCATGCCAATAAGATTAAAAAGCTTTATGACGGGAATGTGGTGGTGGGATTTGCGGGAGCAGTTGCTGATGCCTTTACTTTGTTTGCCAAGTTTGAAGAGAAGCTGAAGCAGGCTAATGGTAATTTAACTAAGGCGGCAGTGGAAGTAGCCCGGGAATGGAGGACCGACCGGGTGCTGAGACGTCTGGAAGCCCTGCTGTTAGTAGCAGATCGGGAAAAAATGTTCATTATCTCCGGTACCGGTGAAGTAATCGAACCTGATGATGGCATAGCCGCTATTGGTTCTGGGGGATCTTACGCACTTGCCGCAGCCAGAGCCCTAGCCCGTCATACCCAAATGAATGCTGAAGAGATTGTGCGTGAAGCCCTTATGATTGCTTCGGAAATTTGTGTTTACACCAATAACGAGATAACAGTACAAACAATTGATCATTAGAAGAAAGGAAGACAAGTGTGCAGTCTTTTAATATGACGCCCCGGGAAATAGTGGAAGAATTGGACAAGTATATTGTTGGTCAGCAAGCCGCTAAAAAAGCTGTTGCCATTGCCTTGCGCAACCGCTATCGCCGCAAGATGCTGCCGGAGGACTTAAGAGATGAGGTCTATCCTAAGAATATAATTATGATCGGTTCAACAGGAGTCGGCAAAACAGAGATTGCCAGGCGCTTAGCCCGTCTGGTGAAGGCTCCTTTCATCAAAGTAGAAGCCACTAAATTTACGGAAGTTGGTTATGTTGGCCGCGATGTAGATTCTATGGTAAGGGATCTGGTAGAAACTTCTATCCGTATGGTGAAAAGCGAAAAATATGAGGAGGTGGAAGACAAAGCTAGACAATTAGCTGAGGAACGTATTGTTGACTGCATACTCCCGTTGCCTAGAAAGAAAAGCCGTGCCCCCAAAAGCCCCTTCGATTTCTTTCTGGGAGGAGTAAGCGACTCCAATGACCAGGAAGATAACTTTGACGCCCGTGTGCGGGATGCTGAGCAAAAGCGGGAGATTGTACGTCAAAAGTTAGCCCGTATGGAGCTGGAAGATGAAATTATCGAAATCGAAGTTGAGGAAAACAATATTTCCTTTATGGAGGTTTTTTCCGGCTCCGGAGTAGAAGAAATGGGGATTAACCTGCAGGACATGTTAGGCAACCTAATCCCCAAAAAACGTAAGAAACGGCGGGTTACCGTAGAAGAAGCCAGAAAAATATTTACCCAGGAAGAAGCGCAGCGTTTGATGGACATGGACGAAGTATATCGTGAAGCTATCAGGAGAGCGGAACAGGACGGCATTATATTTCTCGACGAAATTGACAAAATTGCCGCCAAAGATAGCGGGTATGGACCTGATGTTTCTCGTGGGGGAGTACAGAGAGATATACTTCCTATTGTCGAAGGTTGTACAGTAGTTACCAAATATGGACCGGTTAAAACGGACCATATACTCTTTATCGCTGCAGGTGCCTTTCATGTGAGCAAACCTTCAGATCTAATTCCTGAACTGCAAGGGCGTTTCCCAATTCGCGTGGAGTTGGAAAGCCTTACTCGTGAAGATTTGCGGCGTATTTTTACGGAACCCCACAATTCCCTAGTCAAACAATATGTTGCTCTTTTAGAGACGGAAAAGGTACACATCCATTTTACGGAGGAAGCTATTGATTATATTGCGGATATTGCTTTTGAGGTAAACGCCAAAACGGAGAATATAGGCGCCCGAAGGCTTTATACCGTAATAGAAAAAGTACTGGAGGATTTACTGTTCGATGCTCCTCAATATGCAGGTCAGACCATTGAAATAGACAAAGCCTACGTAGCCGAGCGTCTGGAGAAGATCGTTGAGGACGAGGATCTTAGCAGATACATCTTGTAGGAGGTTTATCCAAGTGGCAAAAACATTGTTAGAAAAATCAAGAGCCATTAATAAAATCTTGCAAAAAATAGGCGGCAATCCGGTAGACTTTTTTGAAATGGCTGATGTATTGGCTAGCAACCTGGAATGTAGCGTATTTATAGTGGGGCGCCGGGGAGGAATCGCTGGATATTCCTTTCATGAAGGGGCTACCTGTCAAGAAATTGAACATTTGATAAGCCATGCGGAACGTTTCCCCGAAAGTTTTAACCAGGAGTTATTGAACCTGCATGAAACCAAAACCAATTTGGTTCTGGAAGAAGGACGTCGCTGTATATTTAATCCTAACAATGTGACTTGTGACTGTTCCAAGCGCATCTGGTCCATTACTCCCGTTTTCGGGGGGGCACGGCGCATAGGGACTCTGATCATGATGCGCGAAAATCATGAATTCAGTGATGAGGATATAGTTCTGGCTGAGTACGGAGCCATTGTAGTAGCCAATGAGATAATGCGTATGCGGACGGAGCGGATTGAGGAAGAGGCTCGCAAGAAGGCCTCTGTACAAATTGCCTTGGCTACCCTGTCCTATTCGGAAAGAGAAGCCATTGAGCATATCATGGATGAATTAAACAGCCGGGAAGGGTTGCTGGTAGCTAGCCGGATTGCTGATAAGGTGGGAATTACCCGTTCGGTGATTGTCAGTGCGTTGCGAAAATTTGAAAGTGCTGGGGTTATTGAATCCCGCTCCCTGGGAATGAAGGGTACCTATATTAAAGTGCTGAATGATTACCTGTTTGACGAACTAAAACGTCACTAGATTTCTTTGTCGTCGGAGAACAACTCTGCAACTGTCCCCAATCCGAAAAGGGATTGAGGGACAGTTTTTTTGTCCATAATAATGGCCATTTACTGGGACTCGAGCAACTGTGCTCTGTTTAATTTTCCCGATGGTCCTGTATTATTACGCAATTCATTTGTTTCAGGAGATTTAGGTCTTTTTCACTAATATTATTTAATTAGAAGGAATTTCTATTAAAAAAGTCGAACAGTGGGCATGAGGTGATGGGCATGTTTGACAAGATATTGCAATCTCCAACCCACCAACTGCTCTCCTATGCTATGGATGGGGCAGCACTTCGCAATAGAGTAATAGCTGACAATATCGCCAATGTGGATACGCCAAATTTCAAAAGAAGTGAAGTCTTATTTGAAGATCAGCTGCGACAGCTTTTGCAGGAACCCCGTAAAACCACTCCATTAAAAGTAACCAATCCCAGGCACATTCAAGTCGCGAGAAAACCTGCCAGCTTCAGCCCTGAGATTTATCAGGTTGATGATTTGAGCTATCGCAACGACAAGAATAATGTAGATATTGATACGGAAATAGCTAAAATGTCTAAAAACAGTATTTATTATGATGCTTTGAGCACCAGTCTTACTCAAGAGATTCGGTTGCTGAGATTGGCAATTACGGGGAGGAGTTAATTATGCCTTTTCTGTCCAGTTTAGATATTAGTGCATCTGGCCTTACAGCTCAGCGTCTGCGTATGGATACTATTGCCAACAATATGGCCAATGCCGAGACAACTCGCAACAGTACTGGTACCGGACCATATCGCCGGCAAGTGGTGGTATTTGAAGCGCGCTCAGCCCAGCCATCTTCCAGGTTTAAGGGAATTATGCAGGAAAAGCTTTCCCAGCAAGCAGGCCTGGGAGTAAGGGTGAAGGAGATCAGGGAGGTAAGTGAAGCGGAGTCTCCTTTTCGCAGAGTTTATGACCCTTCACATCCTGATGCAGACCAACAAGGTTATGTCAATTATCCTAATGTAAATATTGTTGAAGAAATGATAAATATGATTTCGGCTACTCGTGCTTATGAAGCAAATGCCAAGGTAATTGAAGCAACAAAATCTATGGCCGCAAGAGCTTTGGAAATTGGACGTTAGGGAGGGCGTTAAATGCGATTGGAACTGTTGGGTACCAGTATTACCCCAAGACACCTGGCAGAGCCTAACGAAAACCAGGTTACTTCAGACAGCTTTTTAACCTATTTGAACAACGCTTTGAAAAGTGTTGATCAATTACAGAAAGAAGCCTCAAAAAGCGCCCAAAAATTGGCCTTGGGTGACGAAGAATATCTGCATAATACAATTTTAGCCTATGAGAGAGCCAACTTAGCTCTTCAACTTACTTTGGAAATACGCAATAAACTTGTCGAAGCCTACCAGGAAATAATGCGCATCCAAATGTAGTTTTTAATATTGAAAAGTGTTGAGGAGTATGTTGGATGGAATCCCTAATTAACAACCTTAAACAGATAGGCATTAATATAAAGGAATACTGGAACAAATTAACTTTAAATCAGAAAGTAATTGGTTCCGGAATAGGCCTTCTGATCGTTATAGCATTAGTAATATTGCTTTTCAGCGGCAGATCGTCCCAATCCATGGAAGTTCTATATACTGATTTAACGGACAAGGATGCGGCTGCAATAGTTGAAAAGCTGGAGGAAGAAAAAATACCGTACCAACTGGAAGACCAGGGTACTACCATCCTGGTTCCCCCTGGTGTGAAATATACTACCCGCCTAAAACTGGCCGCTGAAGACCTGCCCAAGGGACAAGCAGGGCTGGAATTATTCAGAACCAGCAGTTTTGGAGAAACCCAAATGGACAAAAAGGTAAAATATCAGGAAGCCCTCCAGGGAGAACTAGCCCGGACCATACAGGCATTGGACAAAGTAAAAGCTGCCAATGTTATGCTGGCCTTACCGGAAGATACTCTATTTTCTGATGATGAGGAACCAACCAAAGCCTCGGTGGTCATACGCACTCATGATAACCAGACTTTAACTGCTCGGGAAGTCCAGGGAATAATCAACCTGGTATCCAACAGTGTCAAGGGGCTTACTCCTGAAAATGTGGTGATCATTGATCAGTATGGTAACCTGTTATCTGACAGCCTATTTTTGGATGGGCAAAATGCTGCCAGTCAGGTAGAAGCCCAGATGCTGCTGAAAAGGTCCTTTGAAAGAGAGAAGGAAAAAGCCATTCAGACTATGCTGGACAAAACCCTGGGACAGGATAATTCAGTGGTGCGGGTTAATGCCGATCTGGTTTTTGACAATAAGGAACAAGTGGACGAGCGTTATTACCATGATGAAGGTGGTCCCTTTATCCGCAGTCAATCCATTACCCGGGAAGCAAGCACCCAGACCAATATCCAACCAGTTGGAATACCAGGTGTTGATACCAACATTCCTGAATACCTGGAAGCCAACCCCCAGGCGGGAGAGTCTACATATGAAAAAGACACCAAAGACATCAATTATGAAATTAACCGGACAGAAACAGTCACCAAGTATTCTCCGGGAAGTGTTGACTACAACAAATTGACAGTGTCGGTTCTGGTTAACCGTTCCTCTCCTCAGCAGGAAAGCTTAGGTGCAACCGAGGAGGAACGCATTGAAAAAATCCGCTCTATCGTAGCCAGTGCCACCGGCCTGAGAGAAAGTGGTACGGATAATATTAATCTGGAAGACCAGATTTCGGTAGCCTTCATCGATTTTTACACCGAACCTCAGCCGGAACCGGAACCTGAATCTGGCCTTAGCCGTTTGCTGCAGTCACCTTTTATGCCGGTAATAATAGCTTTGTTGGCTTTGCTGTTGCTGGCTTTGATTATAGTTTTGATGCGCAGGAGTTCCGCTATTGGAGAAAGTGTGGAACCGGTCGGGGAATTTGAAACTGTTGCTGAGGAAGAATTGCGTTTGGAAGATTTGATCGACAAGAGCCTCACACCAGAAGAAAGAGAGAAACAGCGGATACGCCAGGAAGTGGAACGACTGATCGACACAAATCCGGAAGATGCCGTGCAGGCAATACGAGCCTGGTTGGCAGAGGATGCGAGGTGATAAGGCGTGGTTGCAACTGCCAAAAAAGCATTGACAGGACGGCAGAAAGCCGCCAATTTAATGATATTTCTTGGGCCCGAAAAATCTGCCCAATTATTTAAATATATGACGGAAGAAGAAATTGAGCAGATTACTCTGGAGATTGCTAATATTCGTTATGTAGCCAACGAGAACATGGACGCTATATACCGGGAGTTTTTTGAAATGTGCTTGGCCAGCAAGTATATTGGACAGGGCGGAATTGCCTATGCCAAAGAAGTACTGGAGAGAGCCTACGGCACAGAAAAAACCATGGAGATAATCAGCCGGATATCAGCCTCTTTGCAGGTACGTCCTTTTGATTTCATGCGTAAGACCGAACCCCAGCAATTACTTAACTTTATTCAGTCAGAACACCCCCAGACTATAGCGCTGATTCTGGCCTATCTGGATCCTGAGAAAGCTGCCCTGATTCTTTCGTCATTGCCTCCTGAACGGCAGTCGGAAGTGGCCAAGCGTATTGCGATTATGGATACCACCTCTCCTGAAGTAATCAGGGAGGTGGAAAGAGTACTGGAACGTAAGCTGTCATCCATTGCTCCTCAGGAATTAACCAATGCCGGCGGGGTTAAAGCGGTTGTGGAAATTATCAACCGTGTTGACCGGGGAACAGAGAAAACCATTATGGAAGCATTGGAAATACAGGATCCGGAACTGGCCGAAGAAATCAAGAAACTTATGTTTGTCTTCGAAGATGTGGTCCTGCTGGACAATCGTTCGGTTCAGCGTGTGCTGCGTGAAGTGGAGTCTCAGGATTTGGCTTTGGCTCTAAAGGGCGCCAGTGCAGAAGTTGCCGAAAAAATCTTTTCCAATATGTCTTCGCGAGCAGCGGAGATGCTGCGAGAAGATATCGAATTTATGGGACCGGTACGTTTGCGGGATGTGGAAGAAGCCCAGCAGCGTATCGTCAATGTCATACGCCGCTTAGAAGAGTTAGGAGAAATAGTTATTGCGCGGGGCGGAGGAGATGAAATAATTGTCTAGAGTGATCAAAGGTAATTATTACAAGATTTTTGAGCCTCGCCTGATTGAGGTGGGTAATATTGTTGCCCATCAGGAAGATGAGCCAGAGCAAGACTCGCAGGTAGAGGGCGATAGTGTTAGTTTGGAACAGGTGGAACAAGAAGCGGCTCGCATATTGCAGGAAACCGAAAATATGGTGATGGATCTTCTGCAAAAGGCCCGCAATGAAGCTCATGAGATACTGGAAAATGCTCGAGAAGAAGCGGAGCTGATTCTCCATAAGGCCATGGAGGAAGCACAGCAGCTCAAAGAAAAGGCATTTCAAGAGGGCCTGGAATCGGCCCAGCAGAGCATGCAGGAAGCAATAAATACAACTAAACAGCAGTGCCAGCAGATGCTGGAAGAGGCCAGAAATACGAAACTGGCCATGTTTCATTCCAGTGAAGGGGACATGATAAGATTATGCCTGGCGGTTGCCAAAAGAGTTATAGCTGCAGAGGTTGCCACCAGTCCGCAAGTGATAGCTTCCATTCTGCAGGAGGCCTTGTCTTATATTGATCAACCCGACAATATTACTCTTTATGTCAATCAAAAGGATTTAGAAACCGTTTTGGAATTAATGCAAACGCAGAATTTTTCCGATATTGGTAGTAAAGCTAATTTTCAGGTGCAGGCTGACAACCGTATAAGCCCCGGAGGTCTGATTCTGGAGAGTGAATCAGGAACCGTGGATGCCCAGCTGGAAACCCGCCTGGCCAATGTGGAAAAGGCGTTTCAGGAAGTGTTAGCCGATGAATGAACCTGCCTGGTTGCAAGCCGACAAACTGATAGACATGGTGGAGAAATTGCCGGTCTGTCAATTGAAGGGAAGAATCTCCCAGGCTATCGGCTTGACTTTGGAAGCAACCGGACCGCGTTTAAGCTTGGGAGAACTGTGTTATATTCGCGCCAATCACAGTATTGGTCAATATGTACCAGCGGAAGTAGTGGGCTTTAAAAACAACCGGACTTTGATAATGCCATTAGGTGAACTAGAAGGTATTGGTCCGGGCAGCGAACTGGTGGCCAGCGGGACTACTTTGCGAGTAAAAGTGGGCAAGGAACTGCTGGGAAGAGTTCTCAATGGATTGGGGGAGCCCATAGATGGCAAAGGCCCTCTGCGTACAACCCTTACTTATCCGGTGATGAATCAACCCCCCGGACCGCTGAACCGCAGGAGAATCACAGAGATCCTGCCTGTAGGGGTAAAAGCAATTGACGGACTGATAACAGTTGGCAAAGGGCAGCGCATGGGTATACTGTCTGGCAGCGGAGTAGGAAAGAGTACTTTGCTGGGAATGATAGCGCGCAACACCGAAGCCCATTTAAATGTAATCGCCTTGATCGGTGAGCGGGGACGGGAAGTTCGGGAATTTTTAGAGCGAGATCTGGGAGATAAGGGCCTGGAACGTTCAGTGGTAATAGTAGCTACCTCCGATCAACCGGCTTTGGTGAGAATCAAAGGAGCTTTTGTAGCCACCAGTATTGCCGAATATTTCCGGGATCAGGGTATGGATGTACTTTTACTGATGGATTCTCTCACGCGTTTTGCCTTGGCCCAGCGTGAAGTGGGACTAGCTATAGGTGAACCTCCGGCTACCCGCGGGTATACACCATCAGTATTTGCCTTGCTGCCGCGATTGCTGGAAAGAGCCGGTACTTCACCTAAAGGAACTATAACCGGACTTTATACTGTACTGGTGGAAGGCGATGACATGAATGAACCCATAACCGATGCGGTACGGGGTATAGTTGACGGTCATATAGCTTTAAGCCGAAATATGGCAGCTATGAACATCTATCCAGCTATTGATGTTTTAAACAGTATCAGCCGGGTAATGATCGATATCGTTTCACCCGAACAGATGGAGGCAGCTAACCGTTTTAGAAGTCTTTTGGCTACCTATCAGGATGCCAAAGATTTAATCGACATAGGTGCTTATAAGAAGGGAACCAATCCCCGGATTGATGAAGCCCTTGATCATATTGACCAAATGTACAGCTTTCTAAAACAAGGGATTTATGAAAATGCATTATTTGACCATACCATCAATTATCTGCAGCAGAGTATTGGAGAAAAGGCGGTTAGTTAATGAAGCCATTTGTTTACCGGTTTGAAAGAAAACTTGGCCTGGTGAGACAGGAAGAACAAGCAGTCCGCCTGGAATTGCAGCAAGCCATGGCAGAACGGGATCGAATTGTGGAGGAACTGGAACGTTTGAAGAACCGTATCGCTTGTATAGAGGATGCGATACGTCTTCATTGGGGCAATATTTTAGTGCCGGAAGTAGGTTTGCAAAAAGCCTACTTGCCCATTCTGAAAGAGCGGTTTCATATATTAACGGACGATCTGCAGGCAGCTGAAGAAAAGGTGGAATTCATCCGCAGGAAAGTAGTAGCAAAGAAACGTGAAACTATGACTTTCGAAAAACTGCGGGAACATGATTGGCAGGAATACCTGTACGACCTAAACCGTGAAGAGCAAAAGATAATAGATGAATTGGCTATTACAGCCAGAAGCCGGGAAATCATTCAAAGAGGAACGGGATCATGAAGCCATTCAAAATTGGATTAATAACACTGATGATTGTGGCTATTGCCAGTGGAGCCATATATATGCTGATGGTAACGGATGTTATACCTGCTCCTGGTTTTATAAAGAGCTTACCGGTAATCGGTAAACCCCTGCAGGGAGAAAGACTTTCTTCTGAGGATAAGCTCCGCCAGGAGTATAGCAAACTGCAGGAGGACGTAAAACAGCGTGACAATGAGATTAACAAGCTGCAAGCCCGGCTCAATGAAGCAGAGCAAGAGCTGAAAAGAGCAGAGGCTCTTAATAAGGAATTGCAAAAAGAGAACGAATCATTGGCTGTCCAGATTGAGGAACTGCAGTCCAACCGCAGAAATCAGGAATCGGTTTATAAGGATATGGCCAAATATTTTGCGGAAATGAAACCTCAGGAAGCGGCTGACCTGTTATCCCGTCAAAAGGATGAGGATATTATAGGTGTTTTGGAACAGATGGAGACCAGCCAAGCCGCAGATATTCTGCAGAGAATGGACCGAGAAAAAGCTGCGGCCATAACCAGGCAGATGATGGCAGTATCTCCTTAGCTGCTGCCTTCATCATAAAACCAGTAGTAAACAGCTAGCGAAAGGAGGTGAACAGGATGAGAGCAGATATGCTTTTGCTGGAGAGAGCAGCAGCCCGACCGCCAGAAAGCAAAGCCCGGCAGATGAAACCAGATTCAAACTCCCGGGGCAGTTTTCAGCGTACCTTGCAAAAGGAATTGCGAAGGGATCAATCCACCCAGTCACCATCCGCTGCGAATAAGAGTGGAGATACTTCTTCTGCTGATGCTGAGGCCAAATTAACGACCCAGGATACAGCAAGGGAAAAACCTCCCACCGAAGCAACTGATGCCAGGGGATCAGCAAAATCTGAGTCTTTGCCGGAAGCAGCCAGCTTGAGCTCGGCTGAATCAGCTGAGACAGGTCTAACAGCAGAATTGACCGAAGGGCTGATGGCAACAGCACTGACTCAATCTCCTCAAAGGGCATCTTTTGGTGAAGAGAGTGTGGAACCCTCTGCAGGTCAGACTCGCACCGGGTGGGGAACCTTGCTGGCATATCGTCAGCCTGGTTTTTCATTAGTGCAGAATACCGCAATGCAGACCACAACTCCAGCGCTAACTGACACGAACAGCATTACGACCGGGATGACAGATGCATTGACAGGCATTCAGCCGGATGCAAACCAGCAAGGACAGATTACTGCCGGGTCGGCAGATCCAGGCACGGGCTCAGCGGAATCAGCGGATGCTAGGATAATAACCTTATTGTCCAAGGCCGGCAGGATTGCTGAAGGGGAAAACTCTGAAAAGCCCCAGAGGCAGACTGACAACCAGAACTACCAGAATGCCCGGGAACTGGCGGATTGGGAGAGCCGCAAGCTAACCGGACAAAAAGCCCAGGTTATCCAGCCATCCGCTGCAGCAGAACACCAGCAGTCAGGCAAAGAAACCCGCAGCGATTATACTTACCAGGCAGTTCGTCCGGAAGGACCGGCTCACAGGGTACCAGAATTGAACAGCCTGGTGACCGATAAGACTGCTAGTTTCGATAGTAAAGTGGATACCCAGGAAATATTGAACCAGATAGTGCGCAAAGCAGAACTGCTGGTAAAAAACGGCCAATCCCAGATGAAAATCGAGCTGTACCCTGAGTTTTTAGGCAAGTTAACTATCAAAGTAATGGTTGAAGAAGGAGCAGTCACTGCCAAATTCATAACCGACAACCATCAGGTGAAACAGATGCTGGAAGCCAATTTGGGCATGCTCCGGCAGTCCTTGGAAAACCAGGGAATGCGCGTTGAGAGGGCGGAAGTGGACGTACAGCTGAATAATGGCAGCCTGTTTGACGGGTCCCATGAACAGCCAGAGTGGAACTGGGACAATCGCCAATTAACCAGCTATGCCAAAACAAATCTAACCGAGTCCAGTGGTTATCAGACTGCCCAGGAACTTTTGCCGCCACAAGCAGCAGCCTATGAAACCTATGGTATTAATCCTGACGGCAGTTTGAACTTTCTGATATAGGAGGTGAAACAATGGCGGTAAGCACAAATTATACCTTTATACCCTTTATTAATAATGGTGACAGCAATACCACCAGCACTCAGGTCAAGGATGGCAGCATTCTGGGCAAAGATGACTTTTTAAAGCTTCTGATTACCCAGCTGCGTTATCAAGACCCGCTGGAACCCATGGAAAACACTGAGTTTATATCCCAGATGGCTTCGTTCAGTGCTTTGGAACAAATGCAGAATCTGAACACCAGCTTTAATAAGTTGGCTTCAGTGATATATGATTACTTGGTTCCTCAGATGCAGTGGCAGCATGCGGCGCAAATGCTGGGTAAAGAAGTGACTTACCTAAATCCTGACGCAGAAGACGAGGCAGAAGAGCAGCTTACTGGAGTAATCGAATCTGTCCTCGCCAAGGATGGACAAATTTATTTTATGATCAATGGCACTGAGGTTCCCGTTATTAATGTTCTCGAAATAATGGCCCCCAAGGATACCAGTCAGGATCTTCTCGAGAAGATTCTGGACCAAATTGAGGAACTGGAAAACAACATGGGCGTGACAGAGGATGAGACTAATGGATAATCGGATTTATTTTCCTCAGACAACAATACCCCCTGTAACTACTGGGAAAGTTGATTCCAGAAAGCCACCTGCTGCTGGTACTTTTCGGGAAGTTCTGGAGCAAAAGCTTACTGGAGGATTGAAGTTTTCCCAGCATGCCCAGGAACGTCTGAAGTCCCGGCATATCCAGCTGGGTGATGAAGAAATGCAACAGTTGCAGGAGGCAGTCAATCGAGCCCGGGCTAAAGGGGCACGGGAATCTCTGGTATTAATGGGAGACCTGGCGCTGATCGTCAGTGTGAAGAACAATACCGTAATAACAGCAGTGGACGGTGCCAATATCCGGGAGAACGTATTTACCAACATCGACAGTGCGGTTATAATCTAGGGCCGGACCTCTTTTGAGGAAGCCCTGAATGCTGAACGACTGAGGCATTCAAAGATACCGGTAATCAAAGGAGGTTAATGCATATGATGCGTTCGATGTACTCGGCTATTACCGGGTTAAAGAACCACCAGACCCGAATGGACGTAATCGGCAATAACATAGCCAATGTTAATACCACGGGCTATAAAAAGAGCCGGGTAGTTTTCAAGGACTCCCTTTATCAAGTCCTGCGGGGAGCTTCCCGGGCAACAGGTGACCGGGGCGGGACCAATCCCATGGCTGTGGGTTTGGGTATGACTTTAAGCAGTATTGACCAGATTCATACCCCTGCTCCGACGACTTATACCAATAAATCCACGGATTTAGCCATTGACGGCAATGGCTACTTCATTGTTAACAACGGTGGCCAGCTTTTCTACACCCGGGCCGGTAATTTCGATTTCGATGAGTTGGGTTTATTCGTTAATACATCCAACGGTTTCCGGGTTCAAGGCTGGATGGCTGATAATCAAGGAAATATTGACACCACTAAGGCACTTCAGGATATTGATATATCCGGCCTTAAATCAGTGGCGCCCAAAGCTACTACGGAGATGCGGTTCAGTGGGAACTTGAATTCCAATATTTCAGTCAACTATTATTTGGATACCTCCTCTACACCACCCCAACAAAAACCAATAGGTTTGACAGATACTTATGATCCAGAGGGTGGAGAAGTGGTGATTACCTCTAAGGATGTTTATGATTCTTTAGGCAATAAACAAACGGTATATTTCCGCTTTTTTAAGGCGTATACGAATACTGATACTAGTGGGAATCTGATCGCCCCTGTTTGGTTCTGTGACATATCTTTAACCCCGAATTTTAATGGGGTAGCGGTTTATAATCCTACTTCTCCTCTAGGTGGTACAACAGGTGCGAGCACCGTGCGTCTTAGCAATGTTATCGGATTCGATAATTATGGTAAGTTCAACGGAACTGCTAACGTCAAACTAGAGATTGACCGTGCCAGTTATGGTGCTGATCCTATTATTTTTACTATCGACTTTTCCGATTTAACCCAATGGGAGTCCAAATCCACCGCCTGGGCTGAGTACCAGGATGGTTACACCATGGGTAACCTGACCAGTTTCACCATTGGCCAGGATGGTACGATCCTGGGAGTGTATGACAATGGAACTTCCAAGAACCTGGCCCGGGTGGCTATAGCTAACTTCCAGAATCCTGCTGGTTTGACCCAGGTGGGCAGCAGCTTGTTCCAGGTTTCCAATAACTCGGGTGATCCTATGATAGGAGCTCCTGGTGATCAGGGAATGGGTGCCTTGATTCCCGGCAGTCTGGAAATGTCCAATGTGGATTTATCCGAGGAGTTTACTGACATGATTGTTACCCAGAGGGGTTTCCAGGCTAACTCACGGATAATTACCACTTCTGATGAAATGCTGCAGGAACTGGTTAACCTGAAACGTTAGTAAAGACTTCCCGGGGATTTTCCCCGGGGAGCTTAGTGAGGTGAGATGGTGATATACTTAACCCGGCTTAACGGGGAAAAGATTATGGTAAACGTTGACATGCTGGAAATGCTGGAAGAAACCCCTGACACGGTGGTTACCTTGACCACGGGCAAGAAGTTTGTGGTTAAGGAATCTGCCCAGCAAATCCGGGAACAAGTCATAGCTTTTTACAAGCTAATTCATACTGACCTTAAGAAATAGCAGTCCAGGGGGGTATGCAGATTGGCAGAAGAAAAAAGTGTGAAAGTTAATAATAGATCTGACCTTAAAATCATAGTTATCGGCCTGGTGTTTTTTCTGGTAGCCATGGCAAGTATGTACTTTATGATGGGTCGGCTGATGGCTCCATTGATGCCACAAAAAGAGACACAAAAACAGGAAGTGGCTACAGGAAATTTGATATCTATTGGCGAATTCATCACGAATATTAATGATGTTGCCAGTACGCGGTATCTGAAATTCGAAGTATATATCGAAGTGTCTAAAGAAGACAAGAAGAGCCAAGAAAAACTTAATGAGGCCATGCCCATTGTCAAAGACACTATCATTAGCATTATATCTTCAAAAACGGCTGCCGATCTTGATGTGCGCAATCGTGACAATTTAAAGGCAGAAATAAAAGAGCAGCTTAATAAGAAAATCGGTGCAGATATTGTCCAAAACGTTTATTTTACTACTTTTATCATGCAGTAATATCCATTGGCAGAGTGCCGAGGGAGGGTAGATATGAGCGAAATCCTATCTCAGTCAGAAATTGATGCATTGTTATCTGCATTAAGCAGTGGATCGATTGATGCCAATCAGTTGAAACAGGAACAGACCAAGAAAAGAATAAAAGTATATGATTTTCGTCGTCCTAATAAGTTTTCCAAGGATCAAATACATACCTTGCATGTAATTTTTGAAAATTATACCCGATCCTTGTCAACTTATTTATCAGCTCAACTGAGAGCTGCAATCCATATGGACATTCTTTCCGTAGAACAGCTGACTTACGATGAATTTATTCGCTCTATTCCTAACCCTACCATTTTAAATATTTTCTCCCTCTACCCTCTGGATGGCAGTGCCATAATGGAGATTAACCCTAACATCGGGTTTGCGTTTCTGGACCGGCTCTTGGGAGGACCAGGGGATTCCATTTCCAAGGCGCGGGCATTAACCGAAATCGAACAGACCGTTATGGAACGCTTGGCACAAAAAATGCTGGATTACCTGGCCGAGCCTTGGAGCAGCATTATTGAGTTGGAGCCTTCTCTAGACAGGATTGAGACCAATCCCCAGTTTACTCAATTGGTATCCCCGAGCGAAATAATGATCATTGTTTCGCTGGAAACCCAAATGGCTGGGGTATTAGGAATGATTAACATATGTATTCCCTTTTTGGTTCTGGAGCCCATATTGGATAAATTAAGTGTCCATTATTACTACGCTGCTTCCAACACCAAGATTAATCCGGAAAACGTTGCTGCTATTCGCCACAAGCTTGAGAACACCCAGATACCAGTTAAGGTAATACTGGGGAGATCTGTTATTACGGTTAAAGACTTGCTGGAATTATCTGTGGGAGATGTCATTCCTTTAGATCGAAGCGTCAACGAGGAACTTGAAGTGACCATTGGCCAGCATACCAAATTTCTTGGCAAGCCTGGTATCCTGGGCAATAGGATTTCCCTGCAGATATCCCAGATTGTAAAGGAGGGAAACCAAGATGACTGATGGTATTTTATCCCAGGAAGAAATAGATGCTCTGTTGAGAGGCGAAAGTTTGACTTCGTCCGGTGAAGGCAGTGTGCGGTCTTTTTCCTTAACGGACTTTGAAAAGGATGCCCTGGGCGAGATTGGCAATATTACCATGGGCACTTCGGCTACCACTTTATCTACTTTGCTGAGAAAGAAAGTATCAATAACTACTCCCATGGTAACCGTTACTACTTCGGAAAAGCTGCGCAGTGAATATCCCCGGCCATATGTGGTGGTAGAAGTTGATTATACCGATGGCTTGCAGGGATCCAATGTACTAATTGTCAAGGAAGCAGATGCAGGAATAATCGCTGACTTGATGATGGGTGGCCCAGGAAATGCCAAACAGGAATCCTTGTCCGAAATTGACATGAGTGCCGTGGGCGAAGCCATGAACCAGATGATGGGATCAGCCACCACCAGTCTATCTTCCATGTTCAACCGGCGTATTGATATTGCACCTCCGAATTTGACCTTGATAGATCTGGGTAAAGAAGGTCTGGGGCTGACCAGTGAGTATGAAGAACTGGTAGCTATCAAGTTTAAAATGGAAATAGAAAATTTGGTGGACAGTGAAATAATGCAGATTATACCGGTGGAAAGCGCCAAAAATATGATAGCGCTGCTTATGGGTACAAATATGGAAGAATCCGGGGCGGAAGCCGTTCTGGAAATGAGTGAACCGGAACCTCCGGTTCAGCCGGCACCGGCAGCAACGTCTCCGCCACCTACAGAGCCAAAGGCGCCGGAGATCAATCAGACCTGGGTGCAAACTACCCGTGAACCTGAGCCATCACCGGTACGCAAAGGACAGACTTATACAGTACAACCCGTGCAGTTCGCTAATCTGGAGGAGGTACCCAATGTGTCCACTCCCCAAAATATTGGCTTGATAATGGATGTTCCCTTGGATGTTACGGTAGAATTGGGCAAGACCCATAAAACTATTAAAGAAATTTTAGAGCTTCATCAGGGAGCTATCATTCAGCTGAATAAAATGGCTGGTGAACCTGTGGACTTGCTGGTTAATGGCAAATTAATAGCTAAAGGTGAAGTAGTAGTCATTGATGAAAATTATGGTATCAGAATTACTGCCATTATTAGTCCTGGAGATCGGATAAATAAACTTCAATAATCAGGAGGGCATAATGAGTAAGAGAGTATTAATAGTTGATGATGCTGCATTCATGCGCATGATGATTAAAGACATTCTCACCAAGAATGGGTATGAAGTAGTGGGAGAAGCAGAAAACGGGCTGATAGCCGTGGAAAAGTACCTCGACTTAAGACCTGATCTGGTAACCATGGATATTACTATGCCGGAAATGGATGGTATAACTGCGGTGAAGGAAATTAAAGCTCAGGATCCTTCGGCACGGATCATAATGTGCAGTGCCATGGGGCAACAAGCCATGGTTATTGATGCTATTCAAGCGGGAGCCAAAGACTTTATTGTTAAGCCATTTCAACCGGAAAGAGTATTGGAGGCAGTAAGCAAAGCCCTTGATTAGATATTCTAGAATCGCTGCAAAACAGGAATTGATGAGATTAGTACCCAGGAAGAAATATGTCCTGGTGATGTTGCTGGCTCTTGTTGTGCTTCAATCGGTTGCCCTGCCTGTCTTTGCTGCTGATATGGAAAAGCTTAATCAAGAACTGGACAATCAACAGCAGCAGGGGTTGGACCAGCCCAACTTAATTCTTGAATTTCTTAAGCTGCTGTTTGTGTTAGCTTTAATTGTAGCAGCGGCCTGGTCAGTTATTAAAATATTTAGTCAACAGGTGAGTTCCCGCATGCAGGGAACCTGGCTGCATGTAGTGGACGAGGTTACCCTGGGACAGAATAAAGGCATCATACTATGTGAAGTAGGAGAGAGAATTTTTGCCATAGGGATAACCGATCATAACATATCACTGCTTTTTGAGATTACGCATCCCAAGCTTTTGGAAGAAATCAGTCTGGAGATGGAGAACAAATCTGCTAATTTGCCTGCCAATAGCGTCCGTAACCTATTGGCTAAGGCTAGTGCTGGTCAGTGGAAATTCCTACCGCAGCGCTTATCGAATGGTCAGAGAACTGACTTTCAATCTCTGATGGAAGAGCAGGTGAAGAGAATCCAAAATATATCCTCTACAAATCTGGGAGGGCCCCACAACGATGTTCATAAAAAACCGGAAGTATAAACTCAGATTGTTAGGGCTCATATTAACTGGGTTAGTTTTGACAGGGGTTGTAGCTGGATTAGCCAGTCCAGCTTTTGCTCAGCCTTTGGAGCTCCCCAGCATAAGTCTGCAAGTGGGCGGGGAAGATAATCCCGGCTCTTTGTCTACTACCCTTCAGCTAATTCTTCTGCTGACCATATTATCCCTGGCACCAGCGATTGTTATTCTCCTGACTTCCTTTACTCGTATTATCGTGGTGCTTGCTTTTCTCAGGTCTTCTCTTGCCACCAACCAAATGCCTCCTAATCAGGTACTGATTGGTCTAGCTTTGTTTTTAACTTTTTTTGTAATGGCTCCAACCTTTCAGGAGATTAATCGGGAAGCTATTCAGCCATTGCTCCAGGGAGAAATTACTCAGGATACTGCTTATACCCGGGGTATGGCTCCTTTAAGGGCCTTTATGTTTGAACAAACCAGAGAAAAAGACCTGGCTTTATTTGTGAAAATGGCTAAAATTGAACGGCCCCGTAACATGGATGATATTCCCAATTATGTTTTAATTCCTTCATTTATTATCAGCGAATTGAAAACCGCTTTTCAGATCGGTTTTATAATATTTGTTCCCTTTTTAATAATTGACATGGTGGTTGCCAGTGCTTTGATGTCCATGGGTATGATGATGCTGCCGCCTATGATGATATCATTGCCCTTTAAGATATTGCTGTTTGTATTGGTGGACGGCTGGAATCTGGTAATCCAGTCCCTTATTCAGAGTTTCGGGTAGGTGAATTCCTATGTACGAGAACATAGTTTTGGGCATAGCCAATGAAGCCATGCTGACCATACTGCTGGTATCAGCCCCTATTTTGGGTGCAGCTTTGCTCACCGGTCTGCTGATCAGCATATTGCAGGCTACCACACAGTTGCAGGAAATGACCCTGGTTTTTGTTCCTAAAATTGTGGTGGTGCTTTTGGTAGTAGTAATTTTTGGACCCTGGATGTTAAATGTGATTACCGGGTTTGCCTATAATTTGTACATGTCGATACCACAATTTGTAACCTGGTAAGGTGGGTAAAGATATATGCCGTTTCCGGTAGATGGATTTCTGCTGTTATTGGCAAGGTTGTCAGGTCTGTTTTTAAGCGCTCCCATATTCAGCAGCAGGCAGATGCCCGTTAGGATAAAAGTATTTGTCCTGGTATTGTTGTCAGTGACCCTCAGTTATGTCATCCCGGTTGGGAATGCAGTATCGATAGATAATGCCGGAATGTTTTTAGCGGCAATGGTCATGGAAATAGTGGTAGGCTTTACCATAGGTTTTGTGGCTTATGTCGTATTCGCAGCCATCCAGTTGGCTGGTCAGCTAATGGATATGCAGATGGGATTTGGAATTGTTAACGTAGTGGATCCTTTATCAGGTACCCAGATACCTTTGATGGGTAATTTGACCCAAACCTTGGCCTTGTTAATGTATTTAGTTATTGATGGCCATCACTATTTGTTGCAGGCGCTGATCCAAAGCTATCAAATAGTTCCGGTAATGGGATTGAACCTGGGAGATTCTTTTTTCGATCTGTTAATGACTATTGCTGCCCAGATGTTCGTCATTGCCGTAAAAATCGCTGCTCCCATTATAATTGCTGTTCTGGTTGCAGATATAGCCATGGGCTTTGTTGCCAGAACCGTTCCCCAAATGAACGTTTTCATTGTGGGGCTGCCCTTAAGGATCCTGGTGGGATTAATCACTCTGATGCTAATGATGCCAGTATACCTGTGGGTGTTTAGTATATTGTTCTCTAGATTTTTTACCTATTTGGATCAAATAATTATGTCGATAGGTTAGCAAGATGAGTGAACTACTGCCTTGGCTGCTGGACCTCCAACTCTTTGCTGATGACGGGGGGACCGGCGAAAAAACTGAACCAGCTACACCGCGAAGGCGCGAAGAAGCCCGGCGCAAAGGACAGGTTTTCAAAAGTACCGATTTAAACGCTGCTGTGATTATGGCAGCGGGAGCAATAGCAGCCTATTTGTTGTATCCGTACATAATACAGAGTTTACATGATTTTACTGTCCTGTACCTGTTGGAACGTACCACCAGCGAGATTACTATTCAGTATGCCAACGAACTTTTGCTGGAAGTATTATACCTGCTGGGAAGAATGGTATTGCCGATTATGGCCGCCTGTTTTATAGCGGCCTTGTTAATATCTTATCTGCAGGTAGGGTTTGTTTTTTCCGGCGAACCCCTGGCTCCCAAACTAGAACGGCTTAATCCGGTTCAGGGATTCCAGAGGATATTTTCCAAGCGGGCTTTGGTAGAACTTCTGAAGTCTTTGCTTAAAGTTGTGATAACCGGTTGGATTGTTTACTCAGTTATCCGAAAGTATTATTATGTATTCCCGCGCTTTGTGGATATGGAACTGGGCGCTACTCTGCAGGTATTGGCCCAGATAATATTTGAGATGGCTATGAAAGTTGGGGTTTTTTTCGTAGTTATCGGTATCCTGGATTATCTGTACCAGTGGTATGAGTACGAAAAAAGCCTGAAAATGAGCAAGTATGATGTTAAACAGGAGTACAAGGAGATAGAAGGTGACCCGCAGATAAAAGCCCGCCAGCGCCAGATTCAAAGAGAAGTGGCCATGCGGCGTATGATGGCGGAAGTACCTAAAGCCGATGTGATCATAACCAACCCCACTCATTTTGCGGTGGCTCTCCGGTATGAGGTTGATTCTATGGAGGCCCCCATGGTGATAGCCAAAGGACAAGATTTTCTGGCAGCCAAGATAAAGGAAATCGCAGCATACCATGAAATCATGATTGTTGAAAACCCCCTTTTGGCCCGGACCTTATACTACTCAGTGGATATAGGTCAAACTGTGCCGGAAGAATTATATCAGGCTGTAGCCGAAGTACTGGCCTTTGTCTATCGCCAGAAGAAGAAAGTTCTATAGGAGGCTCTGAATGGAACCCCGGTTTAATTGGCTGAGATTCATAGCAGATAGAAGCGATATATTGATAGCGGTGCTGGTAGTAGGGATAGTCATGATGATGATTATTCCTATGCCAACCTGGCTGCTGGATATTTTGCTGACATTCAATATTTCTTTTGCGCTGGTTATTCTCATGGTATCCATGTTTAATGCGGAGCCTTTGGATTTTTCCGTTTTCCCTTCATTACTGCTGATAATGACTATGTTCCGCCTGGCATTAAATGTCTCCTCAACCCGTCTGATTCTTCTGAATGCCTATGCAGGAGAGGTTATTTCTACTTTTGGCTCCTTTGTGATAGGCGGCAACACGGTAGTAGGATTTATTATCTTCCTTATTCTGGTAGTCATCCAGTTTATTGTTATTACCCGCGGAGCTGAAAGGGTTTCCGAAGTAGCCGCCCGTTTTACCCTGGATGCCATGCCGGGAAAGCAAATGGCCATTGATGCTGATTTAAACGCTGGATTAATAAATGAGGACGAAGCACGTACCCGTAGAAAAAACATCCAAAGAGAAGCCGATTTTTATGGAGCAATGGATGGTGCCAGCAAGTTTGTAAGAGGAGATGCTATCGCTGGTATTATCATTGTAATTATCAATATTATCGGCGGCCTTATAATAGGCATGGTTCAGCGGGGGATGACAGCTTCCGAAGCGGTAGAGATTTATACTATCCTTACTGTGGGTGATGGTTTGGTTACTCAGATCCCTGCATTGCTGATTTCTACCGCCACCGGTATTGTGGTTACCCGCAGTGCCTCCCAATCCAATCTAGGCAAAGAACTTAGCCTACAAGTATTGAACTATCCCAGAGCCTTGGGATTAGCAGCTTTAATACTGTTTGCCCTGGGCTCCATTGGCTTGCCGCGAATACCTATGTATGCACTGGGGGCCTTTTTTGCTGTGCTTTATTTGCTGAGCCGCAGTGCTGCCCAGCCGGCAGAAAAGACGGAAATAGCAGAAGATGTGGCTGAAGCCGAGCAAATCAAGCGGCCGGAAAATGTGCTGGAACTGCTGCAGGTTGAAAAAATGGAGATGGAACTGGGATATGGATTAATACCCCTGGTAGATACAGACCAGGGTGGCGATTTATTGGACCGAATTGTGATGATTAGGCGTCAATGTGCAGTGGAACTTGGTTTTATCGTGCCGCCTATACGTATTCGGGATAATATGCAGCTAAAACCCAACAGTTATCTGATAAAGATTAAAGGAGCCGAAATAGCCAGTGGTGAATTATTATTAGACAATTATCTGGCAATTGGACCAGATATCGAGAATGATATAGATTTACCTGGGGTGGATACTGTCGAACCGGCTTTTAATCTGCCGGCGCGCTGGATAAATACCACGCAAAAAGATCAAGCGGAAATGAAAGGGTATACGGTGGTGGATCCTCCTTCAGTTCTAGCTACCCATTTAACGGCGGTGATTAAAAGTCATGCCTATGAATTGTTGGGGCGCCAGGACGTCCAAAACATGGTGGACTACATAAAGGAACAAAACCCAGCGGTAGTAACGGATTTGATACCTGATATTATCAGTTTAAGCGAACTGCAGAAAGTATTGTCGAATTTACTGCGGGAGCAGGTATCCATCCGGGATTTGACTACCATATTGGAGACCCTGGCGGACTACGGGCGTTTAACTAAAGACACTGATGTCCTGACCGAATATGTACGACAGGCTTTGCGGAGGCAGATCACTCGCCAGTATGCTGGTGACAATAAAAAATTGCAGGTATTGACCCTTGATCCAGCCGTGGAAGATATTTTGCGGGAATCAATACAGCAAAGTGAATTTGGATCTTATCTGGCAGTTGATCCGGAAGTAGCTCAGTCCTTGATTAATAAGGTAGCTCGTTATCACGAAGAATTGATTCGCAAGGGAACCACCCCTATAATCTTGTGTGCTCCTATTCTGCGCATATATTTCAAACGTTTGTTAGATCGTTTTATGAATGATTTAGTGGTTTTATCCTATAACGAAATTGACTCAAATGTACAGGTGGAGGTAGTGGGGATGGTGACAGCATGAAAATAAAAAGATATGTGGCTAGTGATTACCTAACCGCCCTTCGCCAGGCAAAAAGCGAAATGGGACAGGATGCTATAATCCTTCATTCCCGTCAGATTAGACGTAAAGGTATTATAGGTTGGTTTACCCCTCCCCAAATAGAGATTACTGTTGCTATGGACGATACCCTTCAGGTGCACACGGACCGGGTTAGGAAAAACCAGGATACCTCATTCCTAACCATACCAAAGAATGCCCAGCAGTTGCCTTTCGCAATGGATAACGGGCGGGAAATAGAGCTCATAGAAGAAATAAGGCATATGAATCAGCTTATGAAAGAGATGCAAGCCAAGCTCCATGAGGTGCAGAGTATTAAGGGTTTGTCCCAAACCGCCCAAAAATTTTACCAATCACTTATTCAAAACCGGGTAAAACCAGAGATTGCCATGCATATTGCTGCCAGTATTCAGAATCGCCTGCCCCAGGAGGATTGCGTTGACCCCAAATGGGCTAACGAGGTGTGCCTGCATACCCTGCGGGAATATATAAAGGATATCAGTCCTATCTATCTGAATTACGGTTCAAGAGCCAGATTGGTTTTTGTAATTGGTCCCACCGGGGTTGGAAAAACCACTACTATTGCAAAGCTGGCTGCTAACATGACTTTTCTGGAAAGCAAGAAAGTTGCCCTGATAACCCTGGATACCTATCGTATTGCAGCCACTGATCAACTGCGTACTTTTGCCGATATTATGGACATTCCCATGAGTGTGGTTTTTTCCGATTTAGAAATGAAGGAAGCAGTGGAAAAGTACCAGGACCGAAATATCATTTTTGTGGATACAGCCGGCTGTAGTCCCTTCAATCAGGAACAGCTGGGAGATTTAGAGCGCTATGTGAAAATAGCCCAGCCTGATGATATTATTCTGGTTTTAAGTGTGACAACTGATAGCGATGATTTGATGAATATATATAATCATTTTAAGAGAGTTGGTGTGGACAAGATTATATTTACTAAATTAGACGAGGCTACCACTTATGGTCAGATGCTTAATTTTGCCTATGAGACAAGAAAACCTATTGCTTATCTGACCACGGGGCAGAACGTTCCCAAGGATATTCAAGTGCCGGATTCCGCTTATTTGGCCAGGTTGTTTCTGGGCGAGGGGGTTTTTAAGTGAAAGACCAAGCGGCGCGATTGCGGGAGATGGCTTACCAGGTCCGTCAACAAATTGAAAACGAGTTGAGGCAGCAGAACCGTCATGCTCGGGTGATAGCTATAAGCAGTGGCAAGGGAGGAGTAGGTAAGAGCACCTTGGCTCTAAATCTGGCTTTGAATCTATCTTCGCAAGGGAAGAAAGTATTGCTGTTGGATGCAGATATGGGCATGGCCAACCTGGATATTATGCTGGGCATAGTTCCCAAGTATAATCTTTTCCATTTAATTCAGGGAAAAAAGAACCTGGATGATATTATCATTGCCGGCCCCCAGGGAGTCTCCATTATACCCGGAGGATCAGGAATTCAGGAAATGGCCGATCTACCTGCTGAAGATATAAAACGGTTATTAGCTGAACTGGGGCGTCTCGACTACTATTATGATTACATGCTTCTGGATACTGGAGCGGGTATATCTCAAAATGTAACTACTTTTCTCCTGGCTGCTGATGATGCAATTATTGTAACCTCTCCTGAACCCACCGCCCTTACCGATGCCTATGGCGTGCTTAAGAGTATGCACCGTTCCTCATATACCGGGGGGATATACTTAGTAGTAAATCGAGCAAATGACGATTCTGAAGGCATTTTTGTGGGAGAAAAATTGAAAATGGTGGCTCAAAAATATTTAGACCTGGAAGTGGTAAACCTTGGCTATATTATCAATGATTCTGCTGTTATGGAAGGGATCAGACGCCAACAGCCCTTTGTAGAAATTTATCCTCACAGTCGAGCCGCCCGCAATATAGCCCATATTGCCAGGCACCTTTTGGAATCCAGCGGAGATATTCTCCTAACTGGAACCCAAGAAATCAGGCCAAATGGTGTAAGGAACTTTTTCAGACGAATAGTAAACAGTTTGAAATAAGCGAATCAGGCATGGGGGTATATGATGAAAGAAGATGATCTAACTTTAAAGGTAAATCAGCTTATCGAACTGGAAATGAACTACAATGGAGAAAAAGTTGTAGTATCCAGTCGTATTGAAGACATCAGAGAGGATTATCTGCTGATCGCTGCTCCTATTCGGCATGGAGTATCGATGCTTCTGCCGTATGGATCAGAGATAATCGTGCAATTTTGGGTTCGCGACACCCTATGGGGTTTTGACTCAGTTGTTATCGGCAAGCGCATTAATCCGATACCTATGTGGGTAATAAAAAAGCCGGATAAATTTAGGCGGGTACCTCAAAAACGCCAAAGTGTGAGGCTGAATATTAACTTACCTATAACATTTCAATATTTGGATAGAGACGACCAATCTGTTTACCAGGGTATAACTGTGGATATCAGTGCTGGCGGAGTTTTATTCAGCAGTGCTCAGTCCTGTACACCCGGGGAAAAGATTAAGATTGAAATGGAGCTCACTGAACAACTTAAGATATCTTCGGAAGCTCGAGTCATACGTTGCTTTGATAAACATGAGAGTGGTTTGAAAGAATACCGGATAGCCATACAGTTTGAAAATATGACCGAAAATCAGAGAGATAAGATATTCAAGTTTATATTTGACAAGCAGCGGGAGTGGATACGCAAAGGACTGCTTGAATAGGGGGAGGACTCATGGCATCAATTCGCGTTTTGGTAGTTGATGACTCCGCCTTTATGCGCAAAGTGATCAGTGATATCGTCAATCAGGATCCCCATCTAGAGGTGGTGGGGACAGCCAGAGATGGCCAGGATGCCCTGCAGAAGATTCAGGGGTTAAAACCTGATGTAGTTACCATGGATGTAGAGATGCCGAGAATGGACGGGCTGGCAGCTCTGGAACAGTTAATGAAAACCAATCCTGTACCGGTAATAATGATCAGCAGTCTGACCAAGCAGGGGGCAGAACTGACTTTCAAGGCTTTGCAGCTAGGTGCGGTGGACTTTATTGCCAAACCTTCCGGACAAATATCTCTTGATATTGACAAAGTCAGAGACGAAATAATTAATAAAATTAAAATTGCGGCAGGTACCAAGCAAAAATTGGCGAAGTTTAAGTATCAGGAGGTAGTCAAGCCTGCTAGGCCGGTTATCCGGAAAAAATTAGATACAAGCTCGGAACTGCAAAATCTTATTCTTATTGGTACTTCCACCGGAGGGCCTAAGGCTCTCCATGAAGTGATTCCCAGATTGCCAGCGGATACTAATGCCGGCATCTTAATTGTGCAGCACATGCCTCCTGGATTTACTCGTTCGTTGGCAGAACGACTCGACTCTATGTCGCAGATTGTAGTAAAGGAAGCTGAGCATGGGGACCGAATAGTTCCCGGCTGTGCCTATATTGCTCCCGGTGATTATCATTTAACTGTCAACCGACCTGCTAATGGGAGATATGAATTGTTCATTAATCTAACCAAGGATCCGCCGCAAGGGGGACATCGCCCTTCGGTGGATATCATGCTGGAATCAGTAGCGCAGCATTTTTGGGCTAATATGGTTTGTGTCATCATGACCGGAATGGGGCATGACGGAAGCCGAGGAGTGAAGATGATTAAAGAGCGAGGGGGAAAAGTCATTGCTGAACACCAGTCTACCTGTATCGTATATGGCATGCCCAAAGCAGCCGTGGAGACAGGTTGTGTTGATAAAGTCGTCATGTTGCAAGACATCAGCAGGGAGATCATTAGATTTCTCTAGACCTTTAAGTAATGATCAGGAGGTGGCTGGGCCGTGTCAATGGATATGACACAATACCTGGATGTTTTTTTAGAGGAAAGCAAGGAGCACCTGAGCAATCTTAATCAACAGCTTTTAACTCTGGAGAAAAACCCCGGTAACCAGGCGGCATTAAACGAAATATTTCGTGCCATCCATACCCTTAAAGGCATGTCGTCAACTATGGGATATGAGGATCTAGCGGATCTGACTCATCATATGGAGGATGTATTGTCTGATCTTAAGGAGGGCATTTTGCAAGCTGATTCTCAAGTAGTTGATTTGCTGTTCCAATGTTTAGATCGCGTCCAAATGACTATCGAGCAAATAGAAAGGACCGGCACGGCTGGCTTTAACAATCAGGACCTGATCAAAGCTTTAGGTAATGTAAAAGCTGATATTTTTACAACCCAGGATCAGGGTGAAGTAATTGCCGGTGCAGACACAATACAGATCGCAAGTCAGTCCTTACATACCATAAGTCAGTCCTTCAGCTTTGATTTAAATGAGTATGATCTTACTGTATTGCAGGAAGCAGCCAGCAGAGGCTATCAAATTATCTACCTGCGTATTGCGGTGGACCCTGCTTCGTTAATGAAGTCAGTTAGGGCTTTCATGGTGTTCAAGGTTTTGGAGGAAGACTGCGAGGTATTGAAATCTAATCCTCCCGTACCGGATTTGGAAGATGGCAAATTCGATGATACTTTCGATATAATTATCGTCACCAAGCAGCCAGCCAATATTATTATCGATCGTTTGGAACATATTTCCGAGATTCGGGTAGATACATACGAAACAGTAGATATCAGTCAATTAGCAGTTCAACAATCTACAAATACTGCTAGCCAGACAACTCAAGAAACCAAGGAACCTTCTGACATCAAAGGAAATCAAAAGATAAAACAGACGGTACGGGTAGACATTGACCGTCTGGACAGCCTTATGAATCTGGTCGGGGAATTGGTCATGCATAAAGGCCGGCTGGAAGAAATCGGTTCCAGTCGCAGAATTGTTGAATTGAACGAGACCATAGAGCAAATCGACCGCATCAGTTCGGACCTGCAGTCGGTCGTTATGAAAGTGCGCATGGTACCGATAGAACAGGTCTTTAACCGTTTCCCCAGAATGGTCAGAGATTTGGCCAAAGAACTTAACAAAGAGATAGATTTTCAAATTGAAGGCAAGGAGACAGAACTGGACCGTACCGTAATTGATGAAATAGGCGATCCACTGATTCACCTGCTGCGCAATGCTGTGGACCATGGGATCGAGTCACCCGCCGTAAGAGCCCAGATGGGCAAGCCCCGCATTGGAACCATAGTTTTACGGGCTCGCCACGAAGGAAACAATGTTTTAATCGAAGTTGAAGATGATGGTTCGGGTATTGATTTTGAACGGGTTAAACAAAAAGCTGTGGACAAAGGCCTGGTCAGCAGCAAGGAAGCTGAAGAAATGCCTAATGAAAAGGCTTTAGAACTGCTTTTTAGTCCTGGTTTCAGTACCTCCGACAATGTTACTGACATATCGGGTCGTGGCGTAGGTCTGGATGTAGCCAAGAATAAAATTGAAGCCCTTAATGGTGAAATTCATGTTGATTCTAAATTAGGACAGGGTACTAAATTCAAAATCAAGCTTCCTTTGACATTGGCCATAATCCAAGCTCTGATGGTTTCCGTTCGTGATGAGATTTATGCCATTCCTCTTAGCTCGGTGGATGAGACCACCATGTTGTCCCCGGAAGATATTAAGCTAATCCAAGGCCAGGAAGTAATGGTGCTGCGAGGCACTGTGCTGCCCCTATATCGTCTTGACAGCTTGTTAGAGGTCCCCGGAGAAAAACAATCTGATGAAATGTATGTAGTAGTAGTATCTAAAGGAGACAAGCAAATTGGTCTGGTAGTGGATGGCTTAATTGGGCAACAGGAGATAGTTATTAAATCTCTTGGTAAGTTTCTGGCCGGAATTCCTGGTATTGCCGGAGCAATTGTGGCCGGGGATGGCAATGTAAGGCTGATACTTGATATTGCGACTCTGTTATAATGAGGAGGAAAACCTATGCAGGATATTAGGAATCTTCCAGCAGAGGACTCTTACCATGAGGACCAGGAATTGCAGGTAGTTGCTTTTCGCCTGGGCAATGAAGAATATGCAGTGGATATACTGTACGTTCAGGAAATCATCCGTTTGCTGAATATAACCAGGGTGCCCCGCAGTGGCCCCCATATAGAAGGAGTCATTAATTTAAGGGGCAATATCATTCCCATTGTAAATCTGCATTCTAAATTTAACCTGCAAGCTGCTGAAGATGAGGAAGACAAGCGTATAATTGTATTCAAGTGGGATGAAATGCAAGTGGGTGTTATTGTAGATGAAGTATCCGAAGTAATACGTATCAAGAGGCAGGATATTGAAGCTGCTTCCAAGGTATACGGAGCTTTGGAAGCAGATCATATCAAAGGTATAGCCAAGATAGAAAACCGTCTGTTAATTCTTCTTAATCTTGCCAAGATATTTGAGGCGGGATGGTGAACAATTTGGATCAATTTGAGAAGTTATCAAATCTGCAAGTGGATGCCTTGAGGGAAATAGGCAATATCGGGGCAGGCAATGCGGCTACTGCTCTGGCCCAGATGATAAATACCAGAATTGAGATGAATGTTCCCAATGTGTCCATATTGGAATTCAATAAGGTACCTGAATTAATTGGCGGAGCAGATACTTATGTGGTGGGCATCTACCTGACCGTGTCTGGTTCTGCTCCTGGCAGTATTGTTTTTCTCATACCGGTTGAACAAGCCTGTCGCTTGGTGGATATGCTGATGGGTCAGCCTACGGGACATACCGACCCGCAAACCATGGGAGAAATAGAATACTCCGCTATGATGGAACTAGGGAACATCATATCCGCAACTTATTTGAACGCTTTGGCTATGTTTACTCAACTTACACTAATGCCTTCAGTACCAGCCCTGGGAATGGATATGGCAGGAGCCTTGCTGAACGCAATTCTGGCCCAATTTGGGGAAGTAGCTGACCATGTTCTGGTTTTAGAGACACAGTTCAAAAAAGGAGAAGAAGAAATAGTAGGATATTTTTTTCTGCTGCCTGAACCTGGTTCATTAAATACGATTCTTAAAGCACTTGGGGTGAGTTTTTAATGGCGAAAATCATTCAGGTCGGGATGGCTGACCTGAAATTTGCAAAAGCACCGGATAAACTAATGACAGCTGGACTGGGTTCATGTATAGGACTTTGTGTTTATGATCCAACTGTTAAAATTGGCGCTCTAGCTCATATAATGCTGCCCAGTAGCCTCCAGGCAAAAAATGTCCAGAATCGTGCTAAATTTGCTGATACGGCAATTTTAATGATGTTAGAGGAAATTGAACATCAAGGTGCGTCTAAATCTCGTCTGCAAGCCAAGATTGCCGGCGGTGCGCAAATGTTTAAGTTTGCTGGTGATAGTGACATCATGAGAATCGGGGAGCGAAATACCCAGGCGGTAATTGAAAACTTGGAAAAACACCGCATAAAGATAGTTGCTCAGGATACGGGAGGAAACTTTGGACGGACTATCACTTTTGATGTGGATACTGGCAGCTTGCTGATAAGAACCATAGGACATGGGGAGCGGATTATTTAAGTGAAAGCCGATACTAAGGCATTGTGGCAGAAGTACAAAGAAGACGGCCAGATGGAAGCAAGAGACGACCTAATCATTCAATATGCTCCTATGGTTAAATATGTAGCTAATCGTCTGGCTATTCACCTGTCATCAAGTGTAGAAGTGGACGAGTTGATTTCTTATGGTATCGAAGGGTTAATCGATGCCATGGAAAAATACGATCCTTCCCGCAATATCAAATTCGAGACCTACGCTATTACCCGCATACGCGGAGCCATGCTGGATGGCTTGCGCTCTATGGATTGGGTACCGGTTTCCGTGAGACAAAAAAGCAAAGAGCTGGAAAAAACCTATGCAGCCTTGGAAAGCCGGTTGGGCAGAGCAGCCACCGACCAGGAAGTAGCCCAGGAACTGGGGATAAGTGAACAGGAACTGGCAGAACTATTAAAGGAAGTGGCGGCAACAACGATAATATCATTAGATGATTATATTCCGGGGGAAGAAGGAGAGGATAAAAAACGGCGCATAGTTGAAATGCTGGAAGATGAAAATGCAGTAAATGCTCTGGAAATGGTGGAAATACAAGAAGTGAAAGATCTTCTTGCCAAAGCCATTGCCAAACTTCCCGAGAAAGAAAAAACCGTAGTATACCTTTATTACTATGAGGGATTGACCTTAAAAGAGATAGGACTTACTTTAGGCTTATCAGAGTCGAGAATATCTCAGTTACATACTAAAGCAGTACTAAGACTACGAGGCAGTCTCAGCAAAAAGAAACATCTGGTCTTATAGAAAGGATGGATCCGGATGTCTTCACCTTTACTTGATATGAATGGACAGGTAAAAATCAGCTTTGGCCCAGGAAAGATGCAGGCTTTTATCGAAGTAACAGCCCCGGTTGGTTCTGGCTTACCCTGTAAGCGTGAGGATATCTTTAAAGCTCTCAAAGAACATGAGATCAGCTATGGTATCGATGAAGCGGTTATTGATAAAGTACTGGAGCCCCAAAATTGGAATAAAAAATTCCTCATTGCTAAAGGGCAAGAGCCGGTAAACGGATCGGACGGAAAGTTAATTTATAAATTCCCCTTGCCTCATGAGAGAATGGTTTTCAAGGAAGATGAAAAGGGTAATGTGGATTACCATGAACGCGGCTTAATACATAATGTCAAAATGGGCGAACTGTTGGTGGAAAGAATTCCTCCTACCGAAGGTACCCCAGGGCGGGATGTCACTAACCGGGAAATACCAGCTAAAAAGGGCAGGGATTACCGCTTGCCCCGGGGCAAAAATACAGTAGCCGACCAGGAGGAAAGGAATCTTTTCGCAGCCTGTGATGGGCATGTTACCATGATTGATGGCAAAGTTGTGGTGGATTCGGTTCTGGTGATTACCCAGGATATTGACTTTGCCACTGGAAACATAGATTTTGTTGGTAATATTATCATTCACGGCAATATTACCTCAGGTTTTAAAGTATATGCCAGCGGAGATATAGAAATCAAAGGCTTGGTGGAAGCCGCCGAGGTTGTTGCCGGAGGGTCCATTCAAGTAAGAAATGGCATCATTTCAGGTGCTAAAGGAATAGTAAAAGCGGGGCAGAATGTCTATGCCAAATTTATTGAAAACTCTACGGTAGAGGCTGGCGGCGACGTTCTGGTACGTGATTCCATTATGCAATCGGTGATCCGCAGTGGCGGCAGTGTAAAAGTAACTGATCGCAGAGCTATAATTGTTGGAGGAATTATACAAGCTTACAATTTGGTGGAATCCAAAACCCTCGGATCCCAGTTAGCCACTCAGACAATAGTGGAAGTTGGCATTAACCCTCATTATAGAGAAGAATATCATAATTTAATAAAGGTAAAGACCGAAAAGAAAAAAATCTATGATACTCTTAACCAGAATTTGCAAAGCATTCAGCGCAGCGGGGTATCCCTGGACAGTTTAAGTGATAAGAGAAGGCTGGCTCTTATCAAAATGCTGGATGAGTTCAAAACCGTGCGCCAGGAAATTGCTTCTTACGAAGAACGGCTCAGCTTTTTAGAAGGGGAATTCGAAAAAACCCAAGCAGCCAAAGTGCGGGTACTGGAAACGGTGTATCCTGGAGTAAAGATTTCTATTGGGCAGGCAGTATATACGGTAAATGATCCCATAAAATATGCAGAATTCATCTATCAAGATGGAGAGGTTAGACTGACGTCCCTAAGCTAATTGGGAGTGAGAGGCCATGACCATCCGCAGTATAGACATGCAGGTGTTAGTGCAGAAGGTCGGTGAGGTTGCTAAAATTCAGCAGACAGAAAAAACCGATCAACAGGTAAAGCAGCAGTCTTTTCTGGAACAGATAGCTCAACAGACGCAAATGGTTAGTACTACGGTAAATCAGACTCCAGCCAGCCAGCCAGGGTTAATAAGAGACAAACAGTCCGGCAGGAATAAGAAGAAACTCTCCAATCAGAAAAAAAGAGAAGGAGCAAGTGGAGTGGAAGATGAGGAAACCCTGACCTGGGCTGATGATCCTCGTAAAGGATCGAATTTAGATATACGTGCATAAGCTTAGGATGTGATAAAACTTTGACCGGGTTATTGATTGTAAGCCTTATAGTTTTAGCCATAACATTGCTTACTATTATTAAACATAAACGTTTCCTGGAAAGTTATTACCAGGAATTGCTTGATACCCTGCAGGAAAGCCGGGCAGTTAAAGCGGAACTGGAAAATCTTATGAATAAGGCAGTCGAATTGTCCGACCAACTAGTAACAAAGCTCGAGCGTTCAGCTTTTGAGGCCCATCAACCTGTGCCAGGTGATAAAAATATTAATCAATTGGGTGGAGCGGAGGAAATTAGTGTTAATCATTACGATGACCACCCAATTTTTATGGAGACTACCGATCTTTATGATCCTGGAGATAAGGATGACAATGGGGAATTGCCCATGCTACATCACCAGGTGGTCTCATTATATCGGCAGGGATATTCCATTAAAGATATAGCCAGCAAATTGAACCGGGGGCAAGGTGAGGTAAGTCTTATTTTAAATATCTCTAATATTACTAGTAAACGCGGACATATTTGAGCAAGATGATAAGGCCGGGCATCTAAAATGAAACCTGCCTGGTAGTGTAAAGTTTTAGTAGGAAAAAAGAGGTCAGGAATAGAAAAGAGACCTCAAAAAGC
>LFSR01000059.1 GCA_001513155.1 Syntrophomonas sp. DTU018
TCTAAACCAGGGGCCTTGTCTTGGCTCTTCATTTTACACAATTATATGGACTTAACTCAAATTCCTGCTCACCATGTCTTTCTATGTATAACTTAATATTTTTTAACTATTATTAGGATAAATAATTATTGTGCTTACAATATTTGTTATTGATGGTACAATACAACTAGCATAGAATTTATTGATAATTTAAAATACCTGAACCGCAATTGGATGTTAAGGTTTGCAGGGCCACATATATAATAAAAGCCTGGGCTAATCATTTTCCAATAGATATCTCAATGGTATAATATTTAAAATGGGAATAAAGGAACCGGAGAAAGGTGGAGAAATAACCATGATAAAAGAATTTGAAACCGTTAAACTGGAAATCAAAGACAACGGAGTTGCGATCGTAACTTTAAATCGCCCCAAGTATATGAACGCTTTTAATTATGAGATCTGTCGGGATTTCCCAGCAGCCTGCCAGGAAGTAAAGGACCAGGAGGCTAAAGTTTTAATAGTTACCGGAGCCGGTGCTGGATTCACTTCCGGCGGTGATGTATCTGTACTGGCGGCGATGGATAGTCCGGCCAAAGCCAAATGGACCTATGACCAGTCAACCAAGGTGGTTCAATCCGCTTATGAAATGGAAATACCAGTCATTGCAGCAGTAAACGGCGCGGTTGCCGGAGCGGGACTTGCTCTGATGATGGCTTGTGATATGATTATTGCTGCCGAAAATGCTAAGCTTGCCTTCAGTTTTATCAATGTAGCCTTTACCTCCGACAGCGGAGCATCCTTTTTCCTGACCCGCCTGGTAGGATACCAGAAAGCTGCGGAAATACTTATGTTCGGCAAGGTTTTATCTGCTCAGGATGCGGAACGGTTAGGCATTGTCAATAAGGTGGTACCTGCTGACCAGCTTATGGACGAAGCTTTGGCCTGGGGGAATAAACTGGCGGCTGGTCCTGGCTTCACCCAAAGGCTGGACAAAAAACTGCTGCGGGCGGCTATGTTCAATGATTTCTATGCGCAGGCCGAACTGGAGAGCATGTATCAGATACTCACCTGGGCTTCCGATGACTTTAAGGAAGGGACTCAGGCATTTCTTGAAAAACGTAAACCGCAATTCAAGGGAAGATAATGGTTATTCATGGATCTTGTCACAAAAGGCTGTTTCCTGATGGAAGCGGCCTTTAGCTTATTTAAAGACCACACAAAAACCTATAATCTATAATCCACATAAATATGGTAGCTTTTACTTGCCCCTGGGAAAGAATATCCCCTATGATGTATATAATAACCCTGCCGCAAAAAGGGAAAGGAGGAATAGGAATGAGTGCTATAAAGATAACAGAGCATGTTCACTGGGTAGGAGTTCGAGACCGCAATTTGCGTATATAATCATGACCGCTGAAGATGGAACCAGTTACAATTCCTATTTGGTCAAGGGCTCCGAAAAGACTGCCTTGATTGACTCGGTGAAGGTGAAGTTCTGGGACGAGCACCTGAACAGGCTGAAAGAACTGGTTGATCCGGCTGCTATTGATTATTTGATTATCAGCCATGCTGAACCTGACCATACCGGATCCATTGAAAAATTCCTGGATATTAATCCGAACGTTACCATTTTCGGCAGTGATGCAGCTATAGATATTCTGAAAGAAATCGCCAACCGCAGCTTTAAATACCAGGTAGTTAACCATGGCGACAAACTGTCCCTGGGTAACCTGACCCTGACCTTTTTAAGTGTTCCCTTTTTGCATTGGCCAGATTCCATCTATACATACTTGGAGGAGGAAGGCATCCTGTTTTCCTGCGACTCCTTTGCCAGCCATTATCCGGATGAAAAACTGTTTAATGACCTGGTAGACGGGGACTTCCTCCATGCTTACCAGTACTATTTTGACAAAATTATAGGTCCCTTCAAGCAGTGCTGCGCAAAGATATACCTTACTATATTGAACTTTACCGGCAGTGGGCAACGGTGCCGAAATACTACAAAGATGATCTGCCCCGTATAGTGGTAGCTTATGTCAGCGCATACGGATATACCAACAGCTTGGCTGACAGCATTATCGACGGGATTAACTCTATGGGCAGCTTTTACATTGAAAAACATGATATGGTTTATGCTGATTTGGACCTGGTGGTGCAATCAATTGACCAGGCGGACGGGCTCCTTATAGGTTCACCGACCATCAACGGCGATACCCTGCCGGTTATCTGGCAGCTGCTGACCAGACTCTCTCCCATAAACCACAGCGGAAAATTAGCCGCTGCTTTTGGCTCCTATGGGTGGAGCGGGGAAGCAGTGCCCAGCATTGAATCCCGTTTGAAAGCCCTGCGCATGCAGGTTATCCCGGGAATGCGGGTACGGCTTAAACCCACCGCCAGTGACCTGGATAAGGCTTTTATGTTGGGAGTAGAGTTTGCCAAAGCCATCCAACAGAAAAAACAGGAGGTATCCAAATTGAAGTGGCGCTGTCTGATCTGCGGACATATTCATGAAGGACCAGAACCGCCGGAAGTTTGCCCGGCCTGCGGAGTAGGCAGGGAGAACTTTGAACTGGTACAGGCAGAGGAAGCTTTCAGAAAAGATACCGATGAAAAATTTGTGATCATCGGCGGAGGTATTGCAGCACTCTCGGCTGCCGAAACGATTCGGGAACGCAATAAAACCGCTTCTATAACCATGATAACTGATGAACCGGTGCTTCCTTATTACCGGCCTATGCTGTCCGACTACCTGGGAGCGGACATAGAAGGGGAGCGGTTGTTTATCCATGATCTGGCCTGGTATCGGGATAAAGGTATTGAGGTTATTACCAGCCAGCCGGTTACCAAAGTGGATACCAAAGCCAAGCAGGTAGTGACTCAGGCAGGCACGGAGATTAGTTATGACAAGCTGATTATTGCCACTGGTGCCCGCAGCAACGTACCGCCCATTAAAGGAGCTGATATTCCCGGCGTTTATACTATGCGCAGCCTGGAAGACGCCCGTAAGCTGAAAGAAGCCCTGAAAAAAGCTAAAAAAGCAGTAGTAATTGGCGGAGGAGTATTAGGCCTGGAGGCAGTGGAGGAAATGGTAAGCCTGGGTATAGAGGTGGCAGTGGTTGAATATAATGAACGCCTTATGCCCAGGCAGCTGGACCCGGAGGCATCCGCCCGTTTGCAGAGCTTGATGGAAGCCAAGGGTATTTCTCTGTACTTAGGGGCATCCACGGAGGAGATTATCGGAAAAGATAATGTTGAGGCAGTTCGGATCAGCAACGGTCAGGTACTGCCTGCAGATGTGGTTTTGCTGTCTACCGGAGTCAAACCCAATGTAGAGCTGGCCAAGGAAGCCGGCCTGGAAGTCCAGCAGGGAATAGTGGTGGACAAGCAAATGCGTACCAGTGTGGATGGGATTTATGCAGTAGGAGATGTAGCCCAGTTCGGCGAGCGAGTGATCGGATTGTGGCCGGTATCCATGGAAATGGGCCGGGTTGCCGGTGCTGCCGCCGCCGGGGAATGGGTGGAGTTTAAAATGCCGACCCTTTCCACCATGCTGGCTGCTTTTGACCGTGAGATTTTCTCCATCGGAGAGGTCAATTGGCCTGCTGATCAGGTGCGTACCGTGGTTGTGGATGATCCCCCGGCTAATTACTTTAAGAAAAGCTATCTGAAAGATGGAGTGCTGGTAGGAGAAATAATTATCGCTCCGCGGGTAGACAGCAGTGAGAGTATGAGCAAGCTGGGTAAGGATGCTGAAGGCCAAAAGGTGCATAACAAGTGGAAATGCAAGATATGCGGGTATATACATGAAGGTCCGGAGCCTCCCGATGAATGCCCCGTTTGCGGAGCCAGCCGGGATGACTTTGAGCCGGTCGACTAAAATAAAGGAATAACCGTTCTGCCCTTTCCGGGGCAGAACGGTTGCTATGGTGGTGCTGTGATTTGTCTTATTTGTTAATAGTAGTGGTGGGCATGGCGGCTGGATTGATGGGTGCCATTTTGGGTATAGGCGGTGCCATAGTTATGCTGCCGGCTACAGAATTATTGTTACATTTACCCACAGCCAACGCTATCGGTACCACCTTGTTCGCGGTGATGTTCACCGCAGTATCAGGAGCCTGGGGCCATTACCGGCAGGGCAATGTAAACCTGGCCTGGAGTTGGCGAGTGGGGCTGGGAGGAGTAGCCGGTGTATTGCTGGGTTCCTATATATTTAAGGAATACCTGAGCAGCCGGGAACAGCTGTTAACCTTGCTGCTTGCGGTTTTATTTGCCTTTATGGCTATCCGTATGGCCAGGGATACTATCCGGGAGATAAAGAATTCCCATCAGGAGCAAGCCCAATCAGAACCCCAAACCCCTCTTTGGACGATGCCCCTCATCGGCCTAGTAGTAGGCTGTTTGACCGGTGTACTGGGATTGGGAGGAGGATTTCTGATTGTACCGGCTATGATTTGGCTGTATGGGGCTTCTCCTTATTTAGCGGTTGGAACCACCCTGTTATCCATCTTCCCGGTAACGGCAGTAGGGGCTATTGCCAAGTTAACCCAGGGCTTTGTTGTGTTACCAATAGCCCTGTTAATGGGAGTCGGCACTCTTATCGGTGTTCAGCTGGGAGTTCCGGTTACCCGGTGGATTAAGCCGGTGGTTTTTAAAGCCGTATTTACCCTGCTATTTATCTTTCTTGCGGTTAATTACCTGTCCAGCTCAATATCTTAGCTTTTTGCCTCATTAAGTTTTCACCCATTTTTAACGATAACTTAAAAGTAAAAAATAAAATGGCTGAGGTGGCTCATGAGCCTAAGAGACAGACTTGTCAATTCAATGAAAACCAGCCCTAATCTCTGGATATGTGTTTGGGCTCTATTTCTGCTGAACCTGCTGATGGTGTATATATTGATAAGGGGTATGTCCTGGGCAGCGGGAATTATATTTGCCGTTTTATTATTGGCCGGTGCCCTGGCAGTGCTTTTTATAGCCAATTATAAACCGCCCGAACCGGAACTTGATGAAGATATACAAGCTCGCCTGGAAAAGCTCATGGAAGAAATCAGACCTTACTGTGAAGAAGTTTTCGATATCCAGGTCAAGAAAGCCTTACGGCCCATTGAATTTGAATATCGGGAGAAGTTCAGCCAGGGTCTGGCCTGGTTGTGGGAAAAAGTCGATGATTTTTATGCTCAAGTTGAACAAGTCACCCAGGATGGGCGCACCATATTCCAGCTTGTCAACCCTGCCCAGGAGGAAAAGGCTAAACTGGTAGAGAGCCTGCAGGAAGGTGCCCAGCAAGTTCTGAAGATCATTCAGGATTTGCAGAGACGCCGTTTTTATGATCAAGATGATATTTCCAGCCGGATTCAGGCCAAGATCACTGATTTCCGCAACAGTTTGCTGAAAGAGCGGCAGTACTACTATGAGTCGGTGTATAAGATACTATGGGAACAGGCCCGCTCTCAAGGCCGGGAAACAGAAATGGCTGACTACCTTAGCCCAGTCAAGCTGGGACAGCAGTTCAGCATAATTGTAGAAAAAACCCTGGCCAGCCGTGTAGCTGATTTTAACAACTCCCTGACGGAAGACCTGGAGAACTTTTCTGCCGATATAGTGGGACGTTTTCAGAAATCGACTGTTCACGTGCTCAATCATTTGCGGAATATGAAAAGTTTGCTGGAGAAATTGATTGACCTGTCCACTCATGAATCCCGGATGTTATTAAAGAGATTGGATGAGTACCTGCAGCAAGTAAGCCAGTTGGAAGAAAGAGCCGGTGAGATGCTGGTGAGCCTGGCCTGGCAGGATATCATGGTGGAAAAACGCTGGGGTGAGATTCAAGAACGCTTATTTTCAATCAAGGACAAGGTTATGGAAAATACCGAGGAAGGTGTACTGGAATCTATTGAAGGGGTGGTAGAGGAGGCTATCCCAGGATTGTCAGCAGTACCCCGGGATACCAGCCATGCTGTATTTTACAAGGCTCTTCTGGAGGCGGAATTAATCTATCAAACTTATATCAACCAGAAAATGCCCGAGGTTTTGGATGATGGGGTATACAGCCTGCTGCAGTTTATAAGACCTCTGGAAATACTGGCTGCCAACAGTATTCGCATCAGCGATGAAGGACTGAACCGGCTGAGGAAGAGAAAGAACCTGAACAAGGAAGGCGGTATTCAGTCCCTGTTTGACCAAGTACGTATGTCGGTGGAATTTCATTACCCCCAGGTAGCTAATATACTGGAAGGAGTTTTTCCCCGCAGATTTCAGCAGTTTGCCAGCAATCCCTATCTGAAGAATAAACCGGATAATCTGGATCAGGCCGCCTGGATGATCTTTAACGCGGCTTTAGACAGGCGGAATCTTACTGAAGACGGCTGCCTGCTGGTGGGATTGTTATTGGTAATTAGCCAAATTCGTGATAAGCATATTGATCCTTTTAACAACATACCGTTAGGAATGGAGGATAAAGAAGAAGTCCATATCGTAAGGGAGATTGTCTACCGGGCTATATCCATACTGGTGCAGAAGGACCTCAGCGAGTTCACCAGTAACCGGTCCCGGCAAGTTTTAGTAAATCAGCCATGATACCTGTAGATATGACCGGGGCTTTTTGAGAATATTATAGTCATAACCATCGCGTAAAGGAGAATAGAATGTTTCCTCTCAGGGATAGCATTCCCAGCCAGCATTTTCCCCTGGTTACAGTTTTGCTGATAATAACCAATGTGATTATTTTTGTGCATACCATTTCCCAGGGCCTGGTTGGTATGGAGCAAATTTTTTATACTTTCGGTTTGGTTCCAGCTTATTATTCCAGTCCTATAGGCGCTCCCATTGGTTACCTGTCCTTCATTACTTCCACATTTCTGCATGGAGGCTGGATGCATCTTATCGGCAATATGTGGGTATTATGGCTTTTTGGGGATAATGTTGAAGATCGCATGGGGTCAGGACGGTTTTTGCTTTTCTACCTGCTGTGCGGGATAATAGCGGGCATGACCCACTATTATGTTAATCCAACCTCCACCGTACCAGTGGTGGGAGCCTCGGGAGCAGTGGCAGGAGTAATGGGAGCCTATTTCCTCATGTTTCGCCATTCCCGCATATTGACTTATGTACCCCCGTTTTTCCTGTTTACCGTGCCGGCTTGGATTTATTTAGGGTTCTGGGCTCTTTCCCAATTATGGAGCGGTACAGTGGAATTAGCTATCAACAGCTACGGGCAGATCGCTTTTTGGGCTCACATTGGCGGCTTTGCTGCAGGAATGCTTCTGTTTTCTTTCTTCGTACAGAAAAAGAAGGATGAATACTATTATTAATCCTTCTGACCCCGCAGCAGCAAGTCCAGTTGCTCACTGGCTATTAATCCCTGGTCGCTGCTGTTCTGCAGGAAGTAAATAGTATTTTCGATTCTTTCCTGACTGGCTTTAATTTCCTGCCAGTGTTTCTCTTCTTCATAAAGATTCATACATTCCTGCAGGTCGCTGGCCCGCCCGGTTTCTAAGAAGTAGCGAAAGGTCTCCAAGATTTTAACATCCTGGTAATCTGCATGGACTGATGACTTGTCCAAAATAGTGTTGTACAGTTCCAGAGCCTGCAAGGCCTGGTTCATTTTGAATTCAGCTTCTTCAATATCATTAAAGCAGCGGTCATAAAAGGCCTGCTGGTACATAGGCCAGTTTTCCAATACTTGCTTGTACCGGTCGCAGGCTTTTTCATATTCCCGGTAGCGGATAAAGTATACTTTGACATCATGGTTATAGCGACTGCCTTCTTGCTCCTGTTTTTTGCGCAAGCCCCGCACCCGGGAAAAGGGGATTATATTGTCCAGCCGGCGCTCCTCACTTTCTTTAATGGGTTTTTCCGGCACCCCATCCGGTTCGCAAGGAAGCAGGTTTTCCTGTTCCACAATGGCATAGCGCTGTTCCAGGAGCTTGCGCAGGTAGTTGGTATGGCGGTTGATTCGCTCAATTTCTCGCAGGGCCAGGATACACATATCCATTTCCCGGATCAGGTCGGCAGTTGAATTCTTCTTGTTTTTGCGGGTCTTGGCGTACTGCTGCAATTCACGATTGATGGCTGTGGGGCTGTCCAGCTGTTTAAGCAGTTCCAGATCAAATGCGGTCATAACATTCTGGGGCTCTGGGACTTCTTTGCAAAAGTAAAAGCGGGTATTGGTTTCCGGGTAGTAATAAGGACCGATAGCCTTCAGGTAGGGATTATTGACAAAGGACTGCAGGTCTGCTTCCGCTTCCAGCTGGTTTTCGATCAGGTTCAGCCATATCCGGGCCATATCTGACAGGACCGAATCATCCAAAGCAACTTGCTGGAGAGTTAAATATGCTTCATCGGTAATGCGAACGGCGTTATGGTAATAATAAAACAGCACTTCCCGGGGGAAGGCATTGAGAAGCACTGAAGAGTCAAGATAGTTGGGGTTTTCCTTGTTTAAGAAGGGGTAAAACATTCAAATCCTCCTTTAGAACGGTAATTTTGCCTGCTGCCAAGGCCACGACAAATGAAAGAGTTCGAAATCCTGTTCTCGCTCCCTTTCGAGCCCTCAGTTGCGCCGCGGGTTGCAACGGCAGGCTCGTACGTCGTTCGCCGGCTAATACTCCTGGCTGAATCCTGCAGCGACGTTTTTATTCATCAAAGCCTGCGCCGCAGGGGATAATTACGAAAGCAGCGCAGCAATCTCAAAGGGACAGCAGCAGGCTATTTTGGTATCATAAATTTCTATAAATTACCAATAATTCCTTCTTAAGGATATATAAAATTTGTACGTTTATCGCCCCCCGGTAAACCTGGCTTTATTTTCCGCGGGCACTTACCTATAATAGTTTAGTAAAAGGAGGAGAGCGTATGTCCAATTTACCTTGGTTTGCCGAGAAGATGGCGGAATATGACCCGGCTTACCATAAAATTTTGCAGCAAGTAGGCGACCTGGCTTTGTCTCCTTCCGCCCTGGATCAGAAAACTATGCTGTTGATCCTGGTGGCCCTGGATGCCGCCAAAGGAGCGGGGCAGGGAGTCAAAGTGCTGGCCGGGAAGGCCCGTGAAGCCGGAGCCAGCGATGATGAAATAAGGGAAGCATTGCGGCTGGCCTATTATGTCAGCGGTATGGAAACGGTCAAAGCCTCCCTGCAGGCTTTTGATGACGAAGGATAGGTGACCGGAACAGCACAATTAAGGAGATCAGAATGTTTAAGGCAGTCTTATTTGATTTGGACGGAACTTTGCTGGATATAAATATGGATGAATTTATACAGCATTATTTCCGCGTGATGGTACATATGGCTCGTGAAGCCGGTTATTCTGAGACCGATAAACTGGTAGAACTTGTGTGGCACTCCACGGGGGCCATGATTGCCAACCGCGACCCCCGGCTGCGCAATGAAGAGGTTTTTAAGTTGCATTTTTACCGCCATTGGCCGGTTCCCCAGCAGGAGTTTGACCTTTTTTTCGAGCGTTTTTATGCCGAAGGATTCCCTAGTTTAAAACAGTACACCCGGCCTTTCCAGGGCATACCGGAAATGATGGAGCGGCTTTTTTCCCGGGGCTTGAGAGTAGTTATAGCCACCAATGCAGTTTTTCCCTTGACGGCTTTGCAGCAGCGCCTGGATTGGGCTGGGGTAGGGGATTTCGATTACGAATTGATCACTTCCTTTGAGGTGATGCATTTTTGTAAACCCCATACTGAATACTACTATGAGATTGTTGAGAAACTGGGGCTGACCCCTCAGGACTGCCTCATGGTAGGCAATGATGTTGGTGAAGATCTGGTGGCAGGCAGTATCGGCATGAAGACTTTTTTGGTTGAGGATTTATTGATAGATAAGGGGCAGCCATATATTCCCAACTGGCGCGGGCGCCTGCAGGATCTTTACGCTTTTTTCAACAGCTGGTAGCTCCTGTGCAACCGATTTTTGCCTAACATAATCCACCCTCTGCCCGGGTAATCTTTTAACAAAAGTACTCCTGGGGCGGAGGTGTTATTATGTCGCAGCAGAAATCCCGGGATAAGAAAAAGAAGGTTCTCACCGAATATGACCGGCTCAAGATGGAAATAGCCAAGGAATTGGGACTGTGGGAGCAGATTGAACAAGAAGGCTGGGAATCTTTAAGCAATGCTGCCTGTGGCCGGTTGGGCGGAATAATGAGCAAACGCTTGCGGGAAAAACGCCAGCAAAATAAATAGAGCATTATTAAAACTGAAATATTACAGAAGCGGGAGAGGAAAAGATGAGGACTATTGATCGTGTGCAGGCTTATTTAAATGAACGCATGCCTCATTTAAAGGTTATAGAATTTGAACAGGATACCAGTACCTCCGCTCTGGCAGCGGCTGCTTTAGGTACTGAAGTGGGGCAGATTGCGAAAACCATGCTGTTTAAAGCCAAGACCGGCGAATTCTTTCTGGTAGTGGCTGCCGGTGACGTGCGCATGGACACCAAAGCCCTGCGGGATTTGGTAGGTTCCAAGGTGAGAATGGCTAATGCCGATGAAGTCATGGAAATAACCGGCTTTCCGGTGGGAGGGGTGTGCCCCTTTGACTTGAAAATGGACGTGCCTATTTACCTGGATGAGAGTTTGAAAAGATACCCGGTAGTTTATGCTGCTGCCGGAACACCCAATTCCGCCTTGCCGATAACCTACGATGAACTCATGACCATCACTCAGGGAAAACCCTGTAACGTATCCATCCTTCCGGAGTAGACCTCGATACCGATCGCGCAGACCGAGTGATAATTGCTGTGAAAATAGCTCCCAATTGTGTCATTGCTGTGAAAATGACTGCGCTGTGTCATCGCGAGGAGCGAAGCGACGTGGCGATCTCAACCGGTAAGTCCGGCTGATTATGAATGAGATTGCCACGCCCCGCCGGGGCTCGCAATGACAATTAAGAATTCCTTTCATAGCGATGACAGGCTTAAGTTCTCGTTTATCGTGGCCTGCGCAGCAGGTGATAATTGCGAGCGTAGCGAAGCAATCTCTAACGGTGCCTGCAGGCATGATAAACGAGATCGCCACGGCACTTCGTGCCTAGCGATGACACATTAGAAAACTTCTCTGCTATGCCACCTCGTTGCGCTGCTCGCAACCCACGGCAAAATTGATTGCCTCAAAAGTATACCTTCATAGAATTCCTGCCTTGCAAGTAAGTAATTGCTATAATAAAAGAAGCTACCATGTTACTATTTCCTTCCAAGGAGAACTAGGTTGGATATGAATAAACCTAATACATACAGCGGATCATTTGTTCACCTGCATAATCACACCGAATACAGCTTGCTGGACGGAGCCTGTCGCATTAAAGAGCTGGTATCCCGGGCCAGGGAATTGGACATGCCTGCCCTGGCTATTACCGATCATGGCGTACTGTATGGGGTTATAGATTTTTACCGGGAGGCTAAAAAACAGGGGATTAAACCCATTATAGGCTGCGAAGTCTATGCAGCACCCCGCAGCCGGCTGGACCGGGAAGTGAACATTGACGACAACCTGCAGCACCTGGTTCTGCTCTGTGAAAATGAGACTGGCTATCGCAATCTAATTCAACTGGTCAGCCGGGCTTTTCTGGAAGGTTTTTATTACAAGCCCCGGGTGGACCGGGAATTATTGAGCCAGTACCATGAAGGGCTTATTGCCCTGTCGGGGTGTATAGCCGGTGAAATACCCCGGCTTATCCTGGCCGGAAGAATGGCTGAAGCTGAGCAGACCGCTTGCTATTACCGGGATTTATTTGGGCCGGATAACTTTTACCTGGAGATACAGGATCATGGTATCCCCGAGGAAAAGAGGGTATGCCAGGGGCTGTATGCTTTGAGTGCCAAGACGGGTATTCCTTTGGTGGCCACCAATGACCTGCATTACGTGAAACGGGAAGATGCACCGGTACACGATGTACTGCTGTGTATTCAGACTGGTTCGGTGATTAACGATGAACAGCGCATGCGTTTTCCCGGCAGCGAGTTCTACTTGAAGTCAGCTCAGGAGATGGCCGCTCTGTTTCCCGAGCATCCTGAAGCTCTGTACAACACTTTGGAAATAGCCCAGCGCTGCCAGGTGGAATTTGAGTTCGGCCATTTTCACCTGCCTGCCTTCAGTCTGCCCCCGGGCTATACTGCCGAGAGTTACCTGGATGAACTGGTGCGAACCCGTTTTGCCGAACGCTACCCTGATCCCGAAGAACACGTAGTGCAGCGCCTCAATTATGAACTGCAGATGATTAAACAGATGGGCTTTGCCGGTTACTTTCTGATTGTTCAGGATCTGGTCAACTGGTCCAGGTCTCATGGCATACCGGTAGGACCTGGCCGGGGTTCGGCAGCGGGCAGTTTGGTTTCCTATGTACTGGGCATTACTACTTTGGACCCCCTGGCTTATGGTTTGATCTTTGAGCGCTTCCTGAATCCGGAGCGGGTAAGCATGCCCGACATTGATATTGATTTCTGCTTTGAAAAGCGGGATCGGGTTATTGAATACATAATTAACAAGTACGGTGCCGACCGGGTAGCCCAGATCATTACCTTCGGTACCATGGCCGCCCGGGCTGCCATTCGTGATGTAGGACGGGTACTGGATATCCCCTATGGGGATGTGGACCGGATCGCCAAGATGGTTCCGGCTGAACTGGGGGTAACCATTGATAGAGCCTTGGAGATTTCCCCGGAATTAATACAGGCTTATGAAAATGACTATAACACCCGCCGGATAATTGATTTTGCCCGGGCTATAGAGGGTATGCCCCGCCATGCTTCCATTCATGCGGCGGGAGTGGTGATCGGCCCGGAACCCTTGCAGACACTGCTGCCCTTGCAGCGGACGGCAGAGGGCAATGTGGTTACCCAGTTTACCAAGGAAACCGTCGAGGATATGGGATTGCTGAAAATGGACATACTGGGATTGCGCACTCTGACGGTCATCAGCCGGGCGGTGGAGATTATTGAAAAAACCCGGGGGATCGTGGTGGATATAGATAATCTGCCTCTGGATGATAAAGCCACCTATAGACTGCTGTCCGAAGGAAACACTATCGGTGTGTTCCAGTTGGAAAGTGACGGCATGCGCCGCATTTTGTGTGAAATAAAGCCTAACCGTTTTGAAGACATTATCGCTGTGAACGCCCTATACCGCCCCGGCCCCTTGGGAAGCGGCATGGTAGAGGATTTTATAAACCGCAAACACGGACGCCAGCCCATTGTTTATCCCACCCCGCGCCTGGAGCCGATTCTCAAGGAGACTTACGGGGTTATCCTCTACCAGGAACAGGTCATGCAGATAGCCAGTGACCTGGCGGATTTTACCATGGGAGAAGCTGATGTACTCCGCCGGGCTATGGGCAAGAAAAAACCGGAAGAGCTGGCCGCCCAGCGGGATAAATTTATAGCCGGCGCAGCCCGCAACGGCATCGACGAGGCTACCGCGGCTCACTTATTTGACTTGATGGAGAGCTTTGCCGGGTACGGATTCAACAAAAGCCATGCGGCGGCTTACGCGCTGGTTTCATACCAGACTGCTTATCTCAAGGCTCATTATCCGGTGGAATACATGTGCGCCTTCTTAAGCAGTGTTATTGAACACCAGGATAAAGTGGTGTTTTACATCAAGGAATGCCAGAGGCTGGGCATCGCCATCCTGCCCCCGGATATCAACGAGAGTTTTGAGAATTTCACCGCTGCCAAGGAAGGTATTCGCTTTGGCCTGGGAGCCATTAAGAACGTGGGGCAGAGTGCTGTGCGCAACATAGTCCAGGCCCGGAAAAAAGGAAAGTTTACCTCCCTGTTTGATTTTTGCTGCCGGGTAGATACTGCCATCATTAACAAGCGCATTTTGGAAAACCTAATCGTAGCGGGGTGTTTTGATTCCCTGGGCATAACCCGCAAGCAAGCCCTGTCTATAATGGAACAGTGCGTAGATCTGGCGGCTCAGATTCACCGCTCCCAGGAAAGTCAGCAGGCTTCTCTGTTCGGGGATACCATGAGCCTGGTGGAGGAGCCGGTTATACGCGTGAAAGGGGAAATTCCCCGCAGGGAACTCCTTGCCCGGGAAAAGGAAGTATTAGGGTTTTATGTATCGGAAAACCCGTTGGATCAGTACCGGGACCTGCTGCCTTTAGTAACCACCCACCAGATAGCAGATTTGGGTGCCCAGGACGAGGAAACCTATGTACGCCTGGCCGGGCTCATGCTGAATTTGCAGCGCCGCATGAGCAAAAAAGGGGAAAGCTATGCCCGCTTTTACCTGGAAGACCAAAGCGGCCGTATGGAAATGATGGTATTCCCGTCCGCTTATCGCAGCAATGTGCAGTTTCTGCAGGATGATCAGCCTGTGATAGTAGAGGGCTATTATGATACCCGGGATGAAGAGCCCAAGCTGGCAGTGAGACGCATTTTCCCGCTGCCCCATGAATTAACCCAGCTGCATGTGCGCATTGCCGATAACGGGGAGAACGGCGACAGCAGCAATAAATTGCTGCAGGTATTGACCCGCTTTCCAGGGCCCCTGGATGTTATCATCTATCGTCCCGGCAGGAAACCTTTGTTATTGAGCGAGCGCTGGCGCATTAAGCCGGATCTGGCTCTTAAGCAGGAATTAATAGGGCTTTATGGAAAAAACAACGTGTGGTTTCATTAGCGGCACCGGCATAATTACTCAGGAGGTGGGTGCATGAACGATAACTTTATCGGAGAAGACTATATTATTATCAAGGCTCTTGATAACGGCGTAACCATCATGGGTCTCACCCGGGGAAGGGACACCAAGTCTCACCACACGGAAAAGCTGGACAAGGGTGAGGTCATGATACTCCAGTTTACCGAATATACTTCGGCCATGAAGGTGCGCGGTCATGCCGAGATAATCACCCGTTATGGCACCGTAACCAGCGAACCTTCGTCAGGATCACGCAGTAGCTAGATTACACCGGGTGCAACCTCAGGGCTGCTTCCGGTGTAAAGGAGGTAGCCTCAATATGCAACGCATTGCTGTTTTAACCAGTGGGGGAGACGCACCGGGTATGAATGCTGCCATCAGGGCGGTAGTGCGCTCTGCTATTTACAATCAGCTGGAAGTATTCGGTGTAATGCAGGGATTTGAAGGACTGATCCAGGGTCAGATTAAGCCAATGTACCTGGGTTCGGTTGCCGATATAATTCACCGGGGTGGTACCATCCTGCAGACTTCCCGTTCTGCCCGGTTTATGACCGAGGAAGGCCGCCGGCAGGCTTTGGAGCAGTTGGAGAAACGAGGTATCACCGGCCTGATAGTGCTGGGAGGCAATGGCAGCCTGCGAGGGGCTTATGAGTTTTCCAAACTAGGGATTAAGGTAGTGGGCATTCCCGCTACTATAGATAACGATATAGTCTATACCCGTTCTATTGGTTTTGATACTGCAGTCAACACAGCTCTTACCGCCATCAATCACATACGTGATACTGCAACCAGTCATGGACGGGTTTTTATTATCGAAGTTATGGGGCATAACTGCGGAGAAATTGCCCTGGCCGCAGGAGTAGCCGGAGGCGCCGAATCCATCTTAATCCCGGAAATAGAAGTGGACCTGGAGCAGATTATTACCAAGATCAACCAGGGAACTGCCCGGGGAAAGCTTCACAGTATCATCATCGTTGCTGAAGGAGTCTACCCGGTTATGGAACTTAAGGAAAAGATAGAGGAAGCCACCGGGCAGGACACCCGGGTAACCATACTGGGTCATATCCAGCGGGGAGGAACACCCACTGCCGTTGACCGTATTCTGGGTTCCTGCATGGGCAAAGCAGCAGTGGACGCCCTGATCAGCGGCAAAGGCAATGTGATGATAGCCAGCCGCGAAGGCGGAATGCACTCCATACCCCTCCAGGAGGTTATCAGAGGCAAAAAGACCCCCGAGTTGGGCATGTTTGATTTGGCTCGGGTTTTATCTATATAACGGGAGGTATCATTTTGCGCAAGACCAAAATAATCGCAACCATTGGACCGGCCAGTGAAGAAGTGGAAACTTTAAAGAAGATGCTGGAGGCCGGTATGAATGTGGCCCGACTCAATTTTTCCCATGGGTCTCATGAAGAACATCGGCGTCGCATTGAAAACTTGCGCCAGGCAGCCCGGGAAGCCGGAAAACTGCTGGCTATTATGCTGGATACCAAGGGTCCCGAAATTCGAACCGGCCGTCTGGCCAGCGGACCTGTAAAACTAGAAGCCGGCCAGCGTTTTGTGCTGACCAACCGGGAGGTACCGGGTGATAACCAGGAGGTTCAGGTAAGTTATGCTCCTCTGCCCCAGGAAGTCACGCCGGGCACTACCATTCTGCTGGCAGATGGATTAATAAGCCTAAAGGTAGTGGAAACCACTTCTACCGATATTGTCTGCCAGGTAATGAGTGGCGGGGAATTAGGAGAGCGCAAGGGCATAAACGTTCCCGGAGTACGAATTAATATGCCTTTTTTGAACGACAAGGACCGGGACGATATATTATTTGGCATAAAAATGGGAGTTGACTATATTGCTGCCTCCTTTGTACGCACCGCGGAAGATGTGCTGGAAATCAGGCGCATTTTGGAGCAGGAGGGAGCCGCTATTGATATTATCGCTAAAATTGAAAGCCAGGAAGGCGTCAACAACCTGGATGACATAATACAAGTGGTGGATGGAATAATGGTAGCCCGGGGTGATCTGGGAGTTGAAATTCCCGCCGAAGAAGTGCCCCTGGTGCAAAAGCTTCTGGTTGACAAGTGTACCAGTGCCGGAAAACCAGTCATCATAGCCACCCAAATGCTGGACTCCATGATAAACAATCCCCGGCCAACCCGGGCTGAGGTCTCTGATGTGGCCAATGCCATCTTTGACGGGGCCGATGCCATTATGCTGTCCGGTGAGACAGCAGCCGGCAAGTATCCGGTGGAAGTGGTGGAAACTATGGCCCGTATTGCCTACCGGGCTGAACAGGCTCTGCCCTATGCCGATATATTAAGACGCAAGCGGACCCGTGAAAACCCGTCGGTTACAGATGCTATCAGTTATGCTACCTGTGCCACCGCTTCCAACCTGGGAGCGTCGGCCATCATAACCGCCACCCGCACCGGGCAGACAGCCAGAATGGTGGCCAAATACCGTCCCCAGGCGGCAATAGTAGCCGCCACCCCCGATGAAAAGACTGTGCGCAAGCTGGCTTTGGTGTGGGGGGTCTATCCGGTATTAATTGATGATGTTTCGGGGACCGACGATTTATTCGAGGAGGCAGTCCGGGCAGCATTGGCAGCCAATTACATCAAAAATGGTGATCTGGTGGTATTAACTGCCGGAGTTCCTACCGGGAGATCAGGAGCCACCAATCTTATGAAAGTGCACATTGTAGGAGAGATTCTGGTTCAGGGAATGGGAATAGGATCTGAGGTAGCCAAGGGACCAGTGCGCATAATTCATGGGGAGGGAGACGTAAATCGCATTCAACCGGGGGACATTGTGGTCACTTACAGTGCTGACAGTTACCTGGGACCGTATTTGTCAAGTATCGGAGCCTTAATTGCGGAGGAAGGGGGGCTCACTTCCAATGCAGCCATCATGGGCTTAAATGCCCGCATCCCGGTTATTGTTGGAGCCAGAGATGCGATGAGGAAGCTGCAGGATGGTATGCTGGTCACTGTGGATACTCCCCGGGGCAAAGTGTACCGGGGCCTAGCCCGCGCTTTATAGAAACAGAATACAAGAAAAAAAGGGGATTCAGTTTTTACCGAATCCCCTTTTTATCTTTTCTGTCTGTTAGCTAGCACCAGTAATGGCCGTGTAGAGCTGCGGCAGTGAACCGCAGTGGAGTGGGACCATCACATCGGCGCTGTAACAAATTGATAAACAATTTTCCCGTTTACCGGCCTTTGAATTCAGCCTTCCGGTTTTCCAGGAAAGCTGCCATGCCTTCTTTTTGGTCCTCGGAGGAGAACAGCATAGACCAAGCGATCTGTTCAGCACGGCAACCAGATTTAATATCCATGTTCATGGACATATTAATAGCATTCTTAGCTTCTCTCAGTGCCAGCGGAGACTTCTTGGCGATTTTTTTCGCCATTTTCAGAGCAGCATCCATAACCTCATTAGCAGGAACAACTTTATTCACCAGGCCAATCCGGTAGGCAGTCGCCGCATCAAAGAATTCGCCGGTGAATATGTATTCCTTGGCGATGCAGATAGATGCACTGCGCGGGAAGCGCTGGGTTCCGCCGGCGCCCGGGAATATACCCAGATTAATTTCCGGCAGGCCGAAAGTAGCATTGTCTGCTGCGATGCGGATATCACAGGCCAAAACCATTTCCAGGCCGCCGCCCAAGGCTAATCCGTTTACGGCAGCGATGGTAGGTTTGTGGTTATCTTCAATCATAAATACGGTTTTATGAACCTTGTCCAGGAAGTCGCGGGCTTGGAAGGCATTGTATGAATTTACTACCTTTATGTCAGCCCCGGCTGCGAAGGCGTTTTCGTTTCCTTTAATAATGATTACACGAATTTCCGGATCATAATGGAAACCTTCCATTATTTCATAAGATTCGTCCAGGAGCTGTAAATTTACTGCATTGTAAGCTTTGGGCCGATTAAGCTGCAGTATACCTATACCGGGCTCTTCAAAGCTTACCAGACAAGTTTCATATTGTTTATCTCTGTAAGACATGCTTAACCTCCTTTGCCCCTCCAAACACAGCAAACCGATCAAATATTATTGTTTGTTGCTGTAGTCGTAGAAGCCTCTGCCGGTCTTTCTGCCTAACCAGCCAGCTCTTACCAACTGTTTGATGATTCCAGCCGGACGATATTTGGGATCTCCGGTTTCTCTAAAGAGAACGTTGCAGACTTCCAGAGCGATATCCAGTCCAACCATGTCGGCCAGAGTGAAGGGACCCATGGGCCAGCCAGCACCCAGTCTCATAGCTTTGTCGATGTCTTCGGCGGTAGCTAAACCTTCCATCAGTATGAAAGCAGCTTCGTTCATTCCGGGAACGAGGATGCGGTTGACAACAAAGCCAGGACCTTCTTTTACTTTTATGGGTTTCTTGCCGATGGCTTTGGAGAGTTCCATAACGGTATTGACAGTTTCTTCAGAGGTCTGCAGAGCGGGGATTACCTCGATCAGCTGCATAATCATAGCCGGATTGAAGAAGTGCATGCCTACTACTTTGGAGGGATCAGGATAGGCAGCAGCAATCTCAGTGATGGGTAACGAAGAAGTATTGGTGGCTACGATAACTTCCGGTCTCAAGATTTTGCCTAATTCAGAATATACCTGTTTCTTGATGTCCAGGTTCTCTACGACACTCTCAATAACGAAGTCCACATCTGCCAGGTCTTTCATATCGACTGTGCCAGTGATGTTGCCGGTAACAAAGTCCTTGGCGCCTGCAGGGGCCTGTCCTTTTTCTTCGGCTTTGGCTAAGCCTTTACCAATCCGGGAAATAGTCTTCTCAACGATTTCCATCTTAATATCGTATAATACAACCTTCTTGCCGGCAGCAGCTACTGCCCAGGCGATACCCATACCCATGGTACCTGCACCCAAAACCGCAATTTTGTTAATTTCCATTAAAAAAACCCCCTTACCTAATCATTGTTTTTTCCAGATCATGCCTATGTGATAACATCACAATCCCCTACCATATCACCTCCCGGGAAGAGATGCCTCCGTGAATATAAGACGGACAGCATATACGGAGGGTTAATGTTTACAAAACTGGACAGGCATGAGAACCAGGAGTCGTCCTTTAGCTCCCGGCTATATCCTTTTTCTGTAAAGGTCTATAGGATATGCCTGTACAGGTTTAAAGACATATTTAATAGTTATCTTCTACCTCTTCAGTGAAATACCTTGTTTTCTGTGATATTTAATTTTGCTTGGAATGATGCTGCAATACCAGGGGGGTAGTCCTTGTTATGATGTCCAAGGTATTTTCGTACTCTATTTAATATGATAGCATAACAGTCCTGTAAAAATTGACTGAAATTTAGCCCTGTCAATGGTAAAAAAAAACAGGTTAACCAATACCTGTTTATTTTATACTATGCTTAGTTAAAAACTTGATATTTTATCGGCCCATAACGGTATATGCTGAGCGGGAGGCTTTATTATAAGTAGCTTCCTTTATCATCAAATTAAGGGTCTGGGAGTCTAAGATCCCCGTGGCCTGTAAATTATGATTGCGCTGGAATTCCATGATAAATTCAGCCTCCGGTTGGTCTTCAGCCATACCCAGCTGCTGCATCATTTTTCTGATTTCATTTTTTTCCTGGGCGGTAATCTCCATCAATTGAACAGATCTGTTTCCAGGTTCATTTCTGGATACTGTTGCAGGGACTGCTAGCGCAGCAGAATCCGGGCCTCTTTCCTCAGCCTGGCTTTTTTCCTCAAAGGGGATATTAGCTGGTGTATTGCCAGGGACATCGGTTGAAGCCTGGATAACCTGACTCTGGTGGATAATATAAGGGAAATGACTGATTATGCCTAAAGTAGCACCGGTGATTACAGCCGTACTTATCATGATAAACATGAATATCATTTGTCCGCGTGTCATTGGCCTCAACCTCCCGATTAATATCAATATAGTAAAATATTCCTCGAGAAATTGCAATTTATAGCACTATATTTCACTAATTGCTAAATAAAAAGGGCTCGCCGGGAGCCCTGAGTCATATTATGCAACTAAACCCCGTAATCCCGTTCTTTTTTCTGAGCCTTGATCAAAGTTACATCGGTGGAGTTAAACAGGGCAAAAACCTCATCACCAGGATGCAAATCCATAGCCTGAGCGGCACCCTTTGTTATCGTGGCATACACAGGCCTATCCCCTACGTCTACAATTACCTCGGTCATATCCTGACCCATTTTAACATCCATTATTTTTCCTACTAATTTATTCGGCTGGCTGATACGCATGCTGACTCTCCTTTTTTATTTTTAGCATGCGCAGAGGAATTCCAAATTATTATCGATTGCATAAAGATATAAAAGTGATATCATATTGATAGAAACAATTTTTAAAGGAGTACAAAATATGAGGGAAAAGCAAGCTTGGAAAATGAACGGTTTTTTTGGGATTTTATTAATGCTTGTACTGCTGGGAGTTGGGGCATACTTGTTTTTTATCCCCATATCCTTGACTACAGCCATTGTTTTGGCAGTTTTAATCGTTATTGCTGTCTCCCTATTGGCCAGCGGCCTTACCATTGTTCAGCCCAATGAGGCCCGAGTCGTTATTTTCTTCGGCCGGTACGTAGGCACTATTACGGATGATGGCATGTGGCTCACCGTTCCCCTGACCATACGCAAGCATGTATCACTGAGAGTCCGGAACTTTAACAGCAAAATGCTGAAAGTGAACGATGTGGATGGTAATCCTATCGAAATTGCCGCAGTAGTGGTTTTTAAGGTTATCAGTGCAGCCAAGGCAGTTTTCGATGTGGATGATTATGAAACCTTCGTGGAAATTCAAAGCGAGACCGCCCTGCGCCATGTAGCCACCCGGTATCCTTATGACGTGTTTGAGGAGGAAGGCTATTCCCTGCGGGGCAATGCTGAGGAAGTGGCCGCTGAACTAGCCCGCGAACTCCAGGAGCGCCTGGCGGTAGCCGGAGTGGAAGTACTGGAAGCTCGCCTGACTCATTTGGCCTATGCCACCGAGATAGCCAGCGCCATGCTGCAGCGCCAGCAAGCCTCCGCTATACTGGCTGCTCGTCAGAAAATTGTTGAAGGAGCGGTAGGCATGGCGCAGATGGCTATTGCCCATCTGGAAAGGGATAATACAATTGAATTAGATGAGGAACGCAAGGTGGCTATGATAAATAATCTCCTGGTAGCTATAGTGTCTGACCGTTCGGCTCAGCCGGTAATTAATACTGGGACCTTGTATTAGGAAGCAGGTTTATGGCACAGAAAAAATCCTTTTTGCTGCGCATAAATCCCCAATTGTACGAAGTACTTGAAAAATGGGCTGCTGATGAATTCCGCAGCGTAAACGCCCATATAGAGTTTCTGCTTCGGGATGCAGCCCTGCGCAGCGGCAGACTTGGCAGCAAGGGGAAAACTGCCCGCCAGGAGACCGGAGAGAACGACCTTGATCAATTGCCACCTGAAGAACAGGACACCAATTTGTAGATCCATTCATGCCCTGCTCCGTGCCAGTATCAATAAAGTAGACCGCAAGGCCCCTGCGGGCACGAGAGATGAACAAACAAAATTAGTTCGTAATAGGAAATTTCAGTTCCCCGTCGAATACCTACCAGTAAATTATCTTTAGGTGGTGATGTCATGGAACTGAAAGATCTCATATACGAAAAAGAGGGTCATATTGCTTACGTCTATATCAATCGGCCCCAAGCCTTGAACAGTTTTACTCTCGATACCCTGGACGAGTTTTATTGGGTACAGGATGATCTGCTGGCTGACACCAATATTCGGGTAGTTATCTTGGCAGCCCGGGGCAAGCTGTTTTCAGCCGGAATCGATATCTCCGTGCTGAAACAGGGCACTCCCCAGTTTGCAGTACGCTATATTCAGAAACTGCAAGAATACTACAACCGCTGGGAAAAGCTGCCCCAGCCGATTATCGCTGCGGTTCACGCCACCTGCATCGGCGGGTCGGTAGAGAACATTCTCAGCTGTGATATTCGCGTATCCGCCAAGTCCGCTACTTACAGCGTACCGGAGATCAACTTCGGCATGTCGCCGGATATGGGAGCTACCCAGCGCCTGACCCGGGCAGTGGGAGCCAGTCAGGCTAAACGGCTTATCATGACCGGAGATTTCATCGATGCTGAGGAGGCTCTGCGTATCGGGCTGGTGGACTTCGTGGTACCGGATGAAGAGTTAATGGATTTCACCAAGCAGTTGGCCGAAAAAATCGCCAGCAAGCCGCCCCTGGCCATCAGCGTGGCCAAGAAAGCGGTTAACCTGGCCTGTGATACTGCCTTGTCGGTGGGATTGCAGTTTGAACAGCTGGGCTCCTGCTTCCTGTTTGGCACCGAGGACTTCAAGGAAGGCCCCGCTGCTTTCTTTGAAAAACGCAAGCCCAACTTCCAGGGCAAGTAACCTGAAAAAACAACTAAGAGCTGCCTTTTCCGGGCAGCTCTCCAACTAGGCCATGTTAAGATAACATGGCCTCAGACTGTCAAAGAAGTCTTTTAGCGGTTAGTCGTTCGAGATTGCCACACGCCTCCGGGGCTCGCAATTATCACCTGTGGTACAGACCACGATGAACGAAAAATCACCTTTCGTGTCATTGCGAGCGCAGCGAAGCAATCTCTAACGGTGCCTGCAGGTATGTGAACGAGATCGCCACGGCACTTCGTGCCTCGCGATGACACAGCAAGAGCCATTTTCACAGCAATGACACATAAGATGGCCTTTTGGTGTGTCATCGCGAGGAGCGTAGCGACGTGGCGACCTCTTTTAGCTAATTTTTGACACTCTCAGGCCATGTTAAGAAAACATCGCCTTTCATAACAAATATAAATAAATCTTGTTACCAATGTATTACAGGGATAGATAAGCCTATCATACATCTTTCCTTGCTTTACTAACCATTGTTCTACAGGTTAAAGCAGTGGTTGAGAGGCCCGCGCCCTTTGCCCAGTTGAAGATTGGCCTGGATGGCACCGGTTATATACTCCTTGGCGTTTTTTATGCTTTCCTGGAGGGACAAACCCTTGGCAAGATTGCAGGCAATTGCTGAGGAAAGGGTACAGCCTGTCCCATGGGTATTAGGGTTATTGATCATGGGGCCTTCAAACCAGAACTCCTTCCCAGCCGTGTACAGCAGGTCAGAGGTGATTGTGCTTTCCAGATGCCCGCCTTTGATAAGCACACCGCCATTGGTGAACCGGGCAATTTTTTCGGCTGCCTTTTGCATATCCTCTTTGCCTTTTATAGGGAACCCCACCAGGGTTTCAGCCTCAGGAATATTGGGGGTTATAACCGCAGCCAGGGGGAACAGGTTATTGATCAGCGCCTCGATGGCATCGTCGTTGAGGAGCTTGCTCCCGCTGGTGGAAATCATGACCGGATCCACCACAATGTTTTCCGCTGCATATTCCCGCAGCTTGCGGGCTATCATATCGATAATGGCAATATTGGATACCATCCCGATTTTAACCGCATCCGGCCTGATATCCTCAAAGACACAGTCCAGCTGCTGGCCTACAAATTCAGGAGTCGCCTCAAATATGCCGTAAACACCGGTGGTATTCTGGGCTGTTAAGGCGGTGATTACGCTCATAGCGTACAATTTGTGAACAGTTATAGTTTTTATATCGGCCTGAATTCCGGCTCCGCCGCTGCAGTCCGATCCGGCAATCGTCAAGACTTTTTTCATAATAACCTCATCCCATCCTCAAAAGAATAAATGTAAAGATCGGCTAAAGCTTTGATTTGTTCCTGCTGCCGGTGAGCGCTTTTGTCATATACGGCTGTCACCTGCAGGCCGACTGCTTTGGCGCTTTTTATGGCATGGAGGGCATCTTCGAAAACCATGGTCTCCTCCTTGGGTGTTTGCAGCAACTCCAGTACTTTGAGGAAGAATTCAGGCGTATCTTTGCCCACTTCCGCCTGGGAACAGGAAAGGATGAAATCAAAATACTTCATCACCCCCACCCTTTCCAGGGCAGCCCGGGCCAGGTCATGGTCGGTGGCAGTAGCCACGCACATCTTAACTCCATTCTGATATAGCCCCTCCAGAAAAGGAATCACCGAGGGTTTAAGGGGCAAAGTGTACCGGTAACCGCTCTCAATAAGCCCGAGAAATTCTTTTATGATTTCTTCCTCACTGGCGGGAATGGAATAAACCTCTTTAAAATACCTGGCTGACTGGGACAGGTTCATGGCTGCCAGGATTTCATCCAGGTTTTCCGGCGGAGTAATACCCTTTTGCTCCAGATATATCCTTCCTATGTTTTCCCAGAAAGGCATGGAGTCCAGCAAGGTACCGTCCATATCAAAAATAGCTCCTTTAATCTTCATGGCTAACCGTCCTCACCAACAATCCTCTCCGCAGCTTGCCGCAGTTTCTTCACGGCAGCAGTTATATCATCCCGGGCAAAGATAGCGGATACTACCGCTATACCGGCAATTCCCGTACCCGCCAGCTGCATAGCGTTGTCTTCATTGATTCCGCCGATAGCTACTACGGGTATGGATACTGCCTGGCAGATATCTTTAAGAGTATTATAAGACACTACTTCGGCTTCGGGTTTGGTGGCAGTTGAAAAAACCGCTCCCACACCGAGATAATCCGCTCCGTTCTGTTCCGCCAGAATTGCCTGTTCCACCGTTTGCACAGAGACGCCCAGAATCCTGTCAGGACCGATTATTTTTCTTACCTCCCTGGCTTCCATGTCCTCCTGGCCTACATGCACTCCATCAGCGGCACAGGCCACAGCAATTTCCACATTATCGTTGATTATCAGGGGAATGCTGTACCGGTCGGTGACAGTTTTTATTTCTTTGGCTAACTGGAGAAAAGAATGATCATCGAGCTCTTTCTCCCGCAATTGCAATAATGTAACTCCTGCTTGCAGGGCTTCTTCCACCACATCAGCCAGGGAACGACCTTTTAGCCAGGTGCGGTCGGTCACGGCATAGAGAAGCAAGGAGGATTTATCTAGTTTCAATTTTCATGCCTCCTTTGAGAGTTGCGGCGTCTATTTTGCTGATGGCATCTATCAGGTAGGTGCGGTAGGAAGAGGGGCCCGCATCGTTTTTCACCAGTTTGTCGTAGGCCAGCTCCCCGGCCAGCCCGAAAAGGCTAACGGCAGCAGCCGCAGCTTCCAGGTGGTGGTCGGGATTGGCAGCGCAGTAGGCGGCAATTATCGCTGTCAGCATGCAGCCTGTGCCGGATACTTTGGCCATCATGGAATGCCCGTTACGGATCACGTAGGCTTTATTGGCATCCGTCACAATATCAATAGCACCGGTGATAACGATTACCGCTCCGGTTTTTTGGCTCAACTGTTTGGCCCAGGTTATGGTCTCATCCAGATTGTTTTCGGTAACCGCATCCCCGGCATCCGCATCAACGCCCTTGGTAGTACCGGTGCCCTGGGAAACGGTTTTTATTTCCGAGATATTGCCGCGGATAACCGAAAACTTGACTTCCTCCAAGAGCTTGAAAGTAACATCAGTACGTAATTTTGATGCCCCGGCTCCTACCGGGTCGAGAATGACGGGGTGGGAGAGTTCATTGGCTCTTTTGCCGGTGCTGAACATGGCTGGTATAGTTCTCTGATTGAGAGTACCGATATTTATCACCAGTCCATGGCAGATAGAGGTTATTTCCACCGCATCTTCCTCGTCGTCAGCCATGATAGGCGAACCCCCGCAGGCCAAAAGGGTGTTGGCCACATCATTAACTGTGACGTAATTGGTGATGCAGTGGATTAAAGGGGTCTTCTCATAGACATTTCGCACACACTGTTCAAACATGGCATAACCTTCCTTTAAAATTGTGGATTAGCAGGCACGCAGATTTTGCGGTCTGTGCGTCAAAAGGAATTGCTTTTCCATAGGGGATATTGTGGGGAGGTGGGCAAGCTGCTGCTATTACGAAGGCCAGGAGAAAATAATAACGGGAAGCGCCAAATAGGTACTTCCCGGGGATTACAATGATCCTTAGTTTCCCTACGTTGGCATTACCCACATCAGGTTATAAGGGTCGAAGCTCCGCTAGCTTCCTCTCAGCCTGTTCACAAGCTCCCCTAACTGTCAACCGTATTCAGTTTTTCTTGTGTCTTATCATATACGTGTATATAGCTGATGTCAATAAGACAGGTTTATGCTGTCTGTTGATTCTTGTGGTGGTATACTCTATGAGGATGGCATTCCAATGCGCAATTGCGGCTAATTACTTGTGCCTGCTCATAACATTGCACCGTAACAGGCTGGCTGCAAATAACCTGTCCAGGGACTCTATCCGATAAACATACCAATGAGGTAACTGAGGGGACATTGGCAACAGGAGCGAATCGTTGATGAAAACAGAACTGATAATGACAATCTTGAAGGCAGCAGCGGGAATCGCCCTGGGACTAATAATCGCGGTTCAGAAACCTCCGGTTGGCATGACAGTTGAGGGTATGCAGGCCCTGGGAATAGTAGCCTGGGCTGTTACCTGGTGGGTATTTGCAGTTGTACCCGAATATATTACAGCTATGTTAATGGGTACTCTATTCGTGCTGTTCAAGTTGGTGGAGTTTCCGCAAGCCTTTGCTACTTTTTCCGGCAGTACCATGTGGCTGTTGATGAGTGCCCTGGGGTTGGGAGCCGCCGTAACTAAAAGCGGTCTGCTGCAGAGAGTTGCTCTTTTGGTAATGAAGCGGTTCCCCTTGAATTTTAAAGGGCAGGTTTTGGGATTGTTAGGGGTAGGCCTGGTGACGGCTCCTTTTATCCCCAGTGCTAATGCCAAAGTGGCCATGCTGGCCCCCCTTACCAAAGCCATCAGTGATGCTATGGGTTATGAACGCAGGAGTCCGGCTGCCGCGGGATTATTCGGGGCTATGTTTACCGGAGTATGCAACATGACCCCCGTCTTTATCAGCGCTTCAGCCATTGGTTTTCTGATACAAGGCCTTCTGCCCGTGGAAACCAGGAACCAGTTCACCTTTGTTTACTGGATGCTTTGCGCCCTGCCCTGGGCAGTGGTTATGAGCGTCTTAAATTACTTGGCTATCATCTGGCTTTACAAACCAGCCCATGAAATACCCATCAGCAGCGGTTATGTGCAGCAGCAGGTGCAGCAGCTAGGGCCCATGCAAGGAAGGGAGAAGTTTACCGCAGCAGTGGTATTGCTGACTTTAGGGCTGTGGGCTACCGAAGCTCTCCATGGGATTTCTCCCACTGTGGTAGCAATGATCAGCTTATGTGTGCTTGTTGGCGGCGGGGTGATGACCAGGGAAGATTTCCGCAGCGGCATACCCTGGGATTCCCTGATATTCATCGGGGCTACTATCAACCTCAGCGTGGTTTTTGAAGTTCTGCAGATTAATGACTGGGTGGTTAACATTTTTTCCCCGTTTATCGCCCACTTTGCCGGCAATATATACCTGTTCATTCTGGTTTTATCCCTGGTAACCTATGTGGTACGGGTGATACTGGTTTCGCAAATGGCTTATATCAGTATATTCCTGGTGTTTTTAGTGCCTCTGGCTGTCAATGTGGGCATTAATCCCTGGGTGGTAGGGTTTATCCTGTTCGCCACCGTGAACGGCTGGCTGTTCTTCTTTCAGAATCCCATCTACTTGACCGCTTTTTATGCCGCCAACGGCGACTTCATAGAACACCATCAGACCATAAATCTCTGCCTGGCCTACATGGTAATCGCTGTTCTTGGCCTCTTCGCCAGTGTGCCCCTGTGGCAGATACTCGGCCTGGTACCGTAAAAAATAATTAGGCACTAACTATTGACATCACTCCCATAAGGAATATGAGGATCAAGCTCAGGCGATGGAACAGAGGACCATCCATCTTGGTCCCTACTTTACTGCCCAGGATGATGCCTATTGCTCCTACCAGGACACTAGGCAGGATGGCTGCAGAATACTGGAATACCTGAGGGGTCAGCAGCCCGCCCCAGTAGAGTACGGGCAGATTGATAATGTTGGTGAGCATAAAATAAAAGGCCAGATTCGCCCTGAAAACCTGCTTTTCCAGGTCCTGATTGCTGTAAAAAAGGATAACCGGAGGACCGCTCATGGTTATGCTTCCGTTCAGAAGCCCGCTGATAAAACCAGCCACCGCATTCCCCAGTTTTTCGCTTTTTATATGCACCCGGTAACCGGTATATAGAGCCCAGGCGGAGATAATAACGATTATCCCTATACCTATTTTTAATATGGACTCATCCAGGACAAGCAGCAGAACCGTACCCAGGGGAATTCCTAATATGCCTGCCCCTACCAAGTACTGCATATCTTTGAGGTCCAGGTGTTTATAAATAGGCAGCAGCACCAGGCCGTTGATGAATACCCCGTAGATTATCAAAACCGGAACCAGCACCTGCAGGGGAAAGATCAAATTCAGCAATGGCACCGCTACCAGAGCGAAACCAAAGCTGGTGATACCCAATATAAATGAAGCCAGAAATATAATGGCAGTAACCAGCAACAACGTACCCGTGCTAAGCAAGGTATTATCTCCTTATATATACAATTCATAAACAACCCCCAATCATATTAGCATCAAGTGGACGGTTATGTCATCGTGGGAGAGAAGTCCAGCTTTGTCATCGCGAGGAGCGAAGCGACGTGGCGATCTGTTAACTCAAACCGTTAATTGACATAGAGATTGCCACGCGCTACGCGCTCGCAATGACATAATTGGAAGCTATTTTCACAGCAATGACACAAAGGGTGACTTTTCCTTCATCATGGTCTATTTTACTGGTGACAATTGCTAGACTCCTTCGGGACGCAGCAATCTCAAGAGTGGCCTGGGCCAGTAACGGCTTGGCAGGAGTATTGACAGCTACACTCGTGGCGGAATTAGGACAGGTGTATAATAATGGTAACTTGTTTAATCAGATAGATGACCTTTTGTTTTAGAGGGGGTTCTCTATGGCGAGATACCGTAAGATATGTTCACTGCTTTTGGTTTTGTATATTTTAGTATTCTGTTGTGCTGGATGTTTCTCCTTACCTATAGCCACCAATACTTCCCAGCAAATCGTCTATACCGGTTACGGGGCAAATGGTGTAGTAAGTGGTTCCCTGCATATACTGGAGATTGGGAAAGACAAGATAATCCTCGATGCAGGTCTATTTTATGGGGATGATGGAGACAATGCCCCACCATTAGATGAAAATGTTTTAGACGGTATCTCTGCTATAGTTATCAGCCACGCTCACCTTGATCATATTGGAAGACTTTTGGAGGTTGTGGATCTAGGCTACTCAGGACCAATCTATTGTACCCAACCTACCCGGGATCTGTTACCGGTCATGCTGCGAATGGAAGCCAGATACGGGGATTTCGGACCTGAAACATTTTATTACTCGAATCGCAGTAAGCTGAATAATGACAAACAGGGCAAACATACTGCTGCCCATCTATATCGTCAATGCCAATATGGACGCCAGATCAGCGCAGAGAATCGTAGAGAAATCTTTTGCAGCAGAGAGGATCTGGAGGAAAGGGGATTTTATCTTTGTAAAGCTTGTGCTGATCAACACGTCAGCACAGTTATGGATCTTATCAGAACAGTGCCCCTTAATACTAAGCGGCAGATAAGCAGCAATTTAACCATCGAATTCCTTAACACTCCTCACTTGCCTGGCTCCGCAATGGTACTTATACACAATAAAATGAGCCAGCAGACCGTTCTTTACACAGGTGATGTCGGCAGCGGGTCGTCTCGCTATCTGCCTGCTCAAACACCGGTTCAGGAGGCCGATTACGCTATTGTGGAGGGAACTTATGGAACTTCAGATTATTTTAGCACCGAGGCTGATCGCATCCAGTTTCAGAAATTCATCGGCGACTGCATAAGAGCGAATAAGAGGGTTATTATTCCGGCTTTTGTACTGGATCGTTCCCAGCAAGTATTAGGAGAGATTTCAAGGGGCATGGATAACGGATATATACCGTCCAGCACACCAGTTAAAGTGTTTAGTCCAAGTACTGCACAGATCAACCACATATATGCACAAATATTTACTGATCAAGATTATAAGGAGTTTTTCGCTGCTGATTATTATGAGTACGGACCTTTTAAGCCGGTTTTCGAAGAGTACGACCAAGTCCATCAGGTAGATTATGGAGAGATAGCTGTAGCCTCCTCTGGCATGGCTGACAGCACTTACTCCAGGGAGTTTGTTAAGCAATGGATTTCTGATCCGCAGACCGTTTTTATATTTGTTGGCTATCAGGATCCGGATACTTTAGGGGGTAAGCTCACTGGCTCTGACTTAGACAAGCTAATTGTAGATCAAGAGGAATACATAGTTGCAGCAGAAGTTAAAAAGTTTAATTGCTTTAGTGGGCATGCGAATTACCTGCAAATAAAAGCACTATTACAGGAGATAAAAGGCCTACAGAGTGTAATTATTGTACATTCTGATAAACCAGTGGCTGAAGAACTGAAACTGACCTATGAAGCCGATCTACCTTATATCCGCTTCATGCATCCCGAAAGCGGGGAGAGAATTTATCTAAATGAATAATAAAAACAGGTTGTAGGACCAACCGCGGAAGGTAAGGATAATGAGAGAAAAAGGTTATATAGTCACTGCTTCAATTCGCCATGCCAAACAAATAAAATGCAATGAGATATGGCAGATAACTAGGTCAGACAAAACAATCCCTGGAGCAATATGGGTTCCTGAATTGGCTCCCAGTTGGAGTTTGTTTAATGAGTTTAATCACAATTGGAAAGATAAGTCGCCAGAGGAATGGTGGCCAATCTATGCAAAGCGATTTAATGAAGAGCTTCGTTCCCAAGAAAAACTGCAGGCTTTGCGCAAATTGTCGACTCAAGTTCAGCAGGGGAAAATCATTGCTTTGGTGTGTTTTTGTACTGGCAGTGCCAGCTGTCACAGGAGATTAGTTGCCGAGTTCCTTGAAAAACAAGGGATTCATACGGAAGAGTTTATAGTCCCGCCTCCAGGCCCCGAAGAGCATGTAATTCAGCCAGCATTATTTTAGGTTTAGAAAGGAACATTATTATGGATCGGCTAGGGTGCAAAGGATGGCTTACCTAGGTCTTAATTCTTCCACAGGGCTTTCAGTTTATTCCACACACCGCTCCCAACCATTTGATCTGCGGTAGCTACTATGTTTTTTATGACTGTCAATATATCATCCTGGCCAGCCCAGTGTTTCTTAATGATTTGGGGATCAGTATGGTTGATGATTGAATTGAGGGCATAGGCAGTCAGAGCCAAATCATCAAGGAAACCCAGCGGGCCGGTAAA
>LFSR01000043.1 GCA_001513155.1 Syntrophomonas sp. DTU018
CAAAAATGAAATACTGTGATTTCAAGAGATATTAAAAGGAAATGGTAGTTTATTAAGGGAGAATTTGTTAGGGAGGTAGCACAATGAACACTAGAAGTCAGAATATTATGCAGGGATCGGAAGGGGCTACGGTTAGGGCTCTTTACAAAGCCGGGGGATACAGCGAAGCCGAGTTAAAGAAGCCACTGATAGGTGTCGTCAGCTCTTTCAGTGATATTTGCCCTGGGCATACCATTCTCCGGCAGATGGTTCAGAGGGTAAAACAGGGTATTTATGCATCAGGCGGCACACCCCTGGAATTTGGAACCATTGGTTGCTGCGATGGCATAGCTAACGGGCATGAAGGAATGAAATACATCCTGCCCAGCCGTGAGGTGATAGCCAATGATGTTGAAATCATGGTGCAGGCCCATCAGCTAGATGGCATTGTACTTCTGGGATCCTGTGACAAGATAGTTCCAGGCATGATTATGGCAGCCCTGCGCCTGAACCTTCCTGCTGTTTTTATAAATGGGGGACCTGCTCTTGCCGGTCATATGAAAGAGGATAATCCCTATGGCGGTGAATTTTTGGATCACTCAGCAATCGGGGAATCGGTAGGAGCGTTAAAAGCGGGTAAAATTTCTCCCGAAAAATTTGCCTGGATCGAAAACAATGCTATTCCAACCATTGGTTCCTGTGCCATGTTAGGAACCGCCAATACCATGTGCTGCCTGGCAGAAGCTATGGGCATGTCTCTGCCGGAATGTGCGGCCATTCCTGCAGTATATTCCCGTCGCCAGATTATTGCCTTTGAAACCGGACAGGCTATTATGAATCTGATCCGCCGGGATATTCGTCCCCGGGATATTATTACCAAAAAGAGTTTGCTTAACGCTATCCGGGTTAATTCCGCTATAGGGGGTTCCACCAATGCCGTATTGCATATATTGGCCATTGCTTATCAGGCGGGAATCGACCTGGACATTTTTGAGTTCGGTCGGGTCAGTATGGAAATTCCTCATCTGATTTCTATGATGCCTGCCGGTATCTACAGTTTGGTGGATTTTTATGAAGCTGGCGGGGTACAGGCAATTATGAAAGAACTTGGTGATTATATATATGGTGACTGCATGACCTGTACCGGTAAGACCGTGGCCGAAAATCTGAGCCTAATAGAAAACCGTAACCGGGAGGTAATAAGGCCCTTAAGCAATCCAGTTCACCAGTATGGGGGCATAGCTATATTACAGGGTAATTTGGCTCCGGAAGGGGCAGTTACCAAACCTGCGGCAATTCCTCCGGAGGCCCATCAGTTCACAGGACCGGCCAAGATTTATGAAGGGGAACAGGAAGCCCTTAAGGGTATAAGTGCTGGTGAAATCAAAGGCGGAGAAGTGATAGTTATCCGCAACGAAGGCCCCAAGGGCAGTCCTGGTATGCCTGAGATGTGGAGGGCTATGAAAACCCTGGTGGGCATGGGTCTGGGATCCAAGGTTTGCCTGATAACCGATGGACGCTTTTCTGGTTCAAACAACGGTTGTTTTGTGGGCCATATCTGTCCGGAAGCTTATGATGGGGGATCTATCGCTTATTTAAAAGACGGCGATATGATTCATGTGGACGTTATTAACGGGGTGATTGAAGTTTTAGATGTGGATCTGGATGCCAGAAAAAAAGAGATGAATCTTCCCTCATACAAGCCAGTGCAGGGCAGCCTTTATCAGTATCGTAAAAATGCCGTCAGTGCTTCAAAAGGTGCCTACATTCCTACCCGAGACTGATTAAACAAACCTACCAGGAACGCTCTTGGGGAGCGTTCCTGGTTCTGATAATATTTTTATCTGCTGCTATTCATAACCTCTTTCCCGGTCAAGGGCTTCGTCGCGAATTTCAGCTCTCATACTGTTCAGGGCTTCTCTGCGCCGTTCATTCTTTTCTTCTAACGCTTTTTTCATTTTAGGATCATCAGTTATTTCGATCATTTCCTCCGCTAGCTCCATATTGCGTATGGTATGGTTAATATTGAACTGTATCTTCTCCACATTATCGCTGCGATCATCCGGATTATGCTTCATATTGCAACTCCTTTCCATGAGCTATTGTCATTACATATTTTTTGAAGGTGTCAGTTTTCTATGCAGCCCTGCTTTTAGTAAAAAATGTTTGGAACAAGCTGATAGGGAGCAAACTAAATGCAAAAAATGCGGAGGTAGGCAATATGAATTCTGAAGCCCTGCTCAACGAAGCCTTGGGATATTTGGATGAACTGAATCGGGTGTTTGCTGATTTGGCCAGTCGCAGTGAACACCAGGTGCAACGCAGTGATTACCTGGCCTTCCAGGAACAGATTCAGGAAATGCAAAAAAAGCTCAATCAGGATCTGGACAATATTGATGACACCGAAACTTTTACAATGTCATTAGACCGGTGGTAATAAAAAAGATCCAGTATTATAATGTTTCATATCTGCCTGCGAACATACCTGAGAAAGTTTTTGCTTCCTGCCATTGAATAACAGGTTCTCGGAATCTTACCAGGCTTTACGGTCTGGAAATTCCGCCTGCCGATTTTCCCGATGAAAAAATTGTCTACACGTGTAGATTTCTTTTCAACTATTTCCCCAATGTTGACTATTAATAAACGATGTTAACACCTTAATTTGCGATGTTTTTTTATAATTAGGGCAACGCGGCAGTTGTTTTTATCCGATTGGAGTGTTAATTGATGACAACTTCTCTAAAAGTAGTAATCACCGATTTTGAATATGAGTCTTTGCGTTGGGAAGAAGAGGCAGTAGCCCAGGCAGGTGCTGAGTTTGTCAAGTGCCAGTGCCGGACGGAAGAGGAGTTAATCGAGGCCACCAGGGATGCTGACGCTTTGCTGGTACAGTATGCCCACATTACCAGTCGCGTAATGGATCATATGCAAAAGTGCCGGGCGATTGTACGGTACGGTGTGGGGCTTGACTGTATTGATGTAGAGGCTGCAACCAAGCATGGCATTATGGTAGCCAATATCCCCGATTACGGTCTTGAGGACATAGCTGACCATGCCATAGCGTTAATGTTGACCAGTGCCCGTAAAATAGTTCAGCTTAATCAATATATTCATCAAGGGCAATGGGATTATAAACTAGCCAAACCCTTGTTTCGCTTGCGGGGCAAGACTTTGGGACTGGTGGGCTTTGGCCGGATTGCTCGTATGGTAGCCGATAAAGCTAAAGCCTTTGGTATGCAGGTGATAGCCTACGATCCTTACGTTGATCCCGATATCGCTGCATCTTACCAGGTTAAACTGGTGGATTTCGAAACGGTACTGGGTTCTGCCGATGTCCTGTCCCTTCATGTTCCGGTTAGTGAAGATACTATCCATCTGATCAATGAGGAAGCCCTGGCCAAGATGAAAGATAATTGTCTCCTGGTAAATACTGCCCGGGGAGCTTTAGTGGACGAGAAAGCCTTGATTAAAGCTCTGCGAACTGCTAAAATCGCCGGGGCAGCTCTGGATGTAAGCGAAAAAGAACCTATTGATCCTGACAATGAGTTGCTGTCTTTACCCAATGTGGTAATCACCCCCCATTCAGCTTGGTATACTGAAGAAGCCCAGCAAAGCCTGCAGCAACAAGCTGCTCAAGAAATTTTGCGAGTATTAAGAGGAGAAAGACCATTAAATTTAGTTAATCCTGCTGTGCTGACAAAAATGTAGGAAGGAATGATTAGAGTGGGAAATGTACTGAGGGTCCATGAAAATGACAATGTAGTTATTGCGGCTAGTCCTTTATCAAAAGGCACCGTCATCGAAGATCAAAACCAAAAGATAACCCTGTTGAGTGACATTCCTATGGGGCATAAAATTGCTACCCGGGACATCAAAGCAGGGGAGAATATTATGCGCTACGGCAATCCCATCGGTCATGCTACTGAGGATATTCCCCAGGGTCAATATGTTCATACTCACAATGTAAAAACTAATTTATCGGATATTGTGGAATATCGCTACCAGCCAAACTTCAAGCCTGTGGAAGTTAAAGGTGAAATGCCTACTTTTGAAGGTTATTGCCGGCCTGACGGAAAAGTGGGAATCCGTAACGAAATTTGGGTTATTCCTACAGTATTTTGCGCCAATGGTCCCGTGCAAAAAATAGTTGAATTAGCCAACCAAAAGTATCCCCGCACCGAAAACTTTGATGGATTTTATGCCTTGACCCATCCTAATGGCTGCAGCCAGATGGGAGAAGATGCATTAAATACTCAGAAAATACTGGCTAACCTGGCCAAACACCCTAATGCTGCTGGAGTACTGCTGGTAAGCTTAGGCTGTGAAGTCAACAATTTAGATGCTTTCCTGCCGGTGCTGGGTGAATACGACGCTAAAAGAATAAAAACTATGATTTGTCAAGAAGTAGAAGATGAAATAGCTGTAGGAATGCAGCTTATAGATGAGCTGTATGCCTATGCATCTACCTTTAAACGGGAAACCAGGCCCTTATCAGATTTGGTTCTGGCAGTAAACTGCGGGGGTTCAGATGGTTTTTCCGGTATCACCGCCAATGCAATTCTCGGCAGAGTGACTGACATTATTACCGGATTTGGCGGTACAGTTATAATGACCGAGGTACCTGAGATGTTCGGTGCAGAGCATATTCTTATGAACAGGGCTGCTAATGAAGAAGTCTTTAACAAACTAGTAAATATGATTAATGATTACAAACAGTATTATAAGAGGTATGGTCAGGTTATTTACGACAACCCAACCCAAGGGAATAAAGCTGGCGGTATTTCTACCTTGGAAGAAAAATCCCTGGGCTGCATCCAAAAAGGTGGCCAGGCAATAGTAACCGATGTGCTTAAATATGGTGAAACCATTAAAACTAAAGGTTTGAATTTAATAAGCGGACCCGGCAATGATTTGGTCGGAATAACCAATCAGGAAGCCGCCGGTGCGGTAATTACAGTATTTACAACCGGAAGAGGTACACCGGCAGGATATGCAGTGCCCCTTATCAGAGTTGGATCCAATAACACCGTGTCCACCCGTAAAAATAATTGGATTGACTATAATGCTGGTGCAGTACTGGAAGGCAAGAGCTTGGACCAAGCTGCTCAGGAATTGCTGGAAATCATATTAGATGTTGCCAGCGGCAAAAAGCAGTCTCTGGCCGAAGCCAATGGATACCGGCAAATTGGCATGTTAAGAGATGGTGTAACCAATTAAGAGTGGAATTATCACAATTAAATAGAAAGTTTTGGCCGGGTTTTTTACCCGGCCAAACCTCGTTTAAGCAAAGCGGAAATAAAAAAAATGAGGAGAGCAGCCATGCCTGGAACTTTATTAAATAGAATACCCTACCGATACCTGGTGGTAATATTTCTATTCCTAATCTGGATCGCAGTTTACCTGCAAAGGGTTAATATCGGCATATTAATTGTTGATGAACGGTTCCTCTCTGATCTGGGAATCCTTGGCCAATCAGCCCAACAGGGTTTATTAATGACTTTGTTTTTAATCCCGTATGCCCTCAGCAATGTGTTTGGTGCACCTATCGGAGACCTGTTAGGCCCTCGTAAAGCCATGTTGCTGGGTCTTCTGATTGCGGCTTCAGCTATGTTTATGGGCGCTTTGGCAACAAGTTTTGCGGTTATGTTGACATCCAGGATATTAGTGGGCATTGGACAGGGGATACACTATCCTACTCAGAGCATTATCGTCAATAACTGGTTTCCGGTAGAGGAACGGGGCAAGGCTAATGCTGTCTATGGAGTTGGATGTATAGGACCATTACTGGCGGTGCCGTTATTCACCTATTTAATAGCTCATTGGGGTTGGGAATATATTTTGTATCTCAGCGGGGGACTGGGATTGATATTTTTAATACCCCTGGCCAATAAGATGGTAACCGATTATCCCCGGGAAAACAAATTCATCACCAAGGATGAACAAAAATTCTTGCAAGACTCAGTTCCCCCTTCCTCCAATAAATCCATTTTGGCCGGGGGAATGAAGGATATTAAACCGATTCTCAGTTCCACCCAGTTTTGGCTTATTACTGTCGCCTATAGTGCCTATTTATCTATCTGGTGGGGGATAGCTACCTGGGTGCCGCAATATCTCAGTATAGCCAGAGGATTTTCCTTGGAATCTTTAGGTTGGGTAGCATCCATTCCTTACGGAGCTGCCGCCACGGGAGTAGCCATCGGCGGAATATTGTCAGACAAACTATCCCGAAGATCAGTATTTGGTGTATTTGGTCTAGCTGGGGCCGCCCTATGTATATTGCTGTCAGCGGTGGTCCCGTCCAATGCTTTATCAGCCGCCTTAGTGGTGTCAGCCCCGGTGTTTAATCAGATGTTCTATGCTCCCTTGTGGACAATTGTCCAGTCAACTTTTCCTTCTCACCTGATGGGGACCGGCACCGGTTTAGTAAATGGAATTTCCAATCTGGTTTCTGCACTGGCACCGGTTATCATAGGCCTGCTGATACAGCTTAGCGGCAGTTATGGGGTAGGCTTAATGTACCTGACTGTTTTCGGTATTCTTGGGTCTTTTTGCAGTTTGCTTATGATGCGTCAGGGCGTCTAAATTTTGGTAAATATACCACCTATAGTTAGTCTAAATAAAAAATATTGTCGGAATTGATATTAATTTTAATAGAATGATTTAATTGTACACAAAATTAGATAACAACATACCATGGAGTTAGTATATCACTTGCTAATACCTAATAATAAACTGGGGAGAATCAAATGGAAGACGTTCAACGCACTGTAGCTAACAGAATAAAAACTTTTCGCAAAAAGGCTGGCATGTCTCAGACTGAATTGGCGGCTAAATGCAATGTCAGCAAAAGCATGATAAGCAAAATTGAAAGCAATAAGGCTACCATTCATCTGGACATGCTTATGAACATTGCCAAGGCTTTGGGAATTAATCTATTTGACTTGCTGGAACAAAGCAACTTAGCAACCAAGCGGAGAGCTACTATTGTTAGGGAAAGGGAAAGAAAACATCTGGTAACCGGTGTCCCTGGCAAAACCGGCTATACTTATTACCGTATGGCCGGGTCAAATGACATTGACACCTTTTTAATGGTTGTCGGCAAGGAAGCCATCGCATCAAAGCGATTCGTAACTCATAATGGCCATGAGTTTATCTACGTAGTGGAAGGATCAGTGCGCCTGCAATTCCGTGACGAGGAATATACCTTGTACGAAGGTGATACTGCCTTCTTTCAAGGTTCCCAGGAACATACCATTCTTCCGGCCTCAGGAGAGTCAGCGCAATTGATCCTGATTTTCTTCCACTGGTAGACTTCAAGAGATAAGCAAAAGAAACTGATCAGGTTTTCATTCACTATGTTGACACTTTAATCTCATAAATCAATTTTCCCGCATATAGTTTAACCGGCTGCGGTTTCGGAAACAAAACCGCAGCTAACTCCTTGGTGCCTTTGTTTTCTCCTTTCTACATAACCGTCAACTCATAAATTGTCTTCTTTTGGGAAACTCTTGGAGGGTTGAACAAACCTTGAAAATTGCATAGAGCGGGGCATGTCTGTTCCATAAAGAGCCAAGGATTGATGGTTATTTGCACGAGTTGAAAAATGAGCAACTGTTTCGACTTATATGACCATTTGGCAACCCCATGCATAGACCAGCAATTTTTTTGTCGCTATTCTTATAGATAAGGGAGAATTGATAGAATTTTGTCTATTTAAATCTATATTGATCGAATTAAGTGGCAAAGGAAGATGACTAATATGAGTTACGAGACACTGGAATACAACGTGAATGGTCAGATTGCCATCATCACCATTAATCGTCCTGAAGTGTTGAATGCCTTGAATGGACAAGTGTTTACTGAGCTCAAAACAGCCTTTGAACAGGCTGGAGCAGATCCTGACGTTAGAGCAATTATTCTCACCGGCAAGGGTGAAAAAGCTTTTGCGGCGGGATCGGATATCAAGGAGTTTGCCTCTTGCAGTTTTTATGAAGCACGGCAGATTTCGGTCAGGAATAACGCTGCCCAGCAAGTCATCGCCAATTGTCCCAAGCCGACTATCGCCGCTTTGAATGGTTACACCCTGGGCGGCGGTTTGGAAGTAGCCATGTGCTGTGACATAAGAATTGCTGCTGAAAATGCCAAGTTGGGACAACCGGAAATCAATCTGGGTTTCATCCCGGGAGGGGGAGGAACCCAAAGACTTCCCCGCCTGGTGGGAGTGGCAAAAGCGAAAGAGCTCATATTCAGCGGCAAAATAATAACCGCTCAGGAAGCTTTGGCTATTGGCTTGGTTAACAAGGTGGTTCCCCTTAGCGAATTGATACCGGAGTCAATTGCTATGGCAGAGAGCTTTATAAAGCATTCCAGCGTAATTCTGGAGTTTGCCAAGATTGCTATTGATACCGGGATACAGTTGGATCTGGAGTCCGGTCTGCAATTGGAAATAGGTTTGTGGGCGGAAAGCTTTGCTACTGAAGATCACCATGAGGGTATAGCCGCTTTCATTGAAAAGCGTAAACCGGAGTTTAAAGGTAAATAAGACAAGGAGGTACAGAGCATGTTCAACATTAAAAACATAGCTGTATTGGGTGCAGGGGCTATGGGCAATGGTATCGCTCAAGTCAGTGCGCAGGCAGGTTACCAGGTGGTTATGCAGGACATAACCGAAGAGGCCCTGCAAAAAGGTATGAACACAATTAAGAACAGTCTTTCCAAGCTAGCCAGTAAGGGTAAGATTGCAGCGGAAGAAGTAGATGTAATTTTATCCCGCATATCTACTACGTTAAGCTTGGAAGAAGCAGCTAAGGATGCCGACCTGGTAATTGAAGCTATACCTGAAGTTTTGGAACTGAAACTGGAAACTTTCAAGCGCCTGGATGAGATATGCAAGCCAGAAGCCATATTCGGTTCCAATACCTCTACATTGCCAATCACTGTTCTGGCATCAGCTACTAAGCGTCCCCAGCAGGTCTGCGGCATTCACTTTATGAATCCGGTTCCGGTAATGCCAGGGGTTGAGCTTATCAGAGGCCGCTTAACATCTGATGAAGTAATGGATACCGCTATCAAATACGTGGAGTCAATCGGCCGCCAGGCTTGTTTAGCTGTTGACTACGCCGGATTCATAGTCAGCCGGTTGCTGGACGTAGTTCAAAACGAAGCCTGCAAGCTGGTTATGGAAGGCAATAAACCAGAAGAAATCGACAAAGCCATGAAGCTTTGCGCTAACTGGCCTATAGGTCCTTGCGCTCTTATGGATCTGGTCGGATTAGATATTGTTGAACATGGTCTGAGAACCCTGGAAAACGATTTGGGGCCTGCATACAAAGCTGCACCGTTGCTGAGGCAAATGGTCAGAGCGGGTGAACTGGGCAGAAAGACTGGCAAAGGGTTCTACACTTACGACAAGTAGCATTGCTACGGGAGAATTTTAAGGAGAATTGTAGGGAGGGTTTTGTTCATGAGTACTAGCAACGAATACGTAATTATCAGCGGTGTGCGCACTCCTTTCGGCCGTTTCGGCGGATCGTTAAAGGATGTCAACGTAATTGACCTGGGTGCTGAAGTAATGAAAGAGGCCATTAAGCGTGCCGGCCTCAAACCTGAACAGATTGATGAAGTTTGGTGGGGATGCGGAGATACTTCCAATACTGACGATGTTTTTACTCCCGTCGTTGGCAGACAGAGCTTGCTAGAGGCTGGCCTGCCCCCCGAAACTCCTTGCTGCACATTTGATAAGGCTTGCGTTTCCGGTTCATCTGCAATTCTTTTTGCAATCCGAGCCTTAAAAGCTGGAGATGCCCAGATAGTATTGTGCGGCGGTGCAACTCATTTCTCCTCCGTACCATACCTGCTCCGCGACATCAGATTTAAAGGCAGCAAAATAGGCGCTCTCAAACTGTTCGATCCCCTGTCCCCTCTGGGATATGTGAGATATAATCCGGTGTCTGTTGATTCTGGTGAAGTAGCGGTTGAATACGGAATCAGCCGCGAAGAGCAGGATGAATGGGCACTGCGCAGCCATCAAAGATACGGCGAAGCCTGGAAAGCTGGCAAATTCAGAGAAGAAATGATGCCATGGGAAATTAAACAAAAAGACGGAACTGTAAAATTGCTGGATATAGATGAGCAGTACCGGCCTGATACTACTTTAGAGAAACTGGCAAAACTGCCCCCCATTTTCAATAACATTGGCGGAATAACCGCTGGAAACGCACCGGGATTAAATGACGGCGCAGTGGCATTAATAGTAACCACTCGCAAAAAAGCTGAAGAATTAGGGATTAAACCCCTGGCCACAGTGGTGAATGCGGTTACTACCGGTGCCAACCCCCGCAAACTCCCGATTGCACCAGCTGTAGCTATAAAGAAATGCCTGAGTGAAGTCAATATGACAATTGATGATATGGACATTGTTGAAATCAACGAGGCCTTTGCTTGTGTCCCGCTGGTAAGCGCCAAGATACTGGCAGATATGGATGAAGCCAAGTACCAGCAGATTAAACAAAAGATGAATGTTAACGGCAGCGCTATCGCTACTGGTCATGCCAACTGTGCCAGCGGTGCCAGAATTGTTCTCACCATGATTCATGAGCTCAAGCGCCGCGGCGGAGGCTATGGTGTAATGGGTATCTGCGGCGGCTTAACTCAGGGAGATTCAATTCTAATTAAGGTAGAGGCCTAATTATAGGTTATTAAATTTAGGAATAGGCCGGGACTAAGGCATTGAAAGAAGCATTTACAAATTATATATGCAGCACAATTGGGATATTGAAAACAGCAACCCCGGCCTATATTCCTAAATGTATCACGCAAAATTTTGAAAAATACAGGTCCCTGGGAGGAGGGGAATCATGAACAAACTAACAGCCAAAGAAGCAGTCAAAAAACTGCAAGCAGAATACTACGAAGAGGCTAACCGGGCTCACGAGGAAGGTAAGCTGGTAGCTTGGGTTACCTCAATTGCCCCTCGCGAATTCCTGGAAGCAATGGATATTGTCACCATTTATCCCGAGAATCACGCTGCTGCCATTGCAGCGAAAAAGGGATCTATGGAGATGATAGAAATAGCAGAAAGCATGGGCTATTCCGCGGACATTTGCTCCTACGCCCGTGTTAATCTGGGTTATGTGGAAAAAGGTGATTCTGCCGCCGGTAAAGTTCCATACCCGGATTTATTGTTCTGCTGCAACAACATCTGTGACACAGTTACTAAATGGTATGAAATCCTGTCCAGACGTTTAAACGTACCCCTGATTATGATCGACCTGCCCTTTGGGTTTACCCCACAACCCACCGATCATCAACTGGAGTATGTAGTTGGCCAGTTTAAGAATGCGATTAGCCAGTTGGAAGCCATATGCAAGAAACCCTTTAACTACCAGCGGTTTGAAGAATCTATGCACCTTTCCAATCAAGCTGCTCTCCTCTGGAAAGAAAGCATGGAGTTTGGGAAGCACAAACCCTGCCCCTTTAATGGACTGGATTTCTTCAACTATATGGCCCAGATCGTTTGTTCCCGGGGTAACGAAAAGGCAGTTGAGTTTTTTACTCTTCTCCGTGATGAACTAGCTGAAAAGGTTGCCCGGGGTGAGGGTTACCTGGCAGAAGAGAAATATCGTATTCTCTGGGATGGTATCCCTCTCTGGTATAATCTCCGGATTATGAACAACACCTTTAAGGAAAATAACGCCGTTATGGTAGGTTCCACCTATCCGGACAACTGGGCGGTCACTTATGACACCACCGACCTAAAAAGTATGGCAAAAGCTTATATGGGTAACTTCTCTAACCGTGAATTCACCTTCCGCTTCCACAATATGCTGCGGATGGTAAGGGACTACTCAATTGACGGCGTAGTAATGCATTCCAACAGAAGCTGCAAAAATCAAGATTTTGCCCAGTATGCCTTGGCTCGGGAAATAACAAAGGTCACCGGTGTACCTGTCACCATCGTTGATGGCGACCAAGATGATCCAAGGGCATTTTCTGAAGCTCAATATGTAACCAGAATACAAGCCCTGTTTGAAACCATTGATCGAAGCCGCAATTGAGTATTAGGGAGGTGAAACCGGTGTCTCGCATTGATGAAATTCTTAAGGAAATGGAATATATAGCTCATCATCCTGCCAAGATGGTCATGAAATGGAAATCAGAAACGGGCAAAAAAGCAGTGGGTATTGCACCCATTCACTGTGCCGAAGAAGTGGTGCACGCTGCTGGCATGCTGCCAGTTGGACTCTGGGGCGGCCAAACTACCATTATGAGGGCTACTGAATATCTACAAGCCTTTTGCTGTTCTGTAGCTAAAGCAATTATGGAGTTATCCGCTGCCGGCGCATATAAACATTTAGACGCCATTATTTTCCCGGAGACCTGTGATACTTTCAGAGTTATACCTTTGATGATGAGACTTGCTGATCCTCTTACTCCAGTGATTGGATTAGTGCTGCCTGACAATCGAAAAATTCAGGCCGGCATAGAGTATACCGCCAATGAGTATCGCACTATTGCCAAAAAGCTGGAGGAAATTACCGGCAATAAGGTAACTGATGAGTCCTTGCACGCCAGTATTGAACTTTATAACCGACATCATGCTGCTATGATGCGTTTCTTTGATGTAGCGGCCGAACATGCTGACGTAATTACCCCTTACTGGCGGCATCAGGTAGTAAAGTCATCTTACTATGTATTAAAAGAAAAACACCTGGCTATGGTAGAAGAATTGACAGCCGAATTATCCGCACTTCCTGTCAATAAGGGTAAAGGACCCCGGGTTGTGGTTACCGGTATTATGACGGAGCCTGATAATTTATTACACCTCTTCGGTGAATTTGGCTACACCTTTGTGGCTGACGATCTGGCTCAGAGTTCCCGGCAGTTCAGAACGCCAACCCCGGAAGATCCTGATCCCTTTATTCGTTTAGGGAAGCGCTTTGCAGCCTTTGAAGGATGTTCCTGTGTATGTGATCCGGAAAAACTCAGAGGCAAAATCATTGTTGACATGGTTAAAAAGCAGCAAGCCGACGGAGTAGTAGTGCTTATTATGAAGTTCTGCGATCCGGAAGAATATGATTATCCATTTATCAAACAGGATCTGGAAGCTGCAGGCATACCTCATCTCTATTTAGAGATCGAGCAGCAGATGGATTCAGTGGAACAGCTGAGAACTCGCCTGCAGGCATTTTCCGAAATGTTGATGGCTAAATAAGGGAGGATACCCAATTGTTAACTATGGGAGTCGACATCGGTTCGGCTTCATCTAAAGTGGTTATTCTTAAAGACGGGAAAGACATTCTGGCTGGAGTAGTTGTCCCGGTGGGAACGGGAACTTCAGGACCAACCCGAGCCTTGCAGCAGGCTTTGGAAACAGCCGGAGTCACCAAAAGTGATATAAGCATGATCATTGTAACCGGTTATGGAAGAATGACCTTTACGGAAGCCGACGAACAGGTCAGCGAAATCACCTGTCATGCCAAGGGTGTTCACCACTTGGTACCCTCCGCCCGCACCATAATAGATATCGGCGGGCAGGACGCCAAAGTGATTAAGTTGGATGAACATGGACATGTAACTAACTTCGTCATGAATGAAAAATGTGCAGCGGGAACCGGACGATTCTTGGAAGTAATGGCCCGTGTGCTGGAGGTCTCCGTTAGTGATCTTCAAGAATTAGGTGATCAAGCTGAAACTATAGTTCCTATTAGCAGCACCTGCACTGTTTTTGCCGAGTCAGAAGTAATATCCCAGCTGGCATCGGGCAAGAAAAACGCAGATGTTGTAGCTGGTATTCACCAGTCAGTGGCTCGCAGGGTTGCCGGTCTGGCTGGAAGAGTAGGGCTCACTCCGGACGTGGTCATGACCGGAGGAGTAGCCCAGAATGGCGGAGTGGTCAAAGCTCTGGAAAAAGAACTCAAAGTTCCTATTATTGTAGCACCAAAGTCACAATTAACCGGCGCAATCGGTGCTGCCTTGATAGCCTTCGAAAAGGTTTCCAAAAGCCAGTCCTAGGTGAGGTATTGTCAACATTGTTGAATTGTTGCCAAATAGGAAACAGCTTCACAAGGAAACAAGGTTTTTAAACAAGAAACTCAATTAATTAAGTCGAAGGTTGTCAATATAGCCCTGGTATTATGTACCGGTGGTATAACATTAACAACCTTGATAAAATTGCAGTCGGCAAAGGGGGTAGTAAGTCAGCAGTAGTGAACCAGTTTTGTACTCATTATCCAGGTTATCGGTAATTAATGGAGGGAGGATTCAAATGAAAGGCAAGAGCTTAAAGGTATTAGCATTAGTTCTGACAATGTTGTTCATGGTAACAGTTGTTGGTTGCGGCGGTTCATCCAATACTGGCGACAAGACAAGTGACGGCGGCGAGAAAAAGCCTATCGTAATCCGTATCGGTACCACTGTTACCCCGACCCATTCCTATTCAGTAGTTGCTCAAGACTTTGAGAAGGAAGTTGAAGAAAAGACCAACGGCGAAATTGACATTCAATATCTCGGCGGCGGCGTGCTGGGCGGAGAACGCCAGATGGTTGAAGCCATTCAGCGCGGTGACCTGGAGATGACTTGGACCTCTGATATCGGTTTGGCAGCAGTATATCCCGAGTTAGGATTTGTAAACCTGCCTTACCTGTTCCCGACCTATGAAGATGTTGACAGAGACTATATCAATGGTTGGGTTGCAGATTATATGACTAAATTCTGCGAAGAAAAAGGAATCAAGATTCTTGGTTTCGGTGAAAACGATTTCCGCGCGGTTACCAATTCTAAGCGCCCCATTACCAAAGGTGAAGACTTCAAAGGCTTGAAGCTCCGTGTGCCGGAAACTCCGATGTATGTTGATTTCTATGAGTCGCTGGGAGTAGCCTGCACTCCTATGGCCATTACCGAAGTTCCCACTGCCCTGCAGCAGAAGACTGTAGATGGTCAGGACAATGGCGCCATCATGACCTATGACTATGGCCTGTATAAATTCCAGAAATACGCTACCAGAGCCAACCAGATCTACAGCGGAATGCAGATGTGCATGGGTACCGTAACCTGGGATAAACTGACACCTGAACAACAGCAGATTATAGCTGAGGCTTCCAAGAAAGCTGCTGCCGCTCAGGTAAAACTGCAGCGGGAAAATGCCGAAAAACAGTGGAAAGAGATGGCTGAAGCAGGCATGGAAGTTATCGATATTACTCCTGAACTGGAGGCCGATTTCAAAGCTATAGCTGAGCGGATGTACAAAGATCCTCAGTATGCAAAGCTTTATGGCCAGGAAGTTATGGACAAGATCCAGGAAATGAAGGGAATTAAATAATCTTGTTCCCAGAACAGAAACTATAACCGACTATTCTCCATTGCCAGTAAGGGTACACGGGGCATCGTGGCCCCTTGTACCCTTACGCTCATTTTACCCAAGAAAAGAGGTGTTACCATGAACGCTTTAGAGCGTTTCGAGAACCTGCTGGCCAGAATAGAGTACGGCATAACTGTACCCATTTTTATGATCATGCTAACAGTGATGATACTGCAGGTGTTTTTCCGCTATGTATTAACCATGCCGCTGTCCTGGTCAGAGGAAATGGCCCGATACCTGTTTGTAGCCTGCACCTTTTTTGGGGCTGCTATTGCCACCAAGGAAAGAGAACATGTAGAAATCAATGTTGCCGAGGTGGTTATTGAATCCTGGATCAAGGACAGAGCAAAAAAAATATTTACGGCAAAGGTATTAAATGTCATACGCGATGTGATAGCTATCATTTTCCTGTTTATCGCTACTAAGGAAACTTACAAATTGACCATAGATCAGCTAAACATGGGCCAGGTGTCTACCGCTATGGAGTTTCCGATATGGATCGTAACCTGCAGTATGCTGATTGGTTTTATACTCTGCATGGTACACTGTGTTCTGCTGATCATCCTTAATCTGGGTAATCGTGGGGCTACCGGTTATGAAATCCTGGAGGAGGTGAAGGAACAATGCAATTAGTAGGCTATTTTATCCTTACTTTCGTGGGTTTGGCACTCCTCCGGATACCCATTCCCTTTAGTGCGGGTTTGGCCGGCGTTATATGTATGGCTTCAGTGGGAATTCCTTATTCAATACTGCCGGCTAAAATGTTCGGCAATATCGACTCTTTCGCTTATTT
>LFSR01000021.1 GCA_001513155.1 Syntrophomonas sp. DTU018
ATACAATTTCCTGATATGCTCTAATTGGGCCATCTTAATCATTTCCTTTCCTCCCGTACGATTATCGTGCCAACAATAATCATACAGGATTGGAATATTAAGGTGGCCTATTTTTTCCCCAGCATCTGGCCTAATTTTAGGCTAGCATTAACACCTTGGATTCTTACTTACGATGATGCGGACGAGATAAGAGAAATATACAGTAATTATGATGTTCCTTACATCATGAAAAGAATAAAGTATAGCGCGGCTAGAAAACGATATGAAACAGAACTGCTGTTTTTCAATAATTTAATTATTCCATTTCAAGGAAAGGACGGAGATAAGATTTTCGATAATCTCGAGTTATTTTCTGAAGTAAAAGAGAACAGACAGGAATTAGCAAAGATCCATCATAAGCTATGCCAAACTGCGCAAAGATCACATTAAAAACTAAAAAACTGGCTAAAAATTACAATTCCTTTCAAAATAGTATCTGCAGTTGTTTGAGATACACCATAGAGTAGTAATTTAGGACTGGGCGGCATTTATGATACCACGTGTGCATTAGTCTGGGTTGCGCAATACTAGCTGCAATAACCATCCTGCTTAATATAATTGCCTGGCCCTTCGCAGGGAGAGGAGCAAGACTTAAAACCCTGCTTAGTACTGTGCAATATATTATACTAAAAACGCCTTCTCCTCCACATCCAGTGCCGATGTGTCGCCTGCTTTGATTATTTCCAGGGTGGTATCTATTTCGGGCACGATGTTTTGCAAATAGAACCGGGCTGAGGCTACTTTACCCTGATAGAAAGGATAATCATAATGGTCAGGTCCCAGTTCTTTAATCTTCTTTTGCGCCACTAACGCCATGTCCAGCAGGACTTTGCCGCAGTATATCTTGCCGGTAGAATGGAGGATGCGGGTAGCATAGAGGCCGATCATACCAATTTTCCCTTGGCCTAAGTAACCAACTATAGCCGCCTGAATTTGCCTGTAGTTGTCCAGCCCTTTCTGCAGCAGGGCGAATTCCTGGGCAAAATCGGGATTATCCTTGTTTTTGTCGATGAAATCCTGAATGGATTGCAGCCATCCGGCAAATACCGTACCTTTGCGCTTGGTCCATTTACGGGCGACCAGGTCCAGAGATTGCAGGTAGTTGGTGCCCTCCCATATGCAAAAGATCCTGGAATCCCGCAGCATTTGAGATATGGGGTAGTCTTCGGTGTAGCCATAGCCGCCGAAAATCTGGAGGGCTTCGTTGATGCACTGGAAAGCCATATCGGAAGCGTAAGCCTTAATGATGGGGGTGGACAGGTCCACTATATCCCGGGCCTGGGCTGCCAGTTCCTTATCATCGCTCCATTCCGCCAGGTCCAGCAGATACAGGTTGTAGACAATCACCGCCCGCAGGCCTTCAATATGGGATTTTTGGAACATCAGGTTGCGCCTGATATCCTCGTGGCGGATGATGGGAACTCTTGGGCCCCTCAGATCAGAAAGCAGCCTTCCCTGGATACGCTGGGACGCGTAATTTGCCGCATGATAATAGGCGGCTGCGGCAGCGGCCACCGCCCCGTGACCGGTGTTGAGACGCTCTTCATTCATCATTTTGAACATTTGATAGGTGCCCTGGCCCGCCCCGTTTTCATCAGGGGGATCTCCTAATATGTACCCCCGGCAGTTGTTGTCCTCGCCAAAGTTGATCAGGCAGGTGGCAGAGCCTTTCATGCCCATTTTATCTTCGATGCTTATGCAATTGATATCATTGAATTCTCCCGCTTCTCCCTTTTCGTCAAGCCAATATTTAGGCACCACAAATACCGACAGGCCTTTTAACCCAGGAGCAGCTCCTTCCACCCGGGCCAGGACCAGGTGCACAATGTTTTCGGTAATGTCCTGCTCAGCTCCGGTAATAAAGCACTTGGTTCCCTTGATTTTGTAGACCCCCGGTTCATCGGTGGGATAAGCTTTGGTGAGCAGGTCACCTAAATCAGAACTTCCTCCCGGTTCGGTGACTGCCATGGTACCGGTCCACTGGCCGCTGAACATCTTGGGCAGGAAAAGGTTTTTCAATTTATCATCGCCAAAGGTCTGAATCAAATTGCAGGCTCCCGCACTGAGGACAAAATAGGGAGCCAGCGCCGGATTGGCCGCCGCCAGGTATTCCCAGGCACATCCTAATATACACAGGGGCAGTGCCGATTCATCATTACGGTTTTTATTGCTGGGCCCTAACCCGCTGGATTGGATAAAGTGGTAGGCTTTCTTCATTGATTCGGGAATCCTAACCTTGCCATTCTCAAACTGAGCCTGGATCTTGTCCCCATCTTTATTGGTGGGGGCTATTACTTCCTGAGCTATTCTGAGGGCATTATTCAGTATGGCATCTATATCATCTATGCTATAGGTGTCTTTAAACCGTTCAGTATTGAGAACCTTGGACAAATCCAGCCATTCCTTGAGCAGAAAAAGATGATCCCGGGTGGAATAGATATAATTGGAAGCCATCATACCATCCCCTTTCTAGACAAATCAGGTTGTGTTATTTTTTTCGCCAAGTGCCATTTTATCCCTGTATAATTGCTCGAAAAAAATCCGCAATATTATGACAATAACCAGCTAAAACCCTTCCTTAATAGGGGTAGTTAAATGGTAAAATTTATAAAAGAATAATGCAAAGATGTGAGAGTTGTCTGGTAAGGAGGCTGAAGAATGCTTGGGTTAGTTATTGTCGGAGTGGTTATAGTTTTGCTGGCCATATACCTGATCGGTACCTACAACAGTCTGGTGCAATTGAGGCAGCGGGTGCAAAATGCCTGGTCCCAGGTGGACGTGCAGTTAAAGAGGCGTTATGACCTGATACCCAATCTGGTCAGCACTGTTAAGGGCTATGCCCAGCACGAAAAAGACACCCTGGAAGCAGTTACCCGGGCCCGGACTATGGCTATGAATGCCGGGAATATCCGGGAGCAGATGCAGGCGGAAAACATGCTTAACAATGCTTTGCGTTCTTTGTTTGCGGTAGCGGAAGCCTACCCGGACCTGAAAGCCAATACCAACTTCCTGCAGCTGCAAAACGAACTCTCGGATACGGAAAGCAAAATCGCTTTTGCCCGCCAATTCTATAATGATACCGTGCAAAAATACAATACCAAGCTGGAGATGTTTCCTAGCAACCTGGTAGCGGGTATGTTTGGATTTGCCGCGGCTGATTATTTCACCCTTCAGGGCGAGCCAGATGCTCGTCAAGGGGTAAAAGTGGAATTTTAAAAGGGGAATTCGGTATGACAATTAAAAAATATGCCCGTGTTTTGCGTAATGCGGCTTTAAGTTTCCTTATAGGTTGGTTTTTGATGATGACCTGCATGGTCACCTGGGTTTGGGCTGATGACCGCTATTTTACCATGGAGCAAATTATTGTAGATGCCCAGGTGCTTCCCGATGCATCTATGCAAGTGACAGAAAGGCTGACTATAGAGTTTTCCGGGCAATGGAACGGCTTTTTTGTGAAGATTCCCCAGGATGGTTCTCCGGTTACGGATGTACAGGTAAGGGAAAACGGCCGGCCCTATGAATTCAATCCCGGTACCGAATACGGACCGCCGGGAACCTTTCTGGTTAAATCCGAAGTTGATGGGATGGTCGTTGACTGGAGCATAAACGCTCGTGATCAAGTACGTACTTTTGAACTGTCCTACCGGGTGGAAAATGCCGTCCAGATACATACTGATGTGGCCGAGCTCTATCGGAAATTCATTAATGAAGACAACGGCAATGAGATTTCTTATCTCCAGGTGAATCTGACTCTCCCACCGGGAGCGGAACAATTCAAGCAGGGAGAAGATATTCGCATCTGGGGACACGGTCCCCTGACCGGGGTGATTGAATTTGCCGGGCCTGATAAAGTGGTCTTGGAAGTAAGCGACCTGCCTGCCTATACCTTTATGGAAGGCCGGGTTGTCATGCCGGTCAGCCTCTTTGCAGGTGCTCCGAAAGAAGCCTATACGAACAAGCCGGCTCTGGAGCAAATCTTGGCCGAGGAACAAAAATGGGCCGACCAGGCTAACAGGCAGCGGACCCTGGCGCGCGTGGAAAATGGCATTGGGGCAGGTATAATAGCTGTGGCCCTGTTGACGGTCTTCCTGTTGTGGCGCAAATACGGGCGCAAACACCCCACCGTTTTCGATGGTGATTATTACCGGGAGCTGCCCGCTGACTACAGTCCCGCGGAGCTAAGTGTGCTGTGGAATTTCCAGGCCATGAACACCAATGACCTCACGGCTACCATCATGGACCTGGCTCGCCGCAAGTTCCTTTCTCTGGAAGAAGCCACCGTCCAGGCCAAAAAACTCTTTGGCAGCAAAGAAGTTGCTACCTTCCGGATTAACTTCTTACCGCCCCCTGAGCCTACCTCCCTGCGCAAACCGGAAGAAGCGGTGCTTAGGCCCCACGAAGCCAAACTTATTGATTTTCTCAAAAAAGAAGTCGGCGGCGGCAAGGATTATATATATCTGACGGATATAGAAGAATATGCCAAAGAGTACGGGGCAGACTTTCTAGACTTCTGGAGTACGTGGACTACTGGCATTATCGGCAGATGCGAGAAGTACAATTTCTTTGACAACAATGGCAGGATGCTGCTTTTCACCGTGTTAACCGGAATAGTTCTTGCGGTGCTGGGGTTTATCATGGCCCTGAACATAGGAACTATCGGCTGGGCCACCTTTATTGCCGGCCTTATTATACTCATAGTCCCGCTTTTTTTCCGGCGACGCTCGGTGACCGGGCAGGAGGATTATGTGCGTTGGCAGGCTTTCAAACGGTTTTTGGAGCATTTTTCGGAAATGGAGCGCCATGAAATTCCCAGCCTCAATATCTGGGAACACTACCTGGTCTATGCGGTAACCCTGGGGGTGGCCAAAGAAGTCATCCGGCAGCTGGAAGTGGTCTTTCCCAATCTGCAGGATGGAGATTACCGCTTCGGTTACGGGTGGATGAGGTACAGATCTGGTCGTTCCGATATGCTGGCCCTTGCCAATACCTTTGAGGGAATCGGCAGTTCCCTGGAAAGAGCTATGCAATCCGCCGAAAAGGCGGTCAGCAAGTCATCATCCGGCTCCGGCGGCGGGGGAGGATTCTCCGTCGGAGGAGGCGGCGGAAGAGGCGGCAGCAGTTACGGGGGCCGGTAGGATTGAGAAGTGAGAAGTGGGAAGTTGGAAGTTGGAATTGGGAAGTTGGGAGTGAGAAGTGTGGTATAGATTACGATGAATGAAAATATAGTTGCAGGATTTCACAGCAATTGTCACCTGCGGCGCAGGCCACGATGAATGAAAAGTCACCATTTGTGTCATTGCGAGCGCAGCGAAGCAATCTCGAATAGTGCCTGCAGGTATGTTGAACGAGATCGCCACGGCACTTCGTGCCTCGCGATGACACGGCGAAAGCTATTTTCACAGCAATGGCAATAGCTACTGCATTTGCTGAGATAGCTTCTTGCTCAACTCCAGTAAGGTGCCACGGTTATTCTTTTGAGGCTCCTCCAGGACGATTTCCAGAAGCTGATTTAGCAGCTTGCCCATACCGGGACCCGGCTCTATACCGATTTCCATTAAATCATAACCATTGACAGCCAGATCCTCGATGGTTAAGGGATGCTTTTCCCGGAGAATCTGCTCTATTTCCGCCTGCATTTCCTCCAGGGAGGTAAAGTCAAAAGGCGGTGCCGAACCCAGTATATCGGCTTTTTGCAGATCATACAGGTCCTGCAGGTTGTGTTCACCCACTTGGCTTACCAGCTTTTTGAGATTGGCATTGCGAAATCTGGCAAAACGAGTCATATGGGCGCCGACCAGAGTGGTAATATCCTCAATGGTTTTATGGTCATATCTCAGGCGCTCCAGAATCTGGCGGGTTATCTCCTGGCCTTTGAGATGATGACCGTAAAAGTGGCCCACTCCCTTTTCATCCCGGGTGAAAGTGGCGGGTTTGCCAATGTCATGCAGGAAAGCTGCCCAGCGTACATTGAGACGAGGAGGGACCCCGTCCAAAACCGCCAGAGCGTGCTGGAAAACATCCTTGTCATGGTTCTTGTTGTACTGGTCAAAGCCCACCATAGGCATGGCTTCGGGAATTATATATTCCAATAGATTATGCTCCAGCAGCAGCCTGATTCCCAGAGAAGGGCGGTCCGATACCAGTATCTTATTTAGCTCCTCCCGGATTCTCTCTATGGAAACCTGGCTGATCGAGGGGTAACACTCAGCCATTGCCTCAGTTACCGATGGATGCAGGGTGAAACCCAGGCAGACCGCAAAGCGTATAGCCCGCAGCATTCTCAAGGGATCTTCCTGGAACCGCTCCCGGGATTGGTTCAGCGGGGAGCGGATAATTTTTTCCCGGAGGTCTTCCCGGCCTCCAAAGGGGTCATAGATTACTCTTGCTGCATCTATGGCTATGGCATTGATGGTAAAATCCCGGTGCCGCAGGTCCTCACTCAAGCTGCCCTGTCCGATGTCCAGGCCCTTAAAGGTGGAGACTTCCACCGGCACTCCATCCATAAACACCGTCACCGTTCCGTGTTTGATGCCGGTGGGCACGGTCTTGGGGAATATAGCCATGATTTCCCGTGGAAGGGCAGAGGTAGCCACATCAAAATCAGTGGGCGGCTGTTCCAAAAGCAGATCCCGTACGCATCCGCCTACGGCATAAGCTTCTTTATTGTGGCTGTTTAACGTTTCCATTATTTTTATGACATAAGGGGGTAAAGTCATGATGTCAAGCCTTTCCTTAAGAAACTCTACATATCAATTATCCATGAGAAGCTTTGTTTCGCCAACTATTATTAACTTAACAGCCATAAAAAAACCGGACTGTTCTGGGTATAATACAGTCCGGTCGGATTAACTGCCAGCAGTCTTGAATTAAAAGAAGCCCAGGCTGGAAACGGGAACGTGAAATTCGATCTTGTTTCCGCAAGATATGGAATAGTCATTAAACTCCCGGTGCGAGAGCTTGATCCTGATCTGATGTCCCACATCAACCGAAAGGCTGACAAAATCCTTCTGCAAAGATATGCCGGTAACAATCCCCTGGAAACAATTCCCCGAGCCGGGCTCACTGCCCAGACGCACATCTTTGGATGAGAAGTAGATATAGGAAAAACTCTGCCCGTTGGCTGGCGGAGCAGGGAATACCAGCTGTTCATTGCACTTGAAAGTGCCGTCCATATACCGGCCGGGAATAATATTTTCTATCCCCAGAAAAGTTGCTACCTCCAGACTATTGGGATGGCTGAATACCTCATGGGCAGTTCCGGTCTGGGCCAGAGTACCATTGATCATAACTCCTACATGGGTAGCCAGGTTTATTGCTTCGTTGAAATCGTGAGTAATGTGCAGGATTGTGGTTTCGAACTCTTCATGGATTCTCTTCAGCTCTAATTGCAGGGCTTCTTTGCTGTTTGGGTCCAGAGAACTGAGGGGTTCATCCAACAAAAGGATGGTAGGCTCAATAATCAGGACTCTGGCCAGAGCTACCCGTTGCTGTTCTCCGCCGCTGAGAGTTAAGGGGTACCTATCCAGCAGGTGGCCGATGCCTAACAAATCTACCAGACGTTTCATTTTATCCATTGCCTGGCTCAAGGGGAAGCACTTCCTGGCACCAAAGAGGATATTGTCCTTGACAGTCATGTGCGGGAACAGCATGTAGTCCTGATAGACAAATCCCATTTTTCTGGCTTCCGCCGGCAGACGAGTAATATCTTTATCGTATAAGTATACCCGGCCTTGGTCAGGACGGTGAAAACCGGCGATTATCTCAAGCAAAACGGTTTTGCCGGTGCCCGAGGGGCCAAGTATTACAAAATACTGGCCCCGGTCCACTTGCAGGTTGATGTTGTTAATGGCAAAATCCCCTAATCGCTTAGAGACGTTTTCCAGTTTCAGCATTACCATACCCCGTCCTTTCCACGGTCAAGTACTGTGGTCCCGGAGCCCAGGCCTTCGAATACCAGCAATGAGGCAACTGAAATCACTATCAATATGGTAGCAGCAGCCATAGCCAGGCTCAGTTCTCCAGTAGACATATTAAGGAATAGCGATAGGGGAAGGGTTTCGGTTTTCAGCCGGGTTGCTCCTGCTAACATCAGTGCGGCACCGAATTCTCCCAAAGCCTTAGCCCAGGTAATAATGACAGCTGCCATAATACCGCCCTTGGCTAAAGGCAAAGTTATTTTTACAAAGGTTTCCAACTGGTTGTAGCCCAGACTGCGGGCTACAAATTCCATGCGAGTACTGACTGAACTAAAAGCGGTATAAATTACTTTGACCATGTAGGGAACATTTACAAAATACTGGGCTAAGATAATACCTTTTACCGTAAATACGAATTGCAGTCCAATACTGGCCAGGTGGCGACCGAATTCAGTAGTCCCGAACAATAGCAGCAGGGCTACGCCTGAAACGATCGGCGGCAGGGCCAGGGGAACATCCAAAACCGTATTGATTATGAACGCAAACCTTGATTTAACCCGGGCCAGGTAATAGGCTACCGGTATAGCCGTAACAATGCAGAGAAAAGTGGATATGAGGGAAGTATAAAGGCTTAATTTAATGGCAAATATTATCTCTGCACTCTGCAAACTGGTCTTAAAATCAGGGATTCCTCTTATGAAAATCAGCGATACACTGGCTGTAATCAAGATAACCAGCAGAATCCCCACCAGGAAATTACTCAACCGGAAGGCACTGTTTACTATGGAATTATAAAACCCGCCTTTATTTTTCATAGAGTCTGTATCCTAGCTCCTTGAATATTTCTCTTCCTTCACCAGTTGCACAAAACTCAATGAACTTGGCTGCCATTTCCTTGTTTTCGGCACAAGTCAGCTCTACTACTGGGATAGTCTTGATCTGGTTTTCCTCGTCGGGAATGGGTATGGTTTTGATTTTATCCTTGGCGTTTACCGTGTTTTCTTCCCATACTATGGAGGCATCAATTTGACCTAGTCCCAGGTAGGCAATAAGTTCGTTAACAGTGGGAGTGCGTACTTCCACATTCTTCTCGACATCAGCCAGAATGCCTTTGTTTTCGAATAATTTGTCGGCAATTTTACCAATGGGATTGGCGGAAGGATCTCCCAGGCCCACTTTCACGCCCGGCTTGGCAAAATCCTCAAGCCCGGTAATGCCGGCAGGGTTATCAATAGGAACGGCAATTATCGGTACATGGTAAATGACCCGCTGCTCTCTGGCTACCATATTTTCCTGGCGTAACGGTTCAACTTCTTCCTCGGCTCCAGGTACGAAAAGATCTCCCTGTTTCAGCAGCAGTATCTGGCTGCAGTTTTGGGCAGACCCACCATAGGTATATTCAACTTTGCAGTTATATTTCTCTTCAAAAGCAACCCCGATTTTATCCATAGCCTCACGCAACCCTGCACCAGAGTAAACATGCAGGGTACTGGGTTCATACGTTACTTCCTCTTCTGCTGGGGCTGGTTCTGTGTTATCCGCGGCATTATCCTGAGAGCCGCATCCTACTAAAGCAAATACCATCAGCAAGCTTAACAATAACACCAATAATTTCTTAGAAACCTTCATCCCTTATTCCCCCTCACTTTATTTTGACTTGAAACACAACCTGGGTATTTGATTGATACTGGCTACGGCAGCACAGGTGGTACCGTAAAAGTAGTAGGGTTTATTGCCAACGCTGTTGAGAATGGGCTGGTAAGTCCCGTTGGCCAGTACGGTGCCGGTAATAAGCAGCACCTCTGCGCTATTGATAAGCCTGTCCGTATCTGTGGCACCGTCCCATACTTCTACACCATACCTGGTCTGCCCAATATTATCGGGATTCAGATCAGTAATAAACACATGGTCAGGCCCGAATTCTTTGCTGCAGGCCTCCAGCAGAGCGGGTTGATAACCGATGATTCCTACCCGGCAGGGACCATACTTTTCCCGTAAAAAACTGCACACCAGAGCAGCACATTCCTCCGGTTCGTTGTTAACGCAATGAATAGTACGGTCAGTTTTGCCCATTTTGCGGGCTAGGGCATTAAGAGTAGCTATCAGTAAAGCCTGGTGTCCGGGACGGTCCGGATCCAATTCCAGTACATCCTTGACCAAACCCTCAAAGACTAAAGGGTCACCGGTAAATGCCTGACCGGCAAAGCCGTCGATTTCCGCCTGCATTAGCACCTCCTTGCCATGCAGCAAAGGGAAATCCTTGCGATCGGGATTGCCGATGGCTTCTTCTGGGGTAAGGGCGCGACTGCTTACCGTCACGGCGAGGTTTTCGGTTTCCCCATGTTCCTCGAGCAGTGCAGCCAATATCTGCCGGGCATCTTGAAAAGTCATTTTCTCACCTCCTTGTTCATGGTTCAGACCGTGGTGTTCGGAATGCGGGTGATCGGAAAGCGGGTGAATAGAAAAGGGCTAAACTCATAAAGTTTAGCCCAGCGCGAATATCCATAACATGGATTAGCTGTGAATTTTCTTTCCGCACCGGGAGGCATAGCCGTTTCCAGCTATACCCTATCGGCCTTATACCGTAACATCTGTCCCAGGTATAGAGGCTCGAAAATTCCAGACCACCAATAGTATTTAATTATCTCCAGACAACAACATTCGACGTTAAAAAACAAATTCCGATCAAGTCCAATATTATGTGTAAAATTCCTCTGGTCATGGCAGTGACTCTTTGAGCTA
>LFSR01000057.1 GCA_001513155.1 Syntrophomonas sp. DTU018
CTTTTTGAGGTCTCTTTTCTATTCCTGACCTCTTTTTTCCTACTAAAACTTTACACTACCATTCCCTGTGATCCAAAAAATGTTTCTCGTCTCTAAATATGGCAAAATGAGTAATATCTCTTGGAACCCTGATCTATTAAGGCAGCCAAGATCATTTGTGTATAATTTCGAAATAAACTATTTCCCGCGCAGGCGGGACAGCCAGGACTTGCTTTTGCTTTCGCTGCTCTCTGTCTTAAGCATCCTGACAATTTCTTCTATGTTTCTCTCCTGTTCCCGGGTATAGCGATCCAGCTTCTCTTCCATGCGCTTAAGCCGCTCCTCCAGCATCCGGTTCTGGCGTATAATATCTTCGTTTTGATCCGCTACCTGGCGCACCAGAGATACCGCTTCCACAAACTCAAAAGTTACCAGGGGGCCCTGGCTGGAATCAGGTGCAGGAACTGGTTCTTCCTGTTCGGTATTTTCCAAAGCCAAACGTATAGCAGTAGTATTTAAACCCTTTTCCTTTAACTTGAGAACCAATCGTAAGGTGTCAATATCAGAGTCCGTATAAAGGCGGTCCCCGCGCTCATCCCGTTTGATTTTTAATTTCAGGCTGTTCTCCAGGTAGCGCAGGGTGTGCTGCTCTATATTCAGCATTTCTGACACTTCGCCTATTTTATAAAAACGCTCTTTCATCAGTCACACTTTCCCTCCCCACTTCATAATTTATTATCAGGTAGACGGATCAAGGTGGAACCGGCACCACACCGCAGTCAGAGACTTCATAAGTCTTTGTAAGATCATTAAATCAAAGAGGATTTTGTTAACCGTCCGGTGAGGTTCACAATTAACTTGATTGTCAGCCTGATAACTTTCCCTTCCATGTAGCTCATGTGTGCCTCCTCTTACCACACAATATATGAGCAAAGCCGTCCTTAATAGGACGGCTATTTTTTTTGGGAGGGATGTTATCTATTAATTTCTTAGATTACTTTATGAACCTTATTGTTAACGGATAGGTAAATAATTCACCATTGCTGGTTTTAACAGCAGCTATAATTATCAGTACCAAATCGGCCAGGAAAAGGACAACCAGCAAGACTCCCAGGGCAACCGCCACCGGAATCAAAACTACTGTAAACGCACATGCAATAGCGGCCACAGCCGCAATTATGCTATAGACCATGAGGGAAATCTGAAAGTTAAGAGCTTCTTTGCCCTGCTGGTCTACCAGAGCATATTCGTCCTTTTTTATAAGCCAAACTATAAGGGGTCCTAAGATATTGCCAAAGGGCACCCCTATATAAAACACCAGAGCGGCCAGGTGGCAGCCCATAGCCCAGTTGCGGGCCGATTGTTCATGTAAATCCACTTGGTTATCCTCCCCTGCACATAGAATTTCTCTTTAATTGCAGTATAAAGTAGTACAGCGGTCATGGCAATTAACATATCCTGCTTTTCGCTGCCCTACGCAGTCATTAGTTTTAACGTGGGTTTGCAACGACTCGTGGTACGTCATTCGCCCACGCTTCCTTATATGTCATTGCTGTGAAAATGACTGCGCTTTGTCATCGCGAGGAGCGAAGCGACGTGGCGATCTCAACCGGTAAGCCCGGCTGCTTATGAATGAGATTGCCACGCCCCGTCGGGGCTCGCAATGACAATTAAGAATTCCTTTCATAGCGATGACAGGCTTAAGTTTTCGTTTATCGTGGCCTGTTATTCAGGTGACAATTGCGAGCCCCGTAGGGGCGTGGCAATCTCTATGCCGATCTTCTGAATACGGTTTTGCAGGAGTATTAGCCGACTCGCTCCGGTACTCCTCGCCTGCAACACATCGGCAAACTTTAAGTGCGAAGGGGACCGCGCGTAATTCGGCATCCATGCACTCAGTACTCGCTGCTCGAAACATCCTGTTTCTCGCTCCTCTTCGCAGCCCTCAGTTTCGCCGTGTGCTGCGACGGCTCGTCGTAAGTCGCTCGTCGGGCTAATCCTCCTGCTTTAGCTGTGCAGTGATCTTGTTATTTCTCAATGGCCTATTTTTCTGGTAACAATTGCGAGCGCAGCAAAGCAATCTAAAATGGGAAAACAAAAGGAGACCAAGAAGACAAGTCTTTCGTTCCCGTGTCTTCTTACAGGGAAAAACTGTCATCCGGCAGATACTTGCCGGTTACATTATTATAGGCGTGGTCGTGACCGGGGATGATTATTCCCCGGAAGCGGGCGATGCGTTCCGCGTTTTGGCGGAACAGTGCTTCGTCGTAGTGAATGCCCATGATTTGGACTCCCTTCCACAGGTCGCGATGGTAAAGAGCATCCCCGGTGGCCAGCGCCTGCCGGTACCTGCCCTGCAGAAGGATGGCCCGGGTGTCGATGGAATGTCCGGGCACATTTATAAGGGATATTGGTTTGGGTAGGGAGGGTTCGTTTTCAAAATACTCCAGCTGGACGGGATCGCCCACCAGTGATGGGGTGGGAAACTCCTGGGCAAGCCTCTTCAGGTCCCAGAGGAGGCGCTCGCCGTCTTGAGGTACCTGACGTCCCAGGGATCGTACTGTGGCTGCGGGGTCGCTAGCTTCCTGCAACAGGCGGTTGAGGGCGGTTTCGTATTCCAGTTCCCGGCGGCTGATCAGGATACGGGCATTGGTAAACAGCCGGTTACCACCGACGTGGTCCTGGTGCAGGTGGGTATTGATAACCAGATTGACGTCTTCCGGCTTGTATCCCAGTTCATTCAGCCACTGGAGGAGTTGGGGGTTACCGGCCATACCGGTGTCGATAATCACCAGGCAGTCTCCGGGGAGTTCTACCAGCGTGGAACTCACGGGAACGTCACGGATAATAAGATTGTCGGTATCGTGTACCAGGGTAACAGTGGTATGAATTTTCACCTGGCCTTCCCCTCCTAAAGCCTTCCTGCCCGGGAACCGTTTACAACTCGTCCTTGCCCGGAAGACAGACTAACGGGACAGCCGCGGCCAGGCTGCAGCACATCTCCGTGAAAACAATCTCCAGCCCCCGCCTCTGGGCGTGGTCAACGGTACTCTCATCCGGGTAAGCAATAGCGTTGATCCCACAGTCCACTGCCGCCATCTCCACCTGGCGCTTGTAAACCCCGGGAGGACGCGCACATCCCATGGTTATGGGAATATCAGGGTTCTGTATCCTGGCCATGGCCATGATCAGAGCCACCTGGTCAGCGGGAGGCGGCTCTATGTTCTCCATAGCTGTGCCCCTGGTGGGGGTCAGGATAACTAAAACCAGCGCTTCAGGCTCCGCCTGCCGGATCATTTCCATAGCCTGCAGTTCGCCCAGTATAGTTCCGAAGTGCAATCCGATAACTATATGGGGGGCTATGGCTAATCCTGCCTCCCGGCATACCATCATCGAGTCCAGGTAGTCCCGGGGGGTGCGGTTCAGGTGATAAACTTGCCGGATGGTGTCCTCATGACCGATCACATCCATTAACACCTGATCCACTCCAGCCTCCCGCAAGGCCACCGCTGTCTCCCTGGTTATCAGCCCGCTGTGCACCAGCACCCGCAAGCCTTTGCTGCGAGCATAAGCTATAGCTTCGGCAAACTCAAGCAGGGGGACCTCTCCTGCACAGTCTGCTCCGCCGCTCACCAGAATCCCGCGGCAGCCCCGGTCCACCAGGCTATTTACTGCCCGCATCATGTCTGCCGGAGTGGGGATCGGCAGCATGCTCTGCAGGAGCTTGCCTTCGCAGTGGGCACACCGGCAGCTGCAGGCCTGCCCGGTGACACTGAGATTAACAAAAGAATCCCGGCGGTTGGCATAGTAACGGTTGGCATAATGCTTGGCACCCGGTACCGCCATCCATAGGGTTGGTTCATGATTTTGCCTGACAGACCAGGCTTCTTTTATCAGTTCGTCAATATCCTGCATCTATCTAACCCCATCCCATAATTGTGTGCGGATCATTTCCACATCCTGATGTCCAGGCACAAAGGGATAGTTGCGCATCGGCTCGCTGGCCCGTTCATTGCCAAAGGGCCGGTTACAGGCTACGGTTCCGTCTGCTCCCGGGCAACCTGAGGTCATGAAGGGCCTCCCCTGGGCCACATATGGCTCTATGTCAACCCCGAAATCGACAACCTGTCCCGCGGGAGAAAACCGCATTGACCCAACGGGAACAATATTCTCGTTGATCAGGTACCGCGCCAATTGGACTCTCCGGTACTGCCCCAGGGGAGGCTGCGGTTGGTTCTCCATCGGGCTGCCAGCTTCGGGGAAAAAGGAGAACAAGTGGGTCAAGGCTCCCATTTCATGAGCTTTGGCAATAATGTTTATCATCTCCTGCTCGGTTTCCCCCAAACCAACAATAAGATGAACCCCTACATGATAGGGACCGAAAACCTGCACTGCTTCCTCTATGGTATTCCAGAATTTTTCCCAGCGATGGGGTCCGCCGGCTCCTTTGCCGCGGTGCTGGTCGAACAACTCCGGAGTTGCTGCATCAATGGCAATGCCAACCCGGTCAGCACCGGCCTCCTTAATCGTCTCCAGGTCCCTCCTGCCTTTCAGCAGGGTCGGTGCCAGCAAACCGCTCACCGGCAACGAAGTGTCCTGCTTGACCCGGCGTATAATGGTACAGGTATCCTCCAGGGCGCGAGCATGAGTAACCATGGATACACAGACTCTGGCAAAAGGATGGTGCCTGGTTTGCATCCGTTCCAGAATTTCGTCCAGGGAGTAAGTGGGCCATTTTACTCGTATAAAAGTCTGGCAGGCATCGTCCACCTGGCGTTTCCGGGACAACCCGCAATAGCTGCAGGATGCAGCACACCCGCTGTCGTAAGTAAGCAGGAGGTTAAGGCAGGTACACCTGACATCCTGCAAAAACCTGCCCGGTTCCATTCCCAAAGAGATAGCTCCGGCCAAACTGGTTTGTACAAATTGGGGGCTTTCCTGTTTAATTTGCATGTAACTCCCTCCCTTCAAGGTTGCCGGGAAAGCTGATCCAGGTCCGCTTAATCAGGTTCGCAAATTTTTCGGGGTCACAGGTCCAATTGCGGTCGCACTCTTCTCGCTGCCGGGCCGCTCTTCCCAGGAAACGTCCCAAGAGGGACCGCCATTGTTCCGGGTACTCAGCTAACCGGCTCAGGTCATTGTGGAGTACTGCCTTGGCTGCCGCTTGGCCAGCCAGTTTCCCGTCGATAATGGCACTCATAATTCCACCACCGGTTACAGCATGGGTGTGGCCAGCAGCATCACCCACCAGCAGCATATTGTCACGGTGTATTACTGGCAGAGGTCCGCCTACGGGGATCAGTCCTGCTGTGCTGTCCAGAGGAGTTTCACCTAATATCCCCCTGGTTGTCATACCCTTAAGAAAGTCCCTTAGCAGTTCCTGAATAACATGCTTAAAATTCAGGTTTACACCCACCCCGGCGTTAGCGGTATCTCCTTTGGGGAACAGCCAGGCATAGCCTCCTCTATACTGGGGACAAAAATATACGTCCGTAGATGATTGCGGTTCACATAAAGGCATACGGTACTGCAGGCCAATCATAAAACTCTGGTTCTGACTGTCCATCCACTGGCCTACCGTGGATCGCGGACCGTCCGCACCGATTATGACCTTACAGGCTATTTTTACTTCCTGCCCGTTCCTGCGCACCACCACTTCCCGGTCGGTTCTGGCTGCCGCCTTGGCTCCCGGCCAGAACTCAGCGCCCGCTTCCCGGGCTTGTTGTACCAGACTGCTGTCAAATACAGCCCGATCCAGCATGTAACCTGGAGCAGCCAGGGTGGAAACCAGCTGGTCGTTAATAAAGGTGCGCAGGCTATCAATTCTCTGCACTACACATCCGGGCTTAAGGCGGATGTACCTCTTTACCGCGGTAGGCACATATTCCGCGCACTGGACCGGAGTTCCAGGCCGGGTCTTACTGTCCAGGAGCAGAACCCTGACCCCCATCCGGGCAGCCGTTTCTGCCGCTGTAGCCCCTGCCGGGCCGGCCCCGACCACTACCACATCATAGTGCCACTTGCTCATTGTCTTCACCGGCCTTGTTTATGGCCAAATACAAAGCATGATAAATGTCATCGGCTTCCACACCGGGAATCCTGACTTCATTGGCAGCAAAAAACTCCCGCACCGTTTTCAGCACATGGCTGGCCTGGCTGGAAGAGTTCTTGAGTACAGCTTCCAGGTCCAGGATACTTCTTTCCGGATAGGCGAAAAAGTCTCCGGTAATAAAAACGCTTTTGATGATACCACGGGTACGGTCCAGCCGCAGGGAGACTCTTATCAGCCCTCCCGGGGCTTTGTATTCGGCAGTGCTCAAATAATTATCCTGAACAGGAGTACGGGTACCGCGAATCCATTCATCGGACTGGAAGCGGGGCAGTTCCCGGGCCAGCATTTGTTCCTCTTCTCGGGTCAGCCCGCCGGGTTCCAGTTTTACTCCCAGGACTTCCGCAAACCCCTGGGCCATGGCCTGCTTGATAGTTTCTATAGGCGGCAGGTAGCCCAGTACCCCCCGCAGGCAAGTTACTCTTTCCTTGAAGGACTTCACCTGCTTGTCTTTTAACTTCTCTACCGGAAGCTTCAAGCACTTGACCATGGTATCCACGTCAAAGTCAGTAAGAAGGCTGCCCTGGTACAGGAAGGCGTTTCCGTACTCGGTGCCGCCGCTGCCGCAAATCTTTCGGCCCGCCACTTCAATGTCGTTAGCGGGACGATAGTGAGCTTTAACCCCCAGTCGAGCCAGGCCAGCCACTGCACATTCACACATCATGCGGTACAAATCAGGCAACCGGATAGGAATACCCGGCGTATCTTTGCGGGCATATATCTCCCACCCCAGTTGACTCTCATCCCAGTAAAGATTCCCGCCACCGGTGATACGCCGGTTGATATCGATGCCATGTTGACGACAGTATTCCTCTTCAACTTCCAGCTCCACCGCCTGGTGGTAACCCACCAGCACACAGTGGGGAGAGAACTGGAGAAAGCGCACGGTATTGGGGACTAAATCCTTACTTCGGGCAGTGAGTATCACCCTGTCCAGTGCCATGTTGGCCGCAGCCGGCAGATGTCCAGTGTCGAGCAGGCGCCAGGCGTCGCTCATAATACCACCTCATCTTCCATTTCACGACGAACCTGCTCTTCCACCCATTGCGCATAAGCTGCTGCATCCATCAAACCATCAGCGTCTTCCGGGCTGTTTAGTCTGACCTTTATCATCCATCCCTGGCCGTACGGGTCGCTGTTGACTTTTCGCGGGTCAGTTTCCAGCTCGCTGTTGATTTCCATAACTACTCCGGAGACTGGAGCCACCAGGCTACCCACCCATTTCCCAGACTCTACGGAGCCAAAACTACCGCCTTGTTCAAGTTCCGTTCCTGGAGAAACCAATTCCAAATAGAGGACATCTCCGATAGTGTACTGCCCGTATTCGGTTAAACCGACTAAAGCCTGGTTACCTTCCAGCTTTACCCAGAAATTGTCATGGGTATAGAGCAAGGTTTCAGGAATCTGCCACTTGCCTGCTTGCATTTTTCTTCTTCCTCCCTTGGGCGTTATTTGCCTTCGAGGCTGCTGCCCCACAAAAGAATAAACTGCCTGGATATAATTCTTATGGGGTGTTCATCGACCATGCTGGTGCTGTATCGGGACAATCCTCCGTGTTATTTTCCCACAGTACTTCCTCCGCTTTTCCATTCTTTAGCAGTATCGTTACACTCTGCTGGTCTCCCAGCCTGCGTTCCTCCAGATAAACCCCTTCGGCGATCTTCACTCTCCGCTGGCAGGTTTTTTTGCCCGGCATGTTCAGCCAGTCAGAGGAAGTCAAGCGCTCCCGGATTTGACCGGCCATCTTTATCAACCCTTCATCCGGCCTCTGGGGAGTGAGATTGCCCAGCAATTCAGCAAAGCCGGCTGCCAGCGCCTCCGCAAGTTCAGTGTGAGTCACTGAGTTCCCTGGTATCCAATCGGCCAGGGTAGTCATATGATCGCGCATAGTCTTGCGCAGGCACTGGCGAAAACCAGGAGAGGGAACGCGCAGAACCCGGCTCATGGTATCAAAGTCAAAATCCAGCAATAGGTTGCCCACATAAGCTGTACACGCGCCTATGTCCCCTGCCGCATTGCCGGAACACTTTTTCCCTTCAGCTATCAAGTCAGCAGGAGGCCGGAGATAGGCCGGCAACCCGTACGATTGATAAACCTTGATGGCTGGCTGCAGGAATTTGGGGTAGAAGCGTTCCCGGCGCAGGGGCAACAAAGGGTTATCCCGGCGCAGTACCAGTTGAAAGAACAATTGGCGGCAGTCCAGGTAGACTACACCGCCACCTGTCTCCCGCCGTATAAGAGGTAAGCTCTGGTCCCGGCAATAGTCCACATCGATTTCCTGTTCCAGGTCATCATGCAGACCCAGGCAGATATAAGGGGTGGTGGGATAACATATGATTAAGCCTTCCCTGCCCAGCATAGCCAGGGCATGATAAAAGCATTGCGACTCCCACCAGCTCACTGCTCCCAGGTTGTAGAAGTCCATAGCTTACCTCCCGGTCTTCTGTATCTAAAACAGTTCATCGCCGCTCTTGAATCCCAGGCCAGGGTGGTTGTCAAAGCGGACTACACCTACTACAGCTTTGCCATCCACCGCTTTCTTTACTGCAGCAGTTCCTTCAATACCAAAACCACCACATAATTCAATTGCGCCTACACCTTCATTGACCAGTTCTTTTGCAGCCTCTGTCGCCATCTGGTAGTCCTTTACTCCTACCACGGTCAGTTCCACTTCCGGTGTATTTACCACCGCCCGGTGTTTACGGGCATCTGCTTCGGGAGCCACAAATATAAACGCCGCCTTCAATGCCATTCCCATTCACTCCTTTATTAATTAAATCCCATTGAGTATCATTCCATAGCTTCCAGAATCAACTGGCTTATATCCATAACCCGTACTGGCAGACCCGTCTCACGGATGGCTGCACTCAACATCTGTTCACATTGCTGGCAGGAGGAAACCACAATGGTAGCTCCAGTTTCCTTTATTTCTTCCACTCTGAGCTTGGTTATTTCTTTGGCCAGCTGCGGATCTACGCTCTGCAAATTTCCGCCTCCGCCGCAGCAGAGGGAATCCATACCGTGATGGGCCAGTTCTACAAACCTTACTCCCGGAATGCTGTTAATAATTTTACGGGGAGCATCAAAAATCCCGCCGTTGCGCCCCAGGTCACAGGGGTCATGGTAGGTTATTACTTCGTCCAGTTCATTCAGTTGGATGCGATTTTCTTCTATAAGCCGGGCCAGGTATTCAGTAGTATGCAGTACTTCCAGGTCATATCCGGCTAATTGTTCCCGGCTCTCGTATTTCCAGATGTGGTAACAGGATGCACAGCTTGCCACCAGAGTAGAAATACCCATTTCCTTGATTTTTTCCACATTATGCCTGCGGAACTCCCGGGCATCATCAGGATAGCCGCTGATAATCAGGGGAAAACCGCAGCACCATTCATCCCCGCCCATGGTGGTAAAGTCCACCCCTGCTGCGCCAAATATTTCTGCATTGGCCAGGGGTATTTGGGCGGCCTGGGGGAAGAATGAGGAAACGCACCCGACAAAGTAGGCTACTTCCGCTCCGTCTCTCGGTTCCGCCACATCTGGATCATCTAAATCCTGTGCCCACTCCAGACGGTCTTGGTTGTCGAAGGTGGTAATATTCTTGTTGTCCAGTATATTTTTCCGAATATCCTGCAAGCCTTTAGGATTTTTGCCGCCCTCAGCTATACGGCGCCGCAGTTCTATCCATAGTTCTCTTAAATCAATACTGGTTGAACAGACAACGTTACAAGCTCCGCATAGAGTACACTGGGTCACCCGCTGGATAAATTCGTCGCTCAGGGCATTTTTATTTCCCTTAACATAAAGATCCTTGGCCACTGTGATTTTGCCCCGGGGTGAAGCTGACTCCCATCCAATCACCCGGTAGACCGGACAGCAATTCCGGCAATAACCACACCGGGCGCATATCAAAGCTTCTTGCTCCAACGTAGTGAACTTATTTTCGTGTTGTGTGCTCATCTGCGACCACCCCTTCCTGCTGCCCTTATCAGTCCTGCCATTACATTTGCGCCTATACCAAAAGTAAATGGATGGAACAGCAAGGGGTAGCGGTATACTTTGCCGGGATTCAATATGCCCCTGGGATCCAATCGCTTCTTCCGTTCTCTCAGTTCCGCCAGCTCTTTTCGGGAATAAATACGGGTAATATATGGGCTGTTCCAAAGTCCGATTCCGTATGGATGCCCGCCGTACCGGAAGCCAACATCCTGAATTTTCTTAGTTAAACCGAGACTGAACATATAATTAATAGTGTTTACTTCATTAGCATAGAACATGGTCATAACGGTAACATATTCTGGTGTAACCACATGCCCGTAAGACATAAAACGAATACCGTACTTGGAAGACATTGCAGCAATGTCAGCCAGGTAACCTGACACTTCTTTGATGGGAAGCCAAACTTCTCCGCCCAATACACTTGGTCCGCCTCGTTTTAACCGCAGGGCTTTGAACCTTTCTTCCCACTCCAGATCCGCCATCTCGCCAGGCATCATTTTCACCTTGGGATGTTGATCGACTATTCTGCGGATGATGTCTTCCGCCTGATCCAGTTCCTGCTCGGCTCCTTCATAATCAACCTGTAAAAGACATCCCTCGCCAACCTCATCCGGGATCAGTCCCAAGGCGTGCATTCCCTGTACACAGGCTGGATCGGTAAAATGTAAGTTGTAGGGGATGACGGGAGCATCTTTTACTTCCTTTAATACCTGGGCCATTTCTGGTACGCTGTCCATCTTTAAAAGAAAGTGTTTCATGGGGTTAAGTTTGCGAACTTCCAGCTCTAACCAGGTTACAATACCGAGAGTGCCCTCCGAACCAGCAAACCAGCTCAAAGGGGGATCTGTATCCGGGGTAACCGCTATCGTGTCGCCGGTGGCCAGAACCACTTGGGCAGACTTAACCTGAGACAGCAGACTGCCGTATTTCAAACTGCCGATACCATATCCCATCATGCAAAACCACCCGCCGATGGTGGCTACCGGAGCGCTGCTGGGATAAGATTTTTCCGTTAAGCCCCGGCGTTTTAAATAATCATCAAGTTCGCTCCAAGTGGTGCCAGCCTGCACAGTAACCGTCATCCGCTCTTCATTTAAACCCACCACGCCTCTGAGCAGGTTAAGGTCCATAACTATGCCGCCCTTGACAGGAATGGAATCAAAATATGTGGTGGAAGCACCTGCTCTCGGGGTTACCGGAATATTTTCTTTCCAGGCTATCCTCAGTATTTCAGCAACCTCTTCTTCATTGGCGGGACGCACCACCAGGTCCGGCATGGTTTTAAAAAGGGGATCCACCATGAGAGCCGGTACCGGTGCCAGATCCCGGGTATACAAGTTTCGTTCAAAAGGAGAATCGTTAGCCCGGTCACCGTATTTGTGCTTTATTTCCTCCACTATTTCAGGTTTCATTTTTTACCCTCCCTAACCGGACCTTACTTACTGTGCATGCTTGGCTATTTCCTCTTTAACCCACTCCACTGCTTTTTCTCCATAAAGCAGAGCTTTCAATCCATTTTCCAGGTCCTCGGGTTCCATTACCGCGATCCACCCTGCACCATATGGATCTTCATTCAATGGACGGGGATTGGACGCCAAATCCTTATTTACTTCTACGACTTTGCCCTTCATGGGTACCAAAATCTTTCCTGCCCATTTGCCAGATTGCAGGCTTGCCAGGGTTTTACCGGCTTCCAGCACTTTATCCACCCGGGGAATCCGGATGAAGGTAATCTCTCCCGCTAACTGCTGCATGAAGTCAGTTATGCCGATTCTGATTTTGGACCCTTCTACTTTGACCCAGGCATGGTCGGTGGTATAGTAAAGGTCATCGGGCATTTCATACTTATTTTCAATCGTGGCCAACCTCTTCACCTCCTCTTCTCCTGTATATGCTGCGCAACTTATCCATGGTCTGGCTGGCCATATAAGAGCTTCTTACCAGCGGTCCGGCATGAACTGCGTCAAACCCCATATCATACCCGATTTGCTCCAGTTGCGCGAAAGTGTCGGGAGTGATATAGTCAACCACCGGAAGATGCTGGGGTGAAGGGCAAAGATACTGTCCCAAAGTCACCACATGGCAGCCGACTTCCCGGAGTTCGGCCATAACCCGGATAACTTCCGGGATGGTTTCCCCAAGTCCCAGCATTAATCCTGACTTGGTAAGGATGTTTTCATCTGCGGCATTTACGCGGTGCAAGAGTTCCAGGGATCTGGAATATACGGCCTGAGGGCGCACAACAGGGTACAGCCGGGGAACGGTTTCTACGTTGTGGTTGATAACATCCGGCCTGGCTTCTATGACCTGGTTTAATGCCTCAAAATCTCCCCGGAAATCCGGAATCAGCACCTCCACCGTGGCTTCCGGAACTTCTCGCCGCAGGGCTCTGATGGTAGCGGCAAAATGCCCTGCACCTCCGTCGGGCAGGTCATCCCTGGTAACCGAGGTCACCACCACATGCTTTAACCCCAGCTGCCGGGCGGTTAACGCCACCGCCTCTGGTTCATTTTTATCCACTGGTGCCGGTCGCCCGGGAGTAACCGCACAAAACCTGCAATTACGGGTACATACATCACCTAAGATCATAAAAGTACAGATTCTGTTGCCGAAACACTCTCCTATGTTCGGGCAATCGGCGCTTTCGCATACCGTATGGAGATGACCTGCATCCAGCAGCCGCTTCATCCTCATCAGTTCGTCTTCGTCCGGCGCCGGCAAAGTAAGCCACTCCGGCCTATCCAGCTTCATTTGCCATCCTCCTTAAGTCTTCCGGGTCTACATCCTCCAGCAGGAGATCGAAAACCTCACTGAACTGGCGGCGCATCTCCTGGCGTACTGCAGCAATGTCAACCGGGTGGTCTAAGAGCTGTTCCATTGAAGTAACTCCATAATTGGAGATTCCACAGGGAATAATAAGGGAAAAATGCTGCATCTTGGGACACACATTCAACGATACCCCGTGCATGGTAACCCAGTTCTGAACTCCGATTCCTTCTTGCGCAATCTTGGCTGACCCTACCCAGACGCCAGGATAGCCCGGTTTGCGCCCCGCAGTTATTCCATAATGTTTCAGGGTACGAATAATAACTTCCTCAAGCCGGCGGGCATAGGCATGAACGTCACAACCGTAATCGTTCAGGTCGATAATCGGGTAGCATATCAGCTGGCCCGGCCCATGATAGGTGACGTCTCCTCCCCGGTCGGTTTCATATACAGCTATACCTTGCTGATTCAGCTGCTCATCATCTGCCAGGATGTGTTCGAAACCGCCTTTGCGGCCCACGGTAAAACAAGGATGGTGTTCAAGAAAAATTACCGTGTCCGGGATAATCCCCTGGCGCCGGGCGGCATTGAGGCTGTGCTGGAGCCTCAATGCGGTATCGTATTCTTCTAAACCCAGTTCTAAACAGTATCCGTGCCCGCTCATGCCTTCTTCTCCGCTTCATGCCAGCTAATTTTGTTACATTACTCAAATGCTTCCAGAGCTTTCATGATCGTGGTGGACAGGTAAGCCATGGACGGCGAACCACCAAAGGCCACTGCCACAGCAGCCGCCTCCAGAATTTCTTCCCGGGTGGCCCCTTCGTTGAGGGCTTGCTTGACATGCAGGTTCATGCAGTACTCACACCGGGCATACAGGGCTATAGCTAGTCCAATGAGTTCCTTGTATTTCCTTTCCAGCTCACCTTCCACATAGCAAGCCTGGTCCATCTGGACAAAAGCTGCGTTAAGTTCAGGCAATTCATCTCCCACCTGAGCCATGCCTTCAAACAGTTCTTCCATCAGTTCGTTAGGATCTTTCGCCATCATAAAACCCTCCAGTACCGGTTTTTTATATGAATATCTTGTAGGGCTGTTCGATCAGCTCCAGAAGTACGGCTAGGAATTCTGCCGCCGGTGCCCCGTCGATAACCCGATGGTCAAAGGACAATGAAAGGCCCATCATCGGCCGGATTACAATCTGCCCGTCTACCACTACCGGTCTGTCCACCGTTCGACCTACTCCCAGAATAGCGGACTCCGGCTGGTTGATGATGGGGGTAAACCAGTCTACTGAACCCCAGGCTCCTACGTTGGTAATGGTAAAGGTTCCGCCCACCATTTCATCGGGATCCAGCTTATTTTTCCGGGCCCGTTTGGCCAGATCCTTTACTTCCTTGCTGACCTCAGCCAGGCTTTTCTTGTTGGCGTTTCTTACCACCGGCACAATCAGCCCGTCATCAAGGGCTACGGCCACACCGATGTTGATATCTTCCAGCACTTTAATTTCGTCGCCGTCCAGGGTGACATTAATGTTAGGTTTAATTTCCAAAGCCCTGGCTACTGCTTTAACCAGCAAGTCGGTGATGGAGATCTTGTCCTTGTCCTTGAGCCCATTGTTCAGGGTTTTGCGGAGGGCCAACAGGTTGGAAATATCCACGCTCACATGGTGGGTAACTTTGGGGGCCACAGACCAGCTGTGAGCCATGTTTTCACCAATCGCTCGTCTCATTCCCTCATAGGGAATAACCTCCCGGCAAGTGCACACATAACCGGCAGATACGCCCTCCTCGATGGCTTTTTCCACGTCCTCTTTGGTAATGCGGCCTTCTGGTCCGGTTCCCACAATACATGTGTAGTCAATACCGTGTTCTTCGGCCAGCTTTTTGGCTGCCGGGGAAATCTTCACCCTCTTTCCGGCTGCTGCCTGGCCTGCCGGAGCTCCGCTTTGGGCAGCCGCAGCCGGTGCTCCTGCCCCGGCCAGGATGGCAGAAATGTCCTCACCGGCTTCACCAATGACTCCCATCAGTCCGCCCACCGGCAGTTTTGTTCCCTTGGGAGCAACTATTTTCAATAAAATGCCGTCAGCCGGGGACTCTACCTTGTTGGTGATCTTCTCGGTCATGACCTCGACCACCGGTTCCCCCTTCTTCACGGCATCGCCTTCATTTTTCAGCCACTTGCCCACGGTTCCCGTCTTCATGGACAGTCCCATTTTAGGCATGGTAATTGCTGTCGCCATCTAAGCTTCCTCCTTTAGCCTCCGTACAAGTTTGGTGACTGCGTCCCCGCGAAAACAGCCCCGGAGCGCTGCCTGCCGCAGTGCTGCTCTGACGTCTATCACCCTGGGTCCTTCAAAGGTAAGCTTAATTGTGGCTTCGTCTCCTTCCCTTACCTCCAGTTCCCTCTCGCCGTCCAGAGCTATTAAGCAGGGCACGTCCTTCACCTTGATTTCTTCATTCAATTCAATGTGCCGGTAGTTCCTGACCCTCAGCGGTTCCACCAATCCGGGGGCAATGGGTGCCAGCAGGTTGGCCTCACCCGGCTCAACTTCCATGACCAGTCCTCTTTCTTCCATAATCCCCACTGGTTCCAGAACACCGGCAATTGATGAAATTCCTATATTGTGCGCCTCGCCCCGGGTTACCACCACCTGCCGGATACGCTCTGCATCCCAGACCGCCCGGGAGCCGATAAAAGTGTCCTTGAGAATTACCGCATCGATAAGAGCTATGTCAGCCGGAGTTCCATTCAGATAGATGACCAATTTTTTGGTCGGGTGTATGGCCGGGGTGTCACAGACCCAGCCTTGAGCCACTACACCGGCCGCCAAACCGGCGGAAGTTCCTTCTATCATCTCAGGAAACACGTTGTTGGTTCCGGTGGAAATAGGGAGGAGAGGAATTTCGCCGCATCCCTTGGCCACCATCCGGTTGGTACCGTCGCCGCCCAGGGTTATAATGCAGCCAACCCCGGACCGCTGGAGTTCCAAAGCTGCCTGGTATGAATCCTCTTGAGTTCCGGTTAGTTCGATGTCCGCACAAACTATATCCATGGGCAGCCGGTGACGACTGCCAATACCATCAGCAGCTTTGGGAACAATTCCATAATAATCGGGCATATAGATTACTTCTTCCACTCCTGTGGCAGCTAAAGCCAGTAAAACCCTGCGCACAATGCTGACCTTTTCCTGATTGTCAAAGACCGTTCCATAGGCTACAAGCCGGCGAATATCCTTACCAGATGCCGGGTTGGCTATAATTCCTACCTTGCTCATTCCTCGTTCTCCCCTTAATATCAGACTTGGGGTGCCGGCATTCAGGGAGCGCAGCCCGCCCCCTGGATGCCGGCTCCGGCTGGTTAAAACAGGTCGTGAACAGCTTTGATGATTTTCTCTTCACTGGGCAAGTAGGCTTCCTCCAGCACCGGGGAGAAGGGTATTGGGGTATCGGGAGCGGTTACCCGTTTAATGGGAGCATCCAACAGGTCAAAGCCCTCTTCGCATACCAGGGCAGCTATTTCGGCTCCGTATCCACCGGTCTTGACCGCTTCGTGCACTATTACCAGCTTGTTGGTCTTGCCCACCGATTTCAGAATGGCTTCTTTATCCAGGGGAACCAGGGTACGGGGATCCAGGACCTCGGCACTGATGCCTTCCTTAGCCAGGGATTCAGCCGCAGCCAGGGCTTTTTGCACCATCCAGGACCAGGCCACGATGGTAACATCCGAACCTTCCCGTTTCACATCGGCTTTGCCCAGGGGAACCACATACTCCCCTTCCGGTACGTCGCCGACTAAGGTCAGAAGCTGCTTGTGTTCAATGTAGATTACCGGATTGTCGTCACGGATGGCTGCTTCTATCAATCCCTTGGCATCGGCGGGAGTAGAAGGCATAACCACTTTCAGACCTGGTATATGGGTAAACCAGGCTTCCAGGGACTGGGAGTGCTGGGCGGCAGCGGACTGTCCGGCTCCGCAAGGTGTGCGGACTACCATAGGCAGCCGGGCCTTGCCGCCGAACATGTATCTCATCTTGGCAGCCTGGTTAAGGATTTCATCCATGCATACGCCCATAAAGTCAACGAACATAATCTCGGCAATGGGCCGCAGACCTACAGCCGCAGCACCAACTGCACTGCCCACAATAGCAGTCTCACTGATGGGGGTGTCGAAAACCCGCTCGGGGCCAAATTCGTCTAACAGCCCTGCGGTTACACCAAAGCAACCGCCGAACATACCTACATCTTCCCCATACAGTACGACTCTGGGGTCTCTTCTCATTTCCATGCGCATGCCGTCCCGGATAGCCTCGGCATAAGTCATCTGTGTCATACTTCTCACCCTTTCCGTATTATTCTGCATAAACGTCGGTAAAGACGTCCTCAGGGGCTGGCAGCGGACTTGCTTCGGCGAACTTAACAGCGGATTCAATCTCCGCCTGGGCATCCGCTTCAATCTTGTCTAATTCAGCCCGGGTGGCGTACTTCAGCTCAATGATCTTGTCTGCCAGCCTGGGGATCGGGTCTTTCTTAAGCCATGCTTCCTGTTCCTTCGGGTCTTTATATATAGCGGGATCACCTTCAAAGTGTCCCCGGTGTCTCCAAGTCTTGCATTCAATCAGGCTAGGCCCGTCACCGCTCCTGGCCCGTTTGACAGCCTCGGCAGCCGCTTCATAGACGGCTATTACGTCATTGCCGTCAACAGCCACTCCGGGAATACCGTAAGCAGCAGCGCGGTCAGCGATATCGGCCACGTTCATGTGGTTCTTCTGGTAGTTGGAAATACCCCACATATTGTTCTCAGCTACGAAGACCACGGGCAGTTTCCAAATGGAGGCCATGTTGAGGGACTCGTGGAAAGTACCCCGGTTGGAAGCACCGTCACCGAAGAAGCAGACAACTACGGCACCGTTTTTCAACAGCTTGCAGGCCAAGGCAGCCCCGGTGGCAATAGGCTGGCCAGCGCCAACGATACCATTGGCTCCCAGGATACCCAGATCTACATCGGCGATATGCATGGAACCGCCCTTCCCTTTGCAGTATCCGGTGGATCTGCCGAACAGCTCAGCCATCATAAGATCGATTTTGCCGCCTTTGGCAATCAGATGGCCGTGACCCCGGTGGGTACTGGTAATATAGTCCTTCTGCTCCAGGTTGGCACATACACCGGTAGCTACAGCTTCTTCCCCGGCGTACAGGTGCACAAAGCCCGGGAGTTTGCCGGCAGCAAACAATTCTGCCGCCTTCAGCTCAAACGCTCTGATAGTGGTCATGGTCTTGTAAAAACCGAGCAATTGCTCTTTGGAAAGTTTCATGCTAATTTCCCTCCTTCTTATTTCGGAGACACGATAATCTTGATGTTTTCATCCTTGTTGTTAATCAATTCCTGGAAGCCTTTTTCGATGATATCGTCCAGGCCAATCCTGCCAGTAATCATCATTTCGGCATTCAGCCTGCCATCGTTCAGCATCCCAATTACCCGGGCAAAATCCCCGTTGTAAGCCAGAGAGCCTTTGATCTCTTTTTCCGGAAAGGTTACGTTGTTGAACTGGATCGGAGTGTCGCTCTCGAAAACACCTGCGGTAACCACAATTCCCCGAGGCCGGACGCTTTCCAGAGCTACCGGAACCGTCTTGTTGCTGCCTACGCACTCGATGGCAACATCAGCGCCCAGCCCGCCGGTTAGTCTTTTTACTTCCGCAGGTACATCGCACTCGGTGGGATCGAAAACAGCATATGCGCCAAGCTTTTCGGCGTACTCTTTGCGAGCTCTGGCTAATTCGACCACAATAACCTTGGCAGCACCGGCAGCCATGGTACATGGAAGTGTAGATAGGACGTTGGTGCCAGCTCCGAAGATTACTACGTTATCACCGGCTGTAACCAGAGCCCGCAGCACAGCGTGCATGCCAACAGCAAGGGGTTCAACCAGGACCGCTTGGTCAAAAGGCAGGTTGTCCGGGATCTTGCAGAGGGTATAAGCGGGTACATCTACATAACTAGCAAATGCTCCGTCGGTGTGCAGCCCGGTGAAGGCTAGTTTTTCGCAGGCAAGATAATTGTACCTCTTGCAGGAATAACACTCCCAGCAAACCTGGCAGGCATCAGGGGCAACTCCTTCGGCTATATTCCAACCTTCAACACTTTCGCCGACTTCAACTATAGTACCGGAAAACTCATGTCCAAGGATAATAGGAGCAGTTCCGCCCGTTAGGGGGTGAGGTTTGTCTACCGGAATAAGGATGGTGACTACGTATTCGTGCAGGTCCGATCCGCAGATTCCGCACCTTTCAACTTCAATCTTCACCCAGCCGAGGGGAGGAGAGGGCGGTTCCGGTATGTCCACAACTCTAACGTCATTTCTTCCATACCATACTTCTGCTTTCATCGAGTCACCCCTTTCCAATTGGAATGTATACAGACTGGACGCCACAGCGGTTGTTAATGGTTATTTTTCTTGTTTCCCCCCTTCCTTAGAGTATCTCTGCCAGTTCCCATGGAAAGTACTGCTGCTGGGAATGCTGGTAAGTGAAGAGATTCTTGAGATCGGGCAAATACAGGCCAGTCCTGTCCTATTGGTTCATTCCGGCACGTCCACATAGACGGTCAGCGCAGCCACGGCCACTACGATAGTGTCACCCTCCCCCAGTTCGGGGACGTGCAGGCCGCGGACAGACAAACCGCCTTCCACTACTTCCAGCTTGGTGGAGCCAAAAGGAACCGCTTTAAGGACCTCCTGATGGTTGAGTCTTTCCGGGTAAGGACAGGCGATTTTAACTTCAACATGCATCTGGTTGGGATCGGTGAGACCAATGATGTCAAACAAGCCGCACAGGCAGCTGTGAGATACGGCATCTTTTATCGCCTTTTGAGCAGCATTGGTCACATCTCCCCCATGCAGATCCATGCCTGTGCCTATTTCAACAATGTAGCGTTTTAACACAACTCGCTCCCCCTTTTCGCCACTGTCTCAATCTCCTGGTGATACCTGCGGAATCGTTGCATCTTAGTTTTTCGCAAGTACCATGCCAACTTAACGAATTCCCCGGAAAATTCGTAAAAACCCTTGCACCAGCGCGATTTCCCGCCCTGCTGCCCTTTAGCATATGAAGGGATCATAAATATGTAAAAACGGTCACAGTGATCGGGCTGTAATTACCGCTAATACTGGAGAATTGCCCCTTGCGTTCCCCCTGCCGGGTGTAATGCAGTTGTCACATTTATGTGAATGGACTGTCATGTTTTCCCTGCTTATTGCTGCTGCCCCAAAGCAGCAAAAAGCCCGCCGGACCAAATTCATCTCTGGTCGGCGGGCTTCATAAAGTGCCGCTAAAGCAAAACATAAGTTATTGTCCTAATACTGTCACATAGGTGTCCTCCCTCTGCCCATTCATATAGTATTTATCTCCGCATCCTGTTTCCAGTTCCCTTTCCCAGTCCTCAGTTTCGCCCTATAATAAATCTATGATAGTGTTAAGCTGGCTTCTAAGAAGTGATATTATACTGTTTCATCTTACGGTACAACGTATTGCGGGAAACTCCCAAATCCCGGGCCACCCGGCTGACATTGCCGCCGTGTTTTGCCAACAGCGCTATGATTTCCTGGCTTTCTTTTTCCGCCAGCAGTTGTTTTTTGTGCTGCCTCTCCCGGAAAAGCCTATTTACCCGGGGTAAAGATAATGGGTCCTGATCATCCCCTGAGCCGTTGGTATATATCTCGAGGGGTAACAGATCCAAACCTATAACGGGGCCGTCAGCCATGCTGATCATTCTTTCCAGCACATTTTGCAGCTCGCGCACATTTCCCGGCCAATTGTATCTTGTGAGGTAAGTCATAACCTCCGGCTCAACCCGGTCAACCTGCATTCCCCAATCCCGGCTGATCTTTTTGAGAAAGTGCTCCACCAGCAGAGGTATATCCTCCCGGCGTTTGCGCAGCGGAGGCAAATTGATGGTGATAACATTTATCCGGTAGTAAAGATCCTTCCGGAACCTTCCTTTTTCTACCTCTTGTTTCAAATCCCGGTTGGTAGCACAGATGACCCGAATGTCCACAGGAATCATCTTATCACCGCCAATCCGGGTGATTTTCTTTTCCTGCAATACCCGCAGTAGGGCTACCTGTTGTTCCAGGGGCATATCGCCAATTTCGTCCAGGAATAGAGTTCCCCCTGAAGCCAACTCAAACTTCCCAGGTCTGCCCCCGCGTTTTGCCCCGGTAAAGGCACCTTCCGAATACCCGAATAGTTCACTGGCGATCAGTTCCCGGGGTATGGCGCCGCAATTAACGGCTACAAAGGGTCCCTTGCGGCGGGCGCTGCGATTATGAATAGCTTGAGCAAAAACCTCCTTGCCAGTCCCGCTCTCACCCTGCAACAGCACGGTGGACATACTATGAGCAGCCAGGGATGCCATGCGGATTGTCTCCTGCATCGCCGCACTATTACCGATGATATCCCGGAAGTGAAAATTGGCATTGGCACCGCTGAAGCGGTTAACCAGGCTCTGGACCTTATCCATGGGGCGCAGCAGGATGACTCCGCCGCTTAAAGCACCCTGGTCATCCATGATAGGTTTCCCTGAGGACACACAATGAATGGAGTCTCCCAGCGCATCCAGGATTAGCTCCACGTCATGGTAGGGTTGTTGCTTGCCCAGGATCATTTCAATACAATAGGCTTGGCCTCCAAGAAGATCCTTGATAGATTTGCCTGACATCTCTCGGGCAGCTTTGCCCACAATATTTTCTGCTGCAGGATTTACCTGAGTGATTATGCCTTGACTGTCGACCATTATAACACCGTCAGACATGGACTGAAGGATGTTGTTTAACCGGTTGTTGGTCAAGACCAGCTTGCGATTGTTTTCTTTTATCTCCAGAGCCCGGTAAGCCATCTCTGAAAAGGTATTGGCTATAGAAAAAAGCACTTTGGCAATTGACCAGACTCCTTCTTCAGATATCACTGGTATTTTGTTAACCGCAACTATATACTCATCTGGATCTATTCCCAGTTCTTCGGCAATTCGTTGAAATTTAGCTGGATTGGGGGGTTCAGTCAGAACTTGGCCGCCAAAGATGGCGCCTATATTCCTGCCTTTCAGCATAATGGGTGCGGCAAAATCAATTAAACCGGCGTGACATTCATACACCGCCGGTTTTCCGGTACTTACCGCTGTTCTTATTCCCTGCAGATCACATGCACGGCAGCGTCTGCTCCCGATTTCTGTGGAACGGATAAGCTTAGAGCAGAATTCAGAAAAACAACTGGGTCTGGTTACAGGTTCACCATATTCATCTTCAATCACAACTGCTACGCCCGTGCTATAGGCAAAGTTGTCCTGAAATTCTTGGATAAAATCGATATCAATAAGGTCTCTTAGTTCAACGGTGTCCGCTATGTTCATCCGTCAAACCCCCCTTTGCCTTAACAGTAGCACAGGAAAGAGAACACAGCAAATTAAAATTCTTAATGGTCCAGGTTGGATTTCAATGCGAAAAAAGAGGCTGCCCCTGGCAGCCTCCAAGTACTGGCATATTGTTTAGTAGTCAAAGGACTGCAGATCAATATCCAGAGCTGAGGTATCTCCGTCTTTAATAATCTCGGCAATGGCCCAGACATTGGGAACCACATTGCGCAGGTAATAGCGAGCTGCGGCTACCTTGCCGGTGTAGAAGGGATAATCGTAATGGTCCGGCCCTACTTCTTTGGCTTTCTTGTCAGCCAGCAGAGCCTGATCCAAAATACACCTTCCGGCAAACAGCTGGGAGGTAGCAGTCAGTATGCGCCGGGCATACAGGGGCATCATGCCATACTGCTTGTTGGCAAAGTACCCGCCAATGGCTGCCTGGATCTCGGCATAGGCATCCAAAGCTCTGCCCAGATTGGCGAATTCTTTCTCAAAACCAGGAGCATTCTTGTTAGCTTCGTAAAAGTCCCGCATTTCCTGAATAAATGCTGCAAAGGCCGCTCCTTTCTTCATAAGCCATTTGCGGCCGATTAAATCCATGGATTGGATGTAGTTGGTACCTTCCCAGATGGAATAAATCTTTACATCCCGTGCAATCTGAGCAACCGGATATTCCTCACAGTAGCCGTAGCCACCATATGTTTGTATGGCTTCGCCTATCAGCCACCAGGCTTCGTCAGTGGGATAAGCTTTGCAAAGGGGAGTAGCCACTTGTATTAAATCATCGGCTTTTTCTCTTTCTGCCGGGTCAGGATCATTTTCGCGAATATCAAAATTGAAGTAGACTTTGTACATCATGGCCCGGATGGCTTCAATATGGGCCTTGCCCATCAGCAGAGTACGGCGGATATCTTCATGATTGATTATGGTAACCCGGTCACCTTTGGGATTGGTCAGGAGACGGCCCTGGACTCGCTCTTTGGCATAATCCCGGGCGTTGTAGAAGGCATTGGCAATACAGGATAAACCGGCATGTCCGGTTTCCATGCGGGCCATATTCATCATCTGGAACATCTGGGCCATACCATCGCCCTTGCCGTCATTTTCCCGAGGATCAATGCCCAGGAGCCAGCCGCGGCAGTTATTGTTTTCCCCGAAGGACAAAGCAGCAGTGCAGGAACCATGCTGACCCATCTTGTGCTCTACGCCGGTGGTCTGCACATCGTTGTCCTCCAGAGTGCCGTCTTCATTTACCCAATACTTGGGTACTACAAAGAGGGAAATTCCCTTAGTTCCAGGCCGTGCCCCTTCAACTCTGGCCAGCACCATATGGACAATGTTTTCGGTAAAGTCGTTGTCCCCGCCGGTGATAAATATTTTCTGTCCTTTGATTTTGAAAATGCGTGGGTGATCAGTCGGATAAGCTTTGGAGAGAATATCCCCTACGTCTGAACCAGCCGTAGGCTCAGTGAGACACATGGTACCGCTCCAACTGCCGTCCATCATCTTGGGCAGGAACATCTGCTTCAGTTTATCGTCGCCAAAAGTCTGGATGAGGTCTGCTGCTCCCGTAGTCAATATAATATACGGTCCGAAAGTCGGGTTGGCAGCACAGAACATTTCCCATACCATGGCGAACAGGAATTTGGGCAAAACCATAGCCCCTTCGGATTTATCGATGTTGCTGGTTCCCCATCCTTCAGACTGAAGCTGTTTGAAAAGGGGTCCGAAGGATTTGGGAAGTATCACCTTGCCGTTTTCAAATCTTACCGGATTCTTGTCCCCGTCATCATTGGTGGGTTCAATCAATTCCTTGGCCATTTTCAGACAAGGATCCAGGATGGCATCAACATCATCTTTGGAATAATACTCGGAAAATCTCGGATAGGCAAAAATCCTTTCGCTGGGCAGCCATTCTTTGGCAATGAATTTCAGGTCGCGAGTATTTAGATATGCAAAATTGGCAGACATATTTTACACCCTCCATTTCCCGGAGGCCCCCCTTATTACATCCCCTTTTGCATACATTTTATGAAGTTGTCCCCTAGTCCCCCGTAGGGAAGTCCCCCTTAGTTTGTTATAATTCTCTCTCTGTCTAGCATAAAACTTGGTAGCCCTCCAACATATAAACTATCTGCTGAAGTGCGTGCTTAACCCTCTGACTCTTCACCTCCCCCCAGCTATTACCCATACATGAAAACCTTTCCATGCATTGATTATGACATTCTATTCCTGAACAGCAGGTAATATACCTTACCCCATTGCCCAGTAAGAATGCCATCAATATTTCTCATTAGTTTTAATATTCTAAATAAGTTAAATAATTCCTCTTTAACGATTATTTGTTTGAATATTCCTGCATTTCAGCATAAAAAAAACCGGTACAGCAACAGCTGTTCCGGTTCAATATCACAGGGCAGCACTCTTAAAACGTATCCGCTGAACCCTGTGCCAAACTAGGGGGGACCTAGCTCGTCAACTTTAGAAAATCAAGAAAGCTTCTTCCTCAATATCCAGCACGGAAGTATCACCGTCTTTGATTACTTCCAGAGTGCGGAAGATATTGGGTACGATGTTGTGCAGGTAATAGCGGGCAGCATTAACCTTGCCGTTGTAGAAGGCATAATCATAATGATCTTTGCCCAGTTCATCTATTTTGGCTTGCGCCACTAAAGCCTGTTCGAGAATCAGCTGTCCGCAGACCAATTCTCCGGTAGCATGGAGTATTCTGGTTGCATAGAGGGGCATCATGCGGATTTTTTGATTCATGACATAGTTGGCAATGGTAGCCTGAATCTCCTTGTAGGCGTCCACTGCTCTCTTCAGGATAGCCATTTCACTGGCCAGCACAGGATGATTGGCATGTTCATTGGCGAAAGCCTCTATATCAGCCAGCCATTGAGCAAATACTTTTCCTTTGCCCATCATCCACTTGCGGCCTACCAGGTCCATAGACTGGATGAAATTGGTGCCCTCCCAGATGGAGTAGATCTTCACATCCCGGCATAATTCAGCAATAGGATATTCTTCGGAATAACCATTGCCGCCGAATACCTGCATGGCTTCTGCGCACAGCTCCCAGGCCTTATCGGAGCAGTAAGCCTTAACAATGGGAGTATGGATATCGATCTTGCCGGAGACTTTCTTCTTCTCCTCCGGATCAGTGGTGTTTTCCATAATGTCAAAATAGTAATAGGTCTTGAAGATCAGGGCTCGCATAGCCTCAACATGGGCTTTGAGATCCAGCAGCATGCGGCGCACATCTTCGTGCTTGATGATCAACTGTCTGTCAGCTTTAGGATTGGTTATAGGCCGACCCTGAATACGCTCATTGGCATAGGAGGCTGCATTGTGATAGGCCACAGCTGTTTCGGCTACGGCAGCATGTCCCGTTTCCATGCGGGCTCCATTCATCATCTGGAACATCTGGGCCATACCTTCGCCTCGGCCTTCGGCATCAGGAGGATTACCCAGCAGGTATCCCCGGCATTCATTGTTCTCACCAAAGGACATTACACAAGTAGCCGAACCCTTAATACCCATTTTGTGCTCAATACCGATACAGGTAACATCATTGGGTCCCACAATATTGCCGTCGTCATCCACCCACATTTTGGGCACAGCAAACAAGGATATACCCTTGGTGCCAGGCGCAGCACCCTCTACCCGGGCCAGCACCAGGTGAACTATATTTTCTGTAATATCCTGTTCTCCACCGGTAATGAAACACTTGGTGCCTTTGATTTTATATACTCCGGGCACATCGGTGGGATATGCCTTGGTTAAAAGATCGCCCACATCGGAACCGGCATTGGGCTCAGTCAGGCACATGGTACCGGCCCATTCTCCGCTGTACATTTTCTCCCGGAACAGTTTTTGGACCTTTTCATTGCCGAAGCTGGCAATCAGCCCAGCGGCCCCGGCGGTGGCCAGAACATACGGCATTAAAGCGGCGTTGGCACCGGCCAGGTATTCACCGCAAGCCCTGAACAGGGTCTGAGGCAGCCGTCCTTCACAGTGATGGTCTTCATTGCTGGCTCCCCATCCGTTTTGCTGCACAAACCAGTAAGCATCCTTAAAGGATTGGGGCACAGTGACCTTTCCGTCCTTGAATTGAGCCTGGATGGCGTCATTATCATCCCGGCTGGGAGCTACCACCTCTTTGGCTACCTTCAGGGCCTGGTCCAAAATCATATCAATGTCGTCTACTCCGTAGTAATCTTTAAAAGCATCATAGGCTAGAATTTTCTCCATATCCAGCCATTCTTTGAGAATAAATTTGTGATCACGTGTCGAGTAAAGGAAATTAGATGCCACTTGTTATTCCTCCCGTCATAAATTCTTCCCCAGATTTGCAATAATTATCTGCCGGCTGAGTACCTGTTAACTGTTTCAAGAAGACAGCCAACAGGCAGCAACTTACCTGGGTAACGCCCCTCTCCTTAAACACCGATCCTTTCCTACTTCGTATTTTCCTCATTATAATAATTGGATAATAAAATTAAAAGGTTTCCGCCCGGCAATAACCAAAGTCTTTATTTTCGAACGATTCAGCCATTTTTCTAATCCATTTTCCTCTCCGTATTCTTCGCTAATATTAGACAATTTCCCGGCATAATTCTGTGCAGGAATAATCACGTCTTGCTGCCGTGGATCTATTCTTTTATTTCTTGAGCCCACCCAGGGAAGAAATTCTTTCTCAGACTGGCGCGCAGTTCGCCCCGCAGATCGGGATGAGCTATGGCAATTAGCTCCTTAGCTCTTTCGCGCCGGCTCTTGTACCGCAAGTTGGCTATTCCGTATTCGCTGATAACATATTGGGCATAGGTTCTGGGAACAGTTACAGGAGTACCGGGAGGAAGCTCAGGAACTATCGATGAAACCAACTGCCCATCTGCCAGGGTACGGGCAGCTTTTATCAGGGTGATCCCCCTTCCGCCATCTGACCAGTAAGCCCCCATCATAAAATCCAACTGTCCGCCCGAACCGCTTATCATTCTATGACCAATTCCTTCCGCCGCGATTTGCCCGCTGAAATCTATCATTAAAGCCATATTCATAGCCACCATATTGGGGTGCTGGGCAATGAAGGCAGGATTACATACATAAGCTGCCGGGTACAGCTCACAGGAGGGGTTGCGGTCTACAAAGCTGTACAGTTCCTGGTCTCCCAGAATAAAGGTCCCTATGGTAATACCGGTATGGAGAGATTTGCGGCGGTTGGTAACTATACCTTTCTCCACCAACTGGGGAAGACCAATGGGATACATTTCCGTTACTATACCCAGATCGTACCGGTTGTCCAATCCGCTGATGACCGCTTCCGGGATGCCGCCAATCCCCATTTGGATGGTATCGCCATCCTTGATTAGCTCCAGGACATAGCTGGCAATGGCTTTTTCAGCCTCAGTGGGGGTTCCCCTTGTAAATTCAGGGATGGGACTGGAGTGCTCTATAAAATAGTCAAACTCGGATACATGCAGCCAATTGTTGCCGAATACTACCGGAGTCTGTTCATTTACCTCACCGATAACGGTACGCAATTTCCCCAGTTTGCGTCCTTCTTTGATGGTATACCAACTATAATCGTTGCTAAGGCTTAAGTTGACGTACCCGTTTTTGTCGGGCGGGGTAACCATAGTGATATACACATCGGAGCGGTGGGCTACTTTATCTCCCCCATCAAACACCGTGTTGACTATATAATCACAATTATCAGCATAGGATTTGCGTATGGTAGAAATGCCAAAGGCGGGCATGTAGTTAATCCGGCCATCCAAATTTTTCATAAATTCAGGGTCATATAAACGAGTAGGGCGCAGCTGAATAGAATCCATTATGATTACGTCGCGAAGTTCCTCATGACGGTTGAGTATAGCTTCGTATAATTCACTGGAGCACCCTCCGGCACCAATGGCAATGGAAACGAAATCTCCTGATTGTATGGTCCGGGCTGCCTCTTCAAAGCTCACTAGTTTGCGACGATATTCTTCCTTCCATTTCGGCTCCATTTGACTTATACCCCCGCTGTTATAATTGCGTTATAGGTACATTCTCACATCAAACTTTCCAGAGTTCAACTATCTAGCCGGGTTTTTTAATAAATTTAGTCTATTTCTAAAAGGATTTCTTGAATGTCCGTTGAATAAATGGAGAACTTCGCCCCATATATTCCATTACTTTTTATTTCAGGAATATAGCGAAGGGATTCTCGGGTAAAGGGGGAGTGCGTTTTTCTTGGCAGTTTGTTCCTAATATTCTCTTAATCTCATCTCTCATCTCTCATCTCTTCCAAATAAGTCAATAATAGGGGGGTTTTTTTTTGAACAAAGAAAGGGTTATGAACCGGTGGCTCGTAGTTTTTGGTGCAGTCCTGATTCAGCTTTGTTTGGGTGCAGTTTACGCCTGGAGTCTTTTTAATCAGCCTCTCGTAGATAAGTTCCACTGGGATCAAGCAGATGTCGTCTTTACCTTTTCTATTACTATTCTGGTTTTCTCCATCTTTACAATCATTGCCGGGAAAATCCAAGACAAAATTGGACCACGCTGGGTGGCAACAGCAGGCGGTGTGCTTCTGGGCGCTGGACTTATGCTGGCCAGCCAGGCTACTACCATCACCCAGCTTTATTTGTTTTACGGTTTGATCGGTGGAGCAGGTATAGGAACCGCTTATGTATGTCCCCTGGCCACCTGCCTGAAATGGTTTCCTGACAAGAGGGGCCTTATCAGCGGTATTGCCGTAGCTGGATTCGGTGCCGGCGCCCTGGTATTTAAGCCTCTCATTCTGGCCTTTCTGGCTGTGGATGTCAGCAGTACTTTCCTGTACCTGGGGATCATATATTTGGCGGCAGTAGTTGTTGGCGCACAGTTTCTGGTACTGCCTCCTGCCGGGTATTGCCCGGAAGGATGGACTCCTCCAGCGGCCGCCGCGGGAGCAGTACGGGATTTCAGCCCGGGCCAAATGCTGGGCACCCTGCATTTTTACCTGCTCTGGGTAATGTACTTGTTCGGATGTACCGCCGGCCTTATGATAATTGGTCTTGCCAAGGATATCGGGGAAAAGCTGGTAAGCCTGTCAGCAGCGGAGGCAGCTAATGCTGTGGTAGTAGTAGCCATATTCAATGCCGCCGGTCGCATTATATGGGGAACCCTTTCGGATAAACTGGGAAGAATGAACTCCTTGCTGGTAATGTATGCTCTGGCTGCAGTGGCCATGTTCCTGATGAGCAGTATAACAATGGGCTATGGCAGTTACCTGGGATTATGTTCGTTGATCGGCTTCTGTTTTGGCGGCTTCCTGGCCTTATTCCCTTCAGTCACTGCAGATTACTACGGTACCCAGAACGTTGGCACCAACTACGGCTTGATGTTTCTTGCCTATGGCACAGCCGCCATTGTGGGACCCAAGGTGGGTACCTCCGTTCCCTTCACCCAAGCCTTCCTTATCGCTGCGGTACTCTGTTTGATTGCCGGCGGGCTGAGCTTGCTGGTCCGCAAACCTCCGCAGCTTAAGAGTGTTTAGGGATCGGCGCTTAAAGCTTCCAAAAAACCGGGAATGAGTTCCCGGTTTTTTTATGGCGTTTTCTGACCAGTTCATGATCCTGGCTATAGCTTCATTAGGCATATTTGGAGCAATAAAAAGGATAGTATTATATTTATGTTGAATATATGGAAATTACAGTAATACCAGTAAAATAGAGCCGGATCAGGGAGGTGAATCTATATTTTCAGTTTATAAGGAAACACTTACATTACTTGGGGAGGGAGATTATGGCAAACAGCAACGAATTGAAAGTAAGCGGACATGTTCAGGAGTTAGTAGCTAATCCGTCACCCCTGGGTCTTTTTGGTCTGGCTATCGTCACTCTGGTAGCCTCCTCACAAAAACTAGGTATTACTGACGGAACAGCTTATATTATTCCCTGGGCATTATTTTTGGGAGCGGCGGCTCAGTTTGTAGCCGGCATAATGGACTACAAGCACAACAATACTTTTGGAGCAACAGCCTTCTGCGGGTATGGCTTCTTCTGGTTCGCTATGGCTTTCAGCTGGATGATCGCCAACGGCCTGTGGGGAGATGGCACCGTGGCTTTTGATGCTCACCAAATGGGATTCGCCTTTTTGGGATATTTCATCTTTACCATGTACATGACCATAGGGGCCATGGGGACCAACAAAGTTCTGTTCATTATCTTTTTCCTAATTGACCTGCTCTTCCTGGGTCTCTTCATGAACAACCTGGGTTGGGGAGGAGAACCCTTCCATATGCTGGCTGCTTATGCCGAACTGGGAATTGCTATAGTGTCCTTCTACGGATCAGCAGCTACAGTATTGAATACTCACTATGGCTTCACCGTTCTGCCGGTAGGCAAACCTTTCGGCCCCTGGGCCAAAGCAGCCGAGGCTGCCAAGTCCGAAGTAGCCGCTTAAGAGTGAACTGCAAAAGGCGGATGCAGTCCAATAGCATCCGCCTTAATTTTCACTTCTGTCTTGTTTTCCAGCTCGCTATCATTTATCTGCCAGGGAGAATATCTGCGCATAATAATGTTTAATGATGCTGTGTCCATAAGTATCCTGGTTGGCAAAGGCCTCCTCAAAACCATTTTCTCCAGGGTATTTGTTGCGGTCATAACCCGGATAAGCCCATTTTCCTCCCAAATCAATCCAACGGGGAGCACACCCGCGGGTGACTTTCTTGAAGCGGGGATCTACCAGGGTAGCCCAATCGGGCAAAGGCTGGCGAGTAGCATAAGCGTACAGGTGCTGAATCTGGGCTTCCACTCCGTCGGCGGGAGTGGCAAATATGGCACCGTGCACCCCTGCTTCATAACGGACCCGGGAAGGGTCTGCCCCCAGCAAATCTTCTTCCCCAGTAGCTGCAACTCCGGTAGCCCCCAGCCCGCAGTAGTTATTCTGCCAGGGCTGCACTATCCCGGTAAATCGCCACCAGCCGGTTTCCTTAGCTGCCTGGCAGAAAGCCAGGTCTCCCCGCACTCCGTATTTCGCTCCAATTTCCAGGTAGAGATCCACCAAATCCGGGGCATTGGGGTTATTCTTATGTAATATGGCCCGCAGCTGTTCGGCCGTAGCTTGAGCCGGTCCCATGATAAGAGCTTCCATATCCAGTTCGTTATCCTTCTCGCTAACCGCAGTTTCCTTTACCGGTGGTGCTGGAGGCTCCTGCGGAGCGGGTTCCTCCTCTATCTGTGCAGGCTCTTCTGCCGGTAGACTTGTCTCCGGGATCTGCTCCTCCTCTTCCGGGGTTGGAGCGGGTTGGGGCCAATATATGTTTACCTCGTAGGTTTCATGATTCCAGTCTACCGTCATTCCCATTTTTTCGCTGATAAGCCGGATGGGAACCATGGTGCGATCATTAAGTATAAAGGGGTCGACATCTGATTCCAGTTCGCAGCCGTTATAGAATATACGAATGGGGCTCTGGGGTGATCCCACTACCCCCGGCGGTGCCATCAGGTTACTCTCGTTGGAAGAGATCAGCACAAAATAATTCTGGGCATCCCATTCCACCGCCAGTCCCAATCCTTCGCATATAGCCCGCAGGGGAACCATGGTACGACTCCCGCGAATAACCGGATCTGTATCTGACTCCAGTTTTTTCCCCTCGATAAAAATAACTACCGTATCGGGCTGGGCGATAGCCGGTGTTATGCCTCCGGCAGCTAGTATTATCAGAGCCATTAGTATTGCCAGCGCTTTCTTGCCCATGAAAAACCTCCTGTTGCTATGTTACTTGCGAATATGTCTTTGGTAATATTACCACACTCTACTTTTCCTGCCTATAAACACTTTTCTTGTTAACTTTATACGATAATCAGCCCTCTTTTCCTACATAACGACAAGCATTTTTCTTGCTTCCTTTTCCTTTGATTTCATACCATATTCCCCTTGACAGCTACTCCAGGTGAAGTTATTATCTGAATATTCAGAATAATAATCGGAGGCAGCACCATGTCATTAATTCTCGTAACTGACAGTACCTGTGATCTTTCCCGCGAATATGTACAGCAGCATGGTATTCATGTTGTACCGTTGAACATTCACCTGAAAAACTCCGTTTACAAGGATGGCATTGATATCAAGCCGGCAGAACTTTATCATCGCCTGCGCTGCGAGGACATCTTTCCTCAAACCTCCCAACCCTCAGCGGGAGAATTTTTAGAGCTGTACCGGAAATTGCAGCCGGAAGATGAATGTCTGGTAATATGCATATCCTCAGACTTATCCGGAACTTACCAATCAGCCCAGCTGGCTGCCGATATGTACGCTGAAGAAGGGACGGCGGAAATTCATGTGGTAGACTCCCGTTCAGTATCTATGGGCCTGGGAATGCAGGTAATGCATGCTCAGCAATGCTTTGCCCAGGGCAAAGATATGACCCAGACTCTTTTCGAATTAGCCGAGATGCGCCGGCGCATGCGCATTTTATTCGTAGTGGATACCTTGGATTATCTGGCCCGGGGAGGCAGAATCGGTCAGCTCAGCAAGCACCTGGGCAACCTGCTGCAGCTGAAGCCCCTTCTCCATTTGGAAAACGGGCGCATAGGCCTTTTGGATAAGGTACGTACCAAACCCAAAGCAGTCCAGCACATGTTGGACATATTTGCCAAAGAAGCCCGACAAGCTCAGCAGGTAGTGGCGCTGCACATCGATGCTCTGGAAGAAGGCCAAGCACTGGTGCAAAAGGTCCAAGAGCATTATTCCGGCCCCGTCTCCCTGGTCCAGTGCGGTGCAGTAATCGGGTCTCACGCCGGCCCCGGCACCGTGGGCCTGTGCTGGTATTAGAAAAGAAGAACCCGCTGACGTTACTTTACGCCGGCGGGTTTTTAAGTTAACTAATTATTCACTTTATGCCCACATTATTGACTATTTCCGTAATTTGGTCAGCTTTATTCATAGTATATAAATGAATGCCTGGCACATGCTCGCTGAGCAGGTCAGCTATCTGCCGGCTGGCATACTCAATGCCGGCTTTTTCCATATCCTCGGGCTTGTATTCGTAACGATCCACCAGGCTGAGCAACTTGGAGGGTATGGAAGCACCGCACAAATATATAATTCTTTTGATCTGCTTGGCATTCAGAACCGGCATAATCCCCGGTATTATGGGACATTCAATGCCTTTAGCCATGGCTCGATCCACAAAATCGTAATAAATACGGTTATCAAAAAACAACTGGGTAATTAAAAAATCAACCCCGCAGTCCACTTTATGCTTCAAATTAACCAGGTCTTCACTTAATTTACGGCATTCAGGATGGCCTTCGGGATGGGCGGCAGCTGCGATACCGAAGTCCGCTTTGTTACGGGCATCATTAATCAGCTCAAAAGCATAGCGATATTCCTGCTTGCTTATATCAAAATCCGGATCATCTTCGGGATAATCGCCCCTTAATGCCATGATATTCTGAATGCCTTCTTCCTGCAAACAGTCCAGAATATCCGAGATTTCTTGCCGGGTATGGCGAACACAGGTCAAGTGGGCCAGGGATTCTATTTTATGATTCTTCTTGATCCGGGCAGCTATTTCAACGGTGCGGTCCCGGGTTTTGCCTCCGGCGCCATAGGTGACACTGATAAACCCGGGATGCAGGCGGATAAGTTTTTCTATGGTTGTGAACACCGTCTCCAAAGGATAGTCCGGACGCGGCGGAAATATTTCCAGGGATAAAACCGGCTGTTTGCTCCGGTACATATCAATAATTTTCATAAATCAATCCCCACCCCTAAAACAATAGCTGTCTCTCCCCTGCAGACAGACTACATATTGGCAATCAGGGCATCGGCAAATTCAGAGCACTTCACTTCAGTGGCACCTTCCATCAGGCGCGCAAAGTCGTAGGTCACTACTTTGCTGGCTATGGTCTTCTCCATGGAAGCAATGATCAGGTCAGCAGCCTCATGCCAATTCAAGTGCCTGAGCATCATTTCCCCGGACAGGATAACTGAGGAGGGATTCACTTTATCCAGCCCGGCATACTTGGGAGCAGTGCCGTGGGTGGCCTCAAAAACAGCATGCCCGGTGGCATAATTGATGTTGGCACCCGGGGCAATCCCGATGCCGCCTACTTGAGCTGCCAGGGCATCGGAAATATAGTCACCGTTCAGGTTCATGGTAGCGATCACATCAAACTCCGCCGGACGGGTCAAAACTTGCTGCAGGAAGATATCAGCTATAACATCTTTGACAATTATCTTACCGCTGTTTTCAGCTTCCTTCTGGGCCGCATCGGCAGCAGCGGTTCCCTTCTCATCCTTAATCCGATCATATTGATCCCAGGTAAACACCTTGTCGCCGAATTCCCTTTCCGCCAGCTCATAACCCCACTGCTTAAAGGCTCCTTCCGTGTATTTCATTATATTGCCTTTGTGCACCAGGGTTACACTTTTGCGTTTGTTTTCAATGGCATATTTGATGGCGGCTCTTACCAGCCTCTCGGTCCCCTCCTGGGAAACAGGCTTGATACCAATGCCGGATGTTTCCGGGAAGCGGATTTTATTGACTCCCAGTTCTTCCTTCAAGAAGCGGATCAGCTTGCGCACTTCCTCCGAATCCTTGGGATATTCGATACCCGCATATATATCCTCGGTATTCTCCCGGAAAATAACCATATCCACCAATTCCGGCCGCTTGACCGGCGAAGGAACTCCATTGAAATAGCGCACCGGGCGCAGGCAAACGTAAAGATCCAGTTCCTGGCGCAAAGCCACATTCAGGGATCTTATTCCTCCTCCTACCGGCGTGGTCAAAGGCCCTTTAATGGCAATGATATATTCCCGGATAATGTCCAGGGTTTCCTGGGGCAGCCATTCCCCGGTCTGGTTAAAGGCCTTTTCCCCGGCCAGTACTTCTTTCCAAACCAGTTTTCTTTTGCCCTGATAGGCTTTCTCCACGGCTGCATCCAATACCCGGGAAGCGGCCCTCCAAATGTCCGGTCCGGTTCCATCCCCTTCTATAAAAGGAATAATCGGGTGATCAGGCACGTTCAGTACCCCGTTGGTTACGGTAATTTTCTCCCCCTGCATGTATTGATTTCCTCCTAATCTCAGCTCTTAATCAAAATTAAAAGTCCCGTATTTTTTGAAATGCTCTACCAGCCCGCCATCGGACAGGATTTTCAGCATTACCTTGGGCAGAGGTGTAATAGGAATGTCAATTCCCTTAGTGACGTTGCGCAGAATACCCTTCTGCAGATCCAGATCCAGTTCATCTCCCTCATCGATCTGATCAGTGTCGCATTCTACTAAAGGCAGTCCGGTATTGATACAGTTGCGGTAAAATATACGGGCAAAGGACTTGGCCACCACCGCACTGATATTGGCGTTAATAATAGCCAGCGGAGCCTGTTCTCTTGATGAGCCGCAGCCAAAATTGCGCCCGGCCACTATCATATCTCCGGGGGTTACTTTGGAGTAGAATTCAGGATCCAGGTCTTCCATAACATGCTTGGCCAATTCCTTCATATCCAAAGTCTTAAACTTGTAACGGCCCGAAATAATATAATCTGTATTAACATCATCACCAAACTTGTGTGCTTTGCCTTTCAGATTCATAATGTTCCTCCCACCCTAATTGATAAACTCGCGGGGGTCGGTTATCCGACCGGTCAGCATGGAGGCAGCTACGGTAGCCGGCGATGCCAGGTATATAAAGGCCTTGTTGTTGCCCATGCGACCCTTAAAGTTGCGGTTAGCCGTAGATATTACATTCTCACCATCTGAAGGAACCCCGTTATGAGTACCCACACAAGGCCCGCAGCCGGGAGTAACCACAGCCGCTCCGGCTTCCACAAAGATCTCCATCAAGCCTTCGCGAATGGCCTGCAGGTAAATGGAACGGGAAGCCGGTGCTACCACCAGACGGGTTCCCTTGGCTATCTTGCGCCCTTTGAGAATTCCGGCAGCTATGCGCAGGTCTTCCAGGCGCCCATTAGTGCATGTCCCCAATACTCCCTGCTGGACAGGAGTCCCGGCCACAGCCGACACCGGTGATACATTATCCACGGTATGGGGACTGGCTACCTGGGGCTCCAGATTGGATACATCGTATTCTTTTACCTGGGCATAGACCGCATCCGGGTCAGCGCTGACCGGGGTAAAAGGACGGCTGCTGTGCTGTTTCACCCAGGCAATGGTTTTTTCATCTGCTTCCATCAAGCCGCATTTGGCTCCCATTTCGATGGCCATATTGCTGATAGTGAAGCGGGCTTCCACGGATAAATCCTGAATGGCCGGGCCAACGAACTCCGCGGCCATATAAGTAGCTCCGTCAGCGGTAACATCACCGATAAGAAAGAGAATCAAGTCTTTGGAATAAACCCCGGCCGGCAAGCGCCCATTAAGGACAAATTTAATGGTTTCCGGTACCTTAAACCACATTTTGCCGGAAATAATACCGGCGGCCAAATCGGTGGATCCCACTCCGGTGGAGAATACATTGATGGCCCCATAGGTGCAGGTGTGGGAATCTGCCCCTATCACTAAGTCCCCAGGAACTACATGGCCCTGTTCAGGCACCAGTTGGTGACAAACCCCGTCACCGATATCATAAAAGCATATCCCCTGCTCATCAGCAAAATCCCGCATTTGCTTGTGCAGTTCGGATACACCGAGCAGAGGACTGGGAGCACTATGATCTATGACCATAGCTACCCGGGAGGGGTCAAATACCCGCCGGGCACCCATTTCCCTAAATGCCTGAATGGCTAATGGCGAAGTACCATCCTGTCCCATCACAAAGTCCAGGTCAGCCACTACGATATCATTGGCTTTGGCATCCACTCCGCTTTTGTTGGATAAAATTTTTTCGGCGATGGTCTTACCCACTTTACTTCTCCTTCTCCTTCATTAATTCTTCATATATATACATGAGTTCTTTATCAAACAGAGAACGTTTTAATTGGATGGACATCTCCCGTGCCCTCTTTAATACTTCCTGTACAATGGGATCGGGCAGTTCCAGACCATATTCATTCAGGAACTTGGAGCGAATAGCTGCGGAACCTGAATGCTTGCCGATAACTATTTGCCGCTCCAAACCTACTTCTTCCGGTGAAAATACCTCATAGGTCAAGGGGTTTTTCAGCACTCCGTCGCCGTGTATACCCGATTCATGGGCGAAAATGTTGGAACCTACAATGGGTTTGCTGATCGGCAGAGGCCGCCCCGAGGCCTGGGCTACATATTCGGCCACTTCCCTGAACAGGGTGGTATTGTAATTGCAGTCCAGCTTCATGATATATTTCATGCCCATGATAACTTCCTGCAAACAGGCATTGCCCGCCCGTTCACCCAGACCATTAACGGTAACACCTACATAGCTGGCTCCGGCATATATGCCAGATAAAGCGTTGGCCGTTGCCATACCAAAGTCATTATGGGTGTGCATTTCCACATCCAGTCCTACCGCATCCACCAGGATCCGGATATAGCGATAGGTGGTTATTGGATTCAGGGTTCCCACTGTATCACAGAAGCGCAGTCTGTCGGCCCCCGCCCGTTTAGCGGCTAAGGCAAATTCGGTCAGAAAGCCTATGTCGGTACGGGAAGCATCCTCGGCATTGACGGACACATAGAGATCGTGGTCCTTGGCAAATTTAACCGCATCGGTCATGCGCTGCAAAACATCTTCCCGGGTAGTCTGCAGTTTATGCTGGATATGAATGTCGGAAGTGGAGATAGAAATAGCTACCGCATCCACACCGCATTCAATGGATTCTTTAATATCAGCAATTACTGCCCGGTTCCAGGCCATTATGCTGGCCTTAAGTCCCATGCTGACAATCTGTTTGATACAGTCCTTTTCAAAGCCGCCCATTACCGGAATACCGGCTTCAATCTGATCTACCCCGATTTGATCCAGATAAGAAGCAATCTTAATTTTTTCCTCGTTGGAAAATACGACTCCCGCAGTTTGCTCTCCATCTCTTAAGGTTGTGTCAACTACTCTTACCTTGGCTCCTGGGCTTTGGAACCAATCACGATTCATTATCTCCCATATCACTTATACTCCTCACTCCCTCATTAAGCGTTCCTTTAGTATTTCATTCACCAGTGCAGGGTTAGCCTGACCCCGGGTGGCCTTCATTACTTGACCTACCAGAAAGCCGAAAGCTTTTTCTTTGCCGTTCTTGTAATCTTCAACCACCTTGGGATTGCCTGCTACCACTTCGTCGATTATTTTCTGCAGGGTTTCCTGATCAGAAATCTGCTGCATACCTTTTTCCTTAATGATTTCCTCCGGTGATTTGCCGGTGAAGAACATCTCTTCAAAAATGGTTTTGGCCATTTTGCCGCTGATAGTTCCTTTTTCAATAAGCCGGAGCATTTCCGCCAGGTACTGGGGAGTCACCTTGCTGTCGGCTATTTCCATATTGTTTTGATTTAACAAGCGGCTGAAATCGCCCATCATCCAATTGGAAACAGCCTTGGCATCAGGATAATGCTTGACCGTCTCATCAAAGAACTCCAGCGTCTGCGGGGTAGAAGTGAGCCAGTTGGCATCATAATCCGACAAGCCATAAGTGTTAATCAAGCGTTGCTGGGCCTGGTCGGGCATTTCCGGCATCGACGCCCGTACCCTCTCTACCCACTCCCGGTCAATACGCAGGGGCGGCAAGTCTGGGTCCGGGAAATAGCGGTAATCATGAGCTTCCTCTTTGGAGCGCATGGAACGGGTTACCTGTTTTTCCTCATCCCAGGTACGAGTTTCCTGGACCAGTTCTTCTCCATCTTCCAAAGCCTCTATCTGCCGCCTGGCTTCATATTCTATAGCTCTTTCCAGGGAACGGAAGGAATTGAGATTCTTGATCTCCACCCGGGTCCCCAATTTACTGGAACCCTTGGGCCTCACTGACACATTGGCATCACAGCGCAAGGACCCTTCCTCCATCTTGCAATCCGATACCCCGGCAAACAGGCAAATGGAACGCAGCTTTTCCAGATAAGCTCTGGCTTCAGCCCCGCTGCGCATATCCGGCTGGGACACTATTTCCAAAAGGGGTACTCCGCAGCGGTTCAGATTAACCAGGGAATAGGTGGTGGTAGTAATCGAACCTTGATGAACCAGTTTGCCGGCATCTTCCTCCAGGTGAGCCCTGATGATGCCTATCCGGCTATGTTTGCCGTCCACATTTATATCCAGGTAGCCATTCTTGCAAATAGGTTGATCATATTGAGAAATCTGATAGGCATTGGGCAGGTCAGGATAGAAGTAGTTTTTCCGATCGAACTTGCATACTTCCGCAATTTCGCAATTCAAAGCCAGCCCCGTTCTTATAGCATATTCAACTGCCTGCCGGTTTAGAACCGGCAAAGCACCTGGAAATCCGGAACAAACCGGACAAACCTGGGTATTGGGTTCAGCCCCGAAAGCAGTGGAACAAGAACAGAATATCTTGGTGGCTGTCTTTAACTCAACGTGAACTTCCAGACCTACTACAATTTCATATTCTCTATCCATTATTTGCTCACCCCCAGGTTTGGTCTGGCATTATGGTAATCAGTAGTCTGTTCAAAAGCATAAGCTGCTTTGAAGATAGTACCTTCATCGAAGGGTTTGCCGACTATCTGCATCCCTACCGGCATCCCATTTACAAACCCGCAGGGAACGGACATTCCGGGAAGACCGGCCATGTTAACAGGAACTGTTAAGATATCATTCATGTACAAAGTCAGCAAGTCATCGGTATGCTCTCCAATACGGAAAGCTACCGTGGGAGTAGTAGGGGCAACAATCAAGTCATAATCAGCAAATACTTTTTGAAAATCTTCCGCAATCAGGCGGCGCACCTTTAAGGCTTTCAGATAGTAGGCGTCATAATACCCGGTACTCAGGGCATAGGTTCCCAGCATTATGCGCCGTTTTACTTCATCACCAAAACCAGCTGCCCGGCTGCGGGAGAACATGTCCACTACATTTTCAGCCTGCAGGTCGCGCAACCCATAACGCACCCCATCATAACGAGCCAAATTGGCACTGGCTTCCGCTGGCGCAATCAAATAATAAGCCGGCAAAGCATATTCGCTATGGGGCAGCGAAACTTCCTCAACAATTGCTCCCAGCTGTTCATAATGCTTGAGGGCGTTCTTGACCACCTGGCGTATTTCACTGTCCACTCCCTGCTGGAAATACTCCCGGGGATAAGCAATTTTCAGTCCTTTAATGTCAGTGGTCAGAAAGCTGGTATAATCAGGCACAGCCTGATTAACCGAGGTAGAATCTTTGGGATCATGCCCGGCTATGACATTCAATACCAGGGCACAGTCCCTGACATCCCGGGATACAACCCCCACTTGGTCAAAAGAGGAAGCATAAGCCATAACTCCCCAGCGGGAAACCCGGCCATATGTAGGCTTCAGCCCTACCACACCGCAGAAAGCTGCCGGCTGGCGAATGGAGCCTCCGGAATCCGTACCCAGGGAATAGGGTACTTCACCAGCGGCCACTGCTGCAGCTGATCCCCCGGAGGAACCTCCTGGTACTCTGTCCAGATCCCAGGGGTTTCGGGTGGGATAAAAAGCGGAATTCTCTGTAGAAGATCCCATGGCAAATTCGTCCAGGTTTAATTTCCCCAGCATAATCCCTTTATGTGCTGCCAGCCTGGCCGCTACCGTGGCATCATAGAAGGGAATAAAGTTCTCCAGCATCTTGGAGGAGGCAGTGGTGCGAACACCCCGGGTACAGATGATATCCTTCAGCCCATAGGGTAATCCTCCCAATCCCGGAACGGGCTCCCCCGCATCATACTGTTCGGCTTGCTCTAAAGCCAGATCGCCGGTTATAGTAACAAAGGCTTTTATCTGATCCTCCACCTGTTCAATGCGCTTTAGAAAAGCTTGGGTGATTTCCCGGCTGGAAATCTCTTTCCGGTCTAATTTTTCTTTTAGTTCGTGACAAGTTAATTCATACAATTCCACTGCTTTCACTCCCTAGATAATCCTGGGTACTTTGAACTGCCCGTCTTCAACCAGAGGAGCATTGCTTAGGGTCTCCTCCCGGGGCGGTCCTGGCTGAACTACATCTTCGCGCATGACGTTATATATGGGCAGAATATGGTGAAGGGGCTCCACCTGTTCAGTATCAAGCTCATTAAGTTTGTCAGCATATTCCAGAATAGCTGTCAGTTGCTGGGTAAATATTTGCTTTTCCTGTTCAGTCAGTTCCAATCGGGCCAAATAGGCCACCTGTTCAACTTGTTTTACACTGATAGCCATAAAAACGGCCTCCTTCGCCACATTAATAAGTTACTTCAATATTATAGCAAAAAAGTATACTTTTACACGATCAATCTGACCATCCCGCCTATATTCGGCCATATTTCCTCTATACGCCAAGTTTTGCCCTTTTATGCTTCAGGGCTACATCTGGAACAAAAGGGTTATAAAAGGTACCAGCAACAATCCGGGTAACAGGTTGGCCACTCTAATGCGGGTAATGCCCAAAAGGTTCAAGCCCAGACCAGCAATCAAGACCCCGCCCAGAGCAGTTATATTGTTGAGCATTATATCAGAAAGGAGGGGTTTGAGAAATCCTGCTCCCAAACTGATAGCTCCCTGATAGAGGAATACAGGTATGGCTGAAAACAGCACCCCGACTCCCATACTGGCGGCAAAAAGCATGGAGAAAATGCCGTCCAGCAGGGACTTAACCAGCAATATCTGGTAATTGCCGGTCAGACCATCTTCCAAAGATCCCACTACGGCCATGGCTCCTATACAAAACAAGAGGGTAGCCGATACAAATCCCCTGGCAAAAGAGCTGTTGCCATTGCCAAACCGGTTCTGCAGTTTTTCTCCCCAGCGCTCCAGCCGGGCTTCCCACTGCCGCCACTCCCCGATAGCTGCTCCGAAGGCCAGGCTAAGGCCGATTATCGCCAAGTTATCTCCTTGAAGGCCATACTGAACGCCGATAATAATTATGAGCAGCCCCAGGCCATCCTGCATGGTGCGGCTGATATGATCGGGAATACCCTTGCGCAAAGCTAAGCCGATCAGGCCGGCTCCAATAATCGCAGCTGCATTAATGATGGTACCTGTCATATTTCTGTCATACCTATTGCTTGCATATTGACAGCATTATACCCCTTAAACGGGGATATGAAAAGAACAGAGGGGGATGTATACAATTGTTACCGGTGATGCAGACCACGATGAAGAACAATTTCCGGGTGTCATCGCAAGGAACGCAGCGACGTGACAATATCTATGCCAGTCTACTCTAATTAACCCCGGCTTGGAAAGAGTGCAGCCCGAGATGCAGGAGTATTAGACGGGCGAGCGACTTACGACGCGCCGTTGCAACTCACGGCGCAACTGAGGGCTGCGAAGGGGAGCGAGAAACAGGACGTTTCGAGCAGCGAGTACTGAGTGCATGGATGCCGAATTACGAGCGGTCCCCTTCGCACTTAAAGTTTGCCGATGTGTTGCAGGCAAGGAGTACCGGAGCGAGCCGGCTAATACTCCTGCAAAGCCATGATTAACAGAGATTGTCATAGAGATTGCCACGCCCCTGATGGGACTCGCAACGGCACATTAGGAAGTCATTTCCCCAGCAATTATCCCGGTGAGTTAAGCAGATTCAGCAGAGCTTCTTCGTCCAGAATGGTGATGCCCAGCTGCACGGCTTTATCGTACTTGCTGCCGGGATCACTGCCCACCACCACATAATCAGTTTTGCGGCTTACACTGGAACTTACTCTGCCCCCTTTGGATTCAATCAGCTCGGTAGCTTCATTGCGGGTCAGGTTGGGCAAGGTGCCGGTAAGCACAAAAACTTTGCCGGCCAGGGGCAGATCTCCTTGGTCTGCACCCGGTTCCACAGTGTTTACCCCGGCTTTCTGCAGGTTGGCAATGGTTTCCCGGTTGCGGGGCTCCTGGAAGAAAGCCACCAGACTGGCAGCCATAATGTCACCTATTTCCGGAATAGCCGTAAATTCTTCCTGGGTTGCGTGGTAGAAATCCTCTATGTTTCTGAACCGCTGGGTCAGCAGCCGGGCGGTTTTGGCTCCTATATGCCTGATACCCAAAGCGGTGATCAGCCGGTGCAGAGGCCGCTCTTTGCTGGCTTCGATAGCCTGGAGCAGGTTGGCAGCGGATTTGGGTCCCATGCGTTCCAGAGATTCAAGATCAGCAGCCTGCAGCCGGTACAGGTCTTCCAATTTGGTAACCAGCCCTCTTTGCACCAGCTGCTCCACAATGGCCGGTCCCAGTCCCTCAATATCCATGGCAGAACGGGAAGCAAAGAAAATAAGGCTTTCTTTGATACGAGCCGGGCAGCTGATGTTTTCACAGCGAATCGCTACCTCTCCCGGGGAGCGTATTACTTGACTGCCGCAGGCAGGACAATTTTCGGGAGGAATAATTTCGATTTCCTGCCCGGTGCGGCGTTCCGGCAAGGGCCGGATTACTTCCGGAATTATGTCGGCGGCTTTGCGCACCAGCACTATATCGCCGATGCGTATGTCCTTTTCCCGTACCAAATCGAAATTGTGCATGCTGGCCCGGCTTACGGTGGTACCTGCCAGAAACACCGGTTCCATTATAGCCGTAGGAACAATAACTCCCGTACGGCCCACATTTATTTCCACAGCTTTAATACGGGTTTCCTTTTCTTCGGCAGGGAATTTGTAGGCTACAGCCCAGCGGGGACTGCGGACGGTTGCCCCCAGGGCCTCCTGTTGGGCAATAGAATTTAGCTTAATAACCACACCATCTATTTCGTAAGGCAGATCATGGCGCTTACCGTGGAACTCCTGGCAGAATTCCCACACCTGCTGTATATCCTGGGCCCAGCGGGCTTCCGGATTAACCGGAAAGCCCTGTTCCCGCAGATAATTGAGAGCTTCCCACTGGGTAGAAATGCTGGTTCCTTCAATATAGAGGATATCGTATATAAAGGCCGCCAGGTTCCGCTGAGCAGTAATGCCGGGATCCAGCTGCCGCAGGGAGCCGGCCGCAGCATTGCGCGGGTTGGCAAATACCCGCTCCCCCTGCTCCTCTTTCTGCTGGTTAAGACGTACGAATTCTGCTTTGGGCATATATATCTCTCCGCGAACTTCCAGGCGGCTTACCGGTGTGCGCAGTTTTAAAGGGATGCTGTGAATGGTTTTTACATTGGCAGTAACATCTTCCCCTACCAGCCCGTCGCCCCGGGTAGCAGCATTAACCAGTATCCCGTTTTCATAAACCAGGGCTATGGACACCCCGTCAATCTTTAATTCCGCTACATAGTCCCGCTGGTCAAAAAGGCGGGATATGCGCCGGTCGAAATCCTGCAGTTCCTGAAAGGAAAAGGCATTGTCCAGGCTCAGCAAAGGCTGGCGGTGCACTATGCGTTCAAACTTGTCCAGAGCTTTGCCGCCCACCCTCTGGGTAGGGGAATCGGGAGTTACCAATTCCGGATGGTTTTTCTCCAGCTCTAACAGTTCTCGCATCAGCTGGTCGTATTCCTGGTCGCTGACCAAAGGATCATCCAGAACATAATAGTGATAATCATGCTTGCGGATCTGTTCCCGCAGCTGCTCAGCTCTTTCCCGCAAAGATGCCAAACCCTTTCCTCCCTTCCAGTCCTTTAGCCTATTTTCTCCAAAGGAGCAATATCCAAACGCAGCAGCTTCACGCCAGCGTAATCAAATTCCACCGTAGCAATTTCTCCCTGGTCATCCAGGTCCACTACCCAGCCATTGCCGAACTTCTTGTGGTGTACCCGGTCACCTATGGCAATGACACCGGGAACAAAACTATGGTCAGAAGGAACCATCATCAATTCTTCCGGTATCTCCTGGAGAAAACGAGAAGGAGGATTGCTGCGTTCATATCCGTATAACAGCCGGTTAACCGCTCGGGTCAGGTAAAGGCGCTCCCTGGCTCTGGTGATACCTACATAGCAGATTCGTCTCTCCTCGGCCAGGTCTTCCGGGGTTTCACTGCGATAGGACGGAAAGACTCCTTCCTCCATACCGGTCATGAACACTATGGGAAACTCCAACCCCTTGGCTCCATGAAACGTCATGAGTTGCACCGCATCGCTGTAGTCCTGTTCGTCATCCTCCTGGGATAGGGCGGTCTGGGCCAAAAACTCTTCCAGGCCCTGCCCCCCTTGCTCTTCAAATTCTATCGCCAGGGAACGAAGTTCATAAAGATTCTCGATGCGCACCTCGGCATCGGGCACAGTGCGCTGCAGTTCTTCAATATAGCCGCTGTTCTGCAGTACCTGATCTATTATTTCCCTTAAATTGGCACCTGATCGGGCCAGATCCCCAATATAGGAGATTAAGCCGTGAAAATCCTGGAGAGCTTCCGCTGTTTTCCGGTTTATGCCCGGTATCAGCCCGGGATCAGCCAAGACTTCCAGCAGGGGCTGTCCGGTTTGTTCCGCGAAGTCATTGATTTTTTCCAGGCTTTTCTCACCCACCCCGCGGCGGGGGACGTTGATTACTCTGGCAAAACTGAGACGATCATTGGGATTGCAGGCCAACCGCAGGTAGGCCAGGATATCTTTGACCTCTTTCCGTTCGTAGAAACGCTTGCCGCCGACAACACGATAAGGTATATAACGGCGCACCAAAGCATCCTCCAGGATACGGGACTGGGCGTGAGTGCGGTAAAATACGGCAAAATCCCGGTAGTTCCTCTTCTCATGGGCCACCAGGTCCTGAATGGTGTCAGCTACAAAAGCGGCTTCATGAAAACTATCTGCTGCACAAAAGTGCACTATTTTATCCCCGCCCGGTTTACTGGTAAAAAGGGTTTTTTCCTCCCGGTCTTCGTTGTATTGAATTACCGCATTGGCCGCTTTCAGGATGATCTCCGTTGACCGATAATTCTGCTCCAGCTTGATAATTCTGACCTGGGGATAATCCTGGATGAAACGTTTGATATTATAAGGCTCTGCTCCCCGCCAGCTGTAAATGGACTGATCAGGATCTCCCACTACAAAGATGTTCTGGTGTTTGCCTGCCAGGAGCCGAGCCCAGCGATACTGAGCATAATTGGTATCCTGGTATTCATCAATCAAAATATACCGGAACCGGTTTTGATATTTCTCCAGAACATCCGGATGCTCTTCAAAAAGCCGGATGCAGAGCAGTATCAGATCTTCAAAATCTACCACGTTAAGCTGCCTGAGACGGTAATTATACAGGTTAAACAGCTCTAGGTACTTCTCCCGCAGGGTATAGGAAATTTTCAAGGACAAAAAATACTTTTCAGGATCAGACAAGCTGTTCTTGACTTTTTTTATTGCATAGTATATTTCCTCAGGGCGGGTTTCAAAATCTCCCTGTTCTTTAAGCAAGGACTTGAGTATGGAGCGGCTGTCAGCTTCATCTGCAATGGTAAAATTGGGCTGGTAGCCTAATTTGGCTATATCCATGCTCAGAATCCGGTAGCAGGCCGCGTGAAAGGTCTGTATCCAGGCTCCTGAAAAGTTGGGGATTAACTCCATCACCCGGCTTCTCATTTCCTGAGCCGCTTTATTAGTGAAAGTAATGGCCATGATGCTATGGGGCGGGACCCCTTGCTCCACCAGATAGGCAATACGGTTAGTCAAAACTCTGGTTTTGCCGCTGCCAGCCCCGGCCAGTACCAAACAGGGTCCATCTTTATGCAGGACTGCTTCTTTCTGTTGGGGGTTTAGTCCTTCGATAAATCTCATCCGTCTTTCGCCTTCTCCGTCTGTTAATTCTTCTCTATTTTAGCACACCTTAGGTGGCCTTGGCTCTGTCGCGGAACAAACGTTCTGGGAAACCAGGCCAGAAGCGGGATATGGCTGCACACACTGCCACTGCCAGCACCAGCCGGTAAACCAGTACCGGCAGCCAAATGGCGCCAATAGCCGCAAACAGAATGGTATCTTCAAATACCGAATGGCATATTACCAGGAACAGATTGATTATGTAGATATCACTGCTGGATAGAGTTCCCTCCCGGGCAGCCTGAATAATAATTCCTGCACCATAGGAAATACCGAAAAACAGGCCAGCCATCAGGGGCAACCCGGCTTCCTGGGGGAGTTTCATCCACCGGGTAAAAGGAGCCAAAACCCCAGTTAAATAATGCAGCCAGTTCAGATCTTTTATGATCTCAATGAAAATCATCAGGGGAATGACAATCAAGGCAATCTGCAACACATTGCTCAGGCTGCCCAGTAATGCTTCCTGTAAAATTGCCAGCATAAGCTACCTCCTGCTTACAACAGCAAATTAAATAAATATCCTGATAAAAAGGAAAGGATGATCCTTACTAGTATCAAGCCGGTCACTGGGGTTCCGGTCTGTTTGGCAACCGCTGCTTCCATGGGCAAACCGTGAGCCAAGAGAAGCATTACCGATATAATGGTAATCTCTCTCACACTTAGGCCTAGAGGAAGCATGGCACCGATAGCTGCATAGATATTGAGGAAATATCCCAGCACCAGCGGCAGAGATGCTTCTCCCGGCAAGCCCAGCAACTTCATAATTGGTACCATATGCTGGCTTATCCAGGGAAGTACGGGGGTATATTTTAAGATGGTGACACAAAAGAATACCGGGATAACCACCCGGGCTAATTCCCAGGTGATGATGAGCCCGTTTTTGGTCCCCCTCAGAATGGTATCCCAACCCATTGCTCCGATTCACTCTCCACGGGCTATATTAACCATCTAATTCTATCACAGCCTTTCCGGCAAGAGTAGATATGATTTATAGCCAGGTCAATTCATGGTACATTGGTAGTAAGCAGGTGATAAAGGGGTTTTTTCAGTATGCGTCGGCTTGGAATTGCTGCAGCGCTGCTGGCTGTGCTCTCCCTTATTCTGGTTTGGGAAATCCATAGAGATGCAGGTAAGTTATTGGATTTGCCTGGCATAGTTGAGGACAGGCTGCCGCCCTCCCCGGTGGAAACCATCCCTGCATCCCAGCGGGCCGCTGCTGACTGGATTGTTATAGGCGCCCGGGAAGAAGTAAAAAAAGGCACCCGCTACGATGCCAGTTATCAAGTTATCAGTTATCCGGGGGGAGATGTCAGTCCTGATCGGGGTGCATGTACTGACGTGGTAATCCGCGCTCTGCGCTGGGCAGGCCTCGATCTTCAGCAGCTTATTCACGAAGACATGGCTGAAAATTTCGCCCTCTATCCTCAAAACTGGGGACTGACCGGGCCAGATCCTAATATTGACCATCGCCGGGTCCCTAATCAGATGACCTTTTTTCAGCGCCACGGCTTATCCCTTACCTGCCAGGTCGAGGATCATCTGGATGAATGGCAGTGGGGAGATATTGTCTACTGGCGTTTTGACAACGGGGAAGAACACTGTGGGGTGATCAGCGATAGGAAAAACCCCTCAGGCAGACCCCTGGTTATTCATAATGCGGGTATAGCGGTGGAGGAAGATTGCCTGGAACGCTGGGAGATTATTGGTCACTTCCGTTATCCTGTTTTATGGGATTCCAATATTTTGGCAAATAGCTCAACCAAGTTTGGATCAAATTGACTGCCGGCTTTGTTCCGCAGTTCCTGCACCGCCTCCTCCCGGGACAAGGCCCGGCGATGAGTCATGGTATCATAGGCATCCGCGATAGCCATAATACGGCACTCCAGGGGTATTTCCTCTCTCTTCAGACCTAAGGGATAACCCTCTCCGTTCCACCATTCGTGGTGTTTGAGGATCCAGTCGGATATCAGCACCAATTCGGGTACCGATAAGGCTATGCGATGCCCGATTTCACAGTGTCTTTGCAATAAACGCTGCTCTTCTTCAGTTAGTTCACCCTCTTTAAACAGAACGGAATCAGGTATGCCTACCTTGCCAATATCATGAAATTGGGCCAGCAAGCGCAAATCATTTATGGTCCGGTCGGACAGGCCTAATTCCCGAGCCATAAGTTCAAGCCATAACTGCAGTCGTTCAGCATGTCCTGCGGAAATATCATCTTTGACTTCCAAAGCTTTAACCAAAGTATGAACCATTGTACTGCGGACACTCCCGCCGCTGTCTAGCTTTTTCCTGTACATATTGTCGTCCGCTTCCTTGAATACCTGCAACATTGGCACCTGAGGGTGTCGGCGAACCGCATAGCCCAGTGAAAGGCTGATGGGAAAATCACGATGCTCAAGATTATAGTCCTTTACTTTATTAAAAATAGCCTGTATCCTTTCCTCCAATAAACCGGGGCTGGCATTGGGCACAATGGCGGCGAATTCATCGCCTCCCACCCTGGCCAGAATGTCATCTCCCCGGAAGCAGCTTTTCATTAAATCTGATATCACCCGCAGCAAACGATCTCCCTGTTCATGACCCAGGGTATCATTAACCAGTTTTAAGCCATCCACATCGCACATAATCAAGCCAACCGGATTGGAACTGGATTCATACCGTTTCAATGCCTCTTCGAAATAGCGGCGGTTATATAATCCAGTCAGGGGATCACGCTGACTTAAATACGTTAATTTCTCCTGGGCAGCTTTCTGTTCAGTAATGTCACGCCCTACCGACTGGTAATTAACTAGATTCCCAAAACCATCAAAAATAGCCCGGTGAGTCCACTGCTGCCAGCGAATATCTCCATCACATAAAACCACGCGGTATTCCAAAGTACATGACGGATTTTCCGGTGATAAACTATTCATCTGCTGCATGACCCAGGTTCTATCTTCCGGATGAATAGGCAAATTAAAATTCTTTTCCAAAACCTCTTCTCTCTTTTGGTTAAAATAGCGGCAATAGGCTTCGTTTACAAAGATAATTCTTCCGTCGGGATGACTGCGGCAGATAAGCTCGGTCTGATCCTCCACAATAGCCCGGTACTGAGCCTCGCTGATCTCCAAGGCCTGCTGGGCTAATTTGCGTTCGGTTATATCTTCGGCCAATACCATGCCGCCGATAATTTTATCGCCATCACCCAAAAGAGATGAGGTATTCAATTTGATAATGCGTTCCGATCCATTCTTATGTATAATAGGCACTTCATAGGTATCTCGGGACCTTTTTCCTAACCTGGCGCGTACTCCCTGGTAGATCCTATCCCTTACATCCGGCCTGACAAAATCAGCCACGTGACATCCTATAATCTCGTCAGGACCATAACCCAGAACATCATAAGAACGCTTGTTTACAAAAGTTATGTGCCCGTTCCGGTCAAAGGTGAAAAACATCTCATGCAGGTTGTCGATTAAGGTGTTCAAGTACTCCACCTGCTGGCGCAAGTTCTTTTCGCTGGCCTGTAAAGCCAGCTCGGCTTTTTTCCGGGCGGTAATATCACGTACAATACCTCGAAAGCCAATTACTTCATCATTTTCTTTGATAGGAATTACTGTACTTTCTACCGCTATCTGGCTTCCATCCCTATGCCTGACATACCACTCGGCATCCCGAATTGTTTTACCGGTTTTATAAGCAAGATGGAAGGTTTTCCGTACCCGTTCAGCATTTTCCTCATCCATCATTGTTCGAAAATTCTTCCCTAACAATTCTCCAGTTCTATAAGCAACTCTTTCACACAGGTAACGGTTTACAAATTGGAAGTTGCCTTCCAGGTCCACTTCAAAATAACCATCATCAATATTCTCTATCATGTTGCGGTACTTTTGTTCGCTCTCGTATAGGGCTTTTTCCACTTTTTTTCGCTCAGTAACATCCCGCATAATTTCTATGGCTCCTGCCAAATTGCCATCCCGGTCCAGTAAAGGCGCACTTTTACAGGATAAGTAGGAGCCCTGCACACCCAGCTGCGGGCAGTAGATTTCCGCAAATATGGTGTCGTTTTCTTTCGCATCAACTACCATGTTGTATTCCTGTATCAGCTGTGGATTCATTGCGGCATCAATCAACATGGGAACCCGACGGCCATAAAAGGGAACGGCATATTCGTAATTGCCCCTTCCCAATATATCCCGGGCTTTAATCCCCGTTAAATCTTCCATAGCATGGTTCCATAATTCCACTTTGCCCTGCCGGTTTATTACGAAGGCGGGATCGGGTAAAAAGTCGATAATGGTTTGCAGCCGTTGATGAGCTTCGGCCAGGGCATTTTTATTTATTTCCGCCTCCTCCAGTTGAGCACGCAATTCTTCTTCAACAGCCTGCTGCTGCTGCTGGTAAGCTGCCACTAGCTCTTCCCGAACCCTATGAAGAATGTCATTGCTGCGCTGCAATTCCATTTCCACCCGCAGCTTTTCTGTGACCTCTTCGGCTAAAGCCATTCCTCCGATAGTTTCCCCATTTCTTTTAACCGGAAAAGCTTTTACCTGCAAAACACGTTCATCCCCATCACCATGCAGAACCTTGATCATGTAGTTTTCCTCTTTGCCATTATTTAGGTGCTGCTTTAATTCCTGGACGACCACATCACGGTATCTTTCCGGAACAAATTCCCACAAATACCGGCCCAGGCATTCACGAGGGGGGTAACCTAACATGGAAAATGCTTGGCGGTTGATGAAGGTAATCCTTCCCGTCAAATCGCAAGTGTAAAAAAGCACGTCAATGCTGTCTAGAAGCAGACGATACTCTGCACTAGGAACCAAGTCCCTATCATGGCTGTCAGGTTTCATTCCCAGTCCCCCAGTTTGAAATACCTAGTGGTGTGGGTGCTATATTAAATAAAGCAATTATAAAATTATTCTCTTTAAACCTTATTCTTCCACAGTCCTAAGAAACTTTCTAGTACCTGCTCAATAAAAATTAGGAAACATTTCCTGGGCCGGTGTGAAATACCGCTGATTTCAAAATGAAAAAGCAACTAATCACCCAATATAAGTATATAATGATATTTTGATATAAGGTTTTTAAGTTTGGCGATGACCATTTCCTTGTGTAAAATATAAAAAGTTTATAAAAGGCTGGACTGAGTATGAAGGTTGAAACTGTGGACCTGCATAATCTAAACCTAAGTGAAGCCCTGGCTAAAGCCGAAAAAAACTTGCTTTGGTCAATGGAGCATCAAGTAGATGTAATTGACTTTATACACGGCAAAGGACTGCACAGTGAACGAAGGTTCTCCGTGATTAAACAGGAACTGCGCCGCTATCTAAAAAACAATGCCCTGCTGAAGGATTCCGGATACCGTGTTGTACCTGGAGAATCAGATCTCCCTATTGCATTAGGTTTTGATGAAGGTCATACTCTAGTGGTGGCCCGGGGTCTGGAAAACGAATATCTGGGGGGACGTCGCCAGCAAGAGAAAAACCAACTGCTCTTTACCAAAGAAGGGCGCCAGGCAAGAAAAAATGCCAAAGCAATTATGGCTGCCAAACGCAAGCGCAAGCCACGCTAAGAGAGAAAAGCAGTTGTCAAGGAGGAGTTATTGTGTTTATCCCGGTTACAGACAAAATTTATCTGGTTGCACCTTATGAGAGGGGCAATTTTCCCAATTCTTTCTCCTTTTATATTGATGATGAAGTACCCACTTTAATTGATACCCCTTTAACATTCTGGGCCCAGGCATTTCAGGCGGAGATGGGTGCTCGTCCTGTAAAAAGGATTTTGAATACCCACTTTCACCGGGACCATACCGGATGCAATCACCTGTTTCCAGATGCAGAGGTTTATGCTCATCCAGCTGATATCCCGCCTATGCTTTCCCGGGAAAATTTCATGCATTTTTATGGGCTGGATAGATATGCTGATCGAAACGTTGTGGAGGGGCTGATGTCCTGGATACAATGGCGGCCAAGTACAGTGACCCATGAATTAAAAGACGGTCAGATTATCAACCTGGGTGACATAGAGCTCACGGTAATCCATACTCCCGGACATACCCCTGGACACTGTGTATTTTACTGGGAAAAAGAAGGTTTGCTCTTTTCCGGCGATATTGATCTTACCAGTTTCGGTCCCTGGTATGGGAATGTCAACAGCGATATCACCCAGTTAATTGAGTCTATCGAGAAGCTGATAAACTTAAATCCCCGGGTAATATGCTCCGGTCATAAAGGGGTAATTGAACATAACGTGCGGGACCAGTTGAATAGATACCTGGATCGCTTGTTGGAAAAAGAAGAAAATGTATTAAAAGCATTAAAAAAACCTCTTACCCTAGATGAGTTGGTAGAGCGCAAATTGGTCTACGGGCGCTGGGGAAAACCGGAAGAGCAGTTCCATTACTTCGAAAAAATAAGTGTAATGGTGCACCTGCGCCGCCTGCAGGAACTCCAGCTAGTGGAGGAATACCAGGGGAAATACCGGGCTGTTAACCAGCCCCCCTGCCAATGTGCCCACATGTAGTTCCAGAACATACCCAGAAGAATGCTTGACCATTATTTATAGCAGAGAAGACAGGGCGATGTTTTTTCCCTGTCTTCTTCGTCTTTGTTTTTATCAATCTTTTTCAATAGATCCGCGTCCCTTATCTCAGCTTTGCAGCTAATTACTTTTCATCCTAGCTTGCGTCCCAGGTCATAATTGCTAGCGAAGCGACCCAATCTTACCAAAAATTACAGGCAATGCCGACAAGAAAACATAGCGCAGCCCTTTGCTCTCCATGGTGACAATACAGCCATCTTTTAGGATGGAGAACCTATTACCTTATACCACCGTTACGTGGCGCAATTCCGGAAAGGGGGCCAGAGTACGATCCAGCACTCCCCGCATGTAACTTATGGCAATGCCGTAGTTGGTAATGGGTACCCCCGCCTGTTCAGCCTGCTCCATCCGGTTCAGGTAGGAACGCCTGGTTATGGTGCAGCCTCCGCATTGCACAATCAGCTTATAATCTTTTAAATCCTTGGGAAAAGCAGGTCCCGCAGTTACCTGGAAATCAATATCCTTGCCGGTAAACTGCCTCATCCAGCGGGGAATTTTTACCCGGCCAATGTCTTCATGAAAAGGATGATGAGTGCAGGCTTCAGCTATCAATACCACATCACCATTATCCAAGGTGTCTATAGCCCGGGCACCGGCTACCAATGAGGCTAAATCCCCTTTATACCGGGAAAAGATGATAGAAAAAGTAGTCAGGGGTATATGGTCAGGCAATTGCCGGTAAACCTCCAGTACCGCTTGGGAATCAGTTATCACCAGATCTGGAGGAGAGCTTAGTTTATACATCTGCCTGGCCAGATCCTTCTCGGTTACTACTAAAGCACTGGCCCGGCAATCCAGTATATTTCTTAAAGTCTGAACCTGAGGAAGAATCAGCCTCCCCTTGGGAGCGCCGGAATCTATGGGTACTACCAAAACCACCATATCCCCTGGTTTTACTATCCCGTCCAGCAGACCCGGGTCTTCCAGGCGCCCGGCATCTTTTTGATTCCTGATGAGGTCTTTAAGGGCGGCTATTCCCCGTCCATCTTCCGTAGATACCAGGATATAGGGCCAGCCTTTGTCTTGCACAGTCTGCTCCACACCCCGGTAACGTTCCAGATCAATTTTGTTAATTACCACTATAAAGGGTTTTTTCTGGGCGGTCAGAGCTGCAGCCAGGTATTCCTCATAATCAGTTATCTTCCCATCACCGATAACCAGCAGCCCTATATCAGCATTCTCCAAAACCTGGTTGGTTTTCTGGACACGCATTGCTCCCAGTTCGCTGTCGTCGTCAATTCCTGCGGTATCGATCAGCAGGCAAGGTCCCAGAGGATTCAGTTCCACTGCCTTTTCCACCGGGTCAGTGGTAGTTCCGGGTACATCGGATACAATGGCCAGATCATAGCCCACCAGGGCATTAATCAGGGATGATTTTCCCGCATTGCGGCGCCCCAAAACGGCAATTACCGTTCTCATGCCTTTGGATGTCTCATTTAAGCTGCTCATATTACATAGCCTCCTCTGCTGGCATATGGCCAGCCTCATTATTTTCCTCACTCTGCTGCCGGCGTTTAGCCCAGCGCAGGGAATCGCCCCACTGCCATAATCCCAAGCGGAAACCGGCTTCCTCAACTTCTGCCTTTAGCTGAGAGAAAGGCTTATAATTTTTGTTGGCATACAGACGGTAATGCTCCCGGTACTCAATGGGGGTCAGTATGGGCATCACTACATTGGCCCCGGCTCTTAAACCCCATTTTAGCCCATCGGGACGCAGGGACTGGAGAGCAGTTGAGGCTACCATATTGATATCCGGCATGAGAATACGGGTCAAAGCCATTATTTTCAGGGTATGCACCCAGGGATCTACCTGACTTTTTACCGATTTTTGGCCCATGGGAGTCTGAGGATGAGGAATATAGGGTCCCAGGCCTATCATATCCACATCCATGTCAACAAAAAACTGCAAGTCCGCCACCAGGTGATCAGAAGTCTGACCGGGAAGGCCTACCATTATACCGGTACCCACCTGATAGCCGAGATCCTTTAAGTAGTACAAGCATTCCAGCCGTTTTCCCAGGGTCTGGGAGGGCGGATGAATGCTGGCAAAAAGCTGCGGGTCCGTAGTCTCTATCCGCAGCAGGTAACGATGAGCACCGGCTTCATACAAGCGCTTGTAGTCAGCATAGGATAGTTCGCCGACACTCAGGGTAATACCCAACCCTATGGAACCGTCCCGGGTGGTTAATTCCCTGATTTCGCTTACCACTCTTACTAAAAAGTCGACGGTTTTCCGGTCGGGGTTTTCCCCGGACTGTAAAGCCAGGGACTGAAAGCCCAGCTTGTGGGCTTGCAAAGCTAGCTCTATTATCTCTTCCGCCTTTAAACGGTAGCGCTCCAGGGCATTATTGTCCCGGCGCAGGCCACAATAATAGCAGTTGCGCTGGCAGTAATTGGTGATTTCGATCAATCCCCGCAGATATACTTCATCGCCGCGGCACATCCGCCTTACCTGATCAGCCTTGGCTATCAACTCCTCCAGGGTTGCGGGGTTGTCATCCTTCAATATATTCTCGATCCAACTCATTTCTATCACTCACTTCAAGTAATCTTTTAACACCTGGACCATTTGGGTTAACTCGGGCTCGGGAATGGGACAGGGCTCATCAAGGACTATTCCCCATCCCTCGTTAATCTGCACCCGCCGGCCGGCGCTGAACATACTGGTTTCGTCCCCCCATACATGTGACCAGCGGCGCCCGTATATTTTGGTCCAGCGCACTTTCAGCTCCGGATATAATTCCTGTATCGCCTGGTGGCAGGCCTGTAAGGTCGGAAGCTGCCGGACATAATTCTCAATTCGCTTTGCCAATTCCCGGGTCATAGGATGACCTCCTTACAGGAATAGATCCCGTTCTCCTGCTTCGATCCGTTCCAGCATGCTTTTGACCTTCTCTCTTACATGCTCGTTAGGCAAGGCATCTAATTCTTTATCAATCAGGTAAGACGCTTCCGTTTTGGTTTCCGGGCTGGCATAATCCAGCAGGTATTCTTTGAAGGTGAGGATAGCGTTGGGCATACACAGATTATGGATTTTGCCCTGCTTGGTAATACTCATGAAGCATTCCCCGGTACGCCCGCAGCGGTAATCAGCGGTGCAGAAGGAGGTTATGAAACCCATCTTGGCCAGATCGCGGATCATCTCATCCAGAGTGCGGTTATCCCCGAGAATAAACTGCTGGCGGGTGTAATCCAAATTATTTTCAGAATAGCTGCCCACGCCGATGTTGGACCCGGCATCCAGCTGGGTGACCCCTACTTTAATTACGTCGTTGCGCACCTCGGCTCTCTCCCGGGCGGTTAAGATAAGTCCTGTATAAGGCACTGACAGGCGAATAACGGTTACCAGTTTCTTAAAGCTGTCATCATCCACCAGGTAACGGCTATTCTTAGTAAAGGGAGTATTGACTGCGGGCTGAATCCTGGGTACAGATATAGTATGAGGCCCCACTCCGCCGAATTTCTCCTCCAAGTCGATAGTATGCAGCAGCAGGCCCATGACTTCAAATTTCCAGTTATACAGCCCAAACAAAGCCCCGATACCTACATCGTCCACTCCAGCTTCCAGACAGCGATGGAGTGAATACAGCCGCCAGTGATAGTTGGCTTTAATTGTTCCTTTGGGATGCAGGCGCTGGTATGATTTATGATGATAGGTTTCCTGGAATACCTGGAAGGTGCCGATGCCCACATCTCTCAATATCTTCAGATCTTCTACAGACATGGGGGCCGCATTCACATTGACCCGGCGTATTTCCCCGTTGCCTACTTTGGTGTTATAAGCGCAGGCTATGGTATCGGCAATATAATGAACGTCAGATAAGGGATGCTCTCCATAGACCATGATCAAGCGCTTATGCCCTTGCTGAACTAAAGCTTTTATTTCCGCTTCTACTTGATCCAAAGTCAGCCGGTGGCGCACCGTTTCCTTATTTGATTTCCTATAACCGCAGTAAACACAGTTGTTAACACAGTAATTGCTGACATAAAGAGGAGCAAAAGTAACAATACGGCGCCCGTATACCTTCTCCTTTATCTGGTAGCCAACCTGATACATTTCCTCCCAAATTTCTTCATCCTGGCAATTCAACAGAGCTGCGGTTTCATCAGGGTCCAACCGCTGCAGTTCCAGGGCTTTGGCCATAATTTCCCGCAGCCTGGTCTTGGAAGGCTGCCGGTTGGCCAGCAGAGCCTGGTTTATAAGTTCTTCATTGACAAAATCCCGCCCCTGGTTCAGGTATTTCTCTATCTGCTCAGGTTTGACAACACTATCTATCCATTCCTGATAACTTACGCTGCTCATAATCACACCCCCAAATGAAATTCTCAAGTATATTTTTTCGCCTCTGGTTAACTTGGGTTAGATGCTTTAGCCAGGGCGCTCTTTACCGTCACTTTAGGAAGATTGCCTAATTTACCCGTTAAAGCTCCCAGTTCATCAGTAGTACCGTCAACAATCAAGGATATGACTGAAACATTGCGTTCCCGATAAGGAAGTCCCATACGGCCAATGATCATATGGGCATGCTCATGCAATATTTGATTAACCTTCGACGCTACTTCCCGGTCCTCTATGACAATACCGATTACTCCCAAACGTTTTTCCGCCATAATGCACTCTCCTTAGCAAAAAAATAAGCCGCTCCTGAAAAAGAGCGGCCTAATCCGATAAGCCAACTTAATATTAAAACCCAATAAAAGTCAATAAGTTCACTTACGATAAATAACTGCGCCCCTCTAATTCAGCTCTCGCCTTATTATCAGGGAAAATATGCTGTTGTGCTTAGACCTGGTTATGCTATCAGACCTTTATAGATATTTCTTATTCTTGGGTGTATAGTGAGTATGCAACAGTTCATGAGACTTGTGTCCCAACGGCTCATGCAAGAATTCATCGTAAAGGGTCTTGACCTCGGGATTCTCATGGGATTTACGGATCGGCATCTTTTCATCTTCCACGTAAATGGCCTCAATACGTTCAGCCCGTTTAACATTGGCTTTGGTAATGGGCTGACCGCCGCCGCCTATACAGCCTCCCGGGCAGGCCATTATCTCGATGAAATGATAATCGCATTTGCCATCTCTAACCAGATCCATTAATTTCCGGGCATTGCTCAAGCCATGGGCTACCGCTACTTTAACCACGGTTCCTTTGAGGTCCACTTCTGCTTCCTTGATTCCTTCCATACCGCGAACCGCCGTGAAGTTAATATCCTTGAGCTCTTCCTTGGTAACAACCTCGTACACGGTTCTCAGGGCAGCTTCCATAACGCCGCCGGTGGCACCAAAGATAACTCCGGCACCGGTGTACTTGCCCATCCAGGGATCAAACTGGGAAGGAGCCAGTTTGGAGAAATCTACTCCGGACATGCGGAACAGTCTGCCGACTTCCCGGGTGGTCAACACCAGATCCACATCCCGGTAGCCGCTGTCACACATCTCAGGACGGCTGGCTTCATACTTCTTGGCGGTACAGGGCATGATAGATACGGAATAAATCTTGCTGGGATCAATATTCATCTTATCTGCCCAATAGGTCTTCACCAGAGCTCCGAACATCTGCTGCGGAGACTTGCAGGTGGACAGGTGATCCAGCAGGTCAGGATAGAAAGTCTCACAGAAGTTGATCCAGCCCGGACTGCAGGAAGTGAACATAGGCAGAACTCCACCTTCATTGAGCCTCTTCAGCAGCTCGTTGCCTTCCTCAATAATGGTGAGGTCGGCAGTGAAGTTGGTATGCAGTACATAATCAAAACCCACCTGGCGCAGACCGGCCACCAGTACTTCCATGGGAAGCTCACCGGTTGCCATGCCTATCTCCTCACTGAGGGCCACGCGCACTGCAGGAGCAATCTGGGTGACTACTATCTTGTCAGGATCAGCTATGGCATCAAGCAACTCATCAATTTGCTCGTTCTCATAAATAGCTCCCACCGGGCAGGCATGGATGCACTGTCCGCACATTACGCAGGGACTTTCAATCAACTGTTCTCCCATGGTGGGAACTACCATGGCCGCAGCACCTCTATTTTCCAGTCCCAATGCGTATACGGACTGAGTTACCGAGCAAGCATCGATACATCTGCGGCACAAAACACATTTGTTCTGGTCACGGACAATGGACGGTGTGGAGCGATCCAGCTCATAGCCGCGGGTCTTCAATTCAAAGGGATTCTCGCGGATGAAGTACTCGGCAGCCAGATCCTGCAGCTCGCAATTGCCGTTGCGTATACAATTCAGGCAGTCCTGCGGGTGATTGGATAAAAGCAGTTGCAGGATCATGGTGCGCGCCTCAATTACTTTGGGCGTCTTGGTCTTTACTACCATTCCCTCGGTAACCGGTGTGGAACAGGCAGCTTGCAGCAACCGGTTCCCCTCTACCTCACAGACGCAGATACGGCAATTGGCCTTTATTGCCTGATCCGGATGCCAGCACAAGGTAGGGATCCTGATACCGGCCTGTGCGGCTGCTTGCAAAATGGTTGAGCCCTGAGGAACAGATACTTTGACCCCATCTATAGTAAGATTTATCATCACTCTACCCCCCTAAACGAATTTGGCTTCATAGTCAGCTCTAAAGTGTTCAATAGTGGATAAAGCCGGAATCATGGCAGCCTGCCCCAGGCCACACAGACAGGAATAAGACATAACTCGGCCCAATTTCTGCAGCAGATTCAGGTCTTTCTGGCTGCCTAAACCTGCATTGATTTTTTCCATAATTTCTGCACTGCGAGCTGTACCTTCACGGCAGGGGGCACATTTGCCACAGGATTCATGTTCAAAGAATTTGGTGATTTGGGAAACTGTATCTACAATTTGCCGGGTTTCATCCAGTACAAACACAGCCCCAGATCCCAGAGTAGCTCCAATGGCGGCCATGTTGTCAAAAGCAATGGGAGTGTCCAGGTTGGATTCAGGAATGAATGCGCCTGAGGTTCCGCCGATTTGTACGGCTTTGAACTTCTTGCCTCCCGGAATGCCTCCGCCTAACTTATAAATAACTTCGCGGATAGTGGTATTAGTAGGAACTTCAAAGAAAGTCCGGTTATTTACGTCTCCGGTCAGAGTTACTACCTTGGTTCCGGGGTAGGAAGGTACGCCGATGGATGCAAACCACTCAGCACCTTTTTCAACAATTACAGGAATGTTGGCTAAGGTTTCCACGTTATTGACAATGGTGGGCTTGCCCCATAAACCTTCGGATGGCGGGTAAGGCGGCTTAAATCTGGGTTCGCCCCGCTTGCCTTCCAGAGATTCAATCAGGGCAGTCTCTTCGCCGCAAACATAAGCCCCGGCACCCATACGGACTTCGATGTCGAAATCTCCCAGAACACCTTTTTCTTTGGCTTGACTTATAGCCGTTTTCAGAATCTTAGTGACGTGAGGATATTCACCACGGCAATAGATATAGCCCTTCTTGGCACCTATTGCATAAGCACAGATAGCCATCCCTTCCAAAAGGGTATGGGGATCATTTTCCATTATCAGCCTGTCTTTATAGGTTCCTGGTTCACCTTCATCAGCATTGCATACCACATATTTTTCATCGCCTGGTGCCTGATAAGCAAAAGACCACTTCTGCCCGCAATTAAAGCCGGCTCCTCCCCTGCCTCTCAAATTGGACTTTTTAACTTCCTCAATCAGAGCTTTGGGGTCCATGGTACGGGCCTTTTCGAGAGCTTTATATCCACCTTGGGCTATATAGTCGTCTATTTTCAGCGGATCAATCTTGCCGTAGTTTCGCAGAACAATACGTAATTCTTCCGCCACTTATATGCCTCCCTTCAGCATAACGTTGTAAATGAACTCACTTTCACTTACGCTGAAACAATTATTTACGGTATTCGGATAAAATGCTGGGAATTTGGGCTGGCTTAACATCCAGATATGGCTTGCCGTTGATGGTGATCACTGGAGTAGCCTGGCACTGCCCTACGCACTGAGTGAATTCCAGGGCAAATAATCCATCCGGGGTACTTTCTCCCATTTTTACACCCAGTTCTCTTTCCAGGGCATTAACAACCTCGGCAGCTCCGGCCACATGGCAGGGAGCACTTTCGCATAGGCGAATGACGTTCTTGCCCCGGCTTTTCACAGAAAACATGGAGTAAAAAGTAGCTACCCCATAAGCTTCAGAAGCAGGAATGTTAAATACTTTGGCTGCTTCTCCAACAACTTCCTTGGGCAGATATCCTAGTTCAGCTTGTACTGCATGAAAGGCCTCCACCAACCCGCCAGGTACATTAGCATGATCACTGAGAATTTTCCGATAATCCAATCTTCTTCCCCCTCCCCATTGTTTTATTCGAGAAGTTGGATGCCCCCACACCCGAACCTACTCTTCCCTGCGATAAGGATACAATATATGTCAATTAAATATAAAAGCTGTAATTTAATTGTTTTAACTCCATTTTTGTTATTAATGATATATATTGAGACTTTTGCAAACTGGCCAGCCCAGGAAAATTGGGGATTTGTTTTTGATAAAAAAGG
>LFSR01000007.1 GCA_001513155.1 Syntrophomonas sp. DTU018
ATGCGGAACGTATACGTTGTGGAGGCTGCACGTACGCCAGTAGCTCGTGCAGGAAAACAGTCTTGGTTCACCAACATCCGTGCAGAGGAACTGTCTGCCTTTGTCTTCAAAGAGCTGAGAGAGAGAATCGGCCTGCAAGACAAATCCAAGCAAGGTATAATCGATGACGTTGTATGGGCAACCTGTGCTAACGCCTTTATGGAGCAGGGTCTCAATATAGGCCGTCTGGCTTGGATCCTCTCCGATGGTTCTTATGATGTTCCTGCCTGTACGGTGGACCGGTTCTGCGCTTCTGGATTGAACTCCATTCAGTTCGCCATCGCCACCATGATGGTAGGCTGGGGCGGAGACGTTCAGATTGCCGGCGGTGTTCAGCACATGACCCACATTCCTATGGGTGCTGGCGCTGACCTCCATCCCGATCTGGGTAACTACATGAACTTAGCAGCCATCAACATGGGTTACACCGCTGAGATCGTAGCCCGCCGCTTCAACGTTACCCGTGAACAGCAAGACCAGTTTGCTTATGAGTCACACATGAAGTGTGCCGCTGCCCAGGCTAAGAACAAGTGGAAGGATGTTATCATCCCCATCCAGGTAAAAGTTCCGGCTAAGGGCGCCAAGGATCCCAACCCGTTCAACATGCCTGCTAAGTATGTAGCCAGCGAGCATCTAGCCAAGGCTGCTGCCGAGAAGGGTGAAGAGCTGGTAGAAGTCGTTGTAGCCCGCGACCAGGGTGTACGTCCTGATACCACTGTGGAAACTCTGGCCAAGATGCCGACTGTTTTCATGCAGGACGAAGCTGCCACCGTTACCGCTGGTAACTCCTCTCAGATCAACGATGCTGCCGCCGGTGTGGTATTAGCCACCGACGAAGGCTGCAAGGCTCTGGACAAGAAGCCGCTCATGAAGATGGTCAGCTGGGCAGTAGTTGGTCTGGAACCCGACATCATGGGAATTGGTCCTGCTCTGGCTATTCCGAAAGTTCTCAAGAGAGCTGGAATGACCATGGATCAGATCGATCTGTGGGAGGTCAACGAAGCTTTCGCTTCCCAGGCATACTACTGCTGCGAAAAAGCCCTGAAGCTCCCGAAAGACCGTTTAAATGTATGGGGTTCTGGTATTTCCATCGGCCATCCTCTGGCCTGCACCGGTGCCCGCATTGCATGCGACATCACCCAGATGCTCAGAGACCCCGACTTTGCCGATGTAGAATATGTAGTCGAATCCATGTGCATCGGTCACGGTCATGGTGCTGCTGCTATCTGGCAGAGAGTAAAATAATTCAGGCAAGTAAACATAACAAGCTTATCACGCGGGAAACCCTAATGGTTTCCCGCTTTTTTACGGCTATTTTAAAAAACCAGCTATAATGCCCCGCTGGGAAAATAGCTCTCACGTCAAGTAAAAAGACAACTATAGTGTCATCGTGGGGCGCAGCGCGTGGCGATTTCAACACTGAATTACGCCAACGACAGCCTGCAGCATCCTGGAGGCAGGGGTATTAGGCCGGCTCGCTCCGAGACTCCTCGCCTGCAACCCATCGGCTTACCTCGGTGCGAAGCGGACCGCTCGTAATCCGGCATCCATGCACTCGGTAATCGCTGCTCGAACCATCCTGTTCTCGCTCCCCTTCGCAGCCCTCTGTTTCGCCGTGAGTTGCAACGACTGGTCGTACGTCGCTCCCCCGGCTAATACTTTTCCTTTAGTCGTACATCTACGTCAGAGCAACAGATATTTTCACAGCCTGAATAACAGGCCACGATAAACGAAAACTTAAGCCTGTCATCGCTATGAAAGGAATTCTTAATTGTCATTGCGAGCCCCGACGGGGCGTGGCAATCTCATTCATAATCAGCCGGGCTTACCGGTTGAGATCGCCACGTCGCTTCGCTCCTCGCGATGACACAGCGCAGTCATTTTCACAGCAATCACTTTAATATCTTTTCCTGCATAAAAGCCGATCTCCCTAGCTAAGCTACTAAAAACAGCGGGGGTAAATGATATGCGAACCTTATGGAAAGGTGCAGTCAGCTTCGGACTGGTTAATATACCGGTAAAGATGTATGTGGCTACCGAACGGAAGGATATCAAGTTCCACTACCTGCATAAAGAGTGCATGTCCCCTATCCAGTACCGCAAGTACTGCCCCAACTGTGACCGGGAAATAGCCAGTGAAGAAATTGTACGGGGCTATGAATATCAAAAAGGCAATTTTGTGGTCATCAATGAGGAGGATCTGGAGCGGATTCCTTTGGAATCAACCAAAACCATTGATATCCTGGACTTTGTGGATTTAGCCCAGGTTGATCCCATTTACTTTGACAAGACTTATTACCTGGAACCCTCCCAGGGGGGCGAAAAAGCTTACACTCTTCTCATTGAAGCCATGTCCCAAACCGGCAAGGTAGCCATCGCCAAGGTTATAATCCGCTCCAAAGAGAGTCTGGCGGCTCTAAGGGTCAAGGATCAGGTTCTAATAATGGAAACCATTTTCTGGCCGGATGAAATCCGTTCTCCTTCTTCCTTGGACCTGGGGGTGGACCGGGCAAAACTCCATGATAATGAAATAAAAATGGCCGTCAGTCTCATCGAAAACCTGTCTACCGACTTCGAGCCAGCCAAGTATCAGGATGAGCATCGCCAGGCCTTGTGGGAACTGATTGAAAGCAAGATCGTAGGAAAAGAAGTGGTAGCTGCGGCGCCGGCAGTGGATCGGGGCAATGTGGTGGATCTTATGGAAGCTTTAAAAGCCAGTGTCAAACTGGCCGAGGAAACTCGTAATGCCCAGCAGGCTGATTCCAAGTCACGCCAGGCTGCCCGGGGCCGCGGCAAAACTAAAACCGGGAGTTAGCAGCGGTGATAACATTCCCTGAATCGAATCTGGTGGAACCGATGATGCCCGTGCTGGTCAAAGAAATAATAGAAAGCCCCGAATATGTTTACCAGGTTAAATGGGATGGGGTGCGGATGCTAGCTTACCTGTCGGCAGGCCGGGTGACCCTGGTTAACAAAAACGGCCACCTGCGCACCGGGCAGTATCCTGAGCTGCAGGAACTGGCTTTCCTGCTGCAAGTGCCCTCTGCAATACTGGATGGAGAACTGGTGGTCTTAAAAGGCGGCAAACCTAGCTTCCCGTCCATCTTGAAAAGGGATTTAAGCAGTGCCAGCCAGGCTGGGCGCCTCATGAAGCTTTATCCCCTTCACTATATGGTCTTTGACATCCCCTTTGCCGGCCGGGACTTGCGTAACCTAACCCTGACAGAACGGCAAAGTATACTGGAAAAAAATTTGGTAACCAATGACTGGGTACATACAGTAGAAAATTTTACCTCCGGCCACAGCCTTTTTTCCGCCATAAAAGCCCAGGATATGGAAGGCATAGTTATCAAACGCTCCGCTTCCCTATACATAGGCGGGAAAAAACACCGCGACTGGCTGAAGGTTAAAAACCGGCGCATCCAATACTGTGTGGTAGGGGGATATACCTTAAGGGGAACTATGATAAACGCTCTTTTGCTGGGGGTTTATCACCAGGAAGATTTGCTCTATGTGGGCAAAGTTGGTACCGGTCTGAAACAAGAAGAATGGAACATGTTAACCCGGGAATTGCCCCGCATGTCCATCCCCCATTCCCCTTTTGTCAACAAACCTCCCACCCAGGGATACTATTTTGTGCACCCCCGGCTCACGGTAAAAATAGAATTTGCCGAATGGACAGAGAGCCTGACTTTACGCTCCCCGGTTATCGCCGGCTTCAGCAACAAGCCGGCTGATGACTGCACTTTGGAATGAATACAGAGGAGGTACTTATGAAAGAACAGGTCACCATTGCCAGCCGGGAATTCGCCCTTTCCAACCTGGACAAGGTGCTCTGGCCGGAAGATGGTTATACCAAAGGGGAATTGATAAATCATTATGTCCAGGTAGCTCCCTATCTCCTGCCCCACTTAAGGGGGCGCCCCCTGGTATTGACCCGTTTTCCCGACGGTATCCGCGGCAAGAGCTTTTATCAGAAAAACGCCCCTGATTACCTGCCGGAATGGATCAGAACCTTCTCCTGGTATTCCACGGATTCCCAGCGGTATATCAACTTCATAGTGGCAGAAGAACCGGCTGCTCTGGCCTGGCTGGCCAATCAGGCCTGTATAGAAATGCACCCCTGGCTGTCCAGCATCCCTACCCTTGATTACCCTGACTTTGTGGTGATTGACCTGGACCCTTCCAAGGGAAGCAGTTATCAGGATGTAATCTCCATTGCTCTGCTAGTCAAGGAACTGCTGGACAATCTGGACTTACGCTCTTATCCTAAGACTTCAGGATCAGAAGGATTGCATATTTACATCCCCATCGTGAATTCCTATACCTATGAGCAGGTCCGCAAATTTGCCCAGGCAGTGGCATCCCTGGTGGCGGAAGTGCTTCCCAAAATAGCTACTATTGAACGCAGCGTAAAACAGCGAGGCAGCAAAGTATATGTAGACTACCTGCAAAATGCCCTGGGCAAAACCCTCAGCAGCGTATACAGCGTGCGTCCTCGTCCGGGCGCTCCTGTATCCACTCCCCTGCTGTGGGAGGAAGTACCCCAGGTAATGCCCTCTCAGTTTACCATCAAGACCATATTCCCCCGCCTGCAGGAAAAGGGCGATTTGTTTGCTCCTGTTTTATACGACCGGCAAAGTCTGGACCACGCCTGCCGGAAATTGGGAGTGTCTTTGCTGTGAAATGGCTCCTTTTGTGTCATCGCGAGGAGCGAAGCGACGTGGCGATCCCTTTTTCGCAGCCTGTGTGCCTCCTTTGAGATTGCTTCGCTGCGCTCGCAATGACACAAAGGGTGACTTTTCGTTCATTATGGTCTGCAATGCAGGTGATAATGTAATAGATGAGCGATTCTGAAAGCCAAAGGATGCATGCCTCCATCTTGAAAGCAGGAGTATTAGCCAGGCGAGGGACGTACGACGAGCCGTTGCAACCCACGGCGCAACTGAGGGCTGCGAAGGGGAGCGAGAAACAGGACGTTTCGAGTAGCGAGTACTGAGTGCATGGATGCCGAATTACGAGCGGTCCCCTTCGCACCGAAGTAAACCGATGGGTTGCAGGCGAGGAAGTCCCGGAGCGAGCCGGCTAATACTCCTGCCAAGTCCAGAAGACGGGGAATAGGAAGACAGGTGTTTAATATGGGGATGAGGGCTATCTTGCGGTATAGGTGATGCCGGCGGGATGGAAATTGGTTTTAATGCGGCGGGTGTCCAGAAGGTAGCTGATCACTGCCGATACACTGGACCAGGCTAGATAGTACTGAACCGTATTAACCGTCAGTTGTCTCTGTCCGATAACCAGGTTAACCAGCTGCTCCCGGCTCATGTCCTGCCCTCGTACCGCTGCCAATACCTCGTCGATCAGCCCCAGCAGCCATGCCCGGTTCTGCTCTATAACCCCTGTGGGGTTGTCAACCACCCCTCCGTGGGCTATACACAGGTAATCATACCGGCTTTCCGCCAGGGTATCCAGAGTCTTCAGCTGGCTTTCCACATTTGTCACCACCGGACAGGGAAAGGTTTCATATGCCTGGCTGGACAGCAAGCTGTCCCCGGCAAAGAGAACCCGGTCCGGGGTAAGAACGCCCAATTGCCCCGGACTGTGCCCGGGCAGATCAACAAATTGAAAGTTAAGTCCCTCTATAACTCCATTTTCCGAAGGAACAACTTCCACATCCGGAGAAAGGGGCGGGACGATGAAACGGTTGGTCAACGGTTTGGGAGGATGGGCGGAATACAGCGTATAGGGAATCAGCCAGGGATTCTCCAAAAAGAGTTTCTCTGCAGCCGAAGCATAAATGTCTGCTCCGGTTGCTTCCGCTATCAATTGATTACCTCCGCAGTGGTCCGCATGAGCGTGGGTATTGATAATAGCTGCAATTCTTAGGCCCCGCTCCTCCAAAAAAGCCAGCACCTGCTGAGCGAAAGCGGCCTCTCCGCTGTCGATTAACAGGCAGTTGTGCTCATCAATAAGGCAGAGGCCCAGGGTTGCTGCCGGAGTAGTCAAACAGTAGGTTTTCCCCGATATGCATTTGAGCATGATTAGTTTTCATCTCCCATTATCAGCCCCAGCCATCGCTGACTGTCCATCTCAGGAATAAATCGATGTAATTCCAGGGAATCCAGCAATTTTCCCACTTCTTCCCGGCTGTATTTGATACCATGCAGAGCTTGTTCCAAGCCTTCTATATCCTGACCGGTAAAAAAGTCCCCGTATATCCTGCACGAGGTTATACGCCCTTTTTTTATTTCCAGTCTTATGTCAATCTGGCCCCAGGGATAACGCTGGCTGTGCTGCAGGTTATATTGGGGCGACCGCCCGTAATTCCACTCCCAGCGGCGATATTTGCTGTCGGCCAGCTGATTGACTGCTGCTATCTCCTCAGAAGTAAGCTCCCGGGCAGGTTCCAAGGGCCAGTACTCGCCTACTGCCTGGATTAAAGCCTCCTGCAGATCCTGAATGGTAAGGGGCTGTCCCAGGTGATCAGCTATGTTGGCCACCCGGCTGCTCACTGACTTAACCCCTTTGGAGGCCATTTTCTCAGGATTTACATTGAGAACTTGCTGCATAATTTCCAAGTCGGTATTAAACAGCAGAGTACCATGATGGAGCATCCGTCTTTTGCCGATAAACTGAGCGTTGCCGGAAAATTTCCGGCCGGCAATGGTAAGATCATTGCGGCCGCTCAATTCAGCGGCGATACCCAGCTTTTCCAGAGCCGCCAGCACAGGCTGGGCAAACCTGGCAAAACTGTGGTCCCCGGACAAAGTCACTATGAAAGTAAAATTCAGGTTACCCAGATCGTGATACACTGCTCCGCCCCCGGACATACGCCGCACTACGGCAATGTTCTTTTCCCTGACAATTTCCTGGTTCACTTCCTCAGCAGTGTTCTGATGCCGTCCTACGATAACCGCCGGTTGATTCTGCCACAGCATAAACCATTCACTGTCCTCAAGAGTCCGGGTGGTGAGGTATTCCTCCAAAGCCAAATTAAAATAGGGATCATGGGATGGGTTCAGCAAGTGGTACACCGGTTACTCCCCCTTGGGCAAGGGTTTACGCAGCGGGGCGGTATGTATTGCCTGTCCTTGGGCATCCAGCAGCGCTTCCTGGATGGCTTCTCCCAGGGTAGGATGAGCGTGAATAACGGTTCGCATTCCGGGCAGGGTTAATTTCTGGCTGACTGCCAGAGTACCTTCGAGGATAAGGTCACTGGCATGAGGCCCGATAACATGCATGCCGATAATCTGTTTATCCTGGTCGGCAATGACCTTTACAATGCCGTCGGTTTCATCCATAGTCAGGGCTTTGCCGTTGGCAGCAAAATTAAATTTGCCTATCAGGGGGACTATACCCCGCTGCCGGGCTTCCTCCTCGCTGAGCCCCACGGTGGCAATCTCGGGGAAAGTAAAAATAGTACTGGGTATGGCCTGATAAGCTACTTTGCTCTTATGCCCGGCCATGGCTTCCACAGCGGCAATGCCTTCCTCGGAGGCCACATGGGCCAGCATGGGGCCGCCGATAACGTCCCCAATGGCGTAAATCCCCGGTATATTGGTCTGATAGTTTTCATCCACCACAATGAAACCCCGCTGGTCAACTTGGATTCCCAGCTTTTCCAAGTTAAGACCTGCCGTATGGGGCTTACGGCCGGCAGCCTGCAAAACCAGATCTGCTTCTATGCTCAGCTGCTCTCCCTTGGCAGTCTCAGCGCAAACTGACAGGCCGCTGCCGGTATCGGCCAGTTCTTTCACCTGCACGGAAGTGTGAACAGCAATCCCCTGTCTTTTCAGGAAAACCTGGAGGCGCTTCACGATTTCCCGGTCCACCTGGCTGAGAACAGTTGCCTGGGCTTCCAGGACCGTTACCTGACTGCCGAAAGCATTAAAAATACAGGCAAATTCCAGACCGATAACCCCTCCGCCGATAACCACCAGGCGGTGAGGAACTTCTTTGATATCTAGAATCTGGTCACTGTTTAACAGCCGGGGATCATCGCTGCCGGGTATGGGCAAAACTGCGGGCTGCGAACCGGTAGCTATCAAGATGTTTTGAGCCGAATACTGCTCATCCCCTGCCTTAATGGTGCTGGCATCCACAAAAGTGGCTGGGCCGCGCACAATACTCACTCGATTGGCCTTCAGCAGTTGTTCTACTCCGGTGACCAGTTTTTTAACCACCTGCTCCTTGCGCTCCCAGGCGGCGTGCATATCAAAGGAGCAGCCCTGCACCTGCACGCCGAACTGCTGGCTGTGCTGTACCCTGCGCAAGGTAAAAGCGCTTTCATAATAAGCTTTGGTAGGGATGCAGCCCCGGTTTAAGCAGGTCCCTCCTACCTGGTCTTTCTCCACCAGAAGCACGGACATACCCAGCTGGGCTGCCCGGATGGCGGCCACATATCCGCCCGGCCCGGCCCCGATGACAATCAGATCATGCATTCTCGGTTTCCTCCCAACGTACTAACGGTGTCCGGGCCGCTTTGACTTCGTCCAGTCTTCTCACCACGGTATGATGAGGGGCACTTTTCACCTGTTCAGGGTTTTCCCTGGCTGCCCGGGCAATTTCTTTCATGACAGCAATAAAATCATCCAGACGTTCGCGGCTCTCGGTTTCGGGAGGCTCAATCATCAGGGCTTCCCGTACAATCAGGGGGAAATATATGGTAGGCGGGTGATAGCCATAATCCAGCAGGCTCTTGGCCACATCCAGAGCCGAGACTTTGCTGGCATCCATCTGGTGCCGGGCAGTGGCTACGAATTCGTGCTTGCACAGCCGATCAAAGGGAATATGGTACTCATCCCTCAGGTGGTGTTTCACGTAATTGGCATTTAAAACTGCGTGCCGGCTGGCTTCTTTCAGCCCTTCTCCTCCCAGAGCCCGCATGTAGGTATAGGCTTTCACTATTACCCCGAAGTTACCGTAAAACTCTTTGACTTTACCGATAGAATCAGGATAATCATAATCTAAAAGATACTGTTCTCCCCGCTGGACCACCCGGGGTACCGGCAGGAATTCAGCCAGGTGCTTTTTGACCCCTACCGGTCCTGAACCTGGCCCTCCCCCTCCGTGGGGAGTCCCAAAGGTTTTGTGCAGGTTCACATGGACAACATCAAATCCCATGTCTCCCGGCCGAGCTATGCCCATAATAGCATTGAGGTTGGCTCCGTCATAATAGAGCAACCCCCCGCTTTCATGAACCAGCCGGGAAATCTCCAGAATGTTTTCCTCAAATAATCCCAGGGTGTTGGGGTTGGTCAGCATTAAACCGGCCACATGAGGGCCCAGTTTGCTCTTCAAGTCTTCCAGGTCCACCAGGCCTCGTTCATCCGACTTTACTTCTACTACCTTATAGCCCACCACATTGGCTGTAGCCGGGTTGGTTCCGTGGGCAGAATCGGGGACCAGCATGGTATTGCGGCCCTCGTCTCCCCGTTTTCTATGGTAGGCCTTGATCATCATTACGCCTGTCATTTCTCCATGGGCTCCAGCGGCTGGCTGCAGGGTAAATTCATCCATACCAGTGATCTCACACAGCCACTGGCCGGTTTCATGCATTATCTGCAGAGCACCCTGAACCGTCTCCACCGGCTGGTAGGGATGCAGTCCGGCCAGGCCTGGCAAGCGGGCAGTCCATTCATCAATTTTGGGATTGTATTTCATGGTACAGGAACCCAAGGGATAAAAACCGTCGTCCACTCCATAGGCTCGTTTGGAAAGGGCCGTGTAGTGGCGAACTGCTTCTACTTCATTTACATCGGGCAGGGGCAATTCTCCGGCACGGAGGTATTCCTCCCCAATGGTTTGGGTTATATCTACCGGATCTACGTCAGCCGGGGGTATATTCATTTTATTGCTGTCCCTGCGGCTCTTTTCAAAGATCAACAACATGCTCACCTGCTATTCCCCCTTAAATGCAGCTACCAGCTGATCGATTTCCTGCCGGCTGCGTTTTTCCGTAAAAGCCAGTAACATTCCGCCCTCTATTTCCAGTCCGCCGATGATTCCCTTTTCCAGCAAACGGCGGTTAATTTCTCCGGCATCAGGAGTTTTAACGGCAAACTCACGGAAGAAGGGCTGGTTGTACAACAGAGGGAAACCGGCTTCCTCCAGCCGTTTCTGGGCATATACCGCCAGTTGATGGCAGCGCAGGGCAATTTGTTTCAGTCCCCGGGGACCCATTAGAGTCAGGTAAATGGCTGCTGCCAGAGCATTCAATGCCTGATTGGAACATATGTTGGAACCTGCTTTCTCCCGGCGGATATGCTGTTCTCTGGCCTGCAGGGTGAGAACAAATCCCCGCCGGCCCTCCAGATCATTAGTTTGTCCTACAATTCTTCCGGGAATCTTGCGCATCAAAGGCCGGGTAACCGCCATGAATCCCAGATAAGGTCCTCCGAAGCTCAAGGGGTTTCCCAAAGCTTGACCTTCGCCCACTGCTATATCCGCACCCCAGGATCCCGGAGGTTTGAGAAGAGCCAGGGAGAGAGGATCCACGGCCATTATCAACAGACCCCCCGCTTGATGGATCAATTGGGAGGCGGCCCCCACCGGTTCCAGATGGCCAAAGAAATTGGGGTGCTGTACTGCCAGGGCTGCGGTCTGGTCATTCACCAGATCAGACGCTGCCTTTAAGTCCAGAACTCCGTCAGGACAGGGTACAAAAACCGGCTCGAAATACCCGGACAGAGCATAAGTTTCTATTACTTTCTTATATTCAGGGTGAACTGTCTCCGGGATCACCACCCGCTTTTTACGGGTATGCACCGCAGCCAGGGTGCATGCTTCCGCCAGGGCAGTGGCACCATCATACAAGGAAGCATTGGAGACATCCAGCTCAGTCAGCTGGCAGATCATGGTCTGGTATTCGAATATGGCCTGTAAAATCCCCTGACTGATCTCCGGTTGATAGGGGGTATAGGAAGTGTAAAACTCTGACCTGAGCAGCAATTGCTCCAGAGCTGCCGGTATGTAACTGTCATAAGCTCCGGCCCCTAAAAAGCAAGGATGATCAGCGGCAGGCAAGTTCTTGGCTGCCAGACCTGCCAGAAGTGCCTTGAGCTCCATCTCGCTCATTTCCGGCGGCAGGTTCAGGGGGCGGTCCATTTTTACTTCATCAGGGATATCCGCAAAAAGTTCTTCTATATGCTGCAGTCCCATGCTTTCCAGCATTTCCTGAACTACCGCATCCGTATTGGGCGTAAACCTCATTGGTTACCGTCCCCCTAACTCTTTTTCCTGTTCACGGCAGAATTGCTCATACTCTTCAGGAGACATCAGATCCTCCACTTCACTGGGATCATCCATTTCGATTATGGCAATGAAATTATCATAGGGTTCCTGGTTCAGCAGTTCCGGGTTATCTTCCAGGGCATCGTTGATTTCAACAACCGTTCCGCTGACCGGCGTATATACCGACGCTACCGCTTTGACCGACTCAATAACGGCAACACCTTCGCCGCTGGCTACCTGGGCATCCAGCTCAGGCAATTCTACAAATACTATATCCCCCAGATGCTCCTGGGCGAAGTCAGTAATACCTAAAATAGCCCGGTCTCCTTCAATCTTTATCCATTCATGTTCATTGGTGTACAGCAAATCTGTTGGCACCTTCATTGTTATCCCTCCTAGCTTTATTTCTGGGGCCGCTTGTAAAAAGCTCCCCGGGTGACTCTGGCTGGTATCAACTTGGAACGAATCATTATGTCTATATCTTCCCCTGGCTCACTCCAGCGGCTCTCTATTAAAGCTAAACCCATAGGCTTACCTAAAGTGGGAGCATAAGCTCCGGAGGTAACGTAACCTATTTTCTCTCCATTCTTGTAAACTTCATAATGGGAGCGGGGAATTCCCCGGCCAATCATTTCGAATTCCGCTAGTGAGCGCTTAATCCCTTCATCCCGCTGTTTCAGCAGGGCATCCCGGCCGATAAAATCGCCGCTGTCCAGCTTGACAAAGTGACCCAGAACGGCTTCCAGGGGGGTTATATCCGGTCCCAGTTCCTGACCGTACAGAGGCAGTTTGGCTTCAAAGCGCAGAGTATCCCGGGCTCCCAGCCCGGCCGGACCTATGTCCTCCCCGCCGGCTTCCATAATTCTCTCCCATAATTCAGCTGCCTCAGCTGCGGGCAGGTATATTTCGAATCCGTCCTCACCGGTGTAACCGGTTCGGGATACCATACACTGGATTCCTGCCAGTTTAACCTGGGGCTCAAACCAGAAAAACCTGATCTGGGACAAATCCGTATCGCTGATTTTCTGAAGGATCTCCTGGGCTTTAGGTCCCTGCACCGCTATTTGCGCGTATTGATCGGAAACATTGGCAACCTGAATCCCCTCCGGTGCATGGCTGAGTATCCACTGGTAGTCTTTCTCGGTATTGCTGGCATTAACCACCAGCAGGTAATGCTGCTGCGAAAAACGGTAAACCAGCAAATCATCCACCACGCCCCCGTCGGGATAGCACATTAGAGTATACTGGACCTGCTTGTCCTTGAGCCTGGTAACATCATTGGTCATAAGATAGCGGACAAATCCTTCCGCCTTTTCCCCGGTGACTTCAATTTCTCCCATATGGGATACATCGAAAATCCCGGCTTTTTCCCTTACCATGTGGTGTTCCTGAATAATACTGGCGTACTGGACCGGCAGTTCCCACCCGCCGAAATCAATCATTTTGCCTCCGTACCGCTGGTGTATTTCATACAAAGGCGTCCTTTTCAGCGAATCGCTCACCATTAATCCTCCCTTCAGGTATGGGCAAATCTATCTACATTAACAGTATTGAGCCAGCCGCCCTTGACTTATTCTCATCTATATCAAGGGAATCATAGCGAAGCAATGGGGTTTGCTAATTCATCACTAAAGCTTCAGTATTTCCGGATGAAGATTGTTATCCTCGATCCTTACAATAGCGTAGGTTCCCCGGTGGGAAATGCCCCGCGGATAAGCAGGACTGCCTGGATTGATCATCCATATGTCATCTATCTTCTGGCAAAAGGGAACATGGGTATGGCCAAAAACAGCCACCTGGGCCCCTACTTCCTGGGTCCGGTAAAACAGCGACTGCAGTCCTCTTTTTACTCCCCAATGATGGCCGTGAGTGAGGAAAAACTTAAAGCCGTTAAATTCGATCACCTGTTCTTTCTCTCCTGCTCCGCTGGGATCGCAGTTACCAGCCACACCATATACCGGCAGGCTAAGCAGTTTGGCCAGCAGCAGTCCATCCCGGATATAATCCCCGGTAAACAAGATTAAATCCGCAGCCTGTTTTTTTATGGCCTCCCTGACTTTACTCACCTGACCGTGGGTATCGCCGGTAATCGCAATCTTCAGTGTTTATCCCTCCCGTATTTATGACTGTCTGGCGGCAAAATACGCCTTCAGCACCGGCACGGCTTTAGCCAAAGCAACTCCCCGGTGACTGATACGGTTTTTTTCTTCCGCGGACAGCTGGGCATAGGTTTGCTCATACCCCTGGGGAATAAACAAAGGGTCATAACCGAACCCGCCGTTTCCTGCCGGAATCCTGGCAATGGTACCTTTACACTCGCCCCGTACAGTCTCAACATGGCCCTGGGGATCACAAATAGCTATTACCGATACAAAGCGGGCAGTACGTTTTTCATCAGGTACGGACTCCATCAATTTTAACAGTTTGGCATTATTCTCCTCATCGGTGGCATGCTCCCCGGCAAAGCGAGCGGAGTACACACCCGGCTTGCCCTGCAGGGCGTCCACTTCCAGCCCGGAATCATCAGCCAGGCTCAGTATACCGGCAGCCATCGCTGTTGCCCGGGCCTTTTTCACTGCATTGGCCTCGAAAGTCTCCCCGTCTTCCACTACTTCGGGGATGGGGTCCACATCTTCCAGGGTAAGAATCTCTACCTCCATATCAGCCAGCAGTTCCTGCAGTTCTCTTTTCTTATGCCGGTTGCGAGTAGCCAGTAGCAGTTGTTTTCTCATGCTTCCCCCACAACCTGCTTTTGTTTCTCAATCAGCTGCATGATGCCTTTTTCCGCCAGTGCCAGCAGGGTATCCAGTTCCTGGCGGTCAAAGGGCTTACCTTCGGCTGTTCCCTGTATTTCCACAAAAGCTCTTTGGCCGGTCATAACCACATTCATATCCACCTCGGCCACAGAGTCCTCGGCGTACTCCAAGTCCAGAACCGGCTGTCCCTCTACGATGCCCACGCTTACTGCAGCTACAAAATCTTTTATGGGGAAGGTTTCGATCAGCCCTTCCGCCTGGAGCTTTTTAAGAGCTAAATACAAAGCCACAAAGCTGCCGGTAATGGAAGCAGTACGGGTGCCTCCGTCAGCCTGCAGCACATCACAATCGATCCATATGGTGCGCTCTCCTAAAAGCTGCAAATCCACTACCGCCCTCAAAGACCGGCCAATAAGCCGTTGAATCTCGGAAGTCCTCCCGCTGATTTTGCCCCGGGCAGCTTCCCGGGCAGTACGGGTTTCGGTAGAAGCCGGCAGCATTGAATATTCAGCGGTTATCCAACCGCTGCCGGTTCCCTTCAAAAAGGGCGGCACTTTATCCTCTACCGTAGCCGAGCACAATACCCTGGTATCCCCAGCTTCAATCAGAACCGATCCCGGGGGGTATTTTATAAACCCGGGTGTCATCTGCACCGGTCGCATCTCGTCATATTTACGGTCATTCGGTCTGCCCATAACCCACCTCCGCCATAATATGTTTACTTTAATTTCACCTGTCTTAAAACAGGGCTTATCCAGTCCAAGTTCTATACACTGAATTGCCCCGCATATCAATGGCAACTATACAGGGAAAATCTTCCAGTTCCATTTTCAGCAAAGCCTCCGGTCCCAATTCCGGATAAGCAATGGTCTCTACGGATATAATCCTTCGTGCAAGGTAGACCCCGGCCCCTCCCACGGCTGCCAGGTAAACTGCCCCGTATTTAACCATGGCGTCTTTAACCACCTGGCTGCGGTCACCCTTGCCAATCATGGCTTTCAGTCCCCGGGCCAGCAAAGGGGGGGTATAAACATCCATACGGCTGCTGGTGGTGGGTCCGGCTGATCCGATTACATGCCCGGGCGGTGCCGGACAGGGTCCCACATAGTAAATAATCTGCCCGTTGATATCAAAGGGCAGCTGCTCCCCCGCCTCCAGGGCGGCGGCCATTCTCTGGTGGGCAGCGTCCCGGGCTGCATACACAGTTCCCTGTACCAGGACTTCATCGCCGGCACTCAGCTGCTCCAATATATGGTTGTCCAAAGGCGCCCGGAGTATATGGGTCACCTGCTTGCTCCTCCCTCTGTTCATATTCTTACTACCGCCCTCCGGGCGGAGTGACAGTTGAGACTAACGGCTACCGGAAGGCTGGCAATGTGGGTTGGGTACACTTCCATATTCACTGCCAGGGCAGTAATGTCTCCCCCCAGTCCCTGGGGTCCAATGCCCAACTGGTTAATGACCTGCAGGAGTTCGGCTTCTTTTGCGGCGATAGCCGAATCAGGATGGGCCTGGTTTATAGGCCGCAAAAGGGCCTTTTTCGCCAGAAGACAGGCTTTTTCCAGGTTACCGCCTAATCCTACACCTACGATAATAGGCGGGCAGGGATTGGCATTGGCTATCTTTACCGTTTCAATCACAAACCGGCGGACACCTTCCCAGCCCTCGGCAGGTTTCAGCATGGCAGTACGGCTCATATTCTCACTGCCTGCTCCTTTGGGAAAAACGGTAATTACTAATTCTTCTCCGGGAGTAAACTCCACATGTACCACTGCTGGGGTATTATCCCCGGTATTTATCCGGTTTAAAGGATCTTTTACCATAGAAGCCCGGAAATATCCCTTTTTATATCCTTCCCGCACTCCCTGATTAACGGCAGCATATAGATCGCCACCGGTTAAATGCACGTCCTGTCCCAGAGCGATATGCACCGTTACCAGACCGGTATCCTGGCATAAGGGCATGCTCTCCTCCTGGGCCAGGCGAGCATTTTCCAGCATAATCTCCAGGAGATACCGGGCCCGGGGCACGGTTTCCCGGTCCCGTGCCTGCTGCAATCCCTCCAAAATGTCAGCGGGCAGCCGGGTATTGGCAGTAATTACTGCTTCGCAAACCGCTTCCTTTATCTGCTCCACATTTACTACGCGCATAGTTTCTTCCGCCTAATTATTGTTATATTGATACCACCACTGTATTAGCGGCCATAATCAGTTTGCCCTGGTATTCCTGTTCAATCTCCCTCTGCAGCATACCTACATTATACCCCGGCCAAAAATGGGTGGCCAGCAGCATCCCCACGCCGCCTTCCCGGGCTATTCTCCCCACCTGAAGGGTGCTCAAATGGCCTAACTGCTGGGAGAGTTCATCTTCAGCAGCAATCAGGGTACATTCACAGAGCAGCAAATCCGTTCCTTTTCTGACTTCATCCAGCAATGACTTGCTATAGCTGGTATCGGCAGTATAGACTATGGACTGATTGTTATTTTCTACCCTGAACCCAAAAGAAGGCAGGGAATGGTGAACTGCAAAAGGCCGGATCTCTACATCCCCCACCATAAAAGAACTGCCGGCGGTAATGGCATTGACCTGCAGTTCAGGCATAGCGGCAAATTCTTCAAAAAGGTGAGCCGGCTCTTGAGGCAGGTAAACAGCAAGGGGCTGCTGCCGGGTTTTCAGGAATATAGCTCCCCGGATCATGTGCCGGATCGCATACAGATCAGCATAATGATCGGGATGAAAATGACTGATTATTACCGCATCCAGTTTTTCGGCCGGCAGCCAGCGGGTCAGCTGGGCAGAGATCCCGTGGCCGCAATCCAGCAGCAGATTGGCAGCAGCGGTAGATACCAGATAGCCGGAACAAGCTTCCAGAGGGCGCGGGTAAGGTGTCCAGCATCCCAGGATTCTCAACAGCATGGCTACATACCTCCATAAACACAGCATCCAATGGCACCATTGAACTGGGGATCCGGCAGAGCTAAAACTCTGCGCCCGGTCTCCCGGGCTATTATGGTTCCCAGGGCCTGGTTCAAGGCAACTCCGCCGGATAAAATCAAGAGCTCGCTGTCCAGTCGTTTCAGCAAAGGAGCCAGACGGTGATACAGAGCATAATTAACTCCTGCCGCCAGTTGGGGCAGGGTATAACCTTCCACGATACGGGCTACCAGTTCGGTTTCCCCGAAGATGGCACAGGTGGCATTGATCTCCGCAGGATCCTGGTCATAGCGGGCTAATTCCTCCAGGCTGATATCCAGTACCGCCGCCATGTTTTCCAGGTAACGGCCGGAACTGGCCGCACAGCGGTCATTGGTCAGGAAATCTATAACTTTGCCCTCCCGGACCAGTATGACTTTTGAGTCCTGGCCGCCGATGTCCACCAGGGTAAAGGAAGAATGACCGCTTTGAAAAACGGCTCCCAGGGCATGGGCCTGAATCTCCGGTATCTGCCGGGCACCGGCAACGGGAACAGCCAATTTGCCGTAACCGGTAGCAATTACCAGCTCACCTTTCCAGCCGGCTTCTTCCAGATTGATCTGCAGCTGACCGGATTGAACCCGTCCGTACTGACGGTAGAAAGCAATGGTATCATATATCTCCCGGCGGATTACTTTCCCCTGCTCCATTTCCACCAATTTAACATGGCGGGAGCCTAAATCGATACCGATCATCAGCAGACCTCCGCTATTTTAACATATTGATGAAAGCTTCCAGGCGCAGGCGGGTGCGGGCATCCACCCTCCCCGGCTTGTCCCCCTCCAGGGTAAGAAAGGGCAAGCCCAGCCTTTGCCGGTAAATTAAATCCTCTATCTGGCGATAGCAAAAACTCTGGGTATAATGAATCACACCCTGTACCCGGCGCTTTTCAATCTCCTCCTTCATATCCTCCAGCCTGGCAAAGGCTCCGTAAGGATAAGTATAGCGTATATATTGCTCTACAATATCATCAGTGGCATAGGGCATGGAAAACTGGCGCTGAACTTCATTAAACACTACCCGAGCACCCAGGGATTCCAGCACCTGATAAAGATCGGTGAAAATAGGCGGTACCCCGATATAAGCCAGGCGTACCTGCTCCGTAAAAGGCTGCCGCTCCCTGGCCTGGCTGATGAGCCTTTCCATTTCTGCGGCGAAACGGTCCGGGTTGCCTTCAAAATCACTGGTTGATACCAGCTTATTATGGTTCTCATAACCGGACACCTGGTTGTCTTTCCAGGTCATTTCATCCCAGGTCCAGCACAGGCGGCGCACCTGGTCCAGGCGCTGCTTTTCCTTTTGCACCCGGTTCTCACTGACACCAAAGTAATCCATTAATTTATAGAGGTTCAGCCGCATAGCCTGCGGGTCACGGTCATAGGGAAAGGCAAAGGGGATTACCTTAATTCCCTGCAATTCCAGGGTTTCCATGAGAGCCTGAGTATTGGAGCAGTCTCCCTGCATAACAGCGATAACTGCTTCCAGATCAGCGGTCAGGGCTGCCGTATACAGTCCTTTGATCCATCCGCAGGTGGTACGGGGATAGCCTGCTTCCTCTGCCTGCTCCACCATAGCCTGGGGGTGATCCGAGCCTATGAATAAATTATTCAAATCCACTGGCTCTTTTCCTGCCGCCAGCAATACTTCCACTGGTATGGTAGTGGTAAATCCAACTCTCCCCATCTTATTTGCAACACCTCATAATCATCACATAATGAACAAACACGATGAATAAAAATATTCGTGCACGTCTTGAGCAGGAGTATTAGCCGGGCGAGTGACTTACGACAAGCCGCTGCAACACACGGCGAAACTGAGGGCTGCGAAGGGTCGCTCGAAACAGAGTTTTATGCAGCGAGTACTGAGGGCATGGATGCCGAATTGCGAGCGATCCGCTTCACACCGGAGTAAGCCGATGTGTTGCAGGCGAGGAGTACCGGAGCGAGCCGGCTAATACCCCTGACAAACCGTGGTTAGTGTAAATCTGCATGGAGATCGCCACATGGCTTGCTCCTTGCGATGACACAGCATAGATTTTTCACAGCAATAACTGATACTTTAATCTAGACACACCTGTTCCACCTTTTGGATAACATCCCCAATCAGCAATTTTCCCACGGTGAAAAAGGATTCCTGGTTGCCGCTGACATAAAACTGCCGCTGGGGGTTCTCATTAACTTCCCTAGCCAAAGCCCGGTTAAGCAAAACCTGTTTCAGCTCATCCACTGTGGCATGGGAAGGATCCACCAGGGTAACCTGACTGCCTGTAAATTCAGCAATAACCGGGGCCAAAAAAGGATAGTGGGTACAACCCAGAACCAGGGTATCTATACCCTGATCCATTAAAGGCCCAATGTATTCCTTGACTGCTCCCCTGGTATCACTGTCATCCAGTTTTCCCGCTTCAACCAGAGGCACGAACTTGGGGCAGGCCATCTCCACCACGGTGCAATCAGAGCACAGAGCTTTTATCTCCCGGGTGAATGTCCCGCTATTTACCGTAGCCTGGGTAGCTACTACGCCAATGCGTCCATTGGAAGTTGCTGCCACAGCGCTGCGCGCTGCTCCTTTAACCACCCCTAACATGGGAACGGGATAATCATTTATTATATGCTGCAGGGTAACCGAAGAGTGAGTCCCGCAGGCAACTACTACCGCTTTCACCGGAAACCGGCCAAAAAAAGCCATAATACTCCGGGCGTAGGTCATCAGCTGTTCAGGAGTCTTGTTGCCATAGGGCAAATGAGCTGTATCGCCAAAATAGATAAAATCTTCATTAGGGAGTTCTGCCAGCATGGTTTTTACGACGGTTAGGCCTCCCACGCCCGAGTCCAGTACCCCGACGGGTTGTTTGTTCATTCAACCAACACCTCATTATTTGGGTTCGGCAGCCTATTTTACCGTTCCCCAACATACACTAAATAATGTATCACTTTTAGGATAATAAAACCAAGTATTTCGCAATTATCACCTGCAGAACAGACCACGATGAACGAAAAACTCCAGGGTGTCATCGCCAGGAGCGAAGCGACGTGGTGATCTCTTTTCAATATTGCCCATTTATCCTCGTTTGGGATTGCCACGCCCCTATCGGGGCTCGCAATGACACATTAGGAAGTCGCTCCGGGACTGGAAGCGAAATCTATTTTCCCAGCCAGAAATAATAAAATTAAGGAGAGACAGCCCGGCTATCTCTCCCAGAAACAAAACTTGCCCCGATTAGTTGGCTGGCTTTATGGGTTGGCTTAAATCCATAAATCCTCCTATCTCCTGGACAGGTTCCCCATTGATTCTGAAAGTGACTTCTTTAACCGTGGGAAATTGGCCGATGGTATTGACTATGGCCATTACCATCATTTCTTCCTGCTGCTTATTGGCTACCTGGCGGGCTTCATGGCTCATATCCACAATACATAATCCATCCGGCTTCACATTAATATCCAAGAGTCGGGTGCCTTCGGGAACAACACTTAAGTATCCGGGAGTTTCTGGTCCTTTGAACAATTCGTTGATAGTGCTGCGGGCTATGCCCACCTCTTTGGGAATAACCCGGCTCTCCGGAACCAGTGTGCTGCCATCCTGTCCGCCAAAATAAAGCATGACTTCAATGGTCTCCTGGCCGGTTTCCATATTGGGCTCAGGATCCCCGGTAGACACCGGCTCCGGCGGTTCTTCCTGGCTTTGTCCCTCTGGTTCCGGCAGCAGATTCACCAGATCCCGCCAGCTTTTAATGGATGATGATTGTTCCGCAGATGGCTGGCATCCCCCGCTGAGCAAGCATACCGCCAGGACCACAACCGTTAGAATTATGAAAAATCGCTGGTTCATGTTTTCGGCCTCCTTACGATTGCTTGTACATCATACGAGGCAAGCCTGCAGATTATACCAAAAAAAAGCGAGCACCCTGGTGGTGCTCGTGTATGAAGGAGGAGTTATTAAAGCAAACTACGGGTTTGCGATAGTCCGAACCAATAATATCCGCTAGATTGATTTTATCGGACTTTCGGTAATAGTGTCAATATTTGTTTATAAAGCATGTCTCTTGTCGTTTGTTCAAGCCGGACTGCGTTTGGCAGCCAGCATGGCCTTCTTTTCCGCTTTTACTATATTGATAAGATTGTCTTTATTCAGGTCATCTACCAGATAAAGGACCCCATCGGCCTTTTCCGCTACTTTCTCCAAGTAATAGCGGTTGGATTCCACTCCGATACAGATAAACCTTACCTTGCTCTGAGCAATGCGGGATGCCGCCTCCAGTCCATCCGCCTTGGCATCCAGAGTCCACAGGGGAGCGTTGGGCACGCCATCAGTAATCAATACCAGCAGGGGATTGCGTACCCGGCTGTTCTTTATCAGGTCCAGGGCGGTCATGATTCCATCAGCTAAAGGAGTCAGTCCCGCCGGATTTATGGTGGACAAGCCCTTCCTGAGCTGGCGTTCATTGCGGGTAAAAGGCACCACCACTTTGCTGCTGCGTTCCTGGAAAGTTACTACAGCTACCTTTTCCTTGCCGGTCAGCAGCAGGTGTTCAGCCAGATAACAGGCTGCCTGGCGCTTATCACCGGCCATACTGCCGCTGGCATCAATTAAAAGGCATACATCGATGGGAATGTAGGTTTTCTTTTCATAGTAATGAAGATCATCCTTGGTTATCCGCAAGCCAAGATCTCCCCGCAGGAAGGAATTCTTTTTGGCCTGGACAATGGTCTCGGGAACCGCCAGATCCCCTGACCAGTTTTTCTCCGGGTTATTCTTGGTCTTGTTGCGGTTGGTGAATTCCACCTGGCTGGCCTTCTTTTCCGCTTTGCCCAGCTTGCGGAACCGGCTGGAGCCTCCTGAAGGGGCTCGCCGCATGTTACGCCGGATTTCCGTTTCCAGTTCACATTTGTGATTAATCACGAACTCTTTAAGATTGAGCCCTTTCTTGGTTAAAACCTTTCCTACTATGGTATCTTTAAGAAGCCCCAGTTCCTCCAGTTGCTCGATGTAATGTTCCACATCTCCCCATTTTTTTTTCTGCTGGTCGATCCCCTTGCGTTTGAAAATGTTGGTGGAATAGCTGTCCAGGAACTCCTCGATTTCATCAACCCCGCCGAATTTTTCAGCCAGTTTGATAATCAACTGGTTAACATTCTCCTTGGCGGGAAGTTGCCGGGCCTGTTGCCCTTTAAACTTCTTCCAGGGCAGTTTTATATAGCCGGCAAAGCTTTCTTCAGCTTGTTTTTGATTGCCATGAATGATATTGCGCACCTTGGCCAGTTTGACATCTGACTGCAGTATCACTTCTTCTATCGCTTCAGCAATTACATATACCAGGTAGTATTCTTCCCGGTTAAGCCGGGCCAGAATATGCACGTGATCAGAACCTTCTTCTCCTTCGATAAAAGGACGGATAATGCCTTGAAACAAATCATAAACCGTGCCCTTGCCCCCGCTGGTGGTAACAAAGATTTTATTGGCATAGTCAGTTACCAGGCGAAAACGCTCATCTTCGGCGTACTGAAGCTGGGGGTCTTTCTCCAGGAAATAACTGTCAAAGGCATAGAAAATAGCCCGGGCGGCATCGCGGGGATCAATGTACCCGGGTTTGTGATAAACATCGATATGCACTATTTGATCAGCATCCACATAATCCAGATAGGTTTTACCTGCATCCCGGTTAAGGAGAATCTTAATCTGACCCTTGATCCGTTTCTCCGGCAAACGGGCATGGGCTTTGCGGCTGACTACCGTACTTTCCCCTAAACGCACACCCTGATTCTGACCGAAATACAAGCTTAAATAATTACCCACTGAGGCAGCTTTATCTATATTTGTCTTTTCACCAAGCATGGTAGTCCCCCCTTAACCAGGTCTACTTAAAATCAGTAGGGGTTAAGGTCTTCTCGGTATTAATAAGTTCACTCCGGCTCATATCCTTGAGAGGGCGGGCATTCTGGGAAAAGTATTCCTGCTCGCTGTCTTTTTTGTCAGCTTTATTCCTTCGGCCGCGGAAAGTCAGGATCCCGTCCTTGGCAGATCTGGAATCAACATCGTTGATCATCTTCACCAGGGTATCGCCATCTACCCGGTGTTTCAAGACCAGGGGTATCATATCCGTCACATCGGTGATCAAAACCTTGTCCCGGCCGCGGATTATGCTGTGCAGGACTGCTCCCTGCTGCATAGCTTCTATCGCCCGGATACTTTCCAGGTTATGCTTAATATACAAACGAGCAATGAAGTTCCGCAGGAAGTCGGGCAGATCAGCTTGTTCGTACTGTTTGGCCCACTTGATTATGTTCTGGCGATATACTTCATTGCCCTGGTCGTCATGAATATCATTCTTATGCTTTTGTCTAAAGGCATGGGAATTTTCTTTCAACATCTGGGCCAGGATATCCACCGAATCAGGCCGCCCCATGTAACACACCATATCAAAACGATCTGATAGCTGGCGCCTGATTTCCTCCAGGGGTCCGGGCTCCTCATCGGGGTTGGAAGCCGCCCAAACCGAAACAGTAACAGGTATTTCCACCACCGGCAGTCCGGCTTCTTCGATTTGAATATGTCCGGGCTTGTTACCCATCACATCCAGAAGTATGTCGGTAATCTCCGGGGAGGTGTCCGCCAGCCGGTTAATCTCATCGATAAACAGGATTCCCCGGTTAGCTTGGGGAATTAGTCCTGGCAGCAAGCGGGCTTCCGGTTCATCCTTGTCAGTCAGACGGCTCAGATCTATGCTGCCAGCCACCGTACCCACTTTGGCTGAATGGGAAATCTCCAGGAATGGCATAGGAATTTCCTCAGTACCCAATGCAGCCAATTCCTCGGCGGTCATGTTTTTATGCTGTGGACAGTGGGGCTGTTCCGGATCACAGTTATAAATACACCCCTTAACCCTGGTGATATTGGGAAGTATACCCCGCGCCGCCCGCATAATGGTGGTCTTACCCGTTCCTCTTAATCCTTCGGCATGAATATGCAGCGGTTCGCCTACCAGAGTGGATACCACTGACATCAGCACTAGTTCAAATAGAGCTTCATTTCCTTCGTACCGTTCCAGTTTACTGAAAGGTATCATATTATCACTCCCCTCAGGCAAAGGTAAGTTCCGTCCTACTAATAACTCTCCAAATCCCCCAGCTTTGCTAGGATCTGCAAATTTCCCGGAGTTCATACCGTCCAATTATGTTCCGGGAAACTACTTTTAGTATAAAGGCCTCCTTTCCTTCTTCCTCACCGTTCCATTCTCCCTAGTTAAACCATACACTATTTTGTGATTTTTTTCTCTATGGTAACTAAGGTTGGTTGTATTCAGCGGATATTTGGCCGTAGCTTGCGACTTTAGTAACAAATTTATGGGGTCCATTAAAGATTTTTATAAAAAAGAAGGTGCCTATCTGAAAAGGCCATCCCTCCGTCGATTTACAGGTAACTAAAATGTTATTTTTTTATCATGCTAGGCTACTCACGCTAGGTATAACAGGTACTATTTTAGGGTTATTTTGTCGCTTTTGCTGCTTGTATGAGCTTATTGTATGCCCATTTTCTGCCTCAGCTGCTTAGCCCGGGAGCGACTGAGAATAATATTCTTGGCCCCGTTGTTAAGGTGCAGGATGTATGATCCTTCTCCAAAGTTAACTATTTCTTTAATGTAGTTAAGATTGACAATAAAGGCCTGATGAGCTCTGAAGAAATTGGTATGGTCCAAACGGCTTTCCAATTCATTAAGAGTATAATTGCTCAAATATCCGGTTCCGTCCTTGGTGCATATGAAAACCTTCTTGCCTTGGCTCTCGCAGTAAACTATATCATCTTGGTTCAGCAAAACTATCTTGCCTTTTTCCCTGATAGGCAGTTTATTGGAGAACACCTCGTAATTCTTGTAGCGCTGCACCATAAAATCAATACGTTCTTTGAGGCGGTCCCGCACTATCTCTTCCACATAAGACTTGTGCACAATACGCTCTTTGGCTCTTTCAATGGTTTTTTCCAGCCTTTGCTGCTCGATGGGCTTCACAATGAAGTCCAAAGCTCCTAAATCGTACGCATCTACCGCCATCTCCCGGCGGGCAGTTACAAAGGCAAACAATGGCGGCTCTTTCATTTCCTTCAGCTTACGGGCGGTTTCCAAGCCGCCCATCTCCGGCATAGCAATATCCAGCAATACCAGGTCCACCTTTTTTTCCTGGCAGAACATCAGAGCTTCTAACCCATGTACTGCTTCTCCTACTATAGTGACGTCTTTGATCTGCTCAACTACATAACGGAGCACGATCCGTTCCCGTTCATCATCATCTACAATTAAAACCTTTACCGACATTAATTCCCAACCTTTACAGTTTGGTGTTAAACGCTCTTGTTTTTAACTATATATTTTTTATGCCTATAAAACAACAGGTAAATCCCTCTTATTCCTATCGTTCTGCAATAAATGACGACTTTCACCCAGACAGAAAATCTGCTAGGCTTTAAATAAGGAGGATGATAAATGCGCTACGAAGGAGTCATATACAGGCCGCCCAGTGAAGCAAGCAGTCTGCTGATCCAAGCTACTATTGGGTGTCCTCATAACAAATGCACTTTTTGCCAAATGTACAAAGGTACTCGTTTTCGCCTGCGTCCGGTTCAGGAGATAAAAGAAGATCTTGCCATGGCCAGGGAGTATTATGGTGATCGCATATATTCGATCTTTTTCCCGGATGGCAATACCATCATTATGAAAACTGAACAACTGGAAGAAATCTTTCTCTATGCCCGGGAGCTGTTTCCCCACCTGCAGCGTATTACTGTTTACGGCTCAGCCAGGTTTGTCAATAAGAAAAGCCTCCAGGATCTGCAGCGCTTGAAAGAAGCCGGCTTGCGCCGGGTTCATACCGGCATGGAAAGCGGGGATGATGTTACCCTGGCAAGGATAAATAAAGGGGTTACCTCGGCGGAGATAATCGAAGCCGGGCTCAAACTTAAAGAAGCCGGTCTGGAAGTCAGCGAGTATTACCTGGTAGGCATCGGGGGATTGGATAGAACCCGTGAACACGCCCTGGAAAGCGCCCGGGTTTTAAGTGCCATCAGCCCTGATTATATTCGCCTGCGTACCTTTGTACCGGTTCCTAATACTCCTCTGTATGAGGACTACCGTCAGGGCAAGTTTAAGCTGTTGTCACCCCATCAGGCCTTGCAGGAGGTACGCCTGCTGGTGGAAAACCTGCAGTGCAACAACAGCATGGTATTAAGCGATCATGTATCTAATTACTGGGATGTTCATGGTCTTATTCCCCAGGATCGCGAAGAAATGCTGGCTGATCTGGATCAAGCTTTTGCGATAGATGAAAGCAGGTTCCGCCCCCCGGAAATCAGCCGCTTATAATATGTCTCAAATCAGATAATAGTGTCTCCATTTAGAGATATTAGATGTCTCTAAATGGAGACAATTAATTTTATGGACTTGTAAAAAGCAGTTTATATTCACTGTAGATAAAGATCCAGTTCCTTGGCATACAACTTGCATATCTAATAGGCAGGGGGGGACATACACATAGGGGTGTATTACCAAAACTGTAGGGGGCTGGTCGGCGATTAGGGCCCCCTCTTTTTTTTATATGTTAACCATTAAGCCGCCTTCACCAGCGTAAGTCCCGATGGTAGCGCTCATATCACTTATCCACAGGGTACCCGGATTATACCGTTCCGTAATCAGTTGGGCCAGCTGGCGGGCATCGGACAGGCAATGAACGTGAGTGATCCCCACTATACGGTTTTCCCAATCGGAACCAATCTTCTCTCCCAGTATTTCCACCATCCGTTTGATGGCTTTGCCGCGCCCGCGAACTTTCTCAAACAGTTCCGGTTTACCATTGTCATTATTGCCCAGGAATATAGGCTTAATATGCAGCAGATCTCCTGCCAGTCCTTCTATTTTTCTTAATCTGCCCCCCTTAACCACATTTTCCAGGGTATTAAGGGTGAAAATAGTAAGCTTGGATTTTAAAATGCTTTCCAGCCTTTTGACTATTTCATCCATGCTCAACCCAGCTGCCGCCATCTGAGCAGCTCGAACCGCAATAATGCCGGTTCCCAAGGAGGCAGATAGAGTATCAAATACTCTTACCTTGGTGTTACCCAGCATTCTCCGGGCCATCTGAGCAATCTCGTAAGTACTGCTTAGGCCGGAAGACAGGCTGATAAACAACACTTCTCCTGCTTCCCGCAGTCCTTTCTCAAAGTGTTCTATAAACGTGCTGGGGTCAGGAGCAGAGGTTTTGGGCAGGGTTTTAGATGCTGCCATTTTCTTGACAAAAAGCTCCGGGGACAATTCCCAACGATCCAGATAAGTCTCTCCATTGGCAAAAGTTACTCTCAGGGGAATTATTTCAATCTGATACTGGTCCAGAATCTCATCAGGAAGATCACAGGAAGTATCAGTCAAAATTTTGATTGCCATAAATCTGCCTCCTTAATCATGCGTTACTGCCTGCTGGGGCATTTCTGGGAAAACAACTGCGCTGTGTCTTTGCGAGGAGCGAAGGGACGTGGCGATCTATTTTCGCAGCCTGCGAGCCTCTTTTGAGATCGCTTCGCTGCCCTCGCAATTATCACCTGAATAACAGGCCACGATAAATGAAAACTTAAGCCTGTCATCGCGAGGAGCGCAGCGACGTGGCGATCTGTTAACTCACACCGTTAGTTGCCATAGAGATTGCCACGCGCTACGCGCTCGCAATGACAATGGGGAGCTATTATCCCAGCCATGACATACTAGGGAAGCCGTTTTCACAGCAATGACACAAAAGGTGACTTTTCATTTATGGTGCCCTGCGCCGCAGGTGATAATTGCTTTCATAACAGCCCGCGCCAAAGCAGCGTGGGCCATGACAGGCTCATGATTTACATGTATCGTGACCTGTTCCCGGGTTTTTACTGCGATCTTCTGTGAGGAACTATGTACACCTCGTCACCCCGAAAGTCAAAATAATCGCTGAGTTTCCAGTAAATACCCCGGCTGAGGCGGGTATCAGCCGGCCATCGATAGCTTATGTAGGGCACATCTCCTTTGAAATACACGCGGGTTTCCTCTTTTATCTCGTATTCCTGCAGGTCATGAAATACCAGCTTTATGGTACCGTCTTCGGTTTCCTGTATGCCGGTGGCGTAAAAAGGTACATCCTCTACATCAATATCGGTGGTTTCATTGCCTAATACTATCCTGTAGGTGCCATCTTCTTTCCGGTCTATATTAACCGCCAGCAGATGAACGATATTGCGGCGGAACATCTCCGCATTTTTATAATACCATTTGCCATCCCTGCGAATTACTATGTCATTCAATGCGACTAACCTCCTTTCCTGTTCTCGTGCTCTTTATTTGTCTTCTATTGTATTAAGGTTTTTCAGCCAGGGCAAATTTTCCTGCCCAGCTATCAACAAAAGAGGCCAGGTCCGCTGCTCAGACCTGGCCTTACTGCCTGAATCGCTGATTTTTACCCTTACATATTCTGGGCTTGTTTTAACTGGCGGGAGCGGTTATAGATCTGTTCTATATCCTCATGGGTAATCTCTCGTCCATTCATCACCAGTCCCGCCAGGCTAAATCCGTGTTTTTCCCCTAAGCTGCGCAAGTAAGCCACTGTTTCCAGGGGCAGTTTGGTACCGATGCTGAAATGCTGGTAGTCTCCTTCCAAAGCCAACAGCACCGTTTCCGCCAGGCAAGCCAGGCTGACTCCTTCCCGGTAACCAAAATTAGGGCCAAAAGATATGTTGTCCGGATATTGTACCAGTCCGCCTTCCAGGACCAGTACATCATCCCGCATCTGGTAAACTTCCGGAGAAACATCGGCCGGCCGGGCCACATCACAGACCACGCAACCGGGACGTAAATGCCGGGAGAAGATCAAATAATCCGGAGCGTTACTGGCTGCCACAATCAGATCACAGAGAGGCAAGGATTCATCCAGGCTGAGGCTGGTGGTAACCGGTACCTGCAAGTTTAAGTGCTCGGTAGTTTTCTGCAACCAGTCGGGAGTTAAATTGCCCTCCTGATAAGCCTTTATCAGTTGCTGGGATACCGGATCATGGCGATTGGCCAGATTGTCCAGGACATCTTTCAGCCAACCTGCCAGCCCGCTTTCTTCCCCTTTCTCCAATCTCTCTTTAGCATATGCCAACAGATCACTCTGCAAGGAGCGCAAACGGTTGCGGCTGCTGGTAGGATGCTGGGGATTGCCCAACAGCACTATGTTGGTCACCTGTTCGGAAAGCATCAGAGCACAAGCCCGGCCTATGGATCCGGTAGCACCTACTACCGCCCCTTGAGCCTGAGCAACATCAATGTGCATTTTCTCTGCTCCCAGGTACAGGGCTTCCATGGCCATGAGGACGGTAAAGCTGTTGCCGCTGGTAATGGCTACATCCCGGTCGGTCACAGAACGCCCGCCCCGGGTGACTACCGAGGTCAAAGCCCCCAGGCCTACTATCCCGGCCCCCAGGTCACGCCCCATGTCTACCGCCTCTCCTATGACTTTGACCACTTCTTCCCGGGGCAGGGACATGATCTGCCGGGCTCCATAGGGTACTCCGATCAGCCAGCCTTCAGCGATATCTCCATTACGGGAACGAATAGCCGGCATATGGCAGACCATCCCCGCTTCCCCTGTCTGGCACTGCCACTCCAGAAGCTGGTTCAGTTCATCCCTGTTATAGCTTACAAAGGAAGGATTGTTGGCAATAACGTCTTCCGGGCCAGGGTAATGGATTATAAAAGCAAACTTTTGGGTGGGTTTTTCCCCGGCTTCCAGAGAAGAAGCTTTGATTTTGCGGCTGGAAGACCGGTAATCAATTATATTTTTCGGCCGGGAATAGTCCCCGATCAGGAAGCGATACAACAGGGCATAATCCCGGCAGGATAAAATCCGGCAAACCATCTCCAGGGCATCCATAACCCGGTCAATTTCCTCTGTGGTAATCGTAAGGGTGGGCTGCAGCCGCAAGGTCATGGGATTGTTAAGGAAAGGAGCCAGGCGAATCTGGCAGACATTCAGCAAAAATCCGGCAATCAAAGCAGTGAAGGCTCCCCGGTCACAGAGGTAAGCCATATTGAAGTCCCCGCAGTCATCCAGGTCATAGAACTCCATGCCTACCATTAAGCCTTTGCCGCGGACTTCCTTAATTATATCAGGGTAGGACTCTCCCAGACGACGGGCCCGTTCCAGCAAATACTCACCTTTGGCAGCAACTTCCCGGATGAGTTGCTGGTCATCTTTCAGCAGTTCATCCAGCATCGCACAGCCTACCGCACAGGAAAGCTGGTTGTTGGCAAAGGTGGAACTGTGCAGGGAACCAAAATCATCGTTATAAACCCGGGGCGAACTTATACATACCCCTATGGGAATAAGTCCTCCTCCCAGAGCTTTGGCCAGCAGCAGCACATCTGGTTCTATACCTTCATGCTCACAGGCAAACATTTTGCCGGTACGGCCTAATCCTGTCTGTATCTCATCCACGATAAAGACTACTCCATGCTGCCGGCATAGGTCCTGTACCTCCCGCAGATATCCCGGGCGGGCAGGCACTATTCCTCCTTCTCCCTGCACCGGTTCTACGATAAAAGCAGCTATATCGGAATTATTCTCCAAAATTTCCGCCAAAGCAGCGGAATCATTGTAAGGAATACGCATAAAACCGGGTACGGGTGCTCCAAAGGGGGTTTGATAGACCTCCCTTCCCGTAGCCGACAATGCACCCAGGGTCTTGCCATGGAAACTGCGTTCAGTAGATACAATGGTCATCTTCCCGGTGGCAGACCGAGCCAGCTTAATAGCCGCCTCCACCGCTTCCGCTCCGCTCTGGCAAAAAGTGCAGTAGCATAGATCTCCCGGGGTAATTTCCGCCAGTTTGTTGGCCAGGCGCAGGGCTTCACCGGGTAAAGAGGGCTGCACCAAACTAGGGATCTGCCGGGTTCTTACCCGGTCCAGAGCCTGCCAGATCACCTCAGGGTTATAACCAAAAGGAACCGCTCCATACTGGGCAATAAAGTCCAGGTAACGATTGCCTTTTTCGTCAAATAGATAACTGCCTTGGCCCGCTACATAGTCTTTGTCCAGGTGAAAAGTCTGCAAGAGTTTGGCCAGGGTTGGATTTAACAGATCTTTACGCAATGTAGTCATTTATATCCTCCTTGTTGTGCACATGTTTGTGCAACGTCCCAAGCTATAAACATTGTATAGATAATTGCCTGCTTGTCAATGCAGCATACCCCGTTTGCATAATAAAATTCTCAGCTTCTGAGCAATTGTCACCTGGTACGCAGACCACGATGAATGAAAAGTCACCATTTGTGTCATTGCTGTGAAAATGGCTTCCTTTTATGTCATCACGAGGAGCGAAGCGACGTGGTGATCTGTTAACTCACACCGTTAGTTGCCATAGAGATTGCCACGCGCTACGCGCTCGCAATGACACAATTGGGAGCTATTTTCACAGCAATGACAATTAAGAATTCCTTTCATAGCGATGACAGGCTTAAGTTTTCGTTTATCGTGGCCAGTTCTGCTGGTGATAATTGCGAGCCCAGCGAAGCAATCTCAAACGAAGCATACAGGCTGTAAAAAAGATAGCGCCACGTCGCTTCGCTCCTCGCGATGACACGAAAGGAAGCTTTTTCCCCAGCAATGAGCAGGTATACATAGTTATAACCCACCCGGGAAAAACTAGGATAATACCATGGGCATAATGGATGAAGGAGGTGCTCAGGGATTGGCGGACAATGAACTGAAAACGCAAGATGGTTATGATATCGGTACCTTTCACTTCTTAAAGACAGGCTGGTGGATATTCCACGTTATTGTGATTGCCCTCGTCTTTTATCTGGGCTACTTATTCGGCGACAGTATTTTTTAGAAATTTATAAGGGGCCCCGCAGGTGAGCCCCTTAATATTTTTACCATTCCGGCGGTAATTGTTTCAGTTGGGCCAGGTTAAACACCGGTCCATCCAAACATATATACTCATGGCCGATATTGCAGCGGCCGCATTTGCCAATACCGCATTTCATCCGCATTTCCAGAGTGGTTATTACCTGTTCATCATTAAAGCCCATCTTTTCCAATGACTGCAAGCAGAACTTTATCATAATGGGCGGACCGCAAATTACAGCTATAGTACCCTCGGGATTGGGCTTGAGTTCCTCCAGGTAAGCCGGAACAAACCCCACATGACCGTCCCATCCTTCTTCCGGGTTATCTATAGTCACATACACCTGGGTGTCCTTTTCCTTCGGCCATTTATCAAACAACTCATCCTTGAAGCACAAGTCTGCCGACGTGCGGCTTCCGTATAGGATAGTTATTTTGCCATAGTCCTCCCGGTGCTTGAAGCAATACTTGATAAATGAACGTAAGGGTGCCAGCCCTATACCGCCGCCGATAAACAGCATATCCTTGCCCTTGCAGGCTTCTACCGGGAAGCCATTGCCGTAAGGGCCGCGCACACCCAGCTTCTGGCCTACTTCAATCCGGTGAAGTTCATCGGTCATTAACCCGACCCGTTTGATAGCAAATTCCAAATGATCATTCTCTTCCTGCCAGGAAACTGAAAACATAGCTTCCCCCACGGGAACCAGAGAAACCATGGCCAGCTGTCCCGGCATAACATTGAATGGTACACCGCCATCTACACAGCGGACGTAAAAATTCTTTACGTCAGGGGTCTCATCAATGATTTTTACAACTTCGACGATTCCCGGTACCAGTGGGTTTTGAGTATTGCTGCTATGCACCGGTTTTCGCCTCCTTTACCGTATCAATTATCTTGATAATGTTTACCCCGCCTGGGCAGACTACTACGCAGCGCCCGCATCCCGTGCATAGAGGCTGGCCGTACCGTTCCGTAAAGAACTGGAGTTTATGCAGGAAGCGGTTGCGGAACCTTTCCTTAGCTGCTTCCCGGGGATTATGGCCTCCGGCCATCTGGGTGTATTCTCGGTACATGCAGGAATCCCAGCAACGGAAGCGATAACCTTCCTCACCCCAGGTTTTTACCTGGATGTCAAAACAGTAACAGGTGGGACACAGATAAGTGCATATCCCGCAAGTCTGGCAGGGTTCCGAATATTTTTCCCACATGGGATCATCAAACATGTCCTTAAGCTTTTCCGCTACTCCTTCGTAATCCACTTTACGCAGGAACCGCTTCAAGGGGAACAGTTCCACTTCTTCCTCTTCCAATAAGTCTTCAATCTGTTTGGTTACTGCTTGCCCTTTTTCCGTTTTAACATCCCAAACATAGCCCACTTCTACTTCCCGCATAATAATGTCCGCTGCTTCCGGATCAGTAGGATTTACTCCCATGGAGGCACAGAAGCAGTTGGTTCCGGGATTATAGCAAGCATTGGCTATTATGGTGATTTTATCCCGCCGCGCTTTATAGAACTCGTCTACATAGCCTTTGGTAAGAAATACAGCGTCCAAATGTTCAATACCCCTCACATCACAGGAACGAATGCCCATGATGATCTTGGGAGTTATCTCCTGAGCTTCCGCATCTATTATTACATCCTGTCCTTCCTGGCGGAAACGGTACATCATTTCTGTCTGAGGCAGAATCACATGCTTAGGAGACTGATAAACATTTAAAATATCGAACATAAGGTCGTCATAACCTTCATCGTAGGTATTCCATGAGTAGAAACCGGTCTGCTGTCCCCGCAGCATGGGTACGTATACCTCGGCTTGCTGAGCCAGACGGTCCAGAACCTGTTCTATTTTGCCAAACTTAAGCACCTTCATAATCTCACCCCTTACAGGAAATCATCCGGATCATTTTCTCGGTAAACGCTTAGCGGCGGTTTTCTTCCCTCAACGTATTCCATGCCCGCTTCATAAGGACCAAAGAATTCATTTACATCTTTGATCAGCTTACGATTCACCAGCATTAACGGGATATTAACCGGACACACCCGTTCACATTCGCCGCATTCAACACATCTTCCTGCCATATGGGAAGCACGCACCAGGTGATACATAAAGTTATCACTGATACTGGTTTCTCGTCCTACCCACTGGGGGCGGGTTTCATCAAAGATACAGGTCCGGCAGTTGCAGGCTACGCACGCCTGGCGGCAGGCGTAGCAGCGAATGCAAGTGGAGAACAGGCTTTCAAAGAACTTATAGCGTTCATCCGCTGACATCTGCTCGATTTCTGCAATGCGGGCAAAGCGGTCCTCTCCTCCCCGCGGAGTCTGTTCTTCTCCCAGGAGTTCATCATATATAACCGGATTGGGCTGGCGGCAGTCCAGGCACTTGGCAGCCAGACCATCCTCCGGCTTCTCCACCTTTTCAAAACCGGAGTGCTGCCGCATGGCTCGCAGCGGATCTTTCACTCCGTCGCAGGTAATTCCGATTATATATAAACGGTCCCTTGCAATCTGATTATCTTCCAGGAGTCTTACTATCCCCCGGGAATCGCACCCTTTGACCACAATGGCTATTTTCTCTTTACCATCCCGGTAACGCAGCAGGTAGTTGGACAGGTTGTGGATGGAGTATTCGTCACAGACTATGCGACTGACTTCATCAACCGTCCGGGCAATAAAGGGGATAGTCTGATATTCCAGATCGCCTTTTTCCCAGGCCATAACCATATCTACTTGGCCATTTTCCAACAGCCTGGCGGCAATTTCCCTAATTTTTTCCGTATAGTTCATTTACTTTGCCCCCTTCAGCTTATGGTTGGGACCAAGTTTTTTCACATCAGCCACCAGTTTCTCCATTACTTCCTGGAACTTGATTCCTTCTGAACCGGAAATCCAGGCAGTCTGATATCTTTCTGGCTCAATGCCTACATACTCCAGCAGACTCTTCATAACCGTATGACGGCGCCGGTTATAGTAATTGCCACTACCATAGTGGCACTCGCCCGGGTGTCATCCCGACAGCAAAACGCCGTCTGCCCCCCGGTTAAAAGCCCTTAAAACCAACAGGGGATCCATGCGCCCGGAACAAGGAGTACGAATAATGCGAACATCGGCCGGATAGTGCAAGTGGTTCGATCCCGCCAGGTCCGCAGCGGCGTACGTGCACCAGTTGCAGGCGAAAACTAGGACTTTTGGCTTCCAGGCCTTTTCCTGTTCTATAGACACAGTGCATCCACCTCCGCTACCAGTTGTTCATTGGTAAATCCCCTCAGGCTCAAGGCCGTGGTGCGGCAGGCCGGCAAGCAGGCTCCGCATCCCTGGCACAAGCTGCTGTTTACTTCTACAACCTGACGGGTAAAGGGTCCATGATGACCGCGGTCTTTGATTTCCACCAGGGAAAGGGCATGGTAAGGACAGATGGGAACACAGAAACCGCATCCGGAACACTTGCTGATATCAACCTCGGTTATCATGGGTTCGGTAGCCAGCCTATCTTTGGAGAACAGACCGCAAACCTTGACAGCAGCGGCACTAGCCTGGGCTACTGTATCAGGAATATCCTTGGGGCCCTGACAGGCTCCGGCTACATATACTCCAGCGGTAAAAGTCTCTACCGGCTGCAGTTTGGGATGGGCTTCCTGGAAGAAGCCATCCTTGTCAGTGGAAAACCCGATGATTTTAGCCAGTTCCTGGGCACCCTGAGCAGGTACCATAGCGGTAGCCAAAACCACCATATCCACTTCTACTTCCATAGGCATACCCAAAAGGGTATCTTCCGTTTTCAAAACCAGTTTGTCGCCCCGGGGATATATCTTGCTTACCCGTCCCCGGATGTATTTGGCTCCAGCGTTCAGAGAACGCTGGTAGAATTCCTCGTAGTTCTTGCCGGCAGTGCGCACATCCATATAGAATACATAGGCTTCACTGTCGGGCAGTTTATCTTTTACCTGGTAAGCATGTTTGGCGGTATACATACAGCAAGCCCGTGAACAGTAGCTCTTGCCCTTGGTATCATCCCGGGAACCAACGCACTTGATGAAAGCTACGCTGTCCGGTACTTTCCCATCGGAAGGCCGTTGGATCTTGCCCCCGGTGGGTCCCTGGGAACTGACCAGGCGCTCAAAGTGCAGGCTGGTAATAACATCCGGGTATTTGCCGTAGCCATATTCACCATAGGCTTCTTCCCAGGGGAAGAGATCATAGCCGGTAGCCATAACAATGGCACCTACTTCTTCATCCACATACTGATCCTTGTCATCATAGCGAATGGCCTGGGTAGGACATACCTTTTCGCAAATACCGCACTTGCCTTTGGTCAGTTTGGTACAGGTTGCGGCATCGATAATGGGTTTACCGGGAACTGCCTGGGGGAAGAGCTTGTGAATGGAAGTCCTCATACCCATGCCCAGCTCAAACTCATCCTTGATCTTCTTGCTGGGGCATTTCTCCCAGCAGGTGCCACAGCCGGTACACAAATTCCAGTCCACATACTTGGCCTTTTTCTTGATAGTTACGGTGAAATTGCCAATATAGCCTGATACTTTTACTACTTCCGCATAAGTTACCAGTTCGATGTTAGGGTGCTGCGCCACAGCAACCATCTTGGGAGTGCCTATTCAAGCGGCACAGTCCATAGTGGGGAAGGTTTTGTCCAACTGGGTCATCTTGCCCCCGATGCTGGCCTGCTTTTCTACCAGTATTACCTTATGTCCGGCTTCGGCAATGTCCAGAGCGGCCTGCATACCGGCTATGCCGCCGCCGATCACCATGGCCTTCTTGGTAATGGGAATTGTAGATACCTGCAGAGGTGCATTCCTTAAAACCTTGCTGACTCCCATGCGTACCAGATCCATGGCTTTTCGCGTAGCTTCCTCCGGGTCGGGATGTACCCAGGAGTCCTGCTCACGAATATTGACCATTTCGAACATATATCCGTTTATGCCCCCGGCTTCCACTGCCTTCCGGAAAGTTTTTTCATGCATACGCGGTGAACAGGAAGCAATAACTACCTGTTCCAGCCCATGTTCCTGGATGGCGTTTCTCACCAGCTCCTGACCCGGGTCAGAGCACATATATTTGTAGGTGGTGGCAAAAACCACTCCGGGGAGCTGTCTGGCATATTCGGCGACTTTTTCGGTGTTGACTACGGAGGCAATATTGGTACCGCAATCACACACAAAAACGCCTACCCGTTTTTTCATCTCCGTCTCCCTCCTTGTGGAACTTCCAAGCAGTGTTATCTATTTCGCTCGCTTCTTTAATTCAGCGGTTACATAGGCTTCGGCAGCCTTGGAAGCTTTCTCGGCATCGTCTACCATAAGCTCGGCCAAGCGAGCCGTTTTCTTACTGTCTTCCCTGATTACTTCCAGTAAAATAGCCGCCCGTTCTTCGTCTTCAATGAGTCTTTTGACCATCTTGTCCGGGTTTTTCTCAAAAGCTTTCACCATTGCATCTATCTTTTTCTGACGGGCTTCCGGATCTTCATCTGCCTGGTCACCGGCTTTTTTAGCCTGGGCTGCAGCCTTGGCCTTAGCCTGGGCTTGCGCTTCTTTTTCTGCTTTGATCTTCTCCGCCCGCACCGCTACCTCATCCAGGTAGCGCCCGGCTTCTACAAAATGGCGATCTATACCAACGGCTTGGCGGGACTCACCCGCTGCCCATGCTACCAATTCAGTCACATAGTAAACCGGCAGATCAAACTTGGTGTTGAACTCTTTCTCCACTTGTCCCTGCCGCATATCCAGATTCATGCCGCACAGGGGGCAGGCAGTTACAATACATTCGGCCCCTGCTTCCTTGGCATTGCGCAGGATTTGATACAGCATGCGATTGCCCACTTCCGGCCGGGAAGTTACCAGAGAAGCCCCGCAGCACTCGGTTTTATGAGACCAATCCAGTGTTTCAGCGCCCAAGGCTCTGACTATCCGGTCCATGGTTTGGGGGTCTTCAGGATCGTCAAATCCGGTATGTTCCACCGGCCGTACCAAAAGGCATCCATAATAACATACCGCCTTCATTCCCAGCAGCGGGCGGGTGACTTTGCTGGCAATCTGCTCGATCCCAACCTGATTGGCCAGTACCTCCAGGATGGAGACCGTTTCCGCAGTGCCCTGAAGTTCCATTTCAATTAGCTGGGCAATGGTCTCCCGCATTTCCGGATCATTTTTGATTACATGTTCCGTATTCCTGTGCCGGTTATAACAAGCTGCACAAGGGGCCAACATGGGCAAACCCATCTGCTCGGCGATGGCCAGGTTTCGGGCCGGCAATGCCAGGGACAGGAGTTTATTAGTGTTATGTCCGGAGGTAGCACCGCAGCAGTTCCAATCATCCAGTTCCACCAGTTCAATTCCCAGGATATCTGCAGTGCGTTCCGTGGACATCCCGTATTCGATACCGCTTCCTTCCAATGAGCATCCAGGATAGTAAGCCAATTTCATACCTTATTCACCTCCCAGCTGCTGCACTTTGTCAAAAATCTTTTTAACCTGATCCCGGTTTTTTATCTTAGCAGGAAGAATACTGATTTTACCGCGTTTCATCATGGGCAGTCCATACTGAGCATCTTTAAAGGGCTGCATGGTTTTCAGATTGTGCTGCAGCAGCAATCCGGCTTCGTAGGTACGCCCGAACAGCCTGACTCCGTTTAAGAAAGCCTGGTTGAATGCGGCCACTTTCTTGTCGGTAATCAGTCCCTGGCGCAGAGCTTCACGGCGCAGGGTATCCATCAGAGAAGCAATGTCCACCCCTCGCGGGCAGCGGGTGGAACAGGTCTCACAACTGGCACAGATCCATATGCTCTCAGCTTTTAAGGCTTGTTTAACCATGCCCAATTGCAGCAGGCGGATTACCTGCCGCGGCGGATAGTCCATGGCGAAGGCAGCCGGACACCCTGCCGAACATTTTCCGCATTGATAGCAAAGGTTCACATTCGTTCCGGCTTCCGCTTCCAGCCTGCGGAGCAGTTGCTGGTCTTCTTCGCAAGCGGGAATCAGTTTCACAGATTTTTCCACGATACTAAGCCCCTTTCCTGAAACGGAATATATAAATAATCAGCCCAGACATACCCTAGACTGCTATAATCGGCCTATATGCGTTTATATTCGACATTTTTCTTACACATTCATAATAAGTCAGTCTGAAATATTTGACAATAAAAGTTTCTCACCTGGGAACCTTTTCCCCCGGATCCCCTATAAGGAAACACTTATGCATGTGTATTTCCAATAAAATCCTAAGAGGGGGAAATACTCTAAGTCAAATGTTATTTCATTATAAAATAAATGTGCTACACTTTAGTGTTAAAATTTTGTTAACAATGGTTGTTTTTCCCTAATTCAGCATAGTATTTTTTTATGGTTATACTCGAGATGCTTTATAACGATTAATATCGATAAGACGGTAGAACTTTTTGGTCAATTTTGGTAAGCTGAATAACAAAGATGGAAGTCGGAGGAAAACTAATGCTGGTTATTTCAACAGCATACGAGTTTTTGTCTCTAATTACCTTTACATTAGGGCTATGTATCGCTACCCTGGCTGCATTAAAGTCGTTTACCCGGATTTCTCCCCTGAGCAATCGAGTTGAGCCTATATATATTGCCATTCTTGCTTTAACCGTGTCCCTTTGGTCCTTTATGCCTATATTTCGCAACAACATGGCATTATCCTCTCTTTGGCAGTGGATATCACTTCTTGTCCTAGTTATAAGCATTAGCTGGTATACCATCTTTGTCTGCAACAGAATTATGCCTCTGGAAAGCAAATATCACCGTATATTGTGGGTTGCAGTTATATTGCTGGTGATTGCCTATGGGGGATTATTAATTACATCCGGAGACAATCTTTTTTGGAACCTGAGTGCATTACTAGCGGCAGGATTGATATTGGCTGTTGATGCAGCTTTGCTGCTGATAACCGCTTACCGGATAAAAAATACCTTGTATAAACTAGCGGCCTTTTCCCTGGCAGCTTTAGCGGTTAGTTATACCGGAGGGCTATGGCAACCCAGCACTTACTGGCACATAATTAGCCTGGCAGGTTTAATTATTTACGTTATCATGATGAGCTTGGCTGCTTTAAACAATTCTTATATGCGATCCATGGAGTATATGAATCAGAAGGTGGAAGAAGTACGTCAGGAACTGGCAGCGCAGAATGAAAACATCGAAGATGTGGTTATTACCCTGGCTCGTACCATAGATGCCAAAGACAAATATACCGAAGGCCATATTGAGAGGGTAAGCCAATATGCAGTCTTTTTGGGAGAACGACTGGGACTCAGCGACCGCAGTCTGGAGACCCTGCGTATTGGAGCGCTCATTCATGATCTGGGCAAAGTGGGTATAGATTTGAACATATTGAATAAGCCCGGTGAACTAACCGCGGAAGAGTTCGAGCAAATCCGCCTCCATCCCATTTTGGGGCAGCAGATCTGCTCCCCTTTAAAATCCCTGCAGGAAGTCAGCGACATTATCCGCTATCACCACGAAAAACTAGACGGGTCAGGATATCCTGACGGATTGAAGGGTGACCAGATATCCCTGCATGTCCGCATTGTTGCCATAGCAGATATTTTCGATGCCCTGACTACGGAAAGGGCTTACCGCCGTGCTTTAACAGTGGAGGAAGCGTTGAATATAATGAAAGCAGAAGCTGCCCAGGGCAAACTGGACAGCTATTTGTTAACGGAATTTGAAGCCTTGCTATATGATTTGGGAGTCGCCAGTTAAATAACCTGATCCTTTAACATCTGCTCAACCGGTAAGGGAGCATCTGGGCCTCAAAGAAAGCCTGACTGAACCCCCGGGGCTGTTGGGCATCGCCGATAACGAATACCTGATCGGGCAAAGTGTCAGGATCCAACTCCGGCAGAACGGGACGGTTGCCTACAGCAAACAATACATGGTCATAAGGCAATTCTATGGTTTCATTTCTATCTGCGGACCGCAGGACAACTTTGGTATCATCAGCCCCTTCTAATACGGTCATCTTCAGAATTTTTACCTGCTTCTGCTTCAACCGGGCCAACAATTCCAGACGAGACATGTTCTCCATATCAGCGGCAAGAACCTTGGTTTTTTCCACTATGGTTACCTGATTTTTTTCCGCAAGAAAATCAGCGGCTTCACAGCCAGTGCTTCCTCCCCCAACAATAATTACCTGCTGGTTTTCCCATCCCGGATCATTAGCTAATATTTCCGCCGCACTATAAATACTTTTTATTCCCGGATAATCTGGTATAAACGGTTTTGATCCGGCAGCTATCACCAGTACATCAGGTTTAATCTCCGCCAGCAGTTGGCTGGTAACCGGGGTATTAAGGCGTACCTGGATAGAGGAAGATTCAACTTCCGTGATCAGGTATTGCTGCAGCCTGGCTATAGCCGATTTGCCCGGTGGTTTTTGCGCAGCTGTCATCTGACCTCCCAGGAAACTGCCAGCTTCCGCCAGTACAACGTTGCTGCCGGCCCTGGCTAAGGAAAGAGCCGCCTGCATACCAGCAGGTCCTCCTCCGGCGACTAAAACAGTCTTGCTATATGTCTCGGTGGGCCGGAGCAATCTCTCCTCCCGGCCGGTCACCGGGTTCACAGCACAGCGAATATGATGGCCCTGGATTATGGAAGCAAAACAGGTATTGCAGGTAATGCAAGGACGGATCTTTTCCCCCTGTCCCCGCAAAGCTTTGTTGGCCCAATCGGGATCGGCCAGCATTCCCCTCCCAACCCAGACCAGGTCTATGTATCCCTCTTCGATAAAACGGGCAGCCATCTCCGGTCGGCGAACCACTCCCCCACCCATTACAGGAATGCTGACCCGACCTTTAGCCTGTCTGATCATATCCATTCTCCACCCTTCCGGGAAAGAGCCTGTCTCTATGGAGGTTTGTCCGGATTCATAGATACCGCAGGAGGCATTCAGCAAATCTGCCCCGCTTTCTTCAATCAACCGGGCCATTTCCAGCCCTTCCTCCAGTTCAATCCCGCCCTTTACAAAATCGGCCAGATTAAAACGCACCCCCAGAATTAAACGGGAAGTATAGGTTTTTATCCCCTCCATAATTTCCTTTAACAGGCGAAAGCGGTTTTCTAAACTGCCGCCGTACTCATCTTCACGTAAATTGGTATAGGGGGATAAAAACTGGTTTAACAGGTATCCATGGGCAGCATGCAGCTCTACCCCGTCAAAGCCAGCTTGTTCCGCTATCACGGCTGCCTGAATAAAGCGATTGCGAATGGCGGCAATCTCTTCCCGGCTCAACTGGCGGGGTTCAGCCCGCATAAAACGGCAGGCTTTCGGGGAAGGTGCCACTGGCTGCCGCCCCGTCACTAACGGTGAGGTCTGCCGTCCAGCGTGATGCAGCTGGATCATAGCCAGGCAGTCATAGGCTTTGATGGTCTCTGCCAGCTCGGCCAAACCAGGCAGCAACTCCTGGCGATCAATACACAGCTGGGTCAGGCTGCCCTTGCCTTCCGGACTGTCCACACAGGCAATTTCCACCACTATCGCCCCGGCTCCGCCCCGGGCTCGTTCCTCATAATAGCGCAGCAAAGCTGGAGTTACTTCTCCCTGAGCCGATGCCAGGCCCGTACCCATAGCCGGCATAACGATCCTATTCTTGATCCTCTTGGCTCCCAGGAAAAGCGGTTTTCCTAAAACATTGGCATAGCTCACAATTTTTCCCCCTTTTAATTACCATTATTTACCGGAATAACTGTCCGGATTCTCTCTCATACTAGGATCAGAAACCAGTGATACGCAGGTTCAAAAAGACTAAGTCCCTTCTCAGAAGGATAAATCTTAGTCCTGTCTTGTAACCGCCCAATCGGGTTTGTATCACTGGTTTCACTTCTTTACTCAGAACATTTTTCAGCCAGTCTGAGGTGAAGGTTTTCGCTGTATTTTAGGGAGGACAGCGAATTCTGCTGGAGCTGAAGGCTGGCTGTTTTCTATGGGTGAAGACGAAGATTATGAACAGCAATCCGTATATCAGGGGCATAGCCAGCAAAAGGAAATAATAAAGGGGATAGCCGGCTATCACCCATTGTAACAGGGACAGCAGCGGGACCACCGGAGTATACCAGAACATCAGCAGGAAAAAAGCATATTCCTTAAGTCCCCAAAACGACCAGGGAAGCAAACTTAAAACAGAAAAAACAATACCAGGAGCCTGCCAGGCAAGAAATACTGCAGCAGCCCTCCCTCCGGATTCATCACCCAGGGAACGGATTTGCAGGAAGATAATCAGCAGGTAGGCAAACGCCAGAACTACGTCCAGGCCGGGATAATAGGTAGCAAGCCAGATGGCCAGCCAGGCAAAGATATGGATAAAATAAAGCCGCCCAACAATTTTCATAAAACACTTTTCTCCCGTATGACCTGCACCCAGGGACTGTCGTAAAAATCATCCGGTGCGATCCAGATATCTCCGTTGCTTTCCAGGTTGATACCCTGCTGGCCGTAAGCTTCCCAAATAATTTTGGTGCAATTCCAGATCCGCTCCCCCGGCCGGAAAGCTACCGGGTAAAACAGCTCTCCCAGATGACTGCGGGCATAATCCACAGCCGCCTGTTTTTGGGCAGGGTCAGCCTTCACCTTAAGCAGGCAGATTTCGCTGTAGGTCCAGAAATGCTCCACCGGCTGCTGGGTTATTCCCAGGTCTACATAGCCTTCTATAACCTGTCCTTCACCCACATAAATGCTGGCATGGGAGAACCTGCCGTAAGCACACCCGGGATAACCCCCCAAGAGAATATCACCCGGCTCTAAGTCGTGGAAGCTGATCATGTTGCCGTAGTTCCCTACCGCTCCATAGCCCAGTCTTCCCTGCACAGCCTGCCTCAGGTATGTATAGGTAAGGGATTCTTTATTGCTTAGTGCTGCCTGGTTCTGAAAACATATGGAAACCAAAAGCACCAGGGTCAGCAACGGAAACAGCCACAATTGCCAGTCTATTCTTTTCATCCTTGTGCCAGCACCTTTCCAGAACGTCAAAAAAAGGAGATGAATTTAACATTGTAATCGCCAGGCTCCGCCCGCTGCCGCGGAAGTCCCTTGCAATAATCAGCAAGCTTGATTTTAAGCTTAAAATTTCAGCTTCAGCTCAATTGGTGTCAGCTTTTCAGAGTTCTTACCGTATTGTATCATAATCAAACTCATCCTACGAAATCCAGTAATGCTAATAATTAATGGGACCAAAACCGAACCAACCCGGCCAAACTTAATATAATAGTAGATGAGGTGAAAAAAAGATGCTGACACCGCGCGTTTCCAATCAGCTCTGGGATGATTTCCGGCTTCTAGCCGATCACCTGGAAGGGCAAACCATCCGCCAGGTCATAACTTTCACCGAGAATTCGGTAGCCTTGCTGCTGGAAAATAACCTGGTAGTGGTATTCTCCAACCTGGAAGACGAGATAATCGTGGATTTGGAATCATTATAACGATCATTCAAGGAGATGTATTTATCATGAAGAAAACTGCTTGCCTGCTTGTCCTGGTAATGATAATCGCCAGCGGCTGTTTAAACTTCAGCCAGGCCAATTCAGTACCCGATGAAAATCCCCCTGATAAAACCATAGAAGAGCCTTCCGTTGCTGAAGAACCCTCTTCCCAGCCAGTACCGCCTGATTCCGTCGATGAGGAATCCGTTGACCCTTCCGCCAGTCACCCGGATCCAGTGCCTGCGGTTTCTAAATCCTGGTATTTTATGCCCAATAATAACCATACTACCCCTCAGGTTGACCCGGAAGTTCAACGCCTGGCTCAGGAAGGGTCAGTATATTATGCCTTACCCCAGAACGCACCTCACATTTACTTGACCTTTGACGAAGGATATGAACAGGGTTACACTCCTCAGATTCTCGATACTCTTAAAGAGTACCAGGTCCCGGCAGTTTTCTTCATTACCGGCCATTATCTAAAAAGCCAGCCTGATCTGGTCAAACGCATGGTAGCCGAAGGCCACCAGGTGGCCAACCATACCTACAATCATCCTGACTTGTCCCAGGTATCCAAAGAGCGTTTTAATCAGGAGCTGGATCAACTGGCACAGGAATTCCAGCAGCTGACCGGTTCAACCATGGCCCCATTTTTACGTCCGCCTATGGGCAATTATTCCCTTACCACCCTGCAGTGGGCCAAAGAGCGCAATTACAAGACCGTATTCTGGAGCATGGCTTTTCGCGACTGGGATCCCAATGATCAACCCGGGGCTGACTTTTCCCACCAGTATGTGATTGAACACATTCATCCCGGCGCCGTTATCCTGCTCCATGCGGTCTCCGAGAGCAACACCCAGGCCCTGCCCCGCATAATCGAAGACCTGCGCGCCGCCGGTTATGTATTCGCACCCCTGCCGGAATAAGGATATGCTCTCATTCAACATATAGCATGCAGGAGTGTTAGCCGGCGAGCGACTTACGACGAGCCGTTGCAACCCGCGGCGAAACTGAGGGCTGCGAAGGGGAGCGAGAAACAGGATTTTTCGAGCAGCGAATACTGAGTGCATGGATGCCGAATTACGAGCGGTCCCCTTCGCACTTAAAGTTTGCCTATGGGTTGCAGGCGAGGGAGTCACGGGCGAGCCGGCTATCACTCCTGTTTTCTTGATCGTACCGTACCTTTTGGGACAATTGCGGGGCAGCCGCATTTTAGCTACAATTATTGTAACTATGGTGGGGCTGGGGCTATGAGGAAAATACTGCGCAAACTGGAGTACAATCATCCTTTATCAACGGAAGAATATGACCAGTTAATGGATTACGTAGACTGGCTGCGGCAAAAGGCGCCTGAGTCCTATTTTTTGTTTTGCCAGCAGTACGGCGGAATTCTCTATAAACAGTATTCCCTGTATCTGCCCCCCTTTCCCGCCGGCATGGATCAACTGATTGAATACCTGGTGCGCAATCCCCTGGCCTGTAAAGATCTTGGGGGTCTGCCGGGAACCCTGGCTTCTTTTCCGCCCGTTCTGCATCCCTATTTGCTTCACCTGCTGCATCATGATCCCCGTTTGCTGCAGTCTATTAATCTGCCGGATATTGCAGGGGTTGATAACAAGGGCTCCCTGCCCGAACCTCGAAAACAACCGGCAGTACTCAAATTTGAAGCAGCCAACAGCAACAAGGAACCGGGACTGAAAGCCCATTTTGAAAGACTAAGCCGCTTCACCTTTGTTTCCCGCCTGCAGAGTTACCGTTACCTGACCAGGCACAAGGCAGCTCAAGATCGCATTGAAGTGGTGGACGGACAGCGCCTGGCAGGTATTTTTACCAATAAAGAGAAATCCATTTACTATTACATTTTCCTCACTGAGGATAATTTGGACAAAGCCCGATTGGCCTGCGAAACCTTAAATACTGCTTTGTACAGCAGCCGTAAAAGGAGCTGATTCCCATCGATATCCTGCATTCATATCGCCTGGCCCGATCATCTGCCAACCTGTTCGACTTTTGGCAGCAGGAAGCGGAGCTGCGTATCAAGCTGCGGGAGCAAACAGATATTGACCTGGCCACAGCTCAGGATGGAGATGAAATGGATTTTCTTTTGCGGGCGCTCTATTTTGGCCATCGCCGGGGCGAGTTTTTCCTGCAGTTAATGAAGGGGTTAAATTCGGCTCCCGTTTTGCAATGGTGGAAATCCAGCCCCCTGGGGCTGAAAAGTGAGTTTTTCCTTTTCCTGGCTGACCACTTGGATGAGGCTGATATAGACCGCAGAAATTTGCAGTTCCTGGTTCACCTCTGGGAACCAGAATTGGCCGGTTCCTACCGGCAGTTGCTGGCCCGGTTGAATCTCAATCAATGTCGTTACCTTTTGTCCAAAACCGCCAATCGTGAACTGCGCACTCTATTGAAGTCCCGGGAGGAAGAAATCCTGTCTGCCCAGGAAAACCGCTATTATGGTTTGTTAAGCCCCCAGGAACTTCCTAACCGGCCTTTAACCGTCAGATCGGGCAAAGGGGAACTGATAAAAGCAGCCCTGTTCCAACTGGAAAAAGTCACCCTCAAGCCCTCCGCTGATGCCGGTGATCCTCAAGGGTTACGGTCTTTGCTGGATGCCGCGGAGCGCATATACCAGTGCGGGCTTATCCTGGATGCCTGGTTTTTGCTGGAGCTAATATATCAGGAATATCATAGCCAGCCAGGCCCGGAAGATTCCCGGCCATCTTCTTCCCAGAACCAGCGCCTGAGCCGTTTGGTGGGTAAAACGGCAAGTGCTCTGGTCATACTGAAAGGAGAACTGCGCCTGGCTGAACAGGCGGCTCAGCTGTGCCGGCAGTACTTCCCGGCTTTGGAAACGGACCAGCGCCTGTACCCCATGCTGCGGTTGTACGAAGCTGTCCTTTCCTCCACAGGTAAGGCAGCCTCACTGCCCTGGGAAATCCTCTCCTGCTACGAAGGAGTGCAGCAGGTGTTTCCCGAAGACAGTCTCCCCGAACTGAGGGCACTGGAGGACCTGCAGGCTGCCGGGAGAAAGCTGTTGGAGGTAGGTCATCACTGGTTGAATTCTTCACCGGCAGAGGCTTTTATACTCATGGAATTGGTCCGTATTCTGCGGGAACACTCTCTCCTGGTCCTGTCCAAGAAGGAGCGGGAGATGCTGCTGGAAGATTATATAGCCCTTTGGAAATGGGTGCCTTGCCATCGTTTTATCAATAGTGAAATAGTAGATCAGCTGGCTCAGGGAATACAGCCACAGGTAAGACAGGAAGCTGAGCAAATATTGAGCTGGTCCCAGCCGGGCATACCGGCAAGCCTGCTGACAGACATACAGAAACGTCCTGAGCTATACCGGGGCGGAACTGATCCAATACGGAACCTGGCTCTATGGGGATTTTTGTGGGGGGTGCTGGAGTGACACTTACCGAACAGCAGTTAAGCAACATTATCAGTCAACAGTTAAGTGACATACTGAAAGAACTGAACCAATCGGTTACCCAGTTTATCAGCCGGGATAATCCCGGGCTGTACTCCTCTGACGACCAGTACCTGCTGGCGGTCAACCGTTTCTACTACCAGACTTTCACTGATCGCTTTTTTCCGGTTTTCCGCCAATCCCTGCAGGAGGATATTGCCCGTCTGCTCAGCCTGGCCCATGATGAAGCTTCCCTCAGCCAGGACATATTGAAGACAATACAGCGCTATGCCCGCATGTACAACCAGGTGAAAAGCATCCATACCAGACTGATGGCTACCCGTGAAGAGAACCAGCTGAAAATCCTGGAAGTCACTCGCCAGCGCAGCCAGCACCTGTCTGACTTGCTGTACCCCTTGAAAACCCTCCTGGACCGGATCGAGCAATTCCAGGGTATGCTGGAAACCATCCAGGAATTCATGCAGGATGAAGAATTGCTGCGCCTGGCCAGGATTTACCCCGATCATATTATCCTGCTGGAGCAGGTTATTGCTTTGGATCTCAGCCATCCTGCGGTTTCCCAGGGTTTGAACCACCTGCTGTCTCACCTGCACCATAGCCTTAACACCCTGGGGAATATGGCGGCAAATCCCTGGAACCAGGGAGATGCCAAAAATATAATCGTAAATATGGTAGCGGCTACGGAAAAGGTCCTGCAACGCCATGCTCCACCGGCATTGCGGTCTTTCTATGAAGCTCAGTTCAAGCGCCAGTACTTGATGTACACTTCCCTTATGGAAGCTGGTATTGACCGTAACCAAATTAAACAGGTTCAGGAAATGGCCCGCCAGTTTCGAGCCTGGCTGGAACGGTTGGTAGTAGTACTGGACCGGGGGGTGCGCTTTGCCAGCCGCCATGGTACCGAATTGCTGCACAGCGCTCACTATTTGACCGGTATTTCCTCTACGCAAATTGCCCGCCTCCATAAAGAAGTGGAGGATATCCGCCAGGACATTCAGCAATTGGTTGCGGATTTGTCGGTCAGCCAGGATGCTGACACCGATTATTTCCTGAATCGTGCTGGGGAAACAGCGAAGAAGGCCATGGAGCACTTAGAGCCCTTTAAGAATTCTCCCGCTTTAAGGCTGCCTCCCCTGGCCCTGCATATAGAAAGGGTTCTGCTGGAGCTGTCCTTTTTGGCCGCTCGCATCGAACTGCTGAAGGACAAACATAACCATTCCAGTGAAGTTCTGGACCAGCACCTGCAGGTCTACCATATGATTCAGGCCTACCTGGACCTGCTGGCCAATATCCGGGTTGACCTGGAGCGTATTTTAGCTCCCCGCAATATCAGCAGAGCCTGGAAAAACCATGAGGTCCGTGTGGAAAGAATACCCCTGGAGAAGGGACATCCCTTCCCCGATGAATACAGCTTTTTGCTGGAACAGTACCAGGTGGAAACTCGTCCGGGAGATTACGAACACCCGGTGGTTCTGTACGAAGAAGGTGATCTGTTCGTTATCCGGGTGGATCAAAATGTTGAATATGAACTGCCCCTATTAATAATCGGCAGGAGAGAACAGCATGCTAGTGGGTATTGATTTAGGTCCGCAAAATGCCAAAATTGCTTGCCGCCAGGAGGAACAATGGCACTACCTCCAGGCAACGCCTTTTCTATATGAAGCACAAGACGGCAACGGGGATGAGGAAAAAGCCCTGACCAGCTGCCTGAGCAGTCTGGATAAACATATCGATTTCATCTCCTGTGAATCAGCAGGAATATCCTATCCTAATTACTGGCACCTGTCCTGCCGGCAGAGCCTTTTGGATGCATGCCAGTCTGCCCTGAACAGCCGCACTGTTTCCCTTTTGCCGGGGCCTATCGCCGCCATGTTAGGCCATGAATCTACCCAGAGATTAGGGGGAGATATTCTGCTGGTGGAACTGTATGAGACCAGGGCATCTTTCAGCTTATTAACTGTAGTCCAGCCGGGGCGGGATCTATGCCTGGAAATCCAGCTGCCCCTGGAATACCGCCAGCGGTGGGAGCCAGCCCTGGAAAACTTTATTGCTGACCATCTGCAGCCCCAGGCCAGGGAGCTGGGATTTTGGGCATCCGGCAGCTGGAGACTGGATGCCGCAGTATTGGTGGGGGAAGAGCCCTTGTTGCATAAGGCCGCTGCCTTGGTAAACAACATCTTTGCTCCCCGTGAACTGATCATACCTCCCCAAGCTGAATTTCAAATCGCCCGGGGGCTGGCGGAATGGGCAGCCTGCAGCGACCGCTGCCGGGTGAGAGCCGTTTATCCTTTTGAATTTGCACTGGAAACCTCCACTCATGGTTCAGGAGAAAGCCAGTTTGCCGCCCTGCCCTTTGACACCCATAATCTGGCCATAGACCTGAAAGCCCGTTACCTGCTTGCTGCCCTGACAGCCAACTCTCCTTTTAACTTAGGGGATGGCCGCAGGGTACACTACCGATTGTGGGAAAGGCCCAGCAGCAGGGTACAGGATAAAGATGACCGCTGCAGCCGTCTGATCTGGGAATATGAGAGTACACAAGCATATACCCCTGAACCGTTGGGAGTATATTTGCATATGGGAAAGTTTATTATAGAATCAGAAATGATAGGACAAGCCAGTATTCTTACACCGGCTTCCTGGGATCTCAACAGCGATTACCTTAATCAGGCCCAGCGCTTACTGGCCATCCCTTTTCTCAATGCTGAACTCAAAAAGGACTTGCAGAAACTGGCCAGCCCGCCAGAAGGATATGATTTAAATCACCAGCTGGAAGCTGCACGCCTGCGGCTGCTGGCATTCCTGCAGCTGTTTCAGTCCGTTTGATACTGACCATACTATCAGGTGAAAGGAGATTTGACATGCCCAACGTGGTTTTTGGACTGCATCCGGCAGCATCAAAACGCATCATAGCTCAGGCGGTGTGCCGCCTTCCTCAGGTACAGGAAGCCTTCGCCCATGGCAAAATTATTATCGGCAGCGGTACCACCAATGTGCTGGTAGCGGAAGAACTGCTGCAGACTAAATTCGAAACCTTCGATCCCTATGTGGCCGGGGTTATAACCCAGCGCTCGGTGTGTGTTACCGATCCCAGCCAGCGCAAAGGGAACTGGTGCATAGAAAAAGGCCAGCTGGTAGACGAGCCCTGGGTAGATTTCCTGAACAGCTTCCAGCCGGGAGATATTTTCATAAAGGGAGCCAATGCCATTGATCCCTTTGGCAATGCAGCTATTCTCCTGGCAGACTCCCGGGGAGGTACTATAGGCAATGCCATTGGAGTTATTAAAGCCCGGGGTGTTGAACTGATAATGCCGGTGGGATTGGAAAAGCTGATACCATCCTGCCTGGCAGGAGAGTCCAAGATGGGCCAGTTCCGTACCTCTATGCGCCTGGGAATGAATATGGGATACATGGTGGTAACCGGAGCCAATATTATCACCGAAGTGGAGAGTTTCAAGATCCTGTTCAACGCAGAGGCGGTTCCTGTCGCCGCTGGGGGTGTAGGAGGGATGGAAGGAGCGGTAGTTCTGGCGGTGGACTGCCCGGACGATAAAACCGCGGAACAGGTTATAGAGTTGGCTCGCACAGCCAACCGGCAGTCACCTATCAAAGTAAAACGGAAAAGGTGTTCCCAGTGTGAAGATCCCTGCCAGATGTTTAAATTTGGCGAGGAGGAATAAGAGTGGAAATAAGCACGGAGAAGTTCTGGCTGAAGAATGAAGAGTTTTTTCCCCGGGAGGAACTGCCCGGCGACTTTATCGAACAAGGTACCTCCCTTTACGAAGTAATCAGAGTAATGCAGGGAGTACCTCTTTTTTTTGAACAGCATATGGCAAGACTACATAATACCTCGCAATTAACCGGATTGAAACTGCCAGTAGACGACGAAACCATTAAAAAAAGGCTTTTTAATTTAATTACTCGTAACGAGGTGGATGCTGGCAATATTAAAATCGTCCTTAATTACCGGCAGCCTAATGAACCTGCAGTCTTCTATGCTTATTTTACACCGAGTTTTTACCCTTCACCGGCTGATTATGAAAAAGGTGTTAAAACCGTTTTGGTTAACATTGAAAGACCAAATCCCAATGCTAAAGTAGACCGTGCAGAGTATCGCCATGTTATTGATACTGCCAAGGAAAAAACTCATTCTTATGAAGCAATACTGGTAGATCATAATGGATTTGTAACAGAAGGTGGAAGGTCGAATGTATTTATGATTAAAGATAACTTGGTTTTAACTCCTCCACCAGATCAAGTATTAAAAGGCATTAACCGCCAGATGGTAATGGTTGCTTGCAATAACATAGGCCAGCCGGTAATTGAAAGGAAAATTAGCCTTCAGGAAATGTTGACTATGGATGCGGTGTTTATTACTGGTACCTCCCCTCACGTGCTGCCTGTAAGTCAAGTGGATGAGTATCACTTCGATTCAGCCAATAACCAAATCCTCAAAAACATTATGTCCGAGTTTGACAATATCGTAGATAACTATATTAAGTCCCATCGACCGGATTAGTAATCAAATTAGCTGCGGAAAGGATATTTGCTATGCTACCCATTGAGTAGACACCTGAAATAACAAAAATCAGGACTACACAAAGGGGAGCTTTTTATATGTCTTCTTATACTTTTCCTTCAAAAAAACAGGCAGGACAAAATTATGCCTTTATCCCACCTGTTACTTAAATAAATTTAACTATCGATGACTAATGTCTATTTTATTTTTAATAGCTGGCAGGCTTTTTCATAATCACTGCTGGCCACCATAATTACTGGACCGGTGCAGCCCATGCCTGTACTGGCATATATGCCTGCTTTCCATAGTACCTTTATAGCATCATCCAATTCTAAAATGTCAATACCGTGGATTTCGCAATCAACGGTTTTGGCCGGCGGGCAGACTATTTCCGACTCCAGATTGCTGGTATCTTCTTCACGGCTGACAATCCAGCCACATTGTTTAGCCCTTTCAATCTCCCTTTTTACGTGTTCTTGCCATTTGTTTCTGACTAGATTGGCACAATAATTTATTGCCGAGCTAATTACTGGTGCGCCTGAAGCCCGGGAAATGATGCAGATGAGCCGGTTAAAATCTTCGCCAATTCCAGGTCCGTAACCGTAGCCAACTGTCTCATAGAAGCCTCCACTGTTAAAAGCACTAAAGAACTTCATAAGGACATTACCAGTCAGGGAATCAGTAACACATATATCAACGCTGCCAGTGATCAAATCATTACCTCTTAACACTGGTCCACCATCTTTTCGAAGTGAGCTCCCCCACGTAAATTGATAACCTGCTGATTGCATCTGCTTCAGATGCCTTTCTACCTGTCGAGCTCCTTCTACATTTAAAATCCCTACAGTGGGATTGGTTTTACCTTCAGCCCGAGCTACAGCAATACCAAATACAGCATTTTTTACCATGGCTTGTACCCGGTCAGTATCTGCTGTACCAGTGGTAGAAGCAATATACATTTCTTTACCCTGAGCAGGGGTTATAACTTTACCTATGGTGGTGACACCAATCGGAAACGGATAATGCATGGTCACCAGCCCATCAATTGTACCGTTCTGTAATAATTGCTCACTGGTTTGCCTGATAGCTTCTTCATTATCGGCAGCATAAACAGTAAATTCTTCGCTGTTACATTGACCAATTATGACTACGTTCAAGTCCCTATTAGCTTGAACCGCCTGCCTGGCTCCTGAGAGCATGTCCTCGAAACCAATTTCACCGCCACCGATGGTCAAACCGATGGTTATACCCTTCTTTTCCTCTTTCACATCCTGTTGAGCTACTGTAACCGTGTCTTTCAGCTCACCTGGGTTTTTCTCAATTACGATACTCAAGCCATCAAATAAGTCGGTCATACGTCCTAAGAATAGACTGCCTTTGCCAATAATCATAGCCCGTTGAATTTTATTGGCCCTAATGCTGTCTACAATATGACCTATTGCCGGTATGCCAGAGGGAATGTGTCCCTGTGTTGGAGCAAAACCAAGCATCCCATGTTTTTGGCAGAAATCCAGGAGCTGATTCTTTTCTATTTCTCCCCGTTTAACCGCCATTGCACCTATCATTTTGTAATTGGCCAGAGGCACATCACCGGCACCAGCTGGTATGGTGATTTCAGGGTTCTGCAGTTCTGGGGCATACATGTCTATATCGGTAATCCGTAAATTGTTCTTAATCAGCGGATCTACCACAATGGCTTGAATGACGGCTTGCGGAGAAGAGCCAGAAGCAATTTTATGTTTGCCGATAATACCAGTCCTTAAAACCGGGCTGACACCATCATTTCTACTGATAAGTACTGCAAAGCTGCCCAGCATGTCTTCTAAAACCGGACAACCCTTGGCGATATGATCTTTGCTATTCATGCCAAGTTTTGCTGATGAACCGCCACCTACCAAAACTACGTTATTAAATATGCCTGATTGCACCAGCGAAGCAGCATTTACCAACCCATGGACAGGGCCGGCACAAAAGCCCCGCATATCAACTCCCGTGGCATTTGCCAATCCAACAGCCTCTCCTATGGCTTTAGCTAAATTGCCGCCTCCCCGTTGGTTCATGTCTCCAATAGCTTCTTCGGATGTTTCGATTATATAGTCGATGTCAGTTGGGTTAACTTTATAGATTGCCAGCAGATTCTTTAAGGCTAAAACTGCTGAGGCTTTACTGATCAAATTCTCCATTACCACGTGGGCTTTCAAATTCTGATCATATTCGTGAGCTTCCCGCACACAGCCGACCAGCTTACCCTGTTGATAGAGTCCCTCTGCATGACCGGACTCCACTAACTTTTTAATATCATCCAGAACGGCTCCATGCTCCAATATTGCCAATTCGCCAGCAGAAAAGATAGCTTGGCCTTCTAGTTTCTTCTTCTGCTCCAATGAGAATTGCTCTTCCAGTTCCACCAGATTAAAGCGGTCTACTAATTTCATCAAAACATAAAGCTCATCCTGATCCACAATTTGACCATATTTACCCTGGGAACTAGAGGTAATCTCCTGTTTAAACCAGGGCTGGGGCAATGCCCGTAATTGTTCGGGGCTCAAGTTGCCAATATATACTTGATTCGGTGGATACTTTACTGCGTCGGCATAAGAACGCAAATATTGCGGCAAAGTTTTCAGAAACTGCGAATCTGGATTGGTTATTCTTTCCATAGAAGGTGTGGTACCTTGCCAGTACAATATATCGGGAGCATGTACCAACACATAAGATGCAGCTTTTATTACCGGAAATTCCATCAGAATTCGCGGCCTCCTCTCCCAAATAAGGTAAAAAGCTTAATTCAGAACAAAGTCTGCTCCGTTATCTCCGTAGTAAGTGCTTTTAGGGCTCTTTCCACTAAACTCCTGCGCAGTGCTCTTTCTTCTTTAATGTCCAAGCTTGGATTTCCTAGCGGGTGAGGTATAGCCACTGCCGGAACGATGCGATTTGCTCCTACCGTTAAAGATATAGGAACAATAGTACAAATATGAACCACGGGCACATTTACCGTTTCTTCCAATTCTTTCACCATTGTTGCACCGCAACGAGTACAAGTCCCTCAGGTAGAGGTAAGTATTATTCCGTCAATGTTTTCTTTGGCTAACTCCAGGCCAATAGCATGGGCATATTTTTGTGCATTGGCTACAGAAGTGCCATTACCTACCGTTGCATAGTAAATGTTGTGAAGGCTGCCAATGATCCCTTCTTTCTCCAGCTGGCGCATAACATCAACAGGTAATACCCTATCAGGATCCTGATTGGCATAAACTGGATCATAGCCCCCATGGGCAGTCTGGAAAGTTTCCGGAGTCAGATCCTCAATTCCCGTTATATCATAGCGTCCAAAGTGGGTGGCACTGGAAGCCTCAATACGGTCAGGATTACCTTTAGGAACAATTCCACCAGAAGTAACCAGGGCAATTTTAGCATGTTTGAGATCTTTTATGGGCGGACGAGGTGTTACCCGGCTGAAACTGGGCATAGGATATTCGGTCTGGTAAGGTTCTCCCTTTAGCTTCTTTATTAACATTTCTACGGCACGGGCGGATCCCCGTTCCTTATGCACGATGTTTACCCTTATTCCTTTTTCGAGATAACCTTCTTCCTCGGGAGTTCCCAATTCCTCTCCCCGTGCTAATTTCAGAGCCAATTTACTCATCGCAGAAATAGCTTCCCGCATTTTAGCCGCAGAATTTCCGGTTTTGACTATATATACTTGTTTGCGGTAAAGATCAGCACCTGGATTTTCTTCATACATACCTGTTATGACAGGAATAGAAAATCTTTCCGCTACAGCCGCGCATACAGCACCACATGCCATACCATATCTGCCGGCATTAAAAGCAGGTCCGGCAATTAAAATCTGTGGCTTGTACCCAGATATCAGATCCAAAATTTCCTGGGTAGCTTTCTCAATATTCTCATTGAAGTAAGTATCACCGCATATTATAGTACCCACTATTTCAATCTCGGAGCCAAAAGCTTTTTGCAAAGCGGTACCTGGTCCTACCGGTCCATCCTGCTTAAAGGGTTTGATATCAGCTTTTTCTTCTCCGCCAATTTGCCCGAAGAATTGATTTATATAATGAACAGCTTTCACCGTTGCCATAATAACTGCTCCCCTTTCATTAATCATCCATCAGCTCGTCTCTGATATTACGCATTTCGGCAATTATTGCATCGACGTCTAAAACCATTTCCATCATGCTGATTTGATCTTCATAAATCTCGGGATCGATTATATCTTTTAACTCAAATATGTGATATACTGATAGTTTTAAGGCAATATTTGTCAGTGGTCCAGCATAAGTAGGATCTCCAGCGATAACCGTTTCTGCGGTTAGTCCAGCTGATTCTGCCTCCGCTCCGCCTAATACTACTACCACATTTTCTCTCCCATATTTTTCCGCTATCTCTTTAATACGGGCTTGATTGGCCATGTCCATGGCCCCAGCTGCAGTTCAAACGAAACATTCTGTACTGGTAAACACTATTTCTCCACCAATGGTTTTCATACACTCAGCTATAGCTGGTCCAGGAATTCCATCACGGTCTCCTAACACACAAATCTTTTTATCAGCAAAAAAGCTTTTATCAATAGTCATTTTTATTCATCCTCCTTGTTTTACTAAAATTTATTAATTACTTTCCAATCGCACCCATACGGTTAAAGCCTAGTTCATTGGTAGCACCAATAATAGATTGTATCTCCACTTCCACTGAACCATCCTCTTTTTTCGAGTTGGCAAATCCACCGGCAATAACATTAGCTGCCTCATCAAAGCCGATGACCTTGTCCATCGGCGGCAAGACAATCAGCTGATTAGCATTTCCTACGCTGACTACTGCGTCAGCCAGTTTGTCTGCATCGGCCAGTGATTGTGAAGCCCCGTCTCTTCCAGCATATTCGTCGGTTATAAGGACAGTTTTGATCCCCAAATTCTCGATTTTTTTGCAGTTCATGATTAAATCGGTATCAGGGTTGCCAAACCCTTCTTCGTTGATAATTACCCCGTCTACTCCCAGATACTGAACCAATTTGGCACAAAAATCCGAACTGCGCACTTTATCAGCTAAAGTAACGTTTTCATTGGTTATAACTACCCCGATAAAGTTGAGGTCTTTACCGTGATGCTCATAGAGATCATGAATTATAGGATTATTTAAATGGTGGTAGGTTGTATTTTTGTCACAGGCAGAAACACAGTTGCCGCTTACAATTGCTCCATCCATGACCTCTGTGGGGAACATAAAGGTAGGCAATATCTTTTTGGCATCTACCCCATAAACATAGGTATCATGCAATAATCCCTGGGATTGCAGCATATACACATAAGCAACCTTGGGTAAATCCGGATACTCGTCAAACTGCTGGGGAATGGGCTTGGTTTCATAGGTTATTATTTCATCGGGAACTACATCTCGGGCCGCTTCAGCTACATAACGGGTGGCCTTAAGGCCGGCCAGGCGGACAGCCTCCTCATGTTCATGCTGGTTTATATCTCCAGCCTTTTCACAATCAATCACCAAATTAATTGTCTGGGAAAAAGGTGTGTACTCTGCTCCCGGGCCGGTCATATCTATGATGCCCTCCTGAAAGCCTACAATATGTCCCACGGTAATAACCGCCATACCTTTTAATACATGGGTACGTCCCTGGCCGACTATGGTGGAGGCGCCAAGAATTCCCGGGAATACATTCCCAGGACCTTCTACCTTGACCCGCGGTTCCAGGACATCTTTAACCGGACATAAGCGGACTGATTCACCCGGCCTGACAATATGGATATCGCGGTAGTGCAGACGCTTATCAGCTATAGCATCTAACAGCTCAGCTTTATTTATATAAACGATGTTGTCCTTAACTTCAGTACGTTCGCCAAATCTGACATCTTTGACAAATATATTGCCTATTTCCAGCTTCACAGTAATACCTCCCGTCTATTTCTCAAGGTATTGTTGTATCTTAGATTCGATATCTTCAATAGTAATATCCTGACCTGATAGCTCATCAATCTTTTCCCCGTTCCTGAAAAATAGTATGGCCGGTAGTCCTAAGACTTTATAGCTGATGGCTAACCGACGATTCCCCGACACGTTAACAGAGCAAAATTTCATCTTATCTTTGTACTTTTCAGCTAGTTTTTCTATGTCGGGCATCAGTTCCAAACAGTGTTCACATTTGGGTCCCCACCAGTCAACCATAACTACTTGATCAGACTCCAACACTTCTTGGGCAAAATTCTCTTTGGTGACCTCCAACATAATTTACCCTCCTTTTTATTTAAGTATTTCCCTTAAGCAATCTTCACTGATTTCATTAATAGTGGCAGCTATTTCCCCACCTATAAAAACATGTATAAAGGGTAAATCTTCCTCTGAAATGTTATAACGGGCTTTTACCAGCTCGTTTCGGGTTGCATCAACCTTTACCAGGTTAAATTTTTCTGGATATTTCTTGACAAACTGATCAACCATGCCTGTCTTTTCAGTACCTTGCATATCAATGGGATTATAGTAGACCACTACAACTGGTTTGGGGGAATTTATGACTTCCTTCTCCCATAATTCTCGTTCTTGAATATATTTTTGAGCAGCTACAGCAGCAATACTGCCATCGGCCACGGCTGTAACCACCTGGCGTAAATACTTGTCCCGCACATCACCAGCAGCATAGACTCCTTCAATATTAGTGCGCATTTTATCATCTGTTAAAATGTAGCCTTGAGGATTAAGCTCTAAAATGCCTCTAACCAAATCGGTTTTTGGAACCGTTCCAACGTAAATAAAAACTCCATCAACGGCAAGATCACTTTCTTCCCCGGTTTTTATATTTTTTACAGTAATTGAATCTACTATCTCATCACCGTTAATAGTTTTTACTGTGCTGTTCCAGACCCATTTGATTTTTTCCGATTTGAAAGCACGTTCTGCCGATACTGGGTTGGCATCCACATGTCCCTCATCATGAATGACTATCATTGTTACTGAGTTAGCAAATCTTGTCAGGTATTCTGCTTCTTCCACTGCTGCATCTCCGCTACCTACTACTGCCACATCTAATTCTTCAAAAAGATCAGCGTCACAGGTAGCACAGTAACTAACCCCCTTGCCTCGTAGTTTACCTTCACCAGGAACATTTAGCAGGCGAGGTTCAGCCCCCAGGGCGATGATTACCGCTTTTGCGTAATACTCACCCTTCTTGCCGCTGATGATCTTTATATTTCCATCTAGCTTTAATCCAATTACTGTATCCTTAATAAATTCCACACCAAATGCTTTAGCATGTTCAGCCATGGCCTGTGTAAGTTCCGGACCAGTAGTTCCCGGTCCAAATCCAGGATAATTAATCAGCTCTCCAGTGGTAGCTGCCTGTCCACCAGGCCTGCCCTTTTCAATGATGGCGGTCTTCAATTTGGCCCTGGCGCCATAAATTCCTGCTGCCAGTCCGGCTGGACCTCCGCCAAGAACCAGTAAATCATAATTTTCAGCCAACGAGATTCACCACCTCATTACAGTCATAATAAAACAAACAGAGAACAAGTGATCCTTGTTCTCTGTTTGTTAACCTGAGAGTTTCGCTTGCGCTTGCCCCTTTGGTGTCATCCGACTCTCCAGAGACTGGTCCGAGCTCGATCCGTTAACCTGAGAGTTTCACATTTTCCAGCGGATCACTGGAAAAGTTTGCTCCTTCGGTGTGAGTATTATACTCAGCTCTCTCGAGCCCATCATCCCTCTATTCGATTGTTACCCAGTAGTTGACTGGTGTACATAATCAGCATCTTAATAGAGTATTACTAACTGCGTACCGGTAATACCATACTGTCATGTTCCCCAATAATCACCTGAATATAACCACTGAGTTCCTGATCTAACTGGCTGTCGCCAGTATCTACCAGTAGCGGAGCGGGCTGTAAATCTATCAGCTTTTCTTGGGCTGCTATAACAATTATATTCTCCTTTCCCACTTTTCTAATAATACGCGGACTTATCTGCTGATTACCACGCCCCAAGAAATGCCCCTGTCCGCCAATAACCGTGACTATTATCTTGGCTCGTTTACCGTCAATCAATTCATATAATTGTTTTTCATTTACATCAGCAGCAACCAGCTGCTTATTTAACACTACATCAACGCCCAGTAGAGTATTAGGAAGGTTAAGCTCTTCCATGATCACTCTAGTAGTTGTTCCCGGACCGATTATATATAGTACGTCATCCTCCATGGATTTAACTATTCTTCTGCCTATTCCGCTCAGATCCGAACTGCTGGATCGGGACCCGGCTTTAGTATTTTGCATATAGCGCTTATTTTCGGGTATAAGCATATATCCATAAAGGCTTGCCCGCACTGTTCCCTTACGGAAAGCTTCTTCGTCAATATCCATCACTTCAGCTTCTTTTAGGCTTGTAGACTTACCTTGCAGGTATAACAAGGCAGCCTGTCCTGCACTGCGCGGGTTGACCGCATAAACACCAGAATGAATCTTTACTCCAGCTGGAATCCCTAATACTGGTATCCGCGTATCAACCACTTCGTACACATCGCGGGCAGTACCATCACCTCCGGCAAAAAGAAGAAGATCAATATCCATTATTACCATCTGTTCTACTGCTTTTAAGGTATCCTCTCTACTTGTATGACCGGATTTAATACTCCCAATTACCACGGGCTCATACCCTGCTTCCCGAGCTTCATATTCTCCCATCTCAGCAGGATAGGTTATTATTTGTAGGTCGTCATTAATTGGCAGCAAAATTTTAAGAGCTTCCACAGCCCGACGTGGTGATTCTGGCTCTATCCCTAATTCACGGGCTTTTTCAACAGTTTCAATTCCATCACTGCCTTTTAATCCTGCCTTGCCACCCATTCCGGCAATTGGGTTTACTATAAACCCTAAGCCCTGATTATACATGCATTTGTATATATAGCTTGGGAGCCACCACCTGGCTGGAAGGAAAAATCATCCATCCCGGAAATTTCACAGAGGAATAATTTTAGTTTATAAATTATTTCTAATATACCTTGAACGGTTTCTTCGTCCTGATAAGGATGGAGCTGACGGAGCTTGGGTGAGTTACAGAAAACTTCATTAATCTTGGGGCTGTATTTCATAGTGCAGGTGCCTTCACTTATGTCGGGGGTTACATCAAATCCCATGGTCATTTGTGATAATCTTATGAAATGTCGAACCACCCGAGGCTGTGAAACCTCTGGCAATTCCGGCGGTGTTTGTCTTAACAGATGAGCTGGCAGCATACTAGCAAGATCTTCTGTTTCTTCTAATATTGGTTTTTCGCAGGCTGGTAAAAGAATTCCCCGTTCACCGGGTGTTCCTAATTGCATTATGAGGGGTTCGTCCCAGCGAGCTGCATGGTAGTCTATATTCTTTCTCATGCCAAGACCTCCTTTAACGCGCTAACTAATTGGTTGATATCATCCAGGGTATGGACTTCTGTTACACAATACTGAGCGCTTTGGCCTAATTCAGGATAATCCCGGCTAAGATCTTTGCCGCCGAATATGCCATAACTCAAAAGTTTTTTATTGATTTCAGCAACCGTTTTGCCGGTTGCATCAAAGTTGACTATGAATTCTTTGAAGTGGGGACCCGAAAATACAGGAACACGTAGCCCTTCGATGCTGGCTAATTTTTTGATGGTGTAAGCAGTTCTCCTTAAAATACCTTCACCAAGTTCTTTCATACCAGCGGGGCCCATAAGAGATAGGTAAACAGCTGAGGTTATGGCATTAAGCCACGAAGAAGTGCCGATGAAGTCCGGCGATTCTCCTCGTTTTACATAGGAGGTTCGTTCATGAGTACACTCGCCGAAAGCCCAATGTTCATCATTCTCACCTTTAACTATACTAACTAAAAGGGTAGGGTACTCTGATACAAACCTTTCTTCATCCTGGCTAGCGATAAAGCCGCAGGCTCCACCGCCATAATTCATAGCATTCCCTAATGGCTGAGCATCGCCGCAGACTATATCAGCGCCGTATTCTATAGGTGGTTTAACAATACCCAAGCTGCTAGGATCTACGCCTACTACCACCAGTGCTCCTGCTTTATGGGCAATATCTGCGATTTCTTTTCCTTGGGTTTCAAAGCATCCGAAAAATGTGGGGTTTTCAAAATACACAGCAGCTGTATCAGACGAGATTTTATTCTGAAGATCTTCTAGAGAAAGGGTTCCGTCGGGGTTGTATTTTAGGGTTTTTAGGGAAGCTCTGCCTTTGGTGAAATTTTTCATATGGCTGAGCCGCTCACGGCTAATGTTACTTGATATCAGCACCTCATTCCGGCCGGTTATTCTGACAGCCATCATTATTGCACTGCTGGCTGCTGAACTCCAATCATAAGTGGGACTACTGACTACTTCCATATTCAGTAATTCGCCCATCATGGATTGATATTCAAACATAGCCTGCCATTTGCCAAAGTCTGAATATGTATCACCCCAATAGGCTGTTTAAAACTCGGCACGGTTGGCTATTTCACTGCAAACAGCAGGTACATAGTGATTCCAGTAACCCGAGCCCAAAAAACTTATATATTCATCACAGGTTTTGTTTTTAGCTAGTATTTTCTCAACATGCCGTTTCAGCTCATATTCAGAAAGCAACGGCTCCGGGAGGTTAAGTTTCCTGTGTAGTTTTAAATCATCGGGAATAACTCTGTAAAGATTTTCTGCCGCCGTTTCACCAAGTTCATTCAACATTTCCTGCTCAACGGCTGGTGCTGAATTAGGTATGTACGGGTGCACAAAACAATTCTTATCGGCCAATTTTAATCCCTCCTATCTTTTTATTAAAAAGATTTAAAGCAGTGTTTTCTCCCCTTTCTTTTCAAAAATCCACCTGATCTATGCAATATATCTACGATAACTGAATATAAATAAGGCTTAAGTCTTTATCGAATTTTGGAGTGCTTGAATTTACATATATTAATATTCAGTTGTATTTTTGAAAAAAAAACAGAGTAAAGTTAGTTCCCTAACACTCTGTTCATTAACCTGAGAGTTTCACCACGCGGTTTGCCCCTTCGGTGTCGAATGACTTCCCAGAGGATGGTCGGGGTACGATCCTTTTACCTGAGAGTTTCGCATTTTTCAGGGACAAAAAATGCTTGCTCCTTCGGTGTGAGCTCGCGCTCCCTCTCTCGATACCCTTCATCCCAGTATTTAATTGTCCTTAAGGAATGCACCTAATTTCACGATCGATCTTTCATTATAAATAAGTATAAAATAAATCCAATATTTTGTCGAGACTCTTAATTCCCTGTGTCTGTGTCAAGATTTAGTAGGGGGAACTCCTGGTCTTAGAAAAATAATATTTATCTTA
>LFSR01000005.1 GCA_001513155.1 Syntrophomonas sp. DTU018
ATGGAAAATCTTGCACTGTTTGCCCCCGCTGGTGGCGCTTTAGCCCTGCTGTTTGCGCTGTACTTATCTGTCAGGATAGGCAAAGCGGATCCCGGCACCGAAAGAATGCAGGAGATTGCCGGACATATCCATGAGGGTGCTATGGCCTTTCTAAACCGGCAGTATAGCACGCTGGCTATTTTTGTAGTAGCAGTATTCTTTATACTGGGAATATTTCTGCCTGGGGAGAGTTATCCCTGGCAGACGGCTATTTGTTTTCTTGTAGGAGCTAGCTGTTCTGCTCTGGCCGGATACATAGGCATGACGGTAGCTACTAAAGCTAATGTTCGGACCGCCAATGCCGCTCGCAGTTCGCAGAATGCAGCCCTGGGCATAGCCTTTTCCGGCGGAGCTGTAATGGGTATGACTGTCTCCGGATTAGGGCTATTAGGTCTGGGCATTTTGTATTTGATATTTAAAGATCCCAGCATAGTTAATGGATTTGCACTGGGAGGAAGCTCCATAGCCCTCTTTGGCCGTGTAGGCGGCGGTATCTATACTAAAGCAGCCGACGTTGGTGCTGACCTGGTGGGTAAAGTAGAAGCTGGCATACCGGAAGATGATCCCCGCAACCCGGCTACCATAGCGGACAACGTTGGTGACAATGTTGGTGACGTAGCCGGCATGGGTGCTGACCTGTTTGAATCCTATGTGGGATCTATTATTGCCGCCATGACCCTGGGAGTAGTTATGGTAAATCAAGGCTTTGGCATGGGGCCGGTACTTCTGCCTCTGATTATTGCTGCCGGAGGAATCGTTGCTTCCATTATCGGTACCTTCTTTGTGCGTACCGATGAGAAATCTAACCCCTTAAAAGCACTGAATGCCGGAACCATTAGTTCTGCCATACTATTAATTATTGCCGCCTATTTTGCAGTTCGTTACATCCTGCCAGCAGAAATGTTCAATGTATTTTGGGCTTTGCTAGCTGGTTTGATTGCGGGAACGATAATTGGTTTTGTTACCCAGTACTATACTTCAGCGGAGTTTAAACCGGTGCAGGGTATTGCCAGATCTGCTCAAACCGGACCAGCCACGGTTATTATCTCTGGTTTGGGTGTGGGTATGCTTTCCACCGCTATTCCTATTCTGGTAATCTGTGCCGCCATTTTGATTTCTTATTTGACTGGTGGTATCTACGGCATAGCTCTGTCCGCAGTAGGTATGCTGGCTACCACCGGAATGGTTGTAGCAGTTGACGCTTATGGGCCTATTGCCGATAATGCTGGCGGTATTGCGGAAATGTCCGAGCTGCCTCACTCGGTTCGCGAGACTACCGATAAGCTGGATTCGGTTGGAAATACCACCGCAGCTATTGGTAAAGGATTTGCCATCGGTTCGGCGGCACTTACCGCTTTGGCTTTGTTAACTGCCTTTACTCAGGTGGCTGGTATTGAATCAGTGGATGTTCTGGATCCTTATGTAATGATTGGATTATTAATCGGTGCCATGCTGCCCTTCCTGTTCTGTGCTCTGACTATAGGAGCAGTGGGAAGAGCTGCTGGAGAGATGGTTGAGGAAGTCCGTCGCCAGTTCCGGGAGATTCCTGGTTTGATGGAAGGCAAAGCCAAAGCTGATTATGCCAATTGTGTTGACATTAGTACCCGTTCAGCTATTAAAGAAATGATTATACCCGGTTTGATGGCAGTCATTGTCCCAGTAGCAGTTGGTCTCTTGCTTAATGCTGATGCCCTGGCGGGTATGCTGGCCGGATCAATCGTGTCCGGTGTCTGTCTGGCTATTCTGCTGGCTAATGCCGGCGGCGCCTGGGACAATGCCAAGAAACACATCGAAGACGGCAACTACGGTGGTAAGGGCAGTGAAGCTCATGCAGCCGGTGTTGTTGGTGATACGGTGGGTGATCCATGTAAAGATACAGCCGGTCCTTCCTTGAATATTCTGCTCAAGCTGATGTCCATCGTATCT
>LFSR01000020.1 GCA_001513155.1 Syntrophomonas sp. DTU018
ATTCTTAAGAAAACCGGCTGGCGCGGCTGTACAGGAAAAGAAAGCCGCCAACGCTTAAGATTTCCGATATACACTTCTAAAGGAAGGCGAAAGACATCCCCCATCTCTTTTCAGCAATAAAGCCAGGCCGGCAGGCCTGGCTTTTCTTTGTTGGTTGTACATCTTAAACGTAACAGGACAGACCTCCGTCAATCAGCATTACCACACCCGTGAGCCATTTGGAATCTTCACTGGCAAAGAAGAGGATAGCTCCATCCATATCTTCCGGATAACCTACTCGTTTCATGGGGAACAGCCGGTTTAACTTATCCATTTTCCCTGCCGCCTGCAGGCGGTCAATTTCCGGCTGCATCATGGGAGTAACGATATGGGAGGGACATAAACAGTTTACTCTGATTTCCGGTCCCAGATCGGCAGCCATAGCCCGGGTCAGGTTCACAACTCCTCCCTTCATAGCGCAATAAGCGGTAGAATTCCTGGCCCCAAATACCCCCAATATGGAAGATATATTGATAATACTTCCCCCGCCTCCTTTTTGCATAAGGGGAACCATTATCTTGGTCACTGCAAACACACTGCGCAAGTCTATGTTGTATATGTAATCGAAATCTTCCAGAGTTGTTTCCATGAAGGGCTTGCGCATAGCACTTCCGGCATTGTTAATTAAAATATCCAATCTTCCCCAGGTGGAGTCGATTTTATCCCGTAAGCTTTCGATTTCATCAACCTTTGTAACATCAGTGGGTACAGCCAAGACCTCCCCGTTAAAGGCTTTGATTTCCTGAGCAGTTTCCTCTAAAGGCCCGCTGCGCCGGCCCACAATAACGACCTTGGCACCTTCCTTGGCCAATGCTATAGCCGCTGATTTGCCGATTCCCGTTCCTCCGCCAGTTACCAGGGCCACTTTCCCATCAAATTTCATGCCATCACCTCATTTTTCATTATTACTTTTCCTGAAGCAGACCCAAGGTCTGTTATCGACCTTATTTTAATCAGGAAGTTCTGTATCCGCTGGCAGAATCCTCTGCGTTGTCCGATTATTGTTTTGGCCGAGATGGAGCTTCAAAAGTTCATCTGTTCAAGAAAAAGGCTTTGGAAAGTATCCAGACTGGCTAGTTCCACATAGCTGGTACAGGCCCGTATGCGGCTAGCCTCCTGTCTTTTCTCCGGAGATAGAAGGGCAGCTACCGCGCCTTTGGCCGCAGCATTGCCAATAGGCTGAATAATGCCCATATTGATCCTGGGAAGCAGTCCCAGGGCTACCAGGTTGGCCGGATCCAGGAAGTTGCCGAAAGTACCGGCCAGGTAGACATGCTGAAGATCCTCAGCAGTCAGTCCGGCTTTTTCCATAAGCAAATCCACCGCGGTACGCAGAGCAGCTTTGGCCACCTGCACCTGGCGGATATCCTCCTGGCTGAATATTATGGGAGCCGGCCAGTTTCCGTCTGGATCATGCAATACCAGTTGGGGACCGTCGCTTCCAATCTGAACGGAGATATTCCGGTCCTGACCCCTGTCAACAATGGTGCCGTATTGATCTATCCAGCCGGATTTCAATAAGGCCGCCGTCAGGTCTATAACCCCTGAACCACAAATACCGCGGGGATAACCACCGCCAATGACCCGGAAGCACCAGCCGTCTTCCTCATTGAAAATAACCCGGTCAATGGCCCCCTCGGCGGCTCGCATGCCGCAGCGAATATGCCCGCCTTCCAGTGCCGGCCCGGCTGCGGCTGATGCTGCCCATAACTGGCCGTGGTTTCCTGCAACCACTTCTCCGTTGGTGCCAATGTCAATCAAAATAAAGGAGGATTTGTCCCAATCCGCTATGTTCAGCAGGCAGCCTATGGTATCTGCCCCTACAAATCCGTTCACCTGGGGAAGGACAATTACTTTGCCCCCATTGTTTACCTTGAGATTCAGGCTGGCAGGCGCAACCGTCAATTCATCGCCAAACAGTCCCTGATAAGGATAGCTGGCAAAGCCATTGGCCGGCAGACCCAGGAAAAAATGCAGCATAACCGGGTTCCCTACCACTACGGTTTCATAAATATCCTCCGTAGAAGCCTTCGCTTTATCCAGCAGATCTTCAATCATGGCATTGATATTATTGATCAGCACCTGGTGCAGCTCATCCAGTCCGTTAGGATTATCCAGGCAGTAGCTCACCCGGGATATTATATCGGCTCCATATACTCTCTGCATATTGGGCTGGGAAGCTATCGCAATCGTCTCACCCGTTTCCAGGTCAATCAATCCCGCCCATAAACTGGTACTGCCCACATCCAGTGCCAGGCCGAAAGCTTGAGGAGGCTGCCGGCTTACCTTCCATATTTCCCCGTCCAGCACCAAAGCGTTTAATTCCAGAGCAGGCCGGCCTACACGATCCATGCGGCTCAGTTCCCGCATGGTTTCCAGGGGCAGCAGCAAATCCTTCATTCCCAGAGCATTTTTAATCCGCTGGTAAAGGGGTACCGGCTCCTGGGGGTCCAAACCGGGCAATAAAACCCTGCGGATGGAAGCTCTCCTCGCACCCGGTTTTGTTTCTGGAGCCAGGCTGCCTTTTGCGTAATACCTGTCATCTTCTATGGTAACCTCCGCTGAACCCCATACAACACAGCGACAGGCTACTCTCTCCCCCCGATTTACCTCATCAGGAAGCAGCCTGTTTAACTCGTTTTCGTCCATGGAGCTTACAGCACCAGCAGCCTTCACCCTGCATTTGCCGCAAATACCACGGCCGCCGCAGGTTCCGCCGGGATCAAAGCCCCCCTCGGTGAGAACTTCCCAGAGACTTTTGCCCGCCAGAGTCCACAAGACCCGCTGCTTACCGTCAGCTGTCTTTACTTGAATTTTTACCGGATCACTCACTTTCCTGCCTCCCAGCTATGTGTACCTGGCTGAGTTTTGACATGAAAAAGGCGGCCTTAGCCGCCCAGATGCTTCATTTGACAACGGCAGGTTCGCCCTTCGTTGCAGCTTATTCTTCTGTTAATTTATTAAGCAAAAGTTCATACCCTGGTCATGCCATTATTCAGATTTGGTTTCCGCCATCAGGGCAAAAGCAAAGATAAAAACCCATACCAGGGCCGCCACCATGGCGCAGGTAGCCACACTGTAGTCGCCGCTGGCACTAATGGCTTTATTGCCCAAGGAATAGTAGACATTAAAACCAACCAGTCCAACCCCGGTAAGAATATAGATTACCTTCTTTACTCCTGCCGAGAGCTGGAACTTCTTGGCCCAAGTGCAGTATTTAAGGAATATAAAAATCCCTAAAATCACTGTCAAGAATGCGACCAAGTTGTTATTGAAGATTTCCACCAACTCTACCCCCCTCCTGAACCTTTACTAAATATTGTATTCCAATTCCCCAACTGAAACAAGGAACCACCAAACCCTCTTGAGTCAGCGCTCCTTTTTGAAGTTTATATTCTCTATAAATAATTAGTCTCCTGCTGAAAAATTCTGCTTTCTGACAAAAATTCTTATCAGACAGCAGCGATTCCTTTACATGTTGATAGTAATTATGTATAATATCTTGTGCTGTTATGAGCAAGTAAATCAGATAGTCGCAGATTTTTTAATCTGAGGAAAGTCGGAGCTCCGCAGGGCAGGGTGCTGGATAACGTCCAGTGGGGGCGACCCCAAGGCTAGTGCCACAGAAACAGACCGCCTGGCAGCAGCCAGGTAAGGGTGGAACGGTGAGGTAAGAGCTCACCAGCGTTTAGGCGACTAAACGGCTCGGTAAACCCCACCCGGAGCAAGACCAAATAGGGGAACAATAGAGTGGCCCGCTCTGTTCCCGGGTAAGGTCGCTAGAGGTGTCAGGCAACTGGCATCCCAGATAGATGACTATCTAATACAGAACTCCGCTTACAGATTTACTTGCTGCTTGCCAGTTAAGTCAAGAACCGTTCCCCCACCAGGGAGAACGGTTCTTTTTGTCAGAACTAACGGAGGTCTTTGTCCCGATTCCGGTTCTGCAGATTATCGTCGTTTCTATTATTGTCGCGGCGATTCTGCAGATTGTTGTCATTTTTGTTATCCTGGTTGTTCCGACGATTCCGGTTGGCGTTGCGGTCGCTCACAAATCATCCTCCTTTAAGATTCCTTCAACAACTCGGTGGCCTAGTTGTATTCTGTCTAAATCTCTCGAAGTTATGCAGTATAATAGCGCTTTGTCTGCCACAAATTAGTAAATTATAATTTATTTATAGGTAATTATGGTAATATGATAAGAACATATCTTGAGGAAAATTAAAGCGGGGGGACTACAAATGAATATCAATGACCGGGAAATGCTGCACATCATGGAACATGTAATTAACAACCCTTACATGGGGGTCATCTATATTAACACTGATTGCGAGATACTCTTGGTAAATGAAACTTTTGCTGAAATCTTAGGAGTAGACCGGGACAGTATCATCGGCCAGCCGATACAAAAGATCGTACCCAAATCCCGTTTGCCGCATACGGTCAAAACCGGTGAAGCTAACCTGTGCGAGCTGTGTATGGTAAATAACAAGGAAATGATCTCCATGCGGGTGCCAATTTACAGCAACGGCAAAATTATTGGGGCTATGGCCAAAACTCTATTTCTGGATATATCTACCGCCAGGTTACTGACCGACATGATATCCTTAAACGAGGATACTGCCCGCAGCAGCAGCAAGTACCAGAGCAAATATACTTTGGATGATATAATCGGCAACAATCGCCGCATAGTCCGTCTAAAAACCTGGTCCGCTCAAGTGGCTAACAACAGTTCCAATGTGCTGATTATCGGCGAAAGCGGCACAGGAAAAGAATTATTTGCTCATGCCATCCATCATGCCGGTATACGGCGCAACTACCCCTTCATCCGCATTAACTGTGCTTCCATTCCGGAAAACTTAATTGAATCCGAATTATTTGGCTACGAAGAAGGTGCTTTTACGGGAGCCTTAAAAGGCGGGAAAAAAGGCAAATTCGAACTGGCCCACAAAGGTACAATATTCTTGGATGAAATCGGAGAAATGCCCCTGTCCATGCAGACCAAGCTGCTAGCCTTTTTACAGGAACGTGAGTTCGAAAGGGTCGGGGGCAGCGATCCCATTCACTCGGATGCCCGGATAATCGCAGCAACTAATATCGACCTGGAAAAGGCGGTAGCTGAAGGTCGTTTTCGCGAAGACCTGTATTACCGGCTGAATGTAGTTACTTTCATGCTTCCGCCCCTGCGAGACCGGATTGATGACATCGAACCCCTGGTTAATCATCTGATACCCAAGCTAAACAATAAACTCAACACCTCCATCGAAGGCATTGAGCCCGATGCCCTGGATCTGCTTATGAACTACCATTGGCCGGGCAATGTCCGGGAATTGGAGAACCTGCTGGAACGGGCCATAAATCTAGCCCATCTGGATCAAGCTCGTCTCCTGCTTCCTGAGCATTTCCCCACTTTGCTGCGGAAAAATACCCAGCGAAACACAAAACCTGCTACCTTAAGTGCGGCGGTAGAATCCCTGGAATACCAGTTGATTATGAATACTTTGCGTTCCAATAACTACAACAAAACTGTTACTGCCAAACAGCTGAATATTCACCCCTCGGTTCTATACCGCAAGTTAAAGAAATACAATATCAGCTAAAAAGCAAATGCCGGTTATACTCATCGGCCTGTACATATTCCCGGAATGGGACCCTAGTATCGCTTTTAGCGATACCAGGCTCTCATTTTGCGAATATTGATAAGAGCTTATAAAAACCATATCGCTAACATCACACCTTCGCATTCTGCGATACATTGTGAAAGATATTATTACCTCATAAACACCCCCAACCTGCGCTGCTGCTTATTTAGACCATATTGGCAATTGGCTGGCATAATATTTGCTTACCAGTGAATAGAAGTTACCAAGGGGGGTGAGGTGCACATCGATTAAAACCTGCTATCACCTGTGTTAGATTGTCCCCTCGATCTCTATAGATAAAAAAACACCAAAATGCCAAACAGGTATGCATGGAAAGGAGTGGGTTGTTAGTGCGGGAAGTGGTTATCGTAAGTGCCTGCCGTACTGCTATCGGCAAGTTTTTGGGCAGTTTAAAAGACGTACAGTCCAAGGAACTGGCTGTCACCGTAGGCCGGGCGGCAATTGAGCGGGCTGGAATCTCCACCGACATTATTGATGAACTGGTTATGGGGCAGGTATATCCACATATGCAGGGATCCCTTCCCTCCCGCCAGGTGGCTATGGCTCTGGGACTGCCGGTAAGCAGCAATGCCTGTAATGTGAATCAGAACTGTGCTTCCGGTATGCGGGCTCTGGAAATTGCCTGCCACAACATCATGCTGGGCAATACCGAAGTTGCCCTGGTAATCGGTGTGGAGAGCATGTCCAACACCCCATACATGCTGGCTAAAGCCCGTGCCGGGTATCGTATGGGACCTGGAACTTTGGAGGATGCCATGCTCCATGATGGGTTGGTTGACGAAATGGTGCCCGGTCACATGGGCCTCACTGCTGAAAATGTAGCGGAAAAATACGGCATTACCCGGGAAGAATGCGATCAGTTGGCCTTGATGAGCCATCAGAGAGCCACCCGGGCTACTCAGGAAGGCATCTTCAAACGGGAGATCGTACCGGTGGAAGTAAAAACCAAGAAGGGCGTTACCCTCTATGAAACTGACGAACATTTTATTCCCGATGCCAACCTGGAAGCCATGGCCAAGCTTCCGCCTGCTTTTAAGAAAGGCGGAGTGGTCACTGCCGCCAATGCTTCCGGGATAAATGACGGGGCGGCAGCGGTGGTAGTCATGTCCAAGGAAAAAGCCCAAGAGCTGGGCATTACTCCTTTAATGAAACTAATAACCTTTGCTGCCCAGGGAGTAGATCCCAAAGTAATGGGATTGGGTCCGGCGGTAGCCATCCCCAAAGCCCTTAAAAAGGCAGGCTTAAAATTTGAAGATATTGAATACTGGGAAATCAATGAGGCTTTTGCGGCTCAATTCCTGGGAGTCGGCCGCATGCTCAAGGAAGATTTTGGCCTGGAACTGGATATGGACAAGTGCAATCACAATGGTTCCGGGATTGCCCTGGGACATCCGGTAGGCTGTACAGCTTTGCGAATTGTTGTGTCCCTGTATTATGAGATGGAACGCCTCAACCTTACCCTTGGCGGTGCCTCACTATGTGTAGGCGGCGGTCCAGCTATGGCATCCCTGTGGACCCGGGACATTTAGCTTCTCCATAGAGATCTGAATGCCAAATCAGCTCCTCGGGCAGGGGGGATCAGGCAAGGATGCGTTATCAGCAAGTCCCGAGGATCTAGAGAGAAAAGAGGAGGGGTAAAGAGTGGCAGCGAATTTTGCCTACCTGAATACCCGTGATCTGGAATTTATCATACAGGAATGGCTTCCCACAGAAAGGGTATTTAATTATGACCGTTACAAAGACTATTATTCCAAAGATGATGTTAAATCTTTCCTAGCTCCGGTCCTGAAGATGGCCAAAGAGATAATCGAACCTACCAATGATGACGGCGACAAAAACCCAGCCAGATTGGTTAATGGCAAAGTAGTTCTCCCCAAGAGCTTTGGCCCTCTCTATAAAAAGATTCAATCTGAGGGTTGGGGCACCAGTAATATAGATAGATCAGAAGATGCTATGGTAATGCCCCATATTTTACACGCAGCAGTCAACGAGCTTATAACGGCAGCCAACCCGGTATTTTATACCTATGTCATGCTGGCCAGCGGTGCTGCCGATTTAATTCAGACCTTTGCCGATGATGACCTGAAAGAAATGTTCCTGCCCAAAATGATGGATGGGACCTGGGCTGGCACCATGTGCCTGACCGAGCCCAGTGCCGGGTCAGATGTGGGAGATATTCTCTCCAAAGCCTACCCTACTGATGATCCGCGCATCTTCAAAATCAAGGGCAACAAGATCTTTATAACGGGCGGAGACAACGACTTCACGGAAAACATTATTCATTTATACCTGGCCCGGGTGGAAGGAGCCCTGCCGGGAACTGCTGGTATATCCCTGTTTATTGTCCCCAAATACTGGGTCAATCCTGATGGCAGCCTGGAAGACAACGATGTGGTCACCACCGCTCTGGAACATAAAATGGGCCAGCATGGTTCCGCTACTGCCGCTTTGTCTTTCGGGGAGAATGGTAACTGCCGCGGTTGGCTGATCGGCAAAAACCCTCTTGAGAATAACGGCCGGGGCGAGGGCATGGCCCAAATGTTTCAGATGATGAATCTGGCTCGTATGGAGACAGGTCATATGGCCCTAGCCTGTGTGGCCAATGCTTTTTACAATGTACGGGATTACGCCCGGGAAAGAGTACAGGGACGGCCCTTTACCAATCCCAAAGGAGAAAGGGTTACCATCATCAACCACGAGGATATTCGCCGCACCTTGTTAATGGGTAAAGCCTATACCGAAGCCTTTAGGGCCATGTTGATGAAAGCCCTGTTCCACTTTGACATCCGCCAGGATGATCCTGATCCCGCTGAACGGAAGAAAGCTCAGTATTATGTGGATGTAGTTACTCCCCTTTGCAAGGCTTTTCCCAGTGACGAAGGCTGGTGGCTGTGTGCTGAAGCTATCCAGGCCTATGGGGGCTATGGTTACTGCGAAGAATATCCGGTAGCGCAAATTGCCCGGGATATGAAGATCTATTCCATCTGGGAAGGAACCAACTATATCCAGTCCATGGATCTGGTGGGACGCAAAATGGGCCTGGAAAACGGCCAGGTATTTGCTGACTTTATTCAGGAAATCAAGGACTTCTATGAAGCCAATAAGAATACAGAGGAACTGAAAAAGGAATTTAATAACCTGGGGACTGCACTGCAGGCTTATGATGAGATAATGCAAACCTTGAAAAACTGGCGCACCAGCAACCCTGCTCTCATTCCCACCTATTCCCGCCGGGTGCTGACCGCCACCGCAGAACTGCATGCTTCCCACCTGCTGCTGGATCAGGCCCTGGTAGCCTTGAAAAAGATTAAGGAATTAGGCAGGGAACATCATGATTATAATTTCTACATCGGCAAGGTTTTATCAGCTCGCTGGTTTCTGCGCAACGTTACTCCCCATATCGTTTACCTGTCAAGTGTGATTGCCGATGGAGACACTTCCGTCCTGGAAATACCCCTGGAATCTTTTGATTATTAAAAAATCCACCCAGAAATGCCCCCCGTTACTTAACGGTAACGGGGGGTCAGACTGTCAAAGAAGTCTTTTAGCGGTTAGACATTCGAGATTGCCACGCCCCTCCGGGGCTCGCAATGACACATAAGATGGCCTTTTGGTATGTCATCGCGAGGAGCGTAGCGACGTGGCGATCTCTTTTAGCTAATTTTTTGACACTCTCTGCCCCCCGTTACTTAACGTAACGGGGGGTCATTTTTCTTCATTCATTCAGCCATCCTGTTTGTTGGTGCGGCGCCATATATTCAGCTTATCAGCTTCTCGAACCAATTCATCCCTGAATTTAGGATGAGCAATGCTTATCAGCAATTCCGCCCGTTCCCAGGTAGGTTTGCCTTTCAAACGCACTTTGCCATACTCAGTAACAATAAAATCCACCGCTGAACGAGGAGTGGTAACTATACTTCCCGGGGTAAGCATGGGGACGATGCGGGAATGCAGATTTCCTTTCTGGTCTGTAAAGGTGCTGGTAAGGCACAAAAAGCTCTTGCCGCCCTTGGAATACCAGGCCCCGGTCACGAAGTCCAGTTGCCCGCCGGTCCCCGAAATTTGCCGCGGCCCGGCACTTTCCGAACAGACCTGGCTGAAAAGATCAATCTGTACCACATTGTTGATGGATACTACCCGGTCATTCAGGGCAATAATGCGCGGATTATTGGTATAGCGGCCGCAATGACTGGCCATAAGGGGGTTTTGATGCATGAAATCATAGGTTTTACGGGAACCCAAGGCGAAAGAGAAAGCTATCTTGCCCCGATCCGTAGTTTTGTACAAACCGGTAACTACTCCCTCCTGAAAAAGGCGCGTCATCGATTCGGTGTACACTTCGGTATGGATACCCAGATCTTTAAGTCCGGCGTCACAAATCAACTCCCCCAGCAAATTGGGCAAAGTTCCGATTCCCAATTGCAGGCAGGAGCGATCCTCGATTTCTTCCAATATCAGCCGGGCCATAGCCTGGTCAGCTTCACCGGCCTGTTTGGCAGCCGGCATTTCAAACAAGGGACTGTTGCTGCCTTCAATAATATAGTCCACCATGGAGACATGTATGGCGTCCTCGGATCCCCCCGGAACCCTGGGCATGTTTTCATTTACCTCCAGGATAACCTTATCCGCTTTCATGCAGGCTTCAAAACTGTAAGTGTTAGCCAGGCCAAAGGAAAAATATCCGTAGCGGTCCATAGGGCTCACCTGCTGCACGTAATAATCCAGTTTGGGCATGTAATGGGCAATAATATCCTGGAGCTGGCTGAACTGGATGGGGCAGAAAAACATTTTGCCCTGATCATGCCACTTGCGGTCCTGAACCCCAAAGAACCAGTTGTTGCAGGTGAAATGTTCCGGTCCGGCTAAAGGAGTCTGCATATCCGGGTAGGGCAGATCTCCGCAGCAGTATACCTGAACATTGGTCAATTCATCAGCCCGGGCTGCCAGTTCTCTGTCAAAATCCACCGGCCTTCCCAGAAAAGTGGCATACATAATAATGTCGCCAGGTTTGATCATTTCCGCAGCTTGCCGGGCAGAAACCAGCTTCTGTTTATACAGATCCTCGTACATTTGTTCACCCACCCTTGCAAATTTAAGCCATATGCTGTGCTTCCCCACTTTCCGCATCCCACTTTTCCCATTATATCAGCAAATCTACCTGCGGCACTATACTCAGATTAGGCCCTCCCTTGCGGCCGGCCTGCTCTTAAAACCGAAAAACACCCGCGAGTCTTCCCGCGGGTGTTCCGCTAAAACTAATTTTTAATCACAAGGGTAGTCATGCTGCTTGTAACCTACCACCAGCCGGGGCCACAATCTGCTGTCAGGATACTCAGAGCTGTAGAAGCCCACCAAACTGTTAACTTCCTCATTACCTATCAAAAGAATGCCGTTATTGGCAATGCAGCCGGAATACCATCCCTCCACCAGATCCTTGACATCAAAGGATATTTCTCCGAACTCACCGGGGCTGACGGTAACACAATCTACCGGATCCGGATCGAACAGAGGCTGATCGTCCCAGGTTACAGCAAATTCTTTCCAGGGCTGCAGGACACGGTGGGCACAAACCTGAATATCATAAGGGACCTCGTTACGATAAATGCTCAGCACCAGGTAAGCAAAGCATATTTTGCTGTTAGGGGGAATAAAGTTGCAGCACAAGCTGCATAAATCAAACTGCACCAGGCTGCGATAATCATCCCGGCAAGGGCAGGGATCGGGTACGGGTGGACAATCATACTGGCTTACATATAAGAACGGTACAGCGCCAAAATTCGTATCGGGATAAAACTCGGCAATATATGCTTCCTGCTTGGGGAAAAAGCAGATTTCGGTACAGCGATGGTCGTGATGATACCCTTCACTAAAATTATCCCTTCTCGCAGACATTTTTTACCCTCCTTTCCTTCTTTAGTACACAATATTGGAGAGGATGGCAAAAGGTTACCTGTCTGGAGTATATTAACTTCATAACTACTTGTTTAACCTAATTCACCGGTATTCTGCAGTATGACATTGACCTCCACATTAATCAGTACGTCTTCAATAAAGCCCTGCTCCAGCTGAGGGGTAATCTCCCGGCGCCACTTGGCCAGGGCATAAGGAGTTATATTAATGGCATCCACCTGCAGTTCCTCCTGCATAAATTTAATAAAATCTTGCATTTGCAGCTGTAAATCCCGGGCAATTGCCTGCTCCATCTCTTTTAGGTGCTGGCTGTCGTGCAGAGTTGAACTGTGCTCCGCCACCATGTGTTCAACTAAACGTCCTTTCATCTGCACTTTAATGTCAAAGACTATTAAATCCCCTTGCCGGCTCACTTCTACCTCCCGCTTATTGTCAACAAAAGCCGTCCCCTCATCAACTAACTTTCCGTCCTTATAGAGAGAAAAAGGGAGCCATCCCCTAGTTTTTCTTCCGCTCAACAGTACCAGGGCCCTGGTCTCCTCCCGGTCTAATTGGGCTACAATCCGGTCATTGACAAATAACGCGCTGCCAGTTACTTCTACTCCCTGTTGATTTTGAGCTACCTGCAAAACCGGAACCGCCACCGCCATACCTGGTGTATAGAAAGCCGTGGACAACTCGTGCAAGGAGGTACTGGGAACAAAAGCTCGATCCGGGAGGGTTTGCAGCAAGTTAATCAAAATCTGACTGGTTTTGCGGGGATTCTTTTCTACCATAAACTGCAGCAGTTCCTCTACTCGGCCGTCTACCAGTGCTACATTAACAGATGATTTAACTTCCGGTTCCCGCAAATTAATATCAATGACACCCTTGATGTCCTGTTGGGCAAAATCTTTGCCGATCAGCATAACCTGCAGTTGAGCCAGATTGTAATGCCGGGCTTCGCTGTAAGCCCGCCGTTCCCGGGTACCCCCCACCGTCCGCGCAGAATGGGTTGCTATTTTTTCGCTTTTTTCTCCCACGTCCGCCAACAGAGCGGTAACCGCTATCTTCCCGGTTTCTCCGGCAGGAGGGGTATCATAACCGGCTACCAGGCAAATATCAAACTCCTCCAAATCGATGGTATCCCAGCAACCGCACAGCATGCTGCCCATGACCAGAATAAAGACTATCCTCATCCCTCGAAGTTTCACGAGCTTCTCGGCCTCCTCACTGCGGAAACTAGCAAATAAAGCAAGGGATAGCCCAGGGAAACAGCAAGAAATGTATAGCCGGCATAATCAGCCAGGACAAAAACCTGCAGCAAGTTTTTCGGCAGCAGGGACAGCACATATATGCCCGCTCCTATCGCCAGGGCTATCCAGGCATAAAAGCGACTGATGTCCAGATTGAAAGTTCGCACCGCCGCATAGCTGGCGGTCATCCCCAGGTTCATAACCGGCTTGACCCCGAGGCCTACCCACAGCAGCAGGAACACAATTTCCAGCCTGCCCAGGGCAAAAGAATAGGGTATTTTCAAAAGGGTGATAACCGGCCAGGTGATAAATTGTACTCCAATATGGCCGAAAACCATTAGCCCGGCGATTACCACCAGCAAATAGATCAGGAGCGTAATACCCAGGGCTATCAGGGACGCTTTGAGAACTTCGTGCCGGTGCTGCACCATGGCATAAGTAATTAATAGCACCTCACTCCCGGCATAAGCGTATGCCATTTTCATGCTTCCCTGCATTAGCCCATTAATATCTATTTCCCCCAAAGGAAGCAGGTTTAAATAGCTGCCCTTACCGATGGAAATAGCAACAATCATTAATATGTCCACAATCAAAATGTAAAAAAGGAACTCGTTGAGCCGGCCAATTACCTTGGCACCTTTGCTGACGGCATAAACAACACTGAGGGTGCAGGCCAAGGATACCATACAGGTCGGAGTAGTAGGCAGCATAAATACACAGGTAATTTCCGAGAAAATTCTTATTACTATCGACTGAAATATTACTACATAGACCACAAAGATCAAAACCATCAGAGTACCCAAGAATTTCCCAAACAACTGATGGCTTACGTTAACAAAATCAGCATCCTGAAAGCGGTTCAGCAGGGCTACCGTAAACAAAATAGCTGCCAGAGGAAAAACAGCTCCGATAATAACAGCCAGCCAGGCATGATGCCCAGCTTCAGCAGCGGCTATCCGGGGAAGACTCAGAAAAGCGGTAGCTACCTGAGCTCCTACTATAATGAAGATCAGCTGTTTGCTGGTTATTTCAAAGCGAGTTCTATCCATTCCGCTCTCCCTGCCGCTTCTGGTCCAATACGGGGATAGATTGGGGCCGATATTTGAACCAATATATGAAACCTTTCAACATCGCATCTTTGAGGTCCCTGAAGCGCACCGGTCCAAAGGGCGAAAAATAAGGAACCCCCATGCTTTCCAGGCTGATCAGGTGGGTTAACAGGATAAACCATCCCAGGGAAAAGCCAAACAGTCCAAAGATTGCTGTTGCCAGCACAAACAGAATACGAATCAGCCGCGTAGCCAGAACCATGCTGTAGTTAGGCAGGGAGAAGGTGGATATAGTAGTAATGGTAATAACCATTATAATGGCCGGACTGGCGATATTGGCACTGATAGCAGCCTGCCCCAGCACAATTCCTGCTACTACTCCTACCGTTTGCCCAATACTGGTGGGCAAACGTAATCCGGTTTCTACTACCAGCTGAATAATAATTTCCTGGATTAAAACTTCCACCAGCACTGGAAAGGGAACCTCGGAGCGAGCCTGGGCCAGTATGACAAATAATTCATAAGGTATCAATTCCGGTTGAAAGCTGAGCAAAGAAATATACAGAGCCGGTAAGGACACCGCCATAATGAAGGCCAGATAACGGGCCATCCGGTTTACGGTGGTTAGCATAGGACGATCGTAGTAGTCTTCCGATGCCTGCAGAAAACTTACAAACAGAGTGGGCACTATCAAAACCCAGGGAGTCCCTTCCGCCATAATGGCCACTCGTCCTTCCAGCAGTTCCATAACCACCCGGTCCGGCCGTTCGCTGGATTTAAACTGGGGGAAAGGAGAATAGTGATTATCATCTATGAATTGCTCAATGAAACCAATTGCCGATATACCGTCCACATCGATCTGGTTGATTTTGTCTTTGACATTGCGGACAATTTCCGGATCAGCAATGTCTTCAATGTACACGACAGCTACCTCAGTGCGGGTTCTTCTTCCCACTATGGTTTTCTCTATTACCAGGTTGGGATCCCGCAGGCGGCGACGGATCATAGATATGTTGGAGGAGAGATCTTCTATAAAGCCTTCCCGGGAACCCCGCAGGGTTCTTTCCACCGGCGGTTCTTCAGGAGTTCGCTGCACTCCTCCGATAACATTAATGGCCAGTACTTCCGGCATTCCATCCAGGATCACCAGAGTCAGACCATCAAAAAGTGCGTGGATCATGTCCTGGACCAGATTCACTTTTTTAATCTCGCCAATGGTCAGGGAAGTCTGGGAGATCCGGTCAATAAGCTGATCAGCGGCACTCTGCTGCCAGGAAGCAGCATCACTCTCCAGCATCAGGCTTTTAAGAATTTCTTCATAAAGTACCTGCTTGTCTATTCTTCCTTCCAGGTATACAACGGCGGCCCGGCGGCCGGGATCAGCCTTGATAGTAATCTCCCGGTAAATAACGTCGCGGTTTTTTTGTATGTACGGATCGAGGATTTTTTTCTTGCTGCCCAAACTGGGACTCAATTTTTCCTGCTGCTCTTTGGGCAACGGTTTATAGACAGGTTTTTGGCGCCTGCCCAGGAGGCGGTTAAAAAACGGTGCCATATCCGGCTCCCCCCGGCAATTTTTATTTATTTTGGCCCTTCCCCCCTGTCTCTATCCAATAATTCCCCGGCTATTCCCAGTTGACCTGAACGTATGTTCTGGTGTAGGATAACTACACAGAACAAATGTTCGGGTGATGATATGCGCCGCATTGCTTTTTGGTATAGTGCAGAAAAACTAAGGGATAACTTTTTGGAGGCCTGCCTTGATCTGACTCCTCTGGTAGAACCCAGCGGATCCCAAGCAGTTTATTTAGATCTGACCGGAAGCCGGATAAAAAAACTCCTTCTGCAAAAACTGGCTGCTTATGCTGAAGGTAAGGCAAGAATAGGTATGGCTGCCACCCGCCTGACTGCCCATATAGCTGCGATCGCCCCTGGGCTGTTGCCTTCAGCTCGTTCCAAGGATTACCGGATCCACCGCTGGGCAGGGGGAGAACTTGTAGAGGTTCTGCCCCACCGGGATGCTTATTTTTTAGCCCCTTTGCCCCTGGAATGTCTCTATCCCCTGGAGAAGGCTGAGATGAAGAAACTGCGCCGCTCCGGTTTTGATCGTATAGGAGATATTGCTGCCCTTCCCCCTTATGAGCTGGTACGGCTGCTGGGGGAAAAAGGGCTGTACCTTTCCAACCTGGCCCGGGGTATTGATAATACTCCCGTTATGGGCCTTTACCCCCCTTCCCGGATACTATACCAGCTTAATTTTGAACCAGAGCTGGACAATACATTGTCTTTACAGCAAATCCTGCAGCAAGCAGCCACCCAGTTATCTGCCCGGCTGCGCCAAAAGAATTCTGTCTGCCAGCGAGTCAGTCTGGAATTGCAGCGGGGCACTCACAAAGACCAGGCCCAGCGCTTGCTCCAGACAGGCAGCCAGGATGAACTGTTTTTGCGTCATGTTTTGGAGGGGCTCGCCAAAAACATAATGGCTCAGTATGACAGGGAATACCTGATAACCGGGATGACCATTATTCTGGATCAGTTTGCTCCCCTGTCCTGGTCCCAGCCTGATTTGTTCAGCTATCGCCCTATTTCCGCCGCCGAAGAACAATCCCGCCTGGATCAGGTTTTAATCCGCCTGGAAAACCGTTTTCCCGGGTCTTTAAGCCGGGGGATAGCCATTGCCAGGCGGGAACAGGTACTGGCCCTGTGGGATCCCTGGAGGCTGACTCCCCATGAGTAAACTGCGGCATAAGGCTTTACAGGTAAGTTGCGATAATCAGGGCTCGCCCCTTAGCCTGCAAAAGGACCAGCAAACCTTCCGGGTGGAGCAGGTTCTGGACTGCTGGCGGGATACAGGCTGCTGGTGGGAGGGAGAAAGCGAAAAGCTCTTTTACCGTTTGTCTCTGGATAACGGAGCGATTGTAGAGATTTACCGTGACTTGGAAACTCATGCATGGTTACTGTATAAGGTTTATGACTAAGGACGGTCAGTCCATATCTCCAGCTTCCGGCTTGCTGGGAAATAGCTATCGCCTTTGATGAAAAGCCACCTTTTGGTGGCATTGCTGTGAAAATGGCTTCCCTAATGTGTCATTGCTGTGAAAAGAGCTCTCTTCGTGTCATCGCGAGGAGCGCAGCGACGTGGCGATCTCTTTAAATAGGCCTGCTGTTTGCGTTTGAGATTGCTTCGCTCCGCTCACAATTATCACCTGAAGCACAGGCCACGATGAATGAAAAGTCCTCTTATGTGTCATTGCGCGCCCCTGAAAGGGGCGCGGCAATCTCATTCGTCTATCTGTCTCCCCGATTGAGATCGCCACGTCGCTTCGCTCCTGGCGATGGCCTACAAGATGGAGGTAAAACGATGAAATTCGTTCACCTGCATACCCATAGCCCTTTTTCCTTTCTGGATGGGGCCAGTTCCATCGAAGCTCTGGCAGAGCGGGCGGCCCAGCTGGATATGCCCGCTCTGGCCATAACTGACCACAACAATGTCTCCGCGGCGGTTAAATTTCACCAGGCTGCTTCCCGGGCAGGCATCAAACCCATCCAGGGCACGGAAGTGGAGATTCCCGGAGGTTATCACCTGACTTTGCTGGCCCGCAGCCCCCGGGGATATGCTTCCCTGTGCCGTCTGCTTACCCGCAGCCATCTTTCCCATCCCCGGGGCAATCCCTGCCTGGACCTTGAGTGGCTGGCAGAAGGAGAAGACATCCTGGTGCTGTCCGGGTGCCGGCAGGGACAAATCCCGGCCCTCATTTTAAAGGGGCACTACCAGGAAGCTCTGGAGTGCGCCCGCCGTTACCGGGATATGCTGGGCAGGGAAAATTTTTACATAGAGATGCAGGATACCCTGTTGCCAGGCAACCAGTTCCTCAACCACCAGCTGGCCCAGCTGGCTGACTGCCTGGGCCTGGAACCGGTGGCTACCAATAACGTTCACTATGCTGATCGCCCGGATTTTATGGTCCACGATTTGCTGACCTGTGTAAGGCACCTTCTGCGCATAAATGATGTTCACCCGGCCCGGCCCCTCAATGCTGAACAATACCTAAAATCCGCTGAGGAGATGGAGGAACGTTTTTCCTTTTGCCCCCGGGCTCTGGCTAATACGGCAGTTATTGCTGGGCAATGCCAGGAGGTTTTCAGCAACACTCAGGTGCATTTTCCCCGTTTTGCCTCCCCGCCGGGGGGCAGTGCCATCGCTTACCTGCGCTCCCTTTGCTATGCCGGAGCCCGGGAACGGTACGGGAAAATATCCCCTCAGGTGCGGCAGCGCCTGGATTATGAGCTGGGAATTATCGAACAGATGGGGTTTGCTGACTATTTCCTGCTGGTATGGGATCTGGCCCGGTTTGCCCGCCGCCAGGGCATCCGTTATGCCGGCCGGGGATCGGCGGCCGACTCCCTGGTAGCCTACTGTCTTTATATATGTGATGTGGATGCCTTGAAAAGAGGGCTCCTGTTTGAGCGCTTCATGAGCCCGGAACGTTCCCAGCTGCCGGATATTGATATTGATTTTGAAGCCCGTTACCGGGACCGGGTTATTGACTATGTTTATAAAACCTACGGTTCAGAACGGGTGGCCCGGGTGGCTGTTTACAACACTTTTATGGCCCGGTCAGCGGTGAGGGATATCGGCAAGGTATTGGATTTCGACCAGGAGGAATTAGGCAGGATCGCTAAGAGCCTGCCCCATACTTACGCCGACCGCATCCGCGGTATGCTTCAGCTCCTGCCCGAGCTGCAGGACAGCCCCTTGAAAGAACAGCGGTTTCAGCTGCTCCTGGATGTATGTGAACATATCGCCGGATTTCCGCGTTTTCTGGGTACTCATCTGGGAGGCCTGGTGATCAGCGACGTTCCCCTGACCAATTTTACTCCCCTGCAAAAATCAGCCCTGGGCCCCGTTATAACCCAGTTTGACAAAGATGATGTGGAAGCTATCGGCCTGGTAAAACTGGACCTGCTGTCTTTAAGAACCCTGTCCGTGGTTCAGGATACCGTCCAGCAGATCCGTAAAACGGGCACCTCTTTGGATTATGATCGTATCAGCCTGGAGGACCAGGAAACTTATGAAATGATCAGTCAGGGAGAAACCATCGGAGTCTTTCAGCTGGAAAGCCCGGCCCAGCGAGCCCTGCAAACCCGCCTGGGAGCCAGTCACATGGAAGACATTGTGGCCAGTATGGCTTTAATCCGGCCCGGCCCCATTAAAGGGAACATGGTTGACCCTTATATCAGGCGGCGCCAGGGACAGGAAGAAATAACCTACCTGCACCCGCTCTTAAAGCCAATCCTGGAAAAAACCTATGGTGTGATACTCTTTCAGGAACAGGTAATCGAAATTGCCATTGCTGTGGCCGGCTTCACTCCCGGGGAAGCTGATCAGCTGCGGCGGGTCATGACCCATGCCCGTTCCCAGCGGGTAATGGAAGAAATCGGCCGTCATTTTGTGCAAAAGGCCATCCTCAATGGCATAGAACCCCAAGTGGCCGAGTCCATATTTGCCTGCATGGCCGGCTATGCCAGCTATGGATTCTGTGAAGCCCATGCCGCTGCTTTTGCCAATACCAGCTATAAGACGGCCTATTTGCTTAAGCACTACCCGGCCCACTATTTTGCAGCTTTGCTGAACCACCAGCCCCTGGGATATTACCCGCCCCATGTGCTGGCTACGGAAATACGGCGGCGCGGCTTAAAGCTTCTGCCCCCAGACGTGAATAAAAGCAAAGCCGACTGCCGGGCGGGATCCCCATCGGCTATCAGAATTGGTCTGAAGCTGATTAAAGGTATAAGCCGCCCCACCCTAGATGTGATTCACCAGGAGCAGGAAAAGAGTCCCTTTTCTTCTGCCGCCGATTTTATCCAAAGAATTGCTCCTCCCCGGGATGAGGCCGAAAACATCATAAAATGCGGAGCCCTGGACAGCCTGTATCCTAACCGGCGTGAACTCCTGTCCCTGCTTCCCTATCTGGAATCAGCGGATAATCTGCTGTTTGCCGGAGACCTCCCCCCGGCTGGCACTATTGCCGATTTTTCACTCCCCCAGAAGCGTTTTATGGAACGGGAACTGCTGGGCTTGGATATAGAAGAACACTTCCTGACTTTCCTGCGCCCCTGGCTGCAGCAGCAGAATATCATGTCATCCCGGGAACTGCACTCCCTGGAATCAGGCTGCCGCATACAGACAGCCGGAGTACTGGTCCATCCCCACCGCCCGCCCACCCGCAGCGGCAGAATAACGGTTTTTTTCGCTCTGGAGGATGAATGGGGACTGACGGATGTGACTATGTTTGAAGATGTTTATAAGCGCTATGGCGGCGAGATATTCAACCCGGCAGAAGGAGTGGTACTGGTCAGAGGCAAGTTGCAGAGAAGAGGCCGGGGCTTGACTGTTATAGCTGATCAGGCCCAGCGCCTGCCCATATTGACAGTAAGGTAGGAAGCTATCTTGTTTGATTATCAGGGGTGATTCCCGGTTTCATAGCACCATTGGGCAATTTCGGCAATCAGCGCCAGCGGGAGCGGCTTGCTGTACGGCAATTGCACCGCGCCTTTGCTGGTCTTGTACTCTGTCAGCCGGTGGGAGAATTCCTCGATAGCTTTAGGGCCGGGGTACAACCCGATATGCTTTTTGAAGGCTGCAAAATGAATAATATTATGACCTTTCCAGTAGGTGGGCATACTCCAGGAGATCCGCTCCTCCGCTTCCGGGAGAGCAGCACGGAGAGTTTCCCGGACCTGGTGCAAAAACGGCTGGACTTCTTCCGGCTGCGCGGCAATATATGCGTCAATGGTTTTGGGCCTCTCACCGCAGGAGTGTTTTTGCTGCTGGTTTTTGAACTCCCGGCCGCATTTGGGGCATCGCCACATTGCTAGTCACGCTCCTTTACTGTCACTATGAACCATATCTCCTGGCTGTTTACCGATTTTTGCCCGGATATCCTTGCCCAGGCCAATAATATAACACCCCGAGCCATCGGCATTCTTCAAGCCCATATTTACAATATTCCCCTCGTAAGGCTCGCCGGCAAAGGCAGCGTGAACTTTTACCCTGCCTTTTCCGAATTACCTATTGCCTTACTGCTTGCGCAGGATCTTCTCCATCGCCTTTCCTTTGGCCAGCTCATCGATAAGCTTATCCAAATAGCGAATTTCCCGCATAAGGGGTTCTTCAATTTCTTCTACCCGCACACCGCAGACCACCCCTTTGATCAAAGCCCTGGCAGGATTCAACTGAGGTGCTCCGGCAAAGAAGGTTTCAAAATCGGTCTGCTTTTCCAGGTGGGCTTCCAGTTCTTCCTGGCTGTATCCGGTCAGCCAGCGGATGATTTCATCCACTTCCGCCTTGGTACGCCCTTTTTTCTCCGCCTTGGCCACATAATTGGGGTATACTTTGGCAAAACTCATGGTATAGATAGGATGCTTGGCCATAATACACCGCCCTTACAGAGATTTTTCTCATTGATAACAATAACATTTTAGCCCCTGGAAACAAAATAACATAGAAAAACAGGATATTACCATGGGAAAGCTTCCATGGTAATACCCTGTTTGGTTTTACTTAAGTATTCAGAATAGCTACAGAGTTTTACAGGCCTTTGCACAATGAGCAAGCCCTGTTTCTACTGGGCTTTATGCTTGATAGCGGCCTGAGCGGCAGCTAATCTTGCTACCGGAATCCGGTAGGGTGAGCAGCTTACATAGTTCAGACCGATCATATGGCAGAACTCGATGGAACTGGGCTCTCCCCCATGTTCCCCGCATATGCCCATCAGGACATCGGGTTTCACTGAACGGGCTTTTTCTACGGCGATCTTCATTAGGGATCCCACTCCCTCCCGGTCCAGCACCGCAAAAGGATTGTCCCGGAGGATTTTCTTTTCCAAATATACCGGGATAAACTTGCCTTCCGCATCATCGCGGCTGAATCCCAGGGTAGTCTGGGTTAAGTCATTGGTGCCAAAGGAGAAGAACTCAGCTTCGGCAGCGATTTTGTCAGCGGTTAAACAAGCCCGGGGCAGTTCTATCATGGTGCCCACTGAATATTTTAATTCTTCTCCGCTTTCAGCCTTGATTTCTTCATAAACGGAATCAATCTCTGCTTTCAGCAGGGCCAATTCGCTGATATCCATTACCAGGGGTATCTCGATTTCCGCATAAGCCTCTACCCCTTCCTTCTTTAGCTGGAGCAGGGCTTCAAAAATAGCCCGTGCCTGCATGCGGTAAATCTCGGGATAGGTAATGCCCAGGCGGCACCCCCGGTGACCCAGCATGGGGTTAGCTTCTTTAAGACTTACAACTTTCTTCAGCAGTTCCCCTTTTTCAATGATAGCGGTGTTATTGGCATGCTGATGTTTCAACTCGGCAATTTCATGGATCAGGGTTTCATGATCGGGCAGGAATTCATGCAAGGGCGGATCCAGCAACCGGATTGTGACCGGATACGGAGCCATGGCCTTGAGTATACCGTAGAAATCCTGGCGCTGGAACTCTAACAGTTTGGCCAGGGGTTTTTCCCTTTCTTCCAGGGTTTCGGCCATAATCATTTCCTGCACATAGGGCAGTCTTTCCTGAGCCATAAACATATGTTCAGTCCGGCACAGGCCAATACCCTCAGCCCCGAACTCTCTGGCCCGGGCAGCATCTTCAGGGGTATCGGCATTGGCTCGTACTGCCAGGCTCTTTACCTGATCAGCCCACTGCAGGAGAGTCTCAAATTCATCAGACAAGGTCGGCTCTATCATGGGGACTTCTCCCAGCATAACATTGCCGGTGGCTCCATCAATGGTGATGATGTCCCCTTCTTTTACCACCAAGCCATTGACGGTAAACTGGTTGCCCGCACCATCTATTTTAATGGCCTCACAGCCGCACACACAGGGCTTGCCCATACCCCTGGCTACTACCGCGGCATGAGAGGTCATGCCCCCGCGGGAAGTAAGCACTCCCTGGGCATGTATGATGCCGTGAATGTCGTCAGGGGTAGTCTCACTGCGCACCAGGACCACCTTTTCCCCGGCACCGCCTAATTTCTCCGCCACATTGGCATCAAAAACCACCTTGCCGCAGGCCGCACCCGGTGAGGCCGGCAGGCCTTTGGCAATAGGCTCTACCTTAACACTGGTGTCTATCTGCCGGTGCAGCAGCTGATTTAATTGCTCTGCGTCCACTCGCTGCAGAGCTTCTTCGATGGTTATGAGTCCCTCATTTACCATATCAACAGCTACCTTAACCGCAGCCCGGGCAGTACGTTTGCCGTTGCGGGTCTGCAGCATGTACAGGGTACCTTTTTCCACCGTAAACTCAATGTCCTGCATATCCCGGTAGTGATTCTCCAGCTTCTGGCAGGTATCGATGAATTGCTGGTATACCCCGGGTAATTCTTCCTTCAGTTTATCTATGGGCATGGGAGTACGAATACCAGCCACCACATCCTCACCCTGGGCATTGACTAAGAACTCGCCGTACAAGGTCTTTTCTCCTGTAGAAGGATTGCGGGTGAAGGCCACTCCCGTGCCGCAGTCCTGGCCCATATTGCCGAAAGCCATACATTGCACATTTACGGCGGTTCCCAAACTGTCGTCGATCTTGTTCAGGCGCCGGTAAACAATGGCCCGCTGATTGTTCCAGGAATTAAAAACGGCTTTTATGGCCAGAATCAACTGTTCCTTGACATCCTGGGGAAACTCGAAGCCCTTTTCCCTCAGCACCAGATCTTTATATTCACGGATAATTAACTGCAGTTCCGAGGCAGGTATTTCGTAATCGAAAATAACGCTTAGCTTGCGCTTATGTTTTTCCACTATATCGTCAAAGAAAGCATGCTCTATATCCAATACTACATTGCCGAACATCTGGATAAAGCGCCGGTAGCAATCATAGGCAAAACGCTCATCGCCGGTCAGTTCCGCCAATCCCTGAACGGTCTCATCATTCAGGCCTAAGTTCAATATAGTGTCCATCATTCCCGGCATGGAAATAGCGGCACCCGAACGAACCGATACCAACAAGGGGTTGTTTTTGTCTCCAAATCCTTTGCCGGTACGCTGTTCCAAAGCCTTCAGACTGGCAAAAGTCTGCTCCAATACTTCCTCTGGCAAATTCCCTCCGGAAGACAGGTAAATATTGCAGGCTTCCGTAGTAATGGTAAATCCAGGCGGTACCGGCAGACCGATACGGGTCATTTCCGCCAGGTTAGCTCCCTTGCCCCCCAACAGCATCTTCATGTCAGAATTGCCTTCTTCGAATAAGTAGACGTACTTCACGTTAATATTTACCTCCCATCACAAACGCTGCATAAAACCGACACAAAAAATTAACCCAATACGGTATTAGGTCTGGTAATAAATCAAAAATAGCCGAGTACATTGAATAATCCCCGGCATTTTAAAATTAATCCCCTTATAATAGAGAAAAACGGTAATTTCTCCGTATTTCTCTAAAAATAAGGGAGACAGCTCACATTATATAATATAGCACAATAGGGTTATGAAATCTATATAACCTACATTATTTTTCTTATATAACCTATATTAATTAAGCCGGCCCAGCACTTTCTGCAGCCTGGCCGGCTTATGCTTATCCCTGCTTATCAATCAGTTTCCCTATTTTCTTTCTCTCAGCAGCTGCAATATGGTTTTCTGTTCCACCGAAGCCACCATTCCCCGGGTTTGAATTACCCGGTCGGGATTGACACTTACACTGTCAATGCCGGTCTTGACCAGAAATTCGGTGAATTCCGGGTATAGGGAAGGGGCCTGGCCGCATATGGAAACGGTTTTGCCGTATTTGTGGGCGGTTTTTATCAGGTGAGCTATAGCCCGTTTTACAGCAGGATTCCGTTCATCGAAATAGCCCATGCCATCCAGGACTCCCGAGTCCCGATCCGCCCCCAGGGTCAACTGGGTCAAATCGTTGCTGCCGATGCTAAAGCCATCTACCATCTGGCTGAATTCATCTGCCAAAAATATAACCGCCGGTACTTCGGCCATAATCCACAGTTTAAAGTCCAAACCCTGTTTTAAGCCTTCCTCTTCCATGATCTTCTTTACCTGTTCCAATTCCCAGGTGGTGCGAACAAAGGGCAACATAGCCCAGATATTCAACAGGCCATATTCTTCCCGGGCTTTGCGCATAGCCCTGCATTCCAGGCGAAAACCCTCCAGGTATTCCGGGGAAATATAACGGGAAACCCCGCGCCAGCCGATCATGGGATTGTTCTCAATGGGCTCGACTTCTTCCCCTCCTTCTAACCCCCGGAATTCATTGGTACGGAAATCACTCATTCTCACTACCACGGGCCGGGGATAGACGCCCTGGGCAACCGTTTTCAGCCCTTCCGCCAGCTTGTCGATCATAAACTGCTGCTGACCGGTTTTAATGAGGTACAGGGGATGAGCTTTAATAATATTGGTAAAAATAAACTCCACTCGCATAAGGCCAATGCCGTCAAAGGGCAAATCTTTGTACTTGTCTACCAGGGAGGGATTCCCCAGATTCATGTATATCTTGGTGGCACAGACCGGGAACAACTGCCTTAATATTTCCGGTGATATACCTAGGTCGGCATGGCCTTCCTTCTTCGCTTGTCCAAGATCTACCCGGTCCCTGTAAACTACCCCTCGGGTAGCATCTACCGTAACTTCCTGCCCCGGCTGGAGTACCTGGGTGGCATTATGGCAGCCCACAATGCAGGGAACCCCCAATTCCCTTGATACAATAGCCGCATGGCAGGTGCGTCCTCCTTCATCAGTAATTATAGCCCGGGCTTTGCTCATGGCCGGAACCATATCAGGATTGGTCATAATCGTTACCAGAATATCTCCTTCCTGAACAGAGGAGATATCATTGCCTCTGATAATATTAACCCTCCCAAAAGCAATTCCCGGAGATGCTGGCGTTCCCTTCACTAACACTTCCAGATCTTCTTTTTTGGCAGTGTTCATTTCCGGTGTCTCCTCTCTAAAGGTAGTAATCGGGCGTGCCTGCAGCAAATAAAACTGGTCATCGCTGGCATCATAAGCCCATTCGATATCCATGGGCATGTTATAATGCTGTTCTATCCGGGAACATATTTGGGCCAGGCGTACAATATCCTGGTTTGACAGGCACTGCCTGGCAACATATGCCTCACCCAGTCTTTCCCTGACCGGTACCGTCCGGGTGCCTATCTCATTTTCCGGATCTCTTGTCACCATGAGTTTCTTTTCAGCAACTTCGATTTGTTTGATATTCCAGGTCCCTTTTTCCACAATGTAATCATCCGGGGTAACCAAACCTGCTACCACCGCTTCACCTAAGCCCCAGCTGGCGTTGATGACAATTTCGTCCCGATGATTGGTTACCGGGTTGGATGTAAAAGCTACTCCAGCTTTGTCTGCTGCCGCCAGCTTTTGCACTACCACCGCCAGGTAAACCTCAAAATGGTTAAAGCCCTGAGTCTGGCGATAGTAGGCAGCCCGGGAGGTCCATAAAGAAGCCCAGCACTTTTGGACATAATCTAATACTTCCTGATCTCCCAGGATGTTTAAATAAGTATCCTGTTGTCCGGCGAAGGAAGCATCGGGCAGGTCCTCCGCGGTAGCCGAACTGCGCACAGCTACCCGGGCTAAACTTCCGGCAGTGCTTAATGATTCATAAGCGGAAACAATTTCTTCTTTAATCTCGGCAGGCATAGGTGTAGAGGTGATCATTTCCCGGATGGTTGAGGTTTTTGCCTCCAAATCCCGAGTGTCATTTAGGTTGGTTTCTGCCATCAAGGTGCGTATTTTATCCTGCAAACCGGTAGACTGAATAAAGTGCCGGTATGCATCGGCGGTTACGCAAAAACCAGGCGGTACTTGTATGCCCGCCTGGGTAAGTTCGCCTAAATTGGCCCCTTTACCGCCAACCAAAGGTATATCTTGTTTGGACAGCTCTGCAAACCATTTAATAAAATGATAGCCCATAATATCAGATCCTTCTTCGCAAATACCACGTCACCTGCAGGTCCAACTGCCATCCTCAAAACAGGGAAAATCTCCGGGCAGGCCCGTTGACCTGCCCTAAATACAGCGTTCCAGAACTGTTATATTTTTCAGGCCTTACCACTCCCCTTTGGTCCTCACCCACATCTGACTAGACATTGCTTAGTCTCCGGTAATATATCTCCAATATCTTACTGGCTGTTTCTTCCACAGCCTTATTGGTTACGTCAATAACTGGACAGCCCAGGCGCTTCATTACCTGGTCGGCGAACTCCAGTTCTTCCAGAATACGCTGGGGATCAGCGTAACTGGCATGGCCCTTCAATCCCAAGGTTTTCAACCGCTCAGCGCGAATATGGTTCAATTGTTCCGGGCGGATGGTCAAGCCAATTATTTTGCCCCGTTCAGCGGTGAACAGTTCTTCAGGAGGGGGCACCTCGGGCACCAGAGGCACATTGGCCACCTTTATTCTCTTGTGAGCCAGATACATGGACAGGGGTGTTTTGGAGGTGCGGGATACACCAATCAGCACAATATCAGCCAGATTAATGCCCCGCGGGTCTTTGCCGTCATCATAGCGGACGGCAAACTCCACAGCTTCCACCCGGCGGTAGTACATTTCATCCACTTTCCGCAGCAATCCCGGCTCTTTTTTGGGTTCAATAGAAGTTACTTTTTTGAAGGCTTCTATCAACGGTCCCAGGATATCAATGCATACTACCCCCGCTTTATCCGCCTCTTCCTGCAAATAAGCTGCCAGATCATCCACAACCAGAGTATAGGCAATCATAAAGCCCAGATCCTGAGCATGATTAACAATCTCTTTCAGGGTTTCCTTGTCAGATATATTGGGGACCCTGCGAATTTCCATATTGCCCGAATTGAATTGGCTGGCCGCAGCTCTAACTACCATTTCTGCGGTCTCACCGATGGAGTCCGACACAATGTAGACCCCAGGTAAGTGACTAGTCAAAACTTATACCCCCTCATTTTTCATACTGGCTATATCCAAAAATAGTCTGGCAATATTGGTTTTGGAAAACTTGCCGACCACCTCAAGCTTTTCGTTGCCCTCAGCATCCAGGAAGCACTTTACCACGGGCAGGCTGTCAACCTCATGTTCCACTACTTTCCTGACCGCTTCTACAACGGTTTCATCCAAGCTGGTAGTAATAATGTTGGGCATACGAGTCATAATTACACTTACGGGGACTTTGTGAATATCCGCCTGCCCCAGGGTAGTCTTGAGCAGGTCTTTGCGGGATACTACTCCGGACAGGAAGTTGTCCTTGTCCACCACGTATATACTCCCTGTATCCTCCACAAACAGGGTCACTATGGCATCGTATATGCTGCAGTTTTCCTTTACAATCACCGGTCTGGACTGGATATCCCGCACCCGGTACTGGTTAAGGACCCGGCGGATTTGACTCTCTACCCCTTCGGTCCGGTAAGTATAACCAACCCGCGGCTTAGCTTCCAGAAAACCGGACATGGTTAAAACGGCCAGATCAGGACGCAGAGCAGCTCTGGATACAGCCAGCATCTCTGCGATCTTTTCCCCGGTAATTGGTCCGTTATTTTTAACTATCTCCACAATTTTCTCTTGCCGTTCGCTCAGCTCTATCATATTCCCCCGCCTAATTATGCTATACTTTTTACCTCAAATCATAATAATTATATATACTATTTCGGTGAAAAGAAATACTGCTGCTTTATTTTTATTGCACTATTTTGCTGAAATCCGCTACCTGCTGGCAGAGCCCCGCAATGGAACGCAGCAGACTGAGCCGGTTTTCTTTCAGCTTTTCATCTTCTACCATAACCATCACCGACTCAAAAAACCGGTCCACATAGGGCCGTAAGTCCACCAGATCCTTGATAAGCTGGTGATAATCCAGCGGGGCGGACAGGCGGGACTGGACCGCTGTCAGCTGCTGGTACAGCTCTTTTTCACTGTCATCTTGCAAAACATCGGCCAGCACCGTGGTCTGTTGCCACTTTTTGCTCAGGTTATGGCTGCGGTTGAATACCACCATAAAGTCTTCAAACAGGGGGGATTTTTTCAGTTCCTGCACAATCTGAGCCCGGTTGTAGATATCCAGAAGATAACCGGTGGATTTGGCCATAACGCTATCGATAACATCATAGGAAAACTTCTGTTCAGCCAGAACGCCCTTCATGCGCTGCAGGACGAACTCCAGCAGTTCCCCAACGGCGGTTTCCTCATCCACATCGGGCTTAACTTCCGTAAACTGGCGGTAAGCCTCCCGGAAAACCTGCTGCAGATCAATATTCAGCCTGTGCTCCATAATAATGTGCACTAACCCTAAGGCTTGCCGGCGCAGGGCATAGGGATCCTGGGAGCCGGTAGGTTTGATGCCGATGCAGAAACAGCCCATTAAATTGTGAATTTTCTCGGCCAGGCTCAATACTGTCCCCACTTCACTCTGGGGCAGCTGATCACCGGCAAAGCGAGGCAGGTAATGCTCAAAAATAGCCTGGGCTACCTGAGGATCTTCCCCGCTGTTCTGGGCGTAATACCTTCCCATTATCCCCTGCAGTTCCGGGAATTCGTACACCATGCTGCTTAACAAATCAGCTTTGCTCAGCTGAGCTGCTCTCTTTACCAGTTCCGGTTTACCCCAACCGGTTTCCCGGCACAGGTAGAGGGCAATGGCTTCCAGCCTTTGCACCTTGCGTTCCAAAGTACCCAGCCGTTCCTGGAACAGGACATCAGCCAGTCCTTGATTAAAGGCTTCCAGGGGTTTTTTATTATCTTCATTCCAGAAGAACAAGGCATCCTCCAGACGGGCTCTGAGTACCCTTTCATTGCCGGCCCGTACATTATCCAGGTGATCCCGGTTGCCGTTGCGCACCGCTGCAAAAGCAGGCATGAGACGTCCCGATTCATCATATATGGGGAAATAGCGCTGGTTATTAATCATAGTCGTGGTTAATACTTCCGGCGGCACCTGTAAATACGACTCGGAAAACCGGCCTGTAAAAGCGGTGGGATATTCCACCAGGTAATTGATTTCCTCCAGCAGGTCCGGATTCTCCATGGGGGTTCCTCCTGCTTCAGCTGCTGCTTCCTGCACCTGCTTCCAGATCATTTCCCTGCGGGCCTGCTGGTCCAAAACCACATAGTTAGACTCCAACTGGCGCATATAATCATCGGGATTGGCCACGGTCAAGGGTTCTGGAGCGAGGAAGCGATGTCCCCAGGTGGTCCGGCCGCCTTTCAGGTTCTCAATTTCAATGGGAATAACCTGGTCACCGAACAAAGCTACCAGCCAGCGAATGGGCCGGGCAAAACGCAGGTGATAGTACCCCCAGCGCATTGACTTGGGAAACGGTATGGAGGTAATCAGGCCCGTCAAAAGCTCAGGCAGTACTTGCAGGGTGGCCTGACCGGTGAGTTTCTTGACTGCAAAGACATACTCTATGCCGTTTACTTCTTTCACCTGCAGGTCCTCCACATTGACTCCCTGACCCCGGGCGAAACCCTGACAGGCTTTGGTGGGATTGCCCTGTTCATCAAAGGCCATCTGTTTTTTAGGGCCCCGGTTTTCAATTACTGCATCCCTTTGCTGTTCGGCCAGCTGCTTAACATACAATACCAACCGGCGGGGGGTAGCATATACTTTGAGCTCCTTCCACTCCAGACGGGCATCTCCCAAGAGCTGCTGAGCCAGTTCCTGCAGATCCCTGACTGCTCCCGGCATATAAGCTGAAGGCATTTCTTCCACACCAATTTCCAGTAAAAGATCCTGGGCCATATTTATTCCACCTCCTCTGCAGTCAGAACTTGCTGGCGCAGCTGCTCATCTTTAAGCAAGGGATAACCCAAGCGCTTCCGCTGTTCCAGGTATTCTATGGCCACCCGGCGGGCTAAATTGCGTACCCGCCCGATATAACTGGTGCGCTCGGTTACGCTGATAGCCCCGCGGGCATCCAGCAGGTTAAAGAGGTGGGAACACTTGAGAACATAGTCATAGGCCGGCTGCACCAGTTTTTTATCCGCTACCGCCAGAGCTTCTTTTTCACATAGGTTAAACATAGTCATCAGAGTAGATACATCAGCACATTCAAAGTTGTAGTGGGAATAATCCACTTCTCCTTGATGGTGCACATCAGCATAAGTGATGCCGTTCACCCACTCAATGTCGAAGACGCTTTCCTTGTTTTGAATGAACATGGCAATGCGCTCCAGTCCGTAGGTGATTTCTGCACACACCGGATAACAATCAAATCCCCCGCACTGCTGGAAATAGGTAAACTGGGTAACTTCCATGCCATCCAGCCAGATTTCCCAGCCCAGACCCCAGGCACCCAGGGTAGGTGATTCCCAGTTGTCCTCCACCAGGCGGATATCGTGTTCATGAGGTTGTATCCCCAGTTCCTTCAGGCTATCCAGGTATAATTCAATCACATTGTCGGGAGAGGGTTTCAGTATTACCTGGTATTGATAGTAATGCTGGAGGCGGTTGGGGTTTTCGCCATAACGGCCGTCGGTAGGCCGGCGGGAAGGCTCCACATAAGCTACGTTCCAGGGCTCAGGTCCCAAAGCCCGTAGAAAAGTGGCCGGATTCATGGTACCTGCTCCCTTCTCCACGTCATAGGGCTGTTGAATGATGCAGCCCTGCCGGGCCCAGTAACTTTCCAAGGCCAGAATTATCTCCTGAAAATTCATCGGCTACGTTTTCCTCCTTCGTCAGTTTAAAATTATAAAACCCGCCCCTGATAAGCAGGGACGGGATTACCCGCGGTTCCACCCTGATTGGCTTTTCAAGCCCACCTTCATTGGGTCAGGTTTTACTAACTGCCCTAGCAGCGTTCCTCCTGGGGCTCCAAAGCGCCTTCAAAAATAACCCCTACCGGTTCGCAGCCACCACCGGCTCTCTGTTCAGGGAAGTTATTTTCTACTCCTCTTTTTCATCGCCAGATATGCAATTGTAAACCTCAATTCAAATTTGCTATTAGTTTACCCATACCGCAAGGGGTTGTCAATGCAACCGCCGGGAGGGTTTCAATTGACGGATGGTTTCTTTCAGCTTGAACTGCCTTTCCAAAAAATACTGCAGGTATTGCTCCAGAAAATATTCCATCTGCTCCAGGGCCTGGTCGGAAGCCTTCAATCTTTCCAGCATGGCAGTGCCGGCCTTTTCCAGCTGGCGCAGTATAGCCAGGCTTTCCCCGGATAGATTGATCAGACTGCCGGATTTAGCCGCAGCACATTCCCGGCAGACCATTCCTCCTTCCGCCAGGCTGAAACCGGCCAAGGCCTGGTTTTGGCCGCAGGCTGCGCACCGTTCCAGGACCGGGCGGTAACCCAGGTGTATGGCCAGATTCAACTCAAAGCGGCGTATCAGCAGGGGATTAAGTCCCCAGTTGTTAATGGCCCGCAAAGTTTCCAGGGTCAGGGGAAACAGCCCCGGAACCGGCATTCTGTCCATAAGGGACTTATCAAGAAGTTCCATAAGATAAACGCAGTAGAGGGTCCTTTCCAAATCCTCCCGGGCGTTGCCGAAGAAGTCCAAGAGCCTGCCCTGGGTAATTAATTCCAGATCCCTGCCCTGGTAAAAGTGGAGCTGGGAGTAGCAAAAGGGCTGTACACAGGAGCGCAGGCTGCTCTTGGGCTTTTTTATGCCCCGGGCCACAGCCCGCAGCTTGCCGTATTGCTCAGAAAATACGGTGACCAGCTTATCCGCTTCGCCAAAATCGGTAGATTTAATAATTATAACCGGGGCATTGTAATACACAGCCTTACCTGCCTCTTAGAAGATCAATTACTTTCACCGGCCGGTTCACCACCGTAACCGGTTTTCCCAGATGGTCTGCTACCCGGGATGCCCATTGGGCAGCTTCCTCCGGGTCAATTTTATTATAGTTAAAAGCCACCAATACTTCCTTAATATCCTGGTTTAATGCCTGGATACGAGCAGCATAATCTGCGGGGCTTACTCTCTGGCTGCCGTTGATATAGGCCAGAATATACCCATTGTACCAGCTCATGCCGTAAGCAGCACAGGGTTTGAATTCCCGGTCCGGGTCTTCTTCCCTGGGGTTGGTTCCGGCAATAATCCTTTCGGTAAGGGTTTCCAGGCTGCCGGGACGTTTTACTACCAACCAGCGGGATACTGTTACCGCCACGCTGGGAGAATCAATTTTTTCCAGCAGCTGCTGCAGTACCTGCACCGGCATGCCATCCCGCATATAGGAATGAACCGCAGTATCCTTGAAGACCGGAATCAACAGGATATCGGGTTCCAGGCCCAGAGTGGGCAAATGGTGACCGCCGTCAAAAACCACGGTCCTATAGGCCCTTTCCCTGATCAAACGTAAGCTTTGCTGCCCTTCCCTGGTTGTATGCCAGGCATCGATTTCTGATGATTCCACCAAGGCCAGGGGGTCCCTTTCCAGGGCGGATTCAATTCTCTGCTGGTGATTATTATCTTCATTGGGAATCAGAGCATAGGCAGAACCCTTTTGTGCAGGCATTGAACGCAGACCGGGATTGTAAATCCACTGCAAGGGAGCTCGGGGAGCAGTAAGCAGGCCATAAAGATCCAGAAACTGATTGTATCCCAGGGATTTAAACCAGGAGGGAGGATTGTTGGCAGCCACGGCCACATAGATGATAATCAACAGCACCAGGAGAATTGCTTTGCCCCAGCGCCTCATACCTTTCAGCCCTGTCGCCTGCCTTCCAGTTCCCGCATCAGAGCCATGGCCTGGCTGGTACCGATACGGTTTGCTCCGGCCTCAATCAACTGCAGGGCGAAATCCAGGGTGCGGATCCCCCCGCTGGCTTTGATTTTCAAAGCGGGATTGCGGTTTGCCCTGATTACTTCTATATCTTCCAATGATACCCCCCGCTGGGCAAAGCCAGTGGAAGTCTTTATGTAATCGGCTCCCCAGTCTCCCAAATACTGGGTTATCTCCGCTAACTGCCGGGTGTTTAACAGAGCTGTTTCCACTATTACTTTCAGCACCAGGGGATAATCCAGCTTGAGGCTTACCATGCTGCGGACTTCTCTTTCCAGGAGAGAGTAGTCCCCGGCGGCCAGAGCAGCCAGGTTCAGGACCATATCGATTTCGTCAGCCCCGTCCTCCAAGGCCCGGCGGGCTTCAAAGATTTTGGTGTCAATTAGGTTGGCTCCCAGAGGAAAACCTACCACCGTTGCCAGTTGCACCTGGGTTCCGGCCAGCACTTCCCGGGCCCGGGCTACCCAATGAGGGTGAATACACACGGCTGCCATTTGATAATCAATAGCATCCTGGCACAGTTTTTCAATATCAGGCCACTGTGCATCGGGTTTTAAGTTGGTACTGTCCAGATAGGAGGCTAGGTTCAGCATAGTTTCTACCTCCTTTATAAACGGTAGCCCAGCTGGTTCAAGTTGGTTTCGCTGTCCCGCCAGTTCTTCTTAACTTTAACCCATAAGTCCAGGTAAACATGACAATCCAGCATGCGCTCAATATCCAGGCGGGCCTGCTCACCAATGGCCTTGAGCATCTGGCCGTTCTTGCCGATTATAATACCCTTCTGGGAATCCCGTTCCGTATAGATAACAGCCCGCAGGTAGACTTTGTCCTTGCTCTGCTGCTTAAATTCTTCTATTTCCACAGCCAAAGAATGGGGCACCTCATCCCGGGTGAGTATCAAAGCCTTCTCCCGGATCAGTTCGGCGGCAATAAAGGATACCGGCTGATCGGTAAAATCCCCTTCCGGATAATACAGAGGGCCCTCCGGAAGCAACTCAAAAGTTTCCTGCAAAAGCCGGTCCACATTAATGGCCAGGGTGGCTGATATGGGAATAATTTTGGAAAAACCCATATATCCGGTAAAAGGGCGAATAAATTCTTCCACTTCCTGCTGGCTCACCAGATCGATTTTGTTGACCAGCAGGAAAACCGGCACACTGGCGTCTTTCAGCCGGTTAAGTATGAACTGCTCTCCCCCGCCGAAGGGACGGGTCACGTCGGTCATGTAGTAGATAATATCCACTTCATTCATGGTGCGGGTGGATACCTCTACCATGTATTCCCCCAAGCGGTGTTTGGGCTTGTGGATTCCCGGAGTATCTATAAAGATTATCTGACCCTGCTCACAGGTATGTATGCCCTGTATGCGGGTACGGGTAGTCTGGGGCTTTTCCGAAACAATAGCAATTTTGTGCCCGATTATTGTATTTAACAATGTGGACTTCCCCACATTGGGTCGTCCCACAATGCTTACAAATCCAGATTTCACTTGTATTAGCCCTCCTACATTACAGCAAAAACATCTGCGGCAGTAATTCCCTCAAGCTATGCACTTTAATATTATTCTGCCTGTCGCATACGATAATTTTCAGGTCGGGGTTGAATTCGGCCAATACCTGCAGGCAAGCCCCGCAGGGATAGGTAAATCCCTCGGCACTGCCGGCTACAGCTATCGCCTCAAACTGCTTTTCCCCCTCGCTTATGGCCTTAAAAACCGCATTCCGTTCAGCACACACCGTAAGTCCATAAGATGAATTTTCCACATTCACTCCAGTATACACATTTTGCCGGGCAGTTAAAAGAGCTGCCCCCACCGAAAAATGTGAATAAGGTACATAGGCATTAGGCTGAACCTGGCGGGCTATCTTTATCAGTTCCTTTTCGTCCATAATTCTCCCCCAAATCACTCTCAGCGCAGATACGGAACAAATATGATATAGGCCATGACCAGGGCATTGATGGCTGTCAATAATACGGCTCCCGCCGCTACGTTTTTCGCTGCTTTAGCCAGCGGGTGGTACTCGCCGGTTATAATATCCACGGCTTTCTCCACTGCGGTATTGATCATCTCCACTGCCATTACCAGAGTGATAGTAATGGACAGCAGCGCCCATTCCATGCGGCTTATATCCAGCCAAATCCCCAGGGCTACTGCAGCACAGGCAGCCAGGAAATGAATACGCATATTGCGCTCCCTTATCAGGGCATAGACAATCCCCGCTATAGCATACCTAAAGCTGCTCCCCAGGCTGGTTTTTCCCATAGTCAACGCTCCAACTTAGCGGCTGACAGGATTTTCTCTTCTAATTCCCTCATCAGCTTGCGTTCCCCTTCGGTCTCATGATCATAACCCAAAAGGTGCAGCATACCGTGCACTACCAGGTAACCCAGTTCCCTTTCCAGGCTATGCCCGTATTCCTGGGATTGTTCCAGGGCTTTCTCCAAAGATATAACTATATCTCCAAGTACGTTGACTTCGCCGGAAAAGTCAATATCAGGTTCATCTTCACCCAATTCGTTCATGGCAAAGGACAAAACATCCGTAGGTGTATTCTGCCCCCGGTAGATTAAATTTAACTCCTGTATATAATTATTGTCCACGATCAAAATACTGGCTTCGGTATTTTTCGCCAGTTTAACCGTGCGCGCTACCGTATTGGCAACTTTTTTTATAACCTGCTGCAGTTCACGAGTATAGTTAACCTTATTCTGCTGGTTGATTATCAGGGTTTCCATGGTTTTCCCGCCTTCTTTCAAACTCTTTGACAATTACTTCCGGGTACTCAATTCTCTTGTGATATATACCTTCCAAAATGGTGCAGAAGGATTGAGTAATAGTTTCCAAGTCTTTGAAAGTAAGGTCGCAGGCTTCCAGCTGCCCGTCATTCAGCTTGTCTTTTATGATCTTTTTAACCATATCCTTTATTTTAGCTTCCGTTGGCTCCTGCAGGGAGCGTATGGCTGCTTCCACCGAATCAGCCAGCATCACCAGAGCTACTTCTTTGCTCTGGGGTTTGGGACCTTCATAGCGGAAACTGTCCGGACTTATAGAGCCGTCCCGGTCTTCTTCCAGTGCCCGGCTGTAAAAATATTTGGTCAGGCTGGTGCCATGATGCTGGGCAATAAAATCAACTACCACATCAGGCAAATGAGCCTCCCGGGCTATTTCCAGTCCGTCTTTGACATGGGAGGTTATAATCAGGGCACTTAAGGCCGGAGCAATTTTCTCATGGGGATTGTCGAACCCGCGCTGGTTTTCCACGAAATACTCGGGGCGCTTTAATTTGCCTATATCGTGATAATAGGCCCCCACCCTGACCAGCAAGGGATTGGCTCCCACCGCTTCCGCAGAAGCTTCCGCCAAATTGGCCACCATCAAGCTATGATGATAAGTGCCGGGAGCCTCCAACAGCAGCCTTCTCAACAGGCTGTGGTTGGGATTGGACAGTTCCAGGAGCTTCATCATGCTGGTAATGGAAAAGGCACTTTCCAAAAAGGGCAGGGCACCTATCATCAGTATGGATGACAGGATACCGTTAACCGCTCCAATAACTGTTCCTACCAGTACAGCGTTCCAGGAAAAACTTCCCCCTATCATGGACAAGGTAACAATAGTGACAATATTGGCCAAAGCCACGTAAAGTCCGGATTTAGCCAGGTCGGAAGTCTGGCTGAGGCGATAGACCTTGAACACTCCTACCGTACCGCCCACAAAGGCGGTTATCCCATAAAACAGCTGGCTGCCCTCGGTGAGCAACCCCACATATAAGGCCATTATCAGGGTCAGGAAATGAGCCAGACGATTGTCCAGCAGGATGGCGATCAGCATGGACCCCGCTGCCACCGGAGCCAAATACCCCACCAGAGCATTTATCTCCGCATTGTTACTTATTTTGATCATGGTCAAAAACCTAGTCAACAGCAGGATTATAATAAATATCAGGCCAATCAGCAGCATCAGCCGGTCATCTTTGAATATATCCGGATAATAGCGGCGCAGGAACTGAATAACCAGCCAGAAAGTCAACAGGACAAAGATTCCTGCTCCTATCAGAGTGGAAGTATAACTCTGGGTGCGCTGGATGCCTAACTGCTCCAGAATGGAAATCTGTTCGGCGGTCACCCGGTCTCCGGCCCGGACAATTATTTCGCCGGCTTTGATATTCTTCTGGACCGGCTGTACCGCTTCAACCGCTTCCTGAATGGCTTTTTCGGTAGCTTCAGCGTTGTAAATCAGATTGGGGCGCAGGCTGTTGATAGCCACCAGCTTTATAATATCCCGGGCAGTCCGGGAATAACCCATGGAGTCCACCTGAGCATGAGCCTGCTGGTAGATATCTGGCAGCGCTTCTTCCGTTACCGGTTTGCTTAAGAGATTCTGCACCACCGACAGGGCAGCCTGGCGAATCAGTTCCAGATCTTCGGGGCGGGCGTTGATGATGTACTGAGCCAGGGTAGGGCTGTGCAGCTGCAAATTGGCTTCATCCCGAAGGCTGTTAGTGCTTTCAATCAGTTCCTGGAGCTGGATGTCATGCTCACCTTCAGCCGCCAGGATCTCGTTAACGGTGGTGAAAAAGCTGTTAATTTCATTGGTGGTATTGGCCAGAGCATACTTGTCCTCCTGGTAGACCTTCTGGACCCGCTCGGCCGCCTGCTTGCGCAATTCTGCCGTTTGCTTTTCGTCAATTACCACCGCATTGATTTTGGACTGTATGTCTTCCCGGGCTACTTCATCCACCTTGAGATTTACCTGCTTGGGGCTGAAACTGCTGAATACGATAAGGATAGTTATGGAGAAAAACAGCAGTATCCCCAACACTTTTTGGGTGGTGGAGTGGCGGAAAAAATTTGCGAACACATTGCCTATCCATTTAAGGCTTGCAGGTACTCGCATTATAAAGCTCCTTTAGCGAGTCCAGCTTTCAGCCGCTAAAAGCGACCGTGCTGGGGCTCATACTGTTCATAAGCATCAATGATCTGCTGCACCAGAGGATGGCGGATGACATCCTCTTTGGTCAGGTACTCGAAAGATACTCCTTTTACATTGGCCAAAATCTTGCGTATTTCAATCAAACCTGAATATTCGTCTTTAGGCAGATCAACCTGGGTGATATCTCCGGTAATAACCGCCTTGGATCCGAAACCCAGCCTGGTTAAAAACATCTTCATCTGCTGGGGAGTAGTATTCTGCGCTTCGTCCAGTATTATAAAGGCGTCATTCAAGGTCCTTCCCCGCATATAAGCCAGAGGGGCTACTTCAATGATGTTTTTTTCCAAGTAACGCTGGGTTACTTCTACTCCCAAAATATCAAACAGCCCATCGTAGAGAGGCCTTAAATAGGGATTCACCTTTTCAATAAAATCGCCAGGCAAAAAGCCCAGCTTTTCCCCCGCTTCCACGGCAGGTCTGACCAGTATGATTCTCTCAACTTCCTTGTTGCGCAGGGCCCTTACCGCCATTACTACGGCCAAATAGGTTTTCCCGGTTCCGGCTGGTCCAATGCCGAACACCACATCATCCCGGAGAATAGCTTGAACATACCTTTTCTGGCCGATGGTTTTAGCTTTGATGGCCTTGCCGCGAAAGGTGTTCAGAAGAGTTCCCGAGACAATGTCAATATGGCGTTTGTGCTCACCGCGTTTTAACAAATTAAACATATAGTTTATATCATTGACAGTCAACTGGTGTTCATTTTCCACTACATCCAGGAGACTGTTTATCAGATCAGCAGCAAAATTGACGTCTTCCTCACTGCCTTTGATATAGATATCCGATCCCCGCGCAGAAATGTCAGCCGATGATATGCTGCGAAGGTAACGGAAATTCTCATCGCCAGCACCAAACAATATAGCAGCCAGAGTGTTATCCCCTATAGAAATTCTGGTCTCTTTGTCAGGCAAAAAGGATATTCCCCCATTCGCGAAAATATTTACGTTATTATATCATATCAAAATCACGGCTGGCTATGTTCCCCTCCTCCGATAGGTTCCGGCATGGCAATGTCCTCAATAACTTCAGCAGTCAGCTTAATTCGTATAATCGGATCACTGGGGGATGAGACCACTTCCCTGGTAGTATTTATGATCTTTTTGGCGGAATTAATTTTATCTTTCAACACCTGTTCCGCTTTGCCGGCGGCTATTATTTCTGCCTCCGCTGCTGACAGCTCGGTCACTTCTTTGACCTGTTCGGTGATAACCAGTTCATGCAGGGTTATATCACCCACCGGAGTGTGTATTGTTCTCAGCTTGTGTTCTTCTTCCGCCAGGTCAAATTCTTCTTTTTCATCCTTCAAGGTAATGGTCCGCCAGGGGGTTTCCAAATAATATTTGGTTACCTGCCGGCCGGGAATCACTTTCTCCTGCACCAGGGGACATTCCCCGTAACCTTCGTACCACACCCGGGCCTTTACCCTGCCCCTGGCCCTCACCGTGTAGGGCATGCTGACCTGGGGGCCTTTCTCCGGATCAGAAACCATGTAGGGACTGGGCTCGGGAAATACTATTCCCGATATCAGTATATCCCCGGCGGCCACCACATCGCCGGCAGCCACATTAGCCTGGCCTTCCAGGACCAGAACATCCTCCACGATTCCATCCCGGGAAGCTACCAGGTGACAGGGCCCGGTAATCTCATCCCGGGGCAGAACCTTTTCCACCACTTCAATGTTTACCCTTACCCCCCGTATGTCCACCTTGGCATAGGTTAACTGGCTTATGTCCCGCAGCAACCCTTCTTCAACTTGGCTGCGGCTGAAATTCCACTTGGCGGCACCCTGGTATAATCCATAACGAGCGGCGGTAACCAGAATACGGGTGGGATCCACCTTCTGGGTACCGCTGACCTCGATAAACCATACGAAGGATGACAAAAAGTATAAAGCTATTATGAAAATCAAGGCCCCGATGACAAAGCCCAGTCTCCTTTTAAGAAGAGCCTGGTAAAAGGGAATGCCTTTCTTTTCGGTTATTTCCAGCTGGTAGCCGTTCTCCTCCGCTATGCTCTTGAGAGCTGAATACGCACTGCTGCGGATCTTAAAATGCAAGCCATCTTCTTTGCGTTTCACGTCATTGATAAAGATGCCCCGGGCCAGGGCCATGTTAATAACTTTCTCCAGGTTCTTGCCCTGCAAACGCACCCGGATGATGCCGCCCACCTGTTCGAAAAAGCGATTGACCACTGGTCATTACCCCTTTGGCTAGTCGTGATATTTCACACTGTGAACCAGCCCGCTGATACTGATTTCATCAGCCATGAGGGCCTTTATCTCCAAATCCGTTCCTTCGATTTCGATAAAGCCCCGGGACAAATTAATCCTGAGCCGGTTGGGCAAATATTCTATAATGCCGCGGTGGTTTTCCAGGTAGATTTCATTGCGGCCTATTATGGTAACTTTGGGCAGATCCAGAACCAGGTCTTTGGGTATTTCCAGGAACTCGGCCATGACTCTGGTGAGAGTTTCCCTGCGCTTTTCCATCCTCTTCCCTCCCGTCAAAGTTCCATTCCACCACTAGTCATACAAATATATGCTTGTCAGTCCAATCCCATGCCGGCGACAGAATTATTCAACCCAACCTGCTGCATGTAAAAAGCCCCCGCTAAGACCTGCCTTAGCGAGGGCTTTTCCAAACCAGTCTGTTGGGGATCCTTAGCTCCAGGCTTCCTCTTTGGCGGCTTCCTGCCCGGCAATCCTTCCGTTGACAATACAATCGGTTACAGCACAGCCGCCCAGCCGGACTGCTCCATGTACGCCGCCGGTGATTTCCCCTGCGGCATACAGCCCTTTGATGGGCTCAAAGTCCTGATTGATTACCTGGCACTGGGTATTGGTAACCAGTCCGCCCATGCAGTGGTGTACTTTAGGCCAAAGTCTGGCGGCATAGAAGGGTCCCGTAGTCATCGGCTTGGCATCGGGGAAAATCATACAGCCAAAATCGTCATCCTGTCCTTTCTCCACTATGGAGTTCCAGCGCTGGATTTCCTCCAGGAAGGGCTGTAACGGAATATTGTAATGCTCAGCCACCTGTTCCAGGGTATCAAATTGCTTAATAGACCCGTTTCTCAGGCCGCCTTCGAAGGAGGAGGGTATTACTTGTTTTCTGGCAGCATATTCATCGGCTACATGGATTACAGGTTCACCTATTTCCAAAATAGCATCGGCTCTTACTTTGCGATTGCCGGTTTCATTAATAAACCGCTTGCCGGTTTTGGGATTGATCATGGGCGCATATCCTACCAGCCGCTCGCAGAAATGAGGCACATACCCGAATCCCTTTTCATCAGGACTGGCCCAGGGGCCCAACTGTATCCAGTCAAGCTGGACATCCATGGCGCCGATTTTCATGGCCGCCCGCAGCACTTCTCCAGTAGCGCCGAGATGATTGGTGCTGTCCAACTTGTCGGTAAGCTTGGGATCGTGGATCATGCGCATCTGCAGATCCTGAGAAAAACCGCCGGCAGCCAGAATCACAGCTTTTTTGGCTTTTATGAACACAGGAGTACCGCTGTCCTCTTGTCCAAATTTATATTTGTCCAGTACCTCTACACCTATTACCCGGCCTTCCTCATTCTGGATCAAGCGAACCATCTTCCGGTTAGTCTCCACTTCAATTCCTTTTTCCTTCAATTTATCCAGCATAGGTCTTACGATGTCGCCGCCAGAGCCGGTCTCAGCCTGGTGGGTACGGGGCACAGAGTGGCCGCCATGGTAGTTGACGGTTACAAACTTGGTGCCAACATAATTCATAACCCACTCCAGGGCCTCTACAGATCTTTCCGCTACTAATTTGACTTTCTCCGGATGGTTCAGGTACAGCCCGGCTTTCAGCATATCTTCCAGCATTAATTCCGGGGAATCCTCAATGCCCATTTCCGCCTGCATTTTGGAGCCTGCAGCAGCCATGTCGCCACCATTTATAATGGAGTTTCCTCCCGGAGTAGGCATTTTTTCAATTATTTTCACCTTGGCTCCAGCCTCAGTGGCTTCCAGAGCAGCAGCCAAACCGGCAAAACCTGATCCGATGATCACTATATCAGCTTCTTCGCTCCATTTTATGGATTCCCCTCCGGACCCCAGGCCGCATCCTGCCAGGGTAGCAGTACCAGCCAGAACCAATCCAGTGGCAGCGGTTTTTTTAATGAACTCACGCCTGTTCATACCAGTTGCAGACATGAATAATCCCTCCTTATAAAGCCTTAAATACCATCGGCAATTTTCCAGCTCTTGTCCAGGGTCTCAAACCATTCGAAATCATGGCATTGGGCACAGTAAACCTGCGACTCCCGATGCATTTTGTGGCACAAGTGGCATTCTATCTCGCCCAGATGGCTGTCATGGGGATTAGACATTTCAAAATCAGTGGCAGCTACGGTTTGTTCCCAATCCTCCCAATGGCACTCCAGACATTGTTCGCGGGAAAAATCACGTTCTTTAAGGGGTTTTTCGTAATTTCCGGTTACAAAGGCTATGCCTTCATGAATTTTTTCCGGTATACTCTGGTGGTGGCAATCCAAGCACTTGACGTCGGCTTCTGCATGCCTGGCCACCTGCAGATCTCCTCCCAGCCAGGACTCATAGTAAGGACGGATTACATGGCAGGTAGCACAAAAACTGGGGTTTTCACTGGCTTTTAAAAGTACTGCAGCGGAAGCCGCTCCAATAACTACGACTAGTACAGCTGCTATAAGCACAGTTTTCCGCGAAAAACTGAGCCTGGACATCCCAATCCCCCCTTCGTGATTCTTGCTGTTGCGGCTGGTATCACCACCTCCTGCCGTTTTCAGCTTGTCCATTAAGTCGGGCTGATCTGGATTGAGTAATTGGGGAAATTTGCTGAAGCCTTTGCTGCAGAATATTTGCGGGGATTCCTTATTTGGAATGGCTGTCGAATTCTGTGTTTTTCCGGGAGAATCCTTTGTGCTGCTGAACGAAAGCAAAGCCGGTATTTTGTCGCAGTGCTCATATTAATTGCTGCTTTTGGGTACCAGTGATCGCCCTTGAACAGCAATTATCCAGTTACAATGGCGAACATGGGCACCATTTTCCTACATTCCTGGTTATTTCATACGGATACCTTGGTTTCCTGTTAAGTTGTTATTTGATAAAATTACCGTACTTACGGAATATGTCTTCTGGGATTATCCGCCATTGCGGGGAATTGGGGAAAGGAGGAATGTTATGGGAAAGCCTGCAGATCCCACCATCCTTTTGGTGGAATCCATCCTGGACACGGGTAAACTGGACCAAGTTTTTGGATATTTGCGCATGACCAGTGACAAACAGTTTATTATCACTGATTATACGGGAAAGATTTGTGCCAGCAGCCAAGGATCCGGCGATGATCCTCCTGATGATCGCTATATCGACCTGCCGCCTGAGGACCTGAAGGAAAACATATATTTCGATGAAATGGCTTCCACTCTGTACTTTCGAGTAGGAAACCAGCCGAAAGACGGTTATGTAGTAGTCCCAGGTGTTTCCCCGGAAGAAGTTGATGTCCTTACAGAACACCTCAGCGTAACCAAATTAGCCATAAAAACCTTTGTAAATCATGTATCTTGAAATCCATCGAAAACCAGAACACTGACCATCTTATTACCAACCTTTTGCTGCGGAACATAAACATCAAGGATCTTCTCAAGCATACCTACCCGCTCATAGATATCAACCGCCTATATTATGTCTGCATTATGGAACCCGAAAATACCCTTACCAAAAGGGAAATGGATACCCTGCTTTCTCACTCCAAGGACTGGCTGGCATATAAGGATCTGGATATCATCTGTACCGTGTGGGAAAACAAATACCTGGTTTTTGTGTGCCCTACTCATTATGATCAGAAAACCCTGGAAATAGAATACGGCTGGGAAAAGCATATAAAACATATCACCCAGCACCAGAAAGATATTCTGAAGAAGTTTGGCTACCGGGTATCCTTCGGCATTGGCAACAAGTATCCGTTACCCGATCTGCACCGCAGTTACAAAGAAGCCATTTTTGCTCTCCACCTGTCCAAGCTGGTGGGCAACAGCTTTTTCATTAAGCATTTCTCTGACCTGGGAGTCTTTTCCCTGATCTGCCAGAATGAACCCAAGGTACTGGTTCAGTTCTATGAAAAATTCCTAGGGCCGGTAATTAATTTCGACCGGGAAAACCAGCGAGAACTTCTGGTCAGCCTGCGCTGCCTGTTTGATGCCAACCTGGATGTGAAAGCTGCGGCTGAACGCCTGCACCTGCATATCAATACCCTTCGCTACAGGCTCAAACAGGTTGAGGAACTTACCGGCATGAACCTGCAAAAAATTGAGGATCGGGCCAACCTTTTCGTTGCCTTGAAAATCTACGAATTAATGGTGTCTTCCGGCTATGTCGACGGAATCTCTGCTTCTACGTAGTCCAAATCCCGGCAGGTATAAGAGCAAAAAAGTGCCCCCGGGCTCCTCCATTAACGGGCTTGCTGCTGTCAAGGGGAGCCTTCCAGGGGGCAAAGGGCTGATATTTAAATCCAGCCTATTTGTTTGGCCTGGAAAAGTAACTCATCTCTGAATTGGGGATGGGATAAGCGTATCATTTCCCGTACCCGCTCGCCTACACTCTTATAACGCAGGTTGGCTACTCCATACTCAGTTACAATATATTCCACATCATTGCGGGGTGTGGATACAATCGTACCGGCCGGCAGGAAAGGTACTATCCGGGATTTCAGTTTGCCCTCCCGGTCGGTGAAGGTGGAGTTAAGGGCGATAATACTTTTGCCGCCTTTGGAAAAACGAGCACCCCAGACAAAATTAACCTGCCCGCCGGTACCGCTGTATTGCCTATGACGAATAGATTCCGATGCCACCTGGCCAGTCAAATCCATCATCAGGGCATTGTTGATTGAGATCAGATTGTCATGCTGCCCTATAAAATAAGGATCATTGTTTTTCTCCACTTCCATAAACCAGAATTTAGGGTTGTGGTTCACATAATTCCACAGCTTGGCATCCCCCACACAAAAGGTACCGGTGGTAATGCCGGGATAAATGTTTTTCTTGCTGTTGTTAACTACTCCTGATTTCATAAGTTCCATAATGGAGTTCTGCACCACTTCCGTGTGAACCCCCAGATCCTTCTTGTCGTGGAGGAAATAGCCGATGGCATTGGCCAGGCCTCCCAGCCCCAGCTGAACGGTGGAACCATCAGGAATCATTTCCACAATATACTGAGCGATTTGCTTTTCTACATCAGTAATAGGGATATCCGGTATTTCTACCAGATCAGCATCGCTTTCCAGAATCACATCTACTTCGGAAACGTGGATTTTCAAATCATCACTTACCAGCCAGGGAGTGCGGGGATTCACCTCGGCAATTACCAGATCACAGCGCTGAATAGCCCGGCGGGGAACCAAACCGCCAAAACAGGAGCGATTCATATATCCGTTTTCATCAGGAGGGGTGACCACAAAAGAAGTGACATTGGGCTTGCGGCAATCCATCCATTCAGCCAGCTGGTTTAAATGGACCGGTATATACTGGGCGGTTTTCCACTCCAGGCACATACGCTCCACCGGTCCCACAAAGGGAGTTTCGATGTGAATGTGCTCTTTATACTGGGGCTGCATATAGTCGTAGAGTTTCAGGGCCAATCCCAGGCAGACAGTAACATTCCTCAGTTCACTGACCCGGTTGCTCAAAGCCACCGAAAAATCATGGGGAATACAGGTTCCTCCCGGCATCATAATTACATCATTATCCTTAACCAAAGCTGCTGCATCCGCTGCATCCATTAATTTTGCCTGGTATTCTTCTTTCCAATTAGCATACTTAACATGGGCTCGTGGAAGTCGCTTTTCTGAAATGGCCATACTATAATACCCCCTATAATAAAAATTCAACCGGGGGTATTGCACAAAACATGCCAGTACAATAACTGCCGATTTTACTCGAATTTAATATAGACCAGACATGACCCAGCCCTCTGTAGTGTACAGCTTTTCTTACACCCTTGGTCAGGTGCCCTATCCATACCACTGCGGATGTATAACGTTTTCAGTGTACTAATTTTTGGGCAATGTTTAAAACATTTTACACACTATTTTGAAGATTCAGTCAAAGAATTGCCGATTTTATACTGCTCCATCTTATAATACAGCGCACTGCGGCTTAGTCCTAATAATTGGGCAGCCTGGGTCTTGTTGCCCCCACAGGCTTTAAGGGCCCTTAATATAGTCTGCTTTTCCGCTTCTTCCCGGGCTTTGGCCAGATCAAATCCCTGGTATTTAAACCGGTTGCCGGCACCATTTTTCTGACCGGCAAACCGCAGCAAATTGTCCAGAGTTATTATCCCTTCCCCAGCATCAATGCAGGCCCGTTCAATTACCGTGTTCAGTTCCCGCACATTGCCCGGCCAGTGATATTGGTGCAGGCGGGCTAAAGCTTCTTTGGAAATGCCTTCGATACGTCCTCCGGTTTCCTGGTTGTATCGACTTATAAAGCACTCTACCAGGGGTTCCAAATCCTCCATCCGCTCCCGTAGGGGCGGTATGTAAATCGGAAAAACATCCAACCGGAAAAACAAGTCCTTGCGGAATTTTCCCTGGCTTACCATATCCCGCAGGGAACTATTGGTGGCTGAAATGATCCTCACATCTACAGGAATAGTCTGAGTGCCACCCACTCGTTCCAATTCCTTTTCCTGCAGCACTCTCAGCAGGCCGGCTTGGGAAACCCAGGACAGTTCAGATACCTCATCCAAAAAGAGAGTACCTTTGTCAGCCAGTTCAAATTTGCCCGGTTTCCCTGCTTTACGGGCTCCGGTAAAGGCTCCTTCTTCATAGCCGAACAATTCGCTTTCCAGCAGATTGTCGGGAATGGAAGCACAGTTTACTCTAATCAGCGGGTATTCACGGCGGTTGCTTTCCTGATGAATGGCATGGGCAAACAGTTCCTTGCCTGTGCCGGTTTCTCCGGTTATCAATACAGGTATAGAGGTACTGGCGACCATGCGCACCTGTTCCTTGGCTTCCAGTATGGCTTCACTCCTGCCCACGATGGAAGCCAGGGAATACTTAGCCGAAGACAAACGCTTGACTTCTTCTTTATAATATTTCAATTCGGAAAACATTTTGGAAATGCGCCGGGCGAACCCCTGGGCTTCATCCAAATAGCGAAAAATACTAAATCCTGCGGCGCCAATGATTTGGCCCTCTGCTGTAATGGGTACCCGGGATACTATCTGGGCTTTTCCGTTAAGTTCCCAAAGGTCAGCAATGATAGGTTTGCCGGTGCGCAATACCTCCAGCATACGGGTATTGGGAAAAACTTCGTCTACTCTGCGGCCCAGTACTTTCTCCTTGGACAGACCACTTTCCCGGCAATAATAATCGGTAATGATACGGATGATTCCATTTTCGTCAACAATAAGAGCACCATCAAACTCATTGAAAATCATCTCAATTACGTCCAGGTATTTCTTGGGCATTTTACTGAGCTTCAGCACCCGGCTTTCCCCCTATCCTTTCCCCGGTAATTTTAGACTTATTTAAATATTCTATATATTGTTGATATTTCCTTGATGCTGGATCTATTCTTCTTAGAAAACCGGCCCGATAAGGATAACAAGATATTCCCAGCAAAAAGGGACGATTTTCTGCCATGTCGATAAAAATCATCTCAAGACACAAAAGCTTGAGTTTTGACAGAAAATCGTCCCTGCTTGCCTAAACAGGTGTTAATGTCAATTAAAAATTAGGCAATTCGCTGGTCAGAAATTAGGCCACTTACGCAAAAANNAAAAAATTAATCAGTGGATTGCCTGGCGAGAGCCTGCTTAAAGCGGTAGCTTTCGCCATTGATGTTTAGGATATGGGCTTTGTGGGTGAGCCTATCCAGCAATGCTGCCGTCAACTGTGCGTCTAGCAACACCTCCGTCCATTTGGGAAATTCAAGATTAGTGGTAATAATCAGGCTGCCCCGTTCGTGACGTGCTGAACAGAATTGGAACAGTAGTTCAGCGCCGGTTTTACTAAAAGGGACATAGCCCAGTTCATCTATCACTACCAGGTGATAGGATAGAAACTGCTTTTCCAAACGGTTTAACTTGTATTCTTGTTGAGCTGCCAGCATCTCGTTTATCAGTCCGGCAGCAGTATAGAATTTAACCTTCATTCCTTGGCGGCAGGCTTCATAAGCCAGGGCAGTAGCTATATGGGTTTTGCCTACCCCTGAGTTCCCT